>JBJFCD010000049.1:0-19463 GCA_051888795.1 Lachnospiraceae bacterium | reverse complement strand
GCGGAAATCTGTCTGAGATCTCTCGCAACAGGCTGCTGCTGAAGAAGAAGCTTTAGACAAAGACTTTCAATCTCTTTTTCTATCTGGTCGATTTCTTCATCTGCCTGAATGACTTCTCTGGCCTGTTCTATACTTCCCTGAGAAAGTGCTGATGTTGCTTTATTAATAGCAACCTCACACAGCTCACCCATATGAGTAAGCTGATTATTCAATAGTTCAAGCTGCATATCAAATTTATTACGCATATCTTAACCAAACCTCCCTGTAATATAATCTTCTGTTCTTTTATCTGCCGGTATTGAGAATAATTTTTCTGTATCATTGTATTCAATGACCTCGCCCAACAGGAAAAAGGCGGTATTGTCAGATACACGTACTGCCTGCTGCATGTTATGTGTGACCATGACAATAGTATAATCTTTTTTAAGCTCCATCGCAAGGTCTTCAATTTTTGAAGTAGAAATAGGATCCAACGCAGAAGTAGGCTCATCCATGAGCAGTACCTCCGGCTGTACCGCCAGGGCTCTTGCGATACACAGTCTCTGCTGTTGTCCTCCAGACATCCCAAGAGCACTCTTTTTTAACCTGTCTTTACACTCATCCCAGATTGCCGCATCCCGAAGTGATTTCTCCACGATATCATCCAGTTTTGCTTTGGAATGGATCCCATGTGTTCTTGGTCCGTATGCAATGTTATCATAAATGCTCATTGGAAACGGGTTCGGTTTCTGGAACACCATCCCCACCCTTTTTCTCAGAAGATTTACATCAATCTCTTTAAAGATATCCTGACCATCTAGTAAAATATCGCCTTCAATACGGCACCCTTCTACAAGATCATTCATACGGTTAATCGACTTTAACAATGTTGATTTTCCACACCCGGAAGGTCCGATAAATGCTGTGATCTTATTCGGTTCAATTTCCAGATTTACATTTTTCAGTGCGTGAAAATCGCTGTAATATAAATCCATATTTTTTATACTTATTTTACTCATAATCTGTCCTCTTATCTGTTTTATCTGTTTTTGCTAGGCTTTCGTCAATCGTTTTGCCACAACACCCGAAAGTGTGTTAATTCCTACTACAAGTACCAGCAGAATAACTGCCGTCGCATATGCCTGATCCATATACAGACCTTCACTGGCAAGATTATACATATGAACGGCAAGTGTCCGTCCGGAACTCATAACATTTTTCGGGAAATCAGCTACCGTTCCTGCTGTGTAGATCAAAGCTGCTGTCTCTCCTACGATTCGTCCGATTGCAAGAATAACACCCGCCAGAATTCCGGGAACCGCTGAGGGCAGAACAATTCGAAATACTGTACGGAGTTTTCCGGCACCCAGACCAAAACTTCCTTCTCTGTAAGAATCCGGAACTGCTTTAAGTGCTTCTTCCGTACTTCTCATAATAAGAGGCAGAACCATGATTGACAGGGTAAAAGCACCTGCCAGTATTGAAAATCCCCATCCACATGTTGTTACAAAAAATAACATTCCAAACAAGCCATATACTATAGACGGAATTCCCTGAAGTGTTTCGGTAGTCAACCGGATGATCTCAACAAATTTATTCCCTCGTTTTGCATATTCCACCAGAAATATCGCCGAAAAGATTCCAAACGGAACTGCAATCAAAAGTGAAAGAAATGTCATGATTATCGTATTGAAAAGCGCCGGCATCAATGATGCATTTTCCGAGTTATATGTCAGTGAAAAGAGTGATGGTTTCAAATAAGGTACTCCATGAATTAAAATATATGCAATCAAAAAGATAAGTACTGTAAATGTCAAAATTGCAGATAGCATTACCAACAGCATTACAAGAAAAGACCCCGGAGTTCTTCTATAGGTTTTTAATTTTTGTCCCAATGTCACTTTATTGCTACTCATGGTCATTCCTCCTGTTCAGAAGTGCTACACTAAAATTAATAATGAGGATGAACACAAACAGTACTACACCTGTTGCAATCAGCGCTTCTCTGTGAAGTCCCGCTGCATATCCCATCTCAATTACTATATTGGCAGTCAATGTACGAATTCCTTTGAAAATACCTGATGGCATTCTCGCCTGATTTCCTGCAACCATAATGACAGCCATTGTCTCACCGATCGCGCGCCCTACTCCAAGCACGATTGCTGCAATCACACCGGATTTTGCCGCAGGAATGATTACACGGAAAATTGCTCTTTCGTGAGTCGCTCCAAGTGCTACCGCACCTTCATAATATTGCTCCGGAACCGCTCTGAGTGACGACTCTGTAAGACCAATAATTGTGGGAAGAATCATCATACCGAGAAGAATTGATGCCGTAAGTATACTGCTTCCATTACCTCCCTGTTTAATCACTCCCATTTCCCTGAGCGTCCTTGACATTTCCCGGACTGCCGGTACAAGCACCACCAGACCGAAGAATCCATAAACAACCGAAGGAATTCCCGCAAGAAGTTCAGTCGCAGTTTTCAGTGGTTTATAAATCTTTTTGGGGCAATAGAATGCCATGAACACAGCTGTCAGAATTCCAATAGGAACCCCAAAAATAATTGCACCTGCTGTCACATACAGACTTCCTACAATCATAGGAAGAATTCCAAATATTTCGTTCTTTGGTTTCCACATTTCTCCAGTCAAAAATTTTCCAAATCCTATTTCCTTCATTGCAGGGATACCATTTGCAAAAAGAAAGATACAAATGAGAGCTACCGCCAACACCGAAGCGCAGGCGGCAATGAAGAACACTCCCTGCATGACCTTTTCAGTCCATGCTTTACTTTTCATATTATTTTAATACCTCATCCCATGTAAGAGCTTCGCCTGTATAAATCGCTTTAACCTGATCACTTGTAAGCTCATCTACTGTACTGTTATTATTAACAACAACTGCGATACCATCTGTTGCAATTACCTGACCTGTAAGCTCTGCAGCTTCTTCTTCTTTCAGTTCACGGGATGCCATACCAATGTCATAGCTTCCATCAATTGTAGATGTCATACCTGTTGTAGAATCTGTTGTCTGAAGCTCAATCTCTGCCTTATCATTTACAGCCTTATAACCCTCGATCAGTTTTTCCATTACCGGTGATACAGAAGAGGAACCACCAACAACTGCTTTACCTTCTGGATTTGTACCTTCAAATGCTGGTGCATCGTCTAACGGAATGTAGCCATTCTCCTCTACAATTGCCTGACCCTCAGCACTCATAATGAAATTGATAAAATCTGTTGCAACTTCATTATCCATATCATTCTTTGTTGCAATGTTAAATGGTCTGGACACTTTATATGTACCATTCTTAACATTTTCTGCTGTAGCTTCTGCACCATCAATTTTTACAGCCTTAACACTGTCATCAAGAGAGCCAAGTGAAATATAACCGATTGCATACTCATCACCTGCAACTGTTGTCATCATAACAGAAGTGCTATTTGTAATCTGAGCTTCCTCAGTCGTATTATCAATCTTCTCACCATTTGCATCTTTTTCCTCAATTCCGAACAATTCAATGAATGCTCCTCTTGTACCGGAACCATCTTCTCTTGACACAATCGTGATATCCATAGAAGAATCCCAATCACCGCTTTCTTCAGTAGCTGCCTCTTCTCCTTCTGTGCTCTCTTCTGCATCAGAGCTTCCGCAGCCAACTGCAAGACTTCCTACCATAGCCACTGTAGCTAAAATTGCCATAAACTTTTTCATTTTCATTTTACATTCTCCTTTTTTCCATAAAGTTTTGATTTATTCTATATCTTCTTCACAGGTATTATCATAAAAGGCGAATGTAAAATCTGAAATCGAAAGAGTGTTAAATATATGTAAATTTGGGACGTAGACTTTTTGCAAAAGCCTACGTCCCAAATTGAAAAATACGGTGTACCTATTTTAAGTTTTCAATTCCTTTTTCTGTATAGAGATCTATGATCTTCACTTCTTTTGTCTGATCTGCAAAACTAATTGTGATGGTTTCTTCTCCGGTCAGGTCTATTGTCCCTCCGCCCTCAGGATTCAAAATCGTGTTTTCATCTACAAATGTTACTCCGTAATATCCACCTGCCCGAATTGGTTTTTTTAATGGACTGACACGATATTTCACTACCTCAAGTCCTCTTTCACCTTTTCCTATGGTTATATATATTTTGTCGTTTTGTGGAAGAAATCCTACAGTCACTACATCATTCACTTTTTCATAAGTGATTTTTACATCTTTATAATCTGCGGTCGTCCCGTATCCATAATACATTTCATATGCACCGAATAAAATTGCACATATCACAGCGGTCAAAAAGATTGCACTCATTACCCGACGAAAATTTACTTTTCGAACTTTCCGTAACGGTTGAATTTCTTCCTTTCTTTTTTCTCTTTCTTCTTCCGTTAGCCGTTCTGAATGAATGTCTTCCTTCATTGACGCAAAATATTTACGGCATTTTTCACACTCTCTTAAGTGCTCCTCTACTACCTGATTACTTTCCTCACTTGTCAATTCATCAATATAACTTGGGAGTAAATCTCTGATAATCTCACATTTCAATTTCCTCATCCGGAGATTTACTGATACTTACGATCTCTTCCGTAAGTGTTTCTGTCTTCTTTTTCTTTCTATGTTCCAGTTCCCGATACCACAAGTGCTTGGCAATCTGACATAGCCACGTAGACACCTTGCATGTCCCATCATATTTGTTCGAACATCGCACTGCCTGATAGAACGTCTCCTGTGTCAGTTCCTCAGCAGTGTCCTCTTCATAGCACAATGACATCAAAAATTTGTATACAATCTGTGCATATTCATTATATATGGAATCCATATTCAGCATTTTCTCACCTCTCTTTACCCATATATCCGAAAATCATATCTTTCGTTACAGCATTTTTAAACAAAAAAGTGCAAAGTTTTCAAAATTCACCAAAAACTTTACACCTGATTATTTGTTACTATATAAAAATTTTCTTACAATCTCTTCTCAAAGTTCCCTTCTACGGAACATCCTTCTGTGAAAATCATAAATGCTTTCGGATCGATGCTGTGCACAATTTTCTTAATCTGTGCCACTTCATATTTAGAAATCATAACATACAGAATATATGATGTCTCGTTTGTATACGCACCTTCTCCATCCCAATTCGTCACGCCTCGTCCCATCTGTTCCATGATTGCCTTTGAAATTCCCAGTTTTTTTGTAAATATCATTACACTTGTATTGATATTCTGGACATGAACTTTATCAACGGCAACTGACAGTACAGTTGCAAAAATCAAAGAATAAATAACGATTTCTATATTAAACAGGAATAAGCATACTCCATATACAAAAATGTTTATTATAATTGCTACTTTCCCTACACTGAAATTCGGATACTTTTTTGCACAGCACAGTCCAATGATATCCTGACCTCCGGCAGAAGATCTTCCTCTGAGGATAAGTCCATCTCCTACACCACATACAATTCCTCCGATAATACAAGCCGTCAGGTAATCTTCCACGATTGGCACCTTCGGGACCGGGATCACTACGAGAAGAGCACTCATAAGCCCTGTCATTGCCAGTGTTTTTACTGCAAATTCTTTTCCGAGGATTTTATACCCCATGTACATTAAAGGTACATTCATTACAAAATAAATAATACCTGTAAGATTAAGTGAAGCCGGAACAGGAATATGCAATCCCTGTCTGCATAATAATTCTGCCAGCTGAGCAATACCCATAAATCCTGCACTATAGAGCTTCATAGGTACAATAAGCAAATTAAACCCTAAACAATATATCAGATTTCCGGCAACAGCATATATGGTTTGTAAAACAAATTCTTTATTTTTTCTTTCACTTAATGATTTCATTTTGCATTCCCTCTTTTCATTTCGTATAATACATTGGCATTTCTTGCTGTATACTATTATTTTAAACTCTAAAGAACAATTTCGCAATTGGCATATTCAAAAGTCTCTATGGCACAAAATGACAACCGCAGCTTTTTATCTGCGGTTGTCATTTGCTATTTTTATTAATTGGCGTGTTTCTCGCTGTTATAAAGATTAAACATTCCGCAAACAACCACTATCGCTATGATTCCCCATCCAATCATACCTGCACCTCCCAGACTCCTTTAAATTATATGTTATTTTCTCTTGTTAATGTCAGTATATCGCCGATTTTTCCATTTGTGAAATGAAGCTTTTTTATCCTGACATTACATTTCGTAATACCTGCCTGACTTCAATCATTATGAATAATTACGCCAAAAAAGCTGTTGCACATTAATGCAGCAGCTTTTTAGCAGTGATATAAAATTTATAATATTTTCGATAAAAATTCCTGTAATCTTGGATCTTTAGGATGATCAAAAAACTCTTCAGGAGTTCCCTGTTCTTTTATCTGACCTTCATCCATGAAAATGACTCTGGTCGCCACTTCTTTCGCAAATCCCATTTCATGTGTTACGACTACCATGGTCATACCGTCTAATGCCAGTTTCTTCATAAGTTCGAGAACTTCTCCGACCATTTCCGGGTCCAATGCTGATGTCGGCTCATCAAAAAGCATAACATCCGGATCCATTGCAAGTGAACGGACAATAGCAATACGCTGTTTCTGTCCACCGGAAAGCTGAGACGGATAAGCATTGGCCTTTTCGTGAAGTCCAACAAGCTCCAGAAGTTCCATAGCGCGTTTTTTCGCTTCCTCCGGTTTCTTTCCGAGAAGCTTAACCGGAGCCAATGTAATATTTTCCAAAATCGTCTTATGAGGGAACAGGTTGAAATGCTGGAATACCATTCCCATCTTCTGCCGATGTTTATTAATATCCACATTTTTGTCTGTAATATCAACCCCCTCAAAATATACATGCCCTCTTGATGGAACCTCAAGAAGATTAAGCGATCGTAAAAATGTTGATTTACCGGAACCGGAAGGTCCAACTATAACGACAACTTCTCCTTTTTTTATTTCCTCAGAGACTCCGTTGAGCGCATGCAGTTCTCCGAAAATCTTATGTAATCCTTCTACTTTAATTAAAGTTTCTCCGCGATTAATGGTCACTGCTTCTCAACCTCCTCTCCAACATATTTACAAGCTTTGAAAAGATCATTACCATTACAAGATAGATCAAAGCAACCGCAATCAAAGGCATAAACGCATCATATGTACGGCTACGGATAATATCTCCACCTTTTGTCAGATCCTGAAGAGCGATATAACCAGATACTGATGTCTCCTTCAAAAGTACGATAAACTCATTGCCAAGTGCAGGAAGTACATTTTTAAACGCCTGCGGCATAATAATATATCTCATTGTCTGCGCATAGTTGAATCCAAGACTTCGTCCTGCTTCAAACTGTCCATTGTCGATAGACATAATACCTGATCGAAAGATCTCCGCAACATAGGCTCCGGAATTCAGTCCAAATGCCATAACTGCCACCAGCACTTTGCTGATATCCACACTTCCGAAAATTACAAAATAGATAATTAACAACTGGACAACTACTGGCGTTCCGCGAATTACAGTCAGATACACTTTGCATACCGCATTTAATACTCTAAGCTTTCCTGTCTTATCATAGGTAGCACGCACCATTGCCACAAGGAATCCAAGAGCGATACCTATAAGGACCGCAAAAAATGTTACCTCTAAAGTAACGCACAAACCATCTGCGATATATTTCCATCTGTTATCTGTAATAAAATTGTTTATAAATTTTTCCTGCCATTCCTGTAACATATCTCAATTCCTATCTACTATTTATTCAGCATCTGATTTAATATATTTTCCAACGATCTCATCCAGTTTTCCGGATTCTTTTAAACTTGCAAGGGCTTCATTTACTTTTTCAAGTAATTCTTCATTATCTTTAGCAATTGCGATTGCATACTCTTCTTCTGTAAATGCTTCATCAAGGATTTTAAGCCCTTCAACCTCTTTTACAAATTCCTGTGCCGGCTGTCCGTCAATCACTACTGCATCAATCTTACCCTGAGACAATGCCTGAACTGCCTCAAAACCTTTGTTGTACTGTTCAACAGTTGCATCCTCAATATCACTTGCATAAATATCACCTGTTGTTCCAAGCTGAACACCTACTTTTTTTCCGGTAAGATCATCCGGTCCTGCAATGTCACTGTCTTCCTTTACAATAACAACCTGTGTAGCCTCTGCATAAGTATCAGAAAAATTAACATTTTTAAGACGATCTTCCGTTACAGTCATACCTGCAACACCCATATCTGCTTTTCCACTCTCAACTGCAGGAATAATTGAATCAAATGCCATATCTTCAATCTTAAGCTCCATACCAAGCTCTTCAGCTACAGCTGCTGCCATCTCCGCATCAATTCCTACTACATCTTCTCCTTCATAATATTCATATGGCGGGAACTCTGCATTTGTTGCCATTACAAGAGTCTCTTTCTCATCTGCCTTTTCTTCTTCCTTGCTTCCACATGCTGCCATAGAACATACACATGCTGCGATCAATACCATACTGATTAACTTTTTCATTTTCATATTACTTTCCTCCATTTTATAAAAATACATTTTTTTCTTCTCATACATCCGTTTTTCACAGAAAATGTATTCACATGAATGCATAAAAATGCATTCATGTTTTATATTCTATCATATATTTTATAAAATGCAAGTGGCTTTTTCCACATATTTTGTAGAAAAAGCCACTTATAATTATGCATATTATTTCATAAACATCTGCACTACTGTCACCAGAACAATTATCGCTCCTAAAATAATACGATAATAACCAAACACTTTAAAATCATGTTTCTTAATATAGCCCATCAAAAATTTAATTGCAAACACAGATACAACAAACGACACCGCACATCCGAGAAGTAAAAGTCCCAATTCGGCACCTGTAAAATGGAATCCGAATTTAACCAGTTTCAAAAAGCTTGCACCAAACATAACCGGAATCGCAAGGAAAAATGTAAATTCTGCCGCTACCTCTCTGGATACTCCGATAATCAGTGCGCCTACTATTGTAGCACCCGATCGCGAAGTTCCAGGAATCAATGCAAGCATCTGGAAAAATCCAATCCACAGAAGCATGCTGACCGAAAGATCAGAAATCTTCCTGACAGAAGGCTTTCTGCCTGCATTACGGTTCTCAATAATAATGAACAATACACCGTAAACAATTAACATAATCGCAACCGGCAGAGGTTTATAAAAAATCTCATCCAGAAGATCATTAAATAAAAGCCCCACAACTGCTGCCGGCACAGAACTTATAAGTACCTTGATCCACATCTGCCATGTAAGCATCTTCTGCTTTTGCGTCTTTTTCGGTGAAAATGGATTTAGTTTATGAAAGTACAAAACAACCACCGCCATAATCGCGCCAAGCTGAATCACCACATTAAACATTTCCATAAATTCATCGCTCATGCCCGGCGATAAGACATCTCCTACCAGAATCAGATGTCCTGTACTACTGACAGGAAGCCACTCTGTAATTCCTTCCACAATACCGAGGACAATAACTTTTATAATATCCAGCATAATTTTTTCCCTTTCTTATTCATTATATCTATTCTTCAAAATTATCGTTCAGAACATACTGCTCAATTATTTTTGCGACCCCATCTTCATCATTAGATTCTGCAATCAGATCAGCCGCCTCTTTCACTCTCTCAATCCCATTTGACATAGCAACACCTACACCTGCATCGCGAATCATCTTCAGATCATTTGATCCGTCTCCGAATGTCATAATCTCATCCTGTTGGATTCCCAGCTTTTTGGCAAGCCACATCAGTGCAATTCCTTTATGTACATTTTCAGAATTAACTTCTATATTATTGTCAAGTGCCCCGGTTACTTCAACTCCTTTTAAAGCACTTACTCTTTTCCAGGCTTTTTCTTTATCCTTCGGGTACCTGAAAATTGCCTGTATCTTATCAAGATCTCTGTTTTCCTCCTCAAATTTTCCCCGGAGATCTGGAACAGAAAGTCTTGACGATGTAATATATCCCGCCATCGCAGCAGAGTTTATATAATATTCAATCTGGTTCAGCTCATGTTCCTGTGCATATCCCTGACCATCATAATAAATCTCTCGTAGTGTATCATATTCCTCAAAAATATCCAAGATTTTTCTTGCATTTTCGACAGGAAGCAATCTTTCATAGATAGAAGTTCCGTCTTCGATAATCCGCGCCCCGTTTGATGTGATCAAATAGTGAATTCCTTCAAATCCACGAATTTCATCCGGGATACCACTAAAAGGTCTCCCCGTCACTGGCAATACAATTATCCCTCTGCGTATTGCTTCTTTTAATACCTCTTTTGTGTATGATGTCAACTTTTTATCTGTAGTCAAAAGCGTGCCATCAAGATCATATCCTATCATCTTTATTTTATGCTTCATACAAAGATAATTCCTTTCCTGACTGAGAGAATATAAATACACGGTTCGAAATTCGGTCTGTTGCTGCTTCAAAAGCTTTCTCTCCATGATCAATCATTTCATCTACTACTTTTTTCTGTGACGCAGGAGCAAATATCACTGTATCCTTCGCCGGAACCATAATAATCAGATCATCTTTTAACTTCTCTACGCATACATTCCAGATATGCCTGAAGCAGAGAGAACTCGCTTCATGAATACCATCAGCAATAATTGCATATGCACCATACCATGTATTTCCAATGACAAATTCAACATCTCTTACCAGGTTCTCACATGCTGCGTGATACAATTGTTCAATCTCCATATCCGGTGCAATCATATTATCCTGAAGAATTTCGTAACTGTCCTCTCCTCTTTTAACAGCAAAAAGAACTTTCAAATCGCCTAAAAATGATATAGCCACTGTCTCATCCGACAAACGCTTTCCATTTAGCGCAAGGCTGTCCTTCAATTCATCCTTAATCCACGGATAAACCTGTCCCTTTATATTTTCAAAACGATAATGGTCTTCTTCATATTTTTTCATAATAATACATCCCCGCTTTCTTTATTTTATAAACAAATCCACAAATTCATTTCCACCAAATATTAATGATTTCTTAACCATTTTAACAAAAATTGATTTATAAAGCAATTTATAGTATAATGAGCAGTGCAAAATTAAGGAGCGACAACTGTCTGCTTGCAGACAAGTTTGGCGATACTTAATTTTATAGGGCGCATGCCCGTTACCGACATGCCGGCTTGACGACATGGAGGTACGCACTGCTCATCTGTCCAGGTTTTATAGGGCGCATGCCCGTTACCGACATGCCGGCTTGACGACATGGAGGTACGCACTGCCCATCTGTCCAGGTAAAAATAAAGAAAGGAACTGTATATGTTAAGAAAAACGAAAACTCATTTACTGCATACTGCAACAGCTCTTTTATGTACTGTTACAATTACTTTCTCCGGTAATCTTGCATATGCTGCCCCTTCATCAAAGGAGCTGGAAAAGAAAACTTCTGAGATTCAGGAGGAAATCGATACAATCAATAGTGATATTGATTCTCTGAGCTCTGAACTTGAGAATACCACAGCAGAAATTGAGAAAAAAACTTCCGAGATTGAAAAATCCCGTCTTGATGTAGCTGCTGCCAAACTCAATGAGGAAAATCAATACTCTGCTATGAAAGAGCGTATTAAATTTATGTACGAAGGGGGTAATATATCTTTGCTACAGATCCTCCTCTCTTCTGAAAGCATGAGTGATTTTCTGAATAAAGCAGAATATGTAACATTAATCAGTGATTACGACCGTGAGATGTTGGACGAATTTAAAGATATACGCAAAAATGTTGAAAAAAAACAGGAAAAACTTGAAAGGCAACAGCAGGAGTTATCCAATCTGGAGGCAAGTCTTAACGCACAAAAAAGTGACCTGACTTCTAAGCTTTCCACAGCTTCCGGTGAACTTGATGAATATACAGCACAACTAGAGCGAGCAAAAGAAGCTGAGGCAGCTGCAAAAGCAGCAAGAGAAGCCGAAGAAGCTGAAAAGGCAAAAGCTCTTGAAGTGAAAAAAGCCGAAGAAAATTCTTCCGATAATTCTAATACCGGTTCAGCCGATATTTCTGATACCAGCACGATTGCATTAATGGCTGCAATTCTCGAATGTGAAGCCGGTGCAACTTACGAAGGCATGATCGCTGTAGGTACTGTCATCATGAACCGCGTGGCAAGCTCAAGATTTCCGAATACTATCAGGGACGTTATATATCAATCAGGACAATTTTCACCGGTAAATTCCGGCAAATTAGACCGAGTACTAAAAAGAGGACCTTCCTCTTCTGCATATGAGGCTGCAAAAGCTGTTCTCGGAGGAGAACGTCATTCAAAAGTAAAGGATTGTCTTTTCTTCAACGCTGCTTATACCGGAAAGAAAGGTATTATTGTTGGAGGAAATGTATTCTGGTAAACTCAAAAAGATACAGCTCAGACATGTGTAACACAGTTCTGAGCTGCTTTTTATTTCTTTTCACTCACATAATGGGTCACAATTTCTACGATCAGAAATCCAAATGCAATTGCCATACATGTCTGCAGCAAAAGAAGGGTCTGCTGTTTAGCCAGTCCATAATCTGCCTGTACGAGCCCATGCATCATATAAAAAAGTGTTGCTCCCGGAATCACAGGCATAATTGATGTTGTAAGAAAAATTGTTGCCGGAGCTCTGTGAATTCTTGACATCACGTACGCAAATGCTGCTACAGACGTTGCTCCCGCCATGACCGCTGCCAGATTATTCCCGCAAAAATGAAGTACCACAAGATAAAATGCACAGTTTATAAATCCACCAATGCCTGCGCATACAGATTGACCGAGTGCTGCTTTAAACACTAAAGCAAACCCCATGCTTGCAACTCCACAGGAGATAAGCTGTACTGCTATACTTGGAGCGATATACATCTCATACATATCTCCCTTAAACAACATCATTGCCAGCCCTGTTCCGCACGCAATTGCGACAGCCCCCAGACAAGCATGCGCAATATTAAGCATTCCTGAAATGTATGCCCGGTTCAATACATCCCTGATTCCATTTGTAACTCCCAATCCACTAATCAGGACCATATTCAACCCTAAAATAATACGATCCGGATGGTGCCCAAACCCCAATCTTGCTGCCAAGTACACTGCTGCTGCGGATAAAAATGCAATGGCAAGATTATATACAACTAGATTGTTTTCTCTTTTATCAAGGATTCTTCCAAAATATACTTCTACCAGTGCACATATTACAATGCCTACAATTGTATCTGTCACATCACAGCCAAAATAGACACCAAATCCAACTCCACCTAATATTGCCGCCAAATACTGTAAATATACTGGCTGTGATTTGCGATTCATTACTTCATTATATTTTTCCCGGATTTCCTCAACTGAAGGTTTATTTTGACATATGTATCTTGATAAATTGTTCAGATAATCCAGCCTGTCATAGTTAAACCCCGTATTGTGTACTCTCCTGATCTGTGTAATAAATGATCCGCCAATCGGCTTTATTGTAGCCTGAATATTACTCTGTATGACAAAAACATTACATTGTTCTATATCGTAGCTTTCCATCATCCGGTAAATACTATCTTCAGCTCTGTTCGTTTCTGCCCCGCTTTTTACCATTTCTTTTCCAATATTCAGCACTTCATTTAATAACGCTTCATAATCCATATCCTATCTCCCGCAGTTTTGTTTCAATTGTTAACCTTTCTTGTTTTTATAGTTGACATTTCTTTCTCTCGCTTGTACAATGTCCATATATTAAAATAGTATACTACAGTGCAATCCATGTCAATGAAATGAAAATGCACTGTAATACGCTATAATATCAGGAGGTATTATTACTATGAATCAGGTAAATACTGTAACAGGTACAAAAAAACATTCTAAGCTTTCCATTCAGGATCTTTGTATGACCGGTGTTCTCACTGCTGTCATTGTGATTATGGCACAAATATCTATTCCTATGCCATTAGGAGTTCCTATGACAATGCAAACCTTTGCTATTACCTTGGCTGCTGTAGTTCTCGGAGCAAAATTGGGAGGTCTCGCCGCTTTAGTTTATATCTTATTAGGTGCAGTTGGTCTTCCTGTATTTGCTGGATTTGCCGGAGGATTTTCGCATTTTGTCGGTCCTACAGGAGGATTTCTTATTTCTTTCCCAATCATGGCATTTATCATCGGTCTCGGAATTGATTACCGCCACAAATTCAAAGGTGCCTTTGTTGTTTTCCTTATTCTCGGAACAATTATTAATTATGTGATTGGAGTTGTAATGTTCTGTGCACTCACAGGAAGTTCTGTAGCTGTCGGAATATCTGCATGTGTACTTCCATTTATTCCAACTGCTATTCTCAAAGCTGTGCTTGCATCTATTCTCGGTTTTGCTATCCGCAAACGCCTCCCGAATATGGCTTAATATCTTAAATCAGGAAATTTATTATGGAAAAAATATTTTTAAGACCCCATCATCTTCTCTGTACACAAACCTTTCTCGGGAAAGGATACAGTGAGGAATTTGTTGAAAATATGACATATATCACTCAGCTTTTACGCAAAGAAAAATCGCAGGAAATTGAATTAACATTTTCCTGCGATTCTCTCTGTGCCTTCTGTCCTAACCGCACTTTGACTCAACATAAATCTTGTTGTAATGATGACAAAAAAGTTACAGGCTACGATCAAAAGGTAACTCAGTTATTTCATTTAGAAGAGAAAATATATGTATATCCAGACCTCATTAATGAAATCAATTCTGTTATTACTCCGGAACTTTTAAAATGGATCTGCGGAGATTGCTCATGGGCAGAAATATGCGGAAAGAACTTTCCTTTCACATAACTGTCACCAAGTTCTTTTTAACTATTTTCTGCTTCTCTCTCTTTCCAGATCAGCAACGTGGTCACTATGTAACAGCATATGAGCTTTGTGGCCATTTGGCTCGCCCATATATTCTTTATAAAGAAGCTGAATATCCGGATTCTCATGTGAGTAACGTAAGGTGGCATTCTCATCCAAATAATAGAGATTTTTACCTCTTTCAAACGCACGCTCTTCTCCATCATGAATTGGCTGACCGCCGCCACCTACACATCCGCCAGGACATGCCATAACTTCTACGAAATCATATTTGGCTTCGCCGCGTTCAATCTTGTTAAGAAGTGCTCTTGTATTTCCAAGTCCGCTGACTACAGCTGTTCTTACTGTAACATCATCAACCTGGAAGGTTGCTTCCTGTACACCGTTATTCTCATTGAATCCTTGTGCACGAACTGCCTTAAATGCGTCTGCCGGAGGATTTTCTCCTTTGAGAAGGAAGTATGCGCTACGAAGCGCCGCCTCCATAACACCACCAGTTGCACCAAAGATCACACCTGCTCCTGTTCCTTCCTGCATCGGACGGTCACTCTCAATATCAACAAGAGTATCCGGGCTGATATGTGCAGAACGAATCATTCTTGCAAGCTCTCTTGTGGTGATAACCACATCAATATCATGTCCTGCGTATTCCTCATAGAATAATTCCATCTCTCTTTCAGCTTTCTTTGCTACACAAGGCATTACAGAGACTGTATAAATCTGTTCCGGCTTAACATCAAGTTTCTTTGCAAAATATGATTTCATAACTGCACCGAACATCTGCTGCGGTGATTTTGCAGATGAAAGATATTTTACAAGATGCGGGAACTGAGATTTAATAAAACGTACCCATCCAGGACAGCATGATGTAAACATCGGACGATCTTTAAGTTCTCCTGATGTAAACCTCTTAATAAACTCTGTTCCTTCCTCCATAATCGTCAGATCTGCGGAAAAACAGGTATCAAACGCATAATCAACGCCCATTTTCTTTAAGGAATCAAGTATCTTTCCTACAGTTGCATCTTCCAGCTTAAGACCCAGTTCTTCTCCCCACGCTGCACGAACAGCAGGCGCAACCTGAGCTACTACGATCTTATCAGGATCAGCTATTGCATCCCATACTTTTTCTGTGTCATCACGCTCTCTGAGTGCTCCTACCGGACAATGTGTAATACACTGTCCGCAAAGTGAACAGGCTGCTTCATTTATTTTCTTATGTCCTGCTACATTGACAGTTGTTCTTGATCCTGTTCCTTCTACATCCCAGATATTCAGTCCCTGAACTTTATCACATACCTGAATACAACGCATACATTTCACACATTTGGACGAATCCCGGATAAGTGGAAAGTTTTTATCCCAAGGCTGCTTTTCAATCTCCATTTTAAACGGAATCTCAATGATATTTAAATCATTAGCAACCTTCTGAAGGGTACAGTTTCCACTCCTTGCGCACGTTACACACTCACAGTTATGCTGTGAAAGGATCAGTTCTACTACTGTTTTTCTGTGTTTTCTTACCTTCGGGCTATTTGTATGGATGACCATACCTTCTTTTGCTATATTATTACATGATGTAATTAACTTTTCTTTTCCTTCTAATTCAACCACGCACACACGGCATGCTGCAATCTCATTAATTCCTTTTAAATAACAAAGCTTTGGAATCGGGATCCCATTCAAAGCGGCAGCTTCCATTATCGTGGTGTTTTCTTTTACAGATATCTGTTTTCCGTCAATTGTAAGATTTACCATATTTTTTCTCTGCCTCCTTTAAAGATTCCATATCCAAAATGATCACAACGTAAGCATCGGCTTGCTTCCTGTTTTGCTTCTTTCTCTGTCATGCAGTTTTCACATCCATCCCAGTCAAGCACACGTTCACTTGCCTCACGCTCTGTCAGATTCACTCTGCCGCATGGTGTACGGTCATCAAGGTGAGCCTCTGGGATTTCAACATCACAGGAAATCTCATGATGATATCCAAGATACTCATCTATATTTGCCGCCGCAACTTTTGCCGCTGCAATTGCTTTGATAACAGAAGCCGGTCCGCTGGCACAGTCTCCACCTGCGAATACCCCTGGCATATTTTCAATAGATCCATTACTCTTAGTCACGATCTTGCCGCGCTGTACCGGAATTCCTGCGTCCTCAAAGTGTTTTGTTTCAATATTCTGTCCAATCGCCACAACAAGCACATCACATGGGATGTAAATATCATCCTCTCCTGTAGGTTTGATGCTTGCACGTCCATCTCTGATTTCACTGATCATCTGAGGAGTCACATAGATTCCTTTAATATGATTGTTTTCATCAACATCAAGGGATGCCGGTGCTTTTAATGTCTGCACTTCAATTCCTTCTGCGATTGCACCTTCAATCTCAGACGGAAGAGCCGTCATATCAGCAACTCTCCTTCTATATACAACACTTACTTTCTTTGCCCCAAGACGTTTTGCGGTACGGACAGCATCCATAGTAACGTTACCGCCTCCAATAACGGCAACTTCTTTACCTGTAAGATCCATGATAATATTCTTTCCTACGTTTCTCAAAAACTGTACAGCTGAAAAAATACCTTCTGCATTCTCACCTTCCAGGCCGAGCTTCTTATCAGTACTTGCACCAATTGTGATAAGAACAGCATCATATTCTTTTTGAAGCTCCTGAATTGTAATATCCGGACCAATCTTAAGTCCATGTTTTACTTCAACACCTGTCTTTAAGATTGCATTTATATCATCTTCAAGACGATCTTTTGGAAGTCGGTAATTTGGAATACCATAGCGAAGCATTCCCCCTAACTTAGGAAGCATCTCGTATACTGTTGTCTGATGTCCCATAAGCTGGAGATAATATGCAGCACTTAATCCACCTGGTCCGCCTCCAAGTACAGCAACTCTCTTGCCTGTAGACGGTGCACATGCCGGAGGCTCAACCTCTCCTGCAAAATCTGCGGCAACCCTCTTAAGTCCACGGATATTAATTGCATCGTCTACCATATTTCTACGACATCTTGCCTCACATGGATGTTCACAGATAAAACCGCATGTTGTAGGGAATGGATTATCTTTACGAATAAGTTTGATAGCATCTGCATATCTCCCTTCACCTACAAGTGCAACATATCCAGGAATATCTACATGTGCAGGACATAAAGAAACGCAAGGTACCGGTTGATTATATGAACATGTACAACGACCATTCTGAATATGTTCAACATAGTCATCACGATAACCAATAAGTCCTTTATAAACCATATTTGCGGCTTCATATCCGATCGCACAGTCTGCCGATTCCATAATAGAAAGCGCAGTCTGCTCCATAATATCCAGTGTTTCCATTGTTGCTTTTCCATCAAGAACATCCTTGATGAAGTTGTTCAATTGTCCAAGTCCGATACGACATGGCACACATTTTCCACATGTCTGGGCATGACACAATTCCAAAAAAGCACGTGCCATATCTACAGGACAGAGTCCCGGAGGACTGGATTCAATTCTTCGCTCTAAATCTTTGTAAAGTCCTTCCATGACAATTCGGGCTTTTTTAGGCGAAGTAAGCTCTAATCTGCTCATTTTTTGTTCTTCCTTTCTTATTGATTTCCCCAATTACTGTTACATATTTATTCAGGTAATCTATTATATCATTAACCCCAGAATTTGTAAGCCTTTTCAATAAAAGTAGATAATTTAACAGAATAGTCAGTTTTTTGACAAAAAAACGCACTCCGATTTCTCAGAGTGCGTTCATTACTTTACAGATTATACAAGCTCAATAAGAACTTCCATAGCTCCATCACCTTTACGCTGGCCAATCTTTACGATTCTTGTATAGCCACCGTTACGGTTTACATATTTTGGTGCGATCTCATCAAATAATTTTGCAACAAGATCAACTTCTTTTGTATTTTTCTTTCTTCCAGCCTGTGCCTTTGGAACTTCTTTTACAGGATAAAGAACCTTGAGCATCTGACGACGAGCATGAAGTCTGCTCGGAAGATCTTTCTTAATTGTCTTGTCAACTTCATCATATACTGTAACTTTCTTGCCATCTACAACTTCTTTTACTCTCTTGCCATCTTTGTCCTTGCGGGCAACTTTAGCTTTTACAGTAACCTCTTCAAAGTTGTCTTTCTCTTTTACAGCTAATGCAATGAGACCTTCTGCAATCTTACGAATCTCTTTTGCTTTTGCTTCTGTAGTAACAATCTTACCATTGTTAAGTAATGCTGTTACCTGATTTCTTAATAATGCTTTTCTCTGGCTTGATGTTCTGCCAAGTTTTCTATACTTTGCCATTTCTCTAATCCTCCATTATACACTTGGTTATGCTTCTTCGGGCTTACTAGCCAAATGTTTCATCATACACTTCGGGTTTACTGATGAATAATAAGGTAGTTCTTCGAGACTAAGCTCGAAAAAACCTCGCTAAGTTCCGAAGAACAGAGTTCGCACTAACCTCATACTACGCCTACGGCTTGTATTCGCTAAGTGCTCTACTCTTCGCCTTTGCTAAGGCTCAGTCCCAATTCATCTAATTTTGCAAGTACTTCTTCCAAAGACTTACGTCCCAGATTACGTACTTTCATCATATCTTCCGGTGTTCTGTTTGTCAGTTCTTCTACTGTAT
>JBJFCD010000048.1:0-4589 GCA_051888795.1 Lachnospiraceae bacterium | reverse complement strand
CCTATAATATGACTCCGGCAAGTGCAAGTACAAAATATACAGTACGAGCTTTCCTGGCATATGAGAATGAAAGTGGAAAAACAGTATATGTATATTCAACAGCAAAAAGTGTAAGCTACAATAGTCTGAAATAGGTGTGGAAAAGTACTGGGATAACGAATGATTCGATAAATTGTGATAAATTACGACGTTAAAGGCAGCATATATTCATGACAGTATGCTGTCTTTTTTTGCATCTTTCTTGTATCCCCCTCGGTTTTTTGATATATTATAAAGGGTTATTCTGCAAGGAGGAGTATATGAATAAGGAAAGCAGAGATGAAAAAAGTAAATTTACAATAAAAAGAATTGTTCTTTTTCTTTTATTGATTGTGATAGGTATTCTGGTGGTGGAGACAGTGATTTCCTACCACTGGATCAAGGTCAATGAATACAGTGTGTCTGCGAAGGGGATTCAGTCACCGGTTCGGTTGGTTGTGATTTCTGACTTGCACGATCACAAATTTGGAAGTGATAATGGAAAACTGGTTGATAAAGTGAAGGGTCAGGATCCGGATATCATTTTGATGTGTGGGGATTTCTTGAATGAAGATTCAAAAGATCACATTGGAGTAGTAAAATTGATTGAGAAATTTAAGAGTATCGCGCCGGTCTATTTTGCCCTTGGAAATCATGAGTTGGCATATATTGAAAACGGACATGAGGGATTCGCATCAGATATTGAGGATGCAGGAGCGGTTATGCTTGATAAAGAGTATGAAGATATTACAGTTAACGGTACGCATCTTCGCTTGGGCGGGCTCTATGATTATGCATTTGCATTGGATGGAAATGATTCTGCAGAGAATACGCCGGAGCCTGTGAAGTCTTTTCTTGAAGAATTTCAGGAGACGGAGGATTATAAGATTATGATGTCTCACCGGCCGGACAGTTTTATTTTCGGAAATGCATCCGAGTATTGGGATGTGGATCTGATCATCAGCGGGCACAATCATGGCGGGCAGGTAGTTGTACCGTTCATGGGCGGTCTTTTCGGAGGCGATCAGGGCTGGTTTCCGAAATATATACATGGAATGTACGATGTGGGAAATATGAAGCTGTTTGCCACCAGTGGTCTTGGTAGTGAATGGCAGGTTCTTCCGCGGTGGAATAACAGACCGGAAGTAGCGGTGATTGAATTGATTCCGAAAGAAAAATAAATGTTGATAGAGTTTTTATAAAGAGGGTTATCAGATGAAAAAACTAAAAGTATTCAGTGTTCTGTTATTATTGGCATCGACAGCGGCTTTTATACTGTTTCAGATGTATTTAAGAGTTGTACAGGACAGTACGCCTCCGGTCGTTACCTGCGAGACTCCGGAGATTACAGTTCCGATTGATGCTTCGGAGGAGGAACTTCTTGATGGAGTGACGGCAAAGGACAGGCGTTCTGGAGATGTGACAGATACGATTGTAATCGAGAGTCTCTCTGCATTTACAGATGAGGGGACAAGAATTATTACATATGCAGCCGTTGATAAAAGCATGAATGTAGGACGTTGCGAGAGAACTCTAAAATACAAAGACTATGAGCCACCGGTATTTGGTATGAGCGCACCTTTGTGTTTTGTGGAGGGAAGTCAGGTAGATATACTTTCCTGTATGTCAGCGGAAAGTGTTTTAGATGGAGATTTGTCATCTAACATCAAATATTCCCTGGAAAAAACGGTGAACACTGCTATGCCTGGAAACTATCCGGTTGAATTTCGCGTGATGGATAGTGGAGGGAAAACAGTTTATTTGGAAACTGATATAGAGATATATGAGCGTGAATATTCCGGAATAGAGATAGAGCTTAAAGATTATCTGGTCTATGTGAAAAAAGGCGCAGATTTTGATGCCAAGTCTTATTTTAAAAAATCTAGTCAGGAGGGCGAACTGGTTGTGCGCTCTCATGTGGATACATCTAAAAAGGGTGTATATACTGTTGATTATATTGTGAAAGGAACTGCGGTCAGTGGGAAAAGCCGTCTGGTTGTAGTAGTTCAATAGAATGTTTTATCAACAATTCGGGGATAAGAAAGGTTTATAGATTATGGAAAACGAATTGCAAAAAAAACAAATGGAAAATATTTATAATATTGTCCGTGATGTGATGAAAAACTGGTGGATGGCTCTTTTTATTGCCATATCGGTTTCCCTGCTGTCCTATATCGGAGCCTCGCTCATGTATCATCCGACTTATACATCAAGTACAACGTTTGTTGTATCCGCAAGAGGAAGCAGTATGGGCGCATATGCAAATGAGAGCAAGACTCAGAAGCTTACAGATACTTTCCGCTCGGTGATGGACAGTCAGATTTTAAAAAAGAAAGTTGCAGAAAATCTGGGAATGGATTCATTCCCAGGAACTGTAAATATAGAAGTTGTGCCTGAGACTAATTTGCTGACGGTGTCAGTCAGTAGCAGTTCGCCGGAAATTTCCTTTAAATTGCTCAGAAATATGCTGGAAAATTATGAAGAGGTATCCAAAAATGTGCTAGGTGAGGTTGTATTGGAAGTCTTTGAAGATCCTAATTTCCCTTCTGGGGCAGATATGCCGTTTCGTGGTAAAAATGTCATGAAAAAGGGATTTATCATAGGATTTTTGGCCATGCTTTGTCTGCTTGGTTTCATTTCCTATATGAAGGATAGTGTAAAATCAGAAGATGAAGTGACGGAAAAACTGGATACTACTATTTTCGGAGTATTGGAGCATGAACCTGCATACAGAAACTTCTGGGCGCGTCTGAAACGCAAAAAAAAGAAAATTCTGATTAGTGAGCCTGCGGTCAGTTTTGGATTTGTCGAGACTGTTAAAAAAATGAGGACAAAACTTCTTTATCAGAGTAGTAAAGATATGAGTAAAGTACTCCTTGTAACCAGTGCGGGAAAAAAAGAAGGTAAGACAGTTGTTGCAGCAAACCTTGCACTTGCAATGGCGCAGAGAGGTAAGAAAGTACTCCTGATCGAAGGGGATTTAAGAAAAAGTCAGCTTGCGGAGATTATGGGAGAAAAAGTTCCGCAGGGAGCAGGGCTAAGTTGGGAAAGCAAAGAGGAAATGAATATTAAAAGCAGGATATTCCAAAGAGGAAGCTCTCCGCTGTATTTATTAGTGAATAATAGACCGTGCTCAAGATCAACTGAATTTTTAGGATCGAAAAGATTTGAATATTTTGTGGAAGAAATGAAAAAAGAAATGGATTTCATTATTATAGATGGACCGGCATCAAAAGGACGAGCCGATGCGGAAGTTTTGGTAAGAATCTCAGATTTTTCACTTCTTGTTGTAAAACAGAATTACACGAAAGTTCCATTCATTAATGATACGATTGATATGCTGAACAGTTACGGAAAAGGATTGGCCGGATGTGTTTTCAATGATGTCTTTTCCGGGAATGCGGTAATTAGTTCGGGGTACGGCTATGGCTATGGTTACGGTTATGGCTATGGTTACGGGAAATATTATCGATATGGCAAGTATTATCGATATGGTAAATATGGCAAATACCAGTCATATTATCGAAACAATGAAGAAGCGGAGAAAAAAGAATCATCTGGAAACGAAGAGGAGTAGAGGATGAGTAATCAGGAGAATGAAAAGAAACAAGAGTCAAAGGAACAGCAAAAGCAAATAGAATTAATTGACATCACAGAGATTCTGCGAGACTATTTTAGGATCTTTAGGCGTATGTTGGCATGGGTGTTGATCTTTTGCGTTTTAGGCGCCGGTTTATTCTATGTGAGGGCAAGATTCAGCTATACACCGCAATATACTGCATCTGCAACATTTACGATTAACATACAGCAGGAACAGCAGAATTTGGAAGATGGCGGAACATCAACATTTTTTGACAATTCTGCGGCAGAGCAGATGGCAAAAACCTTTCCTTATATTTTGACTAGTGGGGTGCTGAAGAGGAAAGTTGCGAAGGATATGGGAACGGCAACTGTCGCCGGAAATATTCAGGCAAGCGTTGCGGAAAATACGAACCTGCTTACAATCTCCGTCACGGATCGGGATGCAGGAAGAGCGTATAGCACTTTGAAATCAGTAGTGGAAAATTATCCTTCTGTTGCAGAAGTTATCGTTGGAAAGACATATATGGAAATGCTGGACGAGACAGGAATCCCGGCTAAACCAGATAATCCAAAAGATTTTAAAACCAGTGCGATAAAAGGTGCGATCGTCGGATTTCTCCTTGTTGCTTTGTGGGTTGGGCTTTTAGTAGTCACCAGAAGGACGATAAGGAAAGAAAGGGATGTTCGTAAATGGATGCACACAAAATGTCTTGGAAGTATTCCGCAGATCCGTGTAAAACGTCGGACAAGGATGACAGAAAAAAATCTGATCATTACAGAAGAAAGCGTTGAGCAGGTTTTGCAGGAGCCGCTTAGAATTATACGTAACAAGATTGAACATCATGCGAAGGAATATGATAACAGAGTCTTCTTAATCACAAGTGCGCTGGCAGGAGAAGGAAAAAGTACAGTGGCGGTTAATCTCGCTTTATCGCTCGCGCAGACAGGACAGAGAGTTGCGTTGATTGACTGCGACTTGAGACATCCAT
>JBJFCD010000047.1:0-4629 GCA_051888795.1 Lachnospiraceae bacterium | reverse complement strand
TGTTCAATATACATCATATCCATGACCAGCTTATCCTTCGGCGTAGTATTATATTTCCCAGTTATCTGGGCATAACCTGTAAGTCCCGCTTTCACACGAAGTCTGTATTTGAACTCCGGAAGTTCCTCTGTATAATCTTCAACGTTTTTCAGCATTTCAGGTCTTGGCCCAACAAATGTCATATCCCCTTTCAGCACATTTAAAAGCTGTGGAAGTTCATCGATTCTAGTCCGGCGCAAAAATTTTCCTGTCTTAGTTATACGATCATCATCTTTTGTCACAGAATGATTATCATTATTGGGTTTCATCGTCCGAAGCTTATATACTTCAAACTGCTTCCCATGTATGGTTGCTCTCTTCTGTTTAAATAAAACCGGACCTCCATCTTCCAGTTTAATGGCAATCATCGCACAGAGCCAGATTGGCATGGATAGAATTCCTAAAGCTAAAGAAAACAAAATATCCATCAATCTTTTTATGATTCTCTGTTCCATTGTCAAAGATTTTACATTCCTGTTAAACAGATACACATCATCTAATACATACTGTTTTGCATTCAGCTCCATGATATCTTCAATTTCCGGATTAAAATAGACATTAACTTTATATCGGTAACACCAGCGCATAATATCCGTTCTTGCTTCTACCGGTACATCATAAACGAAAACTGTCTCTGCATCTTTAATGCGATCCTTCACCTGATCACTGCGATAATCAAGAACCGATGACACCTGATACTGTTTTTTAAATCGCTGCATAGCAAACACAATCTCATCCAGACTTTTTTGTGATGAGGTTATGACACAGCATTTCTCCGGCTCATGAATAAGGAAAAACAGCCAGTTTCCGAAATATGCAAAAAAAACAATAATCAGAATCTGCACAAAAAAAGCAAATCCTAACAGTCCTACGCTGAGAAATCTAAATCCGTATACATTGGGCTGATTAGTTCTCATAATCATTAACTGAAGATAAGTAATAATATCTGTACAGGCAACTGCCAGAGCAATTGAATATATAATCGGCTTACTCTTTCTCCGCCCGACATCATATTTACCATATACCGAAAGGAACAAAAGTCCTACAACAATAAAAGTCGTCACCGTAATACCTAATGTTCTCGATAATCTGGTAAGACCGATACTCTCCTTTCCCATAATGATTAAAAATGCAAACATCAACGATATATAAAAAACAAATTTTATAAACAGCCACATAGTTGTCTCAAATTTATGCAAATGTTTTTTCATAACTCCTCCAGCATATACTCATACTCATAGTTATAACTTAACATATTATAAACGAATATCCCTCTTATTTCAAGCAATAAGAGGGATACTGTCGATTTATGCTATTTATTTTTTCTTAACAGCCTGATTATTATTTTCTGATTCCTCTGATTCCAGCCTTATCATAAGAACTTTTGTAAACTCCGCTGCGTGCTCTCACAGTATAATAATATGTAATGTCTTTTTCCGCCGTTTCATCAATATATGATAGTGTACTTCCATCTTTGACTTCAGCAATTTCAGAATATTTTCCTTCCGGCTCTTTTCTGTAGATCACATAACTTACTGCACTTTTTACTTTTCCCCATTTTACCTTTATGCCAGTCGATTTTGAACTGGCAGAGATTAGTTCTGGATTTCTAAGTCTTCTGATCGTAAGCCCAGTTTTATTATAGCTGCTTTTCTGGCTGCCGGAATATGCGCGGACAGTATAAACATATTTCTTCCCGGCTTTCATTGTTTTATCCAGATATTTCACTGTGGAGCCTGAAGAAATTTTTTTGATACTCTTCCATGATCCTGCAGGTGTCTTCCGATAAATATAATATCCTTTAGCCTGAGATACCTTCTGCCATTTTACCACGACCCCTGACTTACTGTTTGATACCGAAATAAGCTTTGGTTTTGCCAGCGCTGTACTTGAGCCAGTCACTGTAATTCCAATAGAATCCATCATTTTGCCGGAACTTGTCACTGCAAAAATATCACAGCTTCCTTTTTTTACACCTGTAACTTTACCGGATGCTGAAACTTTAGCGACAGCCGGATTGCTGGTTTCATAATAGATTTTTTCATTACTTCCGGAACAGGTGACCTTCAGTTGTTTTGTTCCTCCTGTCTTTACTTTACTGTCAGTATTCATATCAATATATCCGGCTGAAATATATCCTGTTTTCGAATCATAAGACACCTTATACCAATATGGATTTTTTTCCTGATTTGAAACGGATACTGACATATTTGTGTAAACAGCGCCTGATACCGTAACTTTTTTCCCCTTAGGAACAGTGCCAAGCGATGAGCTGCTGCTTGAAGCCCCTTTTCTCAATGTCACATCAGCAGTAGTTTTTCCGGTTTTCACACTCTTCTGAATACTGATCGAACTGCTCTGTGAAGGCATATTTTCATATACAGGAATATAGAACACATAAGAATCATCTAATATTCCCATACTTTTATAAGAATTGTATGTTGTTTTTGCTTCAGATGCCGCTGCTGTCAGGTTCTGCATATATTGATGCTGATAATAAGGAGAAACTACAGTATTAAATCTCTGGAAATACACAGTATTCTGACCTCTGGAAATATAAGATTTCGCCAAAAATTCTGCCCCGCCATTTATAGAAAGCACAGGAGAAGTCCATGGTCTTCCATAAGTCTTTGAATTATTACTTCCTCCTTTGGCATAATAAAGTCCATTTAATACTGCACTTCCCTGATTGCTGGAATAAGCACCTATATTATAATAATTATAATATCCGATATATGGAGAAGTTTTTCCCGAAATACTTTTATTTTTAAGGCTTGCTCCTGTCTCCTGACGTATCTTGGCTGCAAGGAATAACGGACTAACTTTATTTTTTCCACCTGCAGCAAAAATAGCTTCATCATAAGTCATGTCAATATTTACCGTTTTACCGGAAGTATTAATATATGATATCTTCTTATCATAGAGATCTGTTCCCTTTAAAATATTCTGTACACCCGCTATCTTATGATAAGAAGAATTGTAATTAAGTGCTTCAAACATAAA
Organism: Lachnospiraceae bacterium; assembly: GCA_051888795.1. GTDB lineage: Bacteria > Bacillota > Clostridia > Lachnospirales > Lachnospiraceae > MD308. The sequence goes on along the minus strand of JBJFCD010000047.1, from coordinate 1,587 downwards.
AATATAGTTATCTGTCAAAAAATTCCTTGGATCTGCATAATATGCTACCGCTGGTCTACTGGCAGATACCCATGTTGAACCATCTTTTGCGATATACTTGCCTTTCGATACACTATAGTCTGTACTTGCTTTACTCAGCAAGAGAGTATAAGAACTGTCAGGCAAAAGGCTTTGATTCGTTCCGCTGGCTGAACCGGACACACTTTCTTCTTTTACGATATCATTCCACTTTAAGCTTTTGTTTAGCGCTACAAAAACCCAGTTTGGATGCTTTTCATGCAACTTTTTTAAATAAGTCTGATAAGATGTCGGAAATTTTTCGAGTTCTGAGCTATAGGTTCCCACAGAATAAGTATTTATCTGGTCCAACCAGTCTCTGTATTCCTCATACACTTGTTCTGTGCGTTCATCCATCTCCGCCAGCTCATCACAATTATCCGGTTTTAATTCATCTGCTTCCGAGACAATATCTGTTTTCTGTCCCGTCTGCCTTTCTATATTTTCTTCTTCCGAAGCATATGCATTTAATGCAAAAAGCATACTTCCAATCAGAACTCCAGCAACAACTCTTTTTATCTCTTGTTTTCTCATTAACCGTTTCTCCCCTACCCTTTGGAATACAGCAAATTAATATAAAATATTCGGATACATTCCACTTTCAACAAGCGAACGTATCTCTTCTACCACACTCTCTTTGTCTTCTTTATACGTAACTCCAAACCATTTATCATTTGAAGCAAGAACACGAACCTTTGCCTTTTCTTCCCGAAGCATTTGTCCTATTATCTGCGGAAGAAGATATTCTTTTTTCGTTTCCTCTTCTTTTAATCCATCTAAAAATCTTATAAATCCATGATCAAGAACATCAAAAAAATCTACCGGAAGCCCCCACATATTCATAGAAACCGCAGAATCCAGCGGAAGAGTGATATGTTCTCCGTTTCGAACTGCTACTGCACATCCATCTTTTTCTTCAATCTCATACGTTTCTTCAATATCTGCAAGCATGTGGTCTTCTCCAACCTTGCATACTCCTCTTGTCACGGTACCATTCTTGCTCAGTGTGTTCTTCAGTACAAACCCTACCATACACATGTCCATATAAGAAGAAGGCTCTGCATTTTTCTCTCTCATACCGGTAAGATACTTATATGCCTCCCGATAAGCCTCTTTCCCATAATAGTCATCTGCATTGATCACAAGGAATGGCTCATTAACAACTCCTCTACACGCGAGAATTGCCTGTCCGGTTCCCCATGGCTTTTTTCTATTCGAAAACCTCTGCTTATATACTTCCGGAATATCATCTAATTCCTGATAAGCATAGGAAACATTCACAATTCTTTCGATTCTATTCCCTATAATTTCTTTAAAATCTTTTTCAAGACTTTTTCTAATAACAAACACTACCTTATTAAATCCAGCTTCTAAAGCATCATATATGGAATAGTCCATAATAATTTCCCCATTTGGTCCTACCGGTTCCAGTTGCTTTATTCCTCCACCAAACCTGCTTCCTATTCCAGCCGCCATGATAACTAAAGTTGCATCTTTCATTATATAATCCTCACTTCTATAACCATAATA
>JBJFCD010000046.1:0-19959 GCA_051888795.1 Lachnospiraceae bacterium | reverse complement strand
CAAGTCTCCCGGCAAACCGATAATACGTTTGATAAATTTCTGTGACTCATCATCCGGGAATTTGAAAATAATTATATCTCCCCGCTGCGGGTCCTTAAACAGATAAGCAGTCCGAAGGCCCAGCAGATCGTCTCCCGGCATGATGGTATTCTCCATGGAACCGGTGGGAACCGTCGCATTAATAATGATAAAGTTCTTAAGAAAGAGGGCAGCGCCGATTGCAAAAGCGAAGGTAAGAATCCAGCTTAACAGCTCCCTTTTCCAGGAGATCGGTTCCTCCTTTTCTTCCTTTTCAACAAGATTTGTTTTCAAAATACGTGCGATTTTTTCAGCCTGATCCTCTTCCAAAGAAATCTCCTCAAAATCGTTTTCGTTTTTCACTTCAGTATTTTTTGTTTCCATATTAACATCCTTAAATTATTTATTTCGTGGCATATACCACCAGTTAATAAAATCATCCCTGTGGAACACCAGTCCCTCCAGTCCAAGCTCTACCAGATCCTGCCAGGAGAACTTTTGCTTGATAAAAGCATTGAGGGAATCCGCGAAATCATTTTCCAGACACCAGATTGCCTGAACCGTCATGGGTGTTTCCTGTTTCCATTCATCCACAAAAGAACCACCAAAATCAATAATTTTATCCCAGTGCTTCTTTGAATTCATAATACGCTGCTTAATATTTTCTATGACAACCTCGCGGAAATTATTTACTCTGGCATCATCCCTGCACTTTTCCAAAAGCTGCACATTTCTGTGATTCTGATTCAAAATAATCCGAAACGGACCACTCTGTTCATTGGAGACAAAGCAGAAAATCAAGTCATCCACCTGCTCCGTGGGGTATGCCTGATACCCTTTCCGATAAGGTGACACGCTTTTTTTCATATGAAGATCTGCAGAAACATCTATATAAGTAATCCCCGGCAAAGAACTGATCTCATACCGCTGGCCTTTTACATAGGGGGCCAGAAACTGCATAAAGAATTCACGGTTTTTCTCAAACACAATAAGATTATATTTATTCAAAAAGGCCTTAAACTCTGCCGGGTACTGTCTCCGGTAGTAGTCAAACAGCCCCTGGGAGATAAAGGCAATTTTAATGGCCTGCCCCAGGAAGCCATTGATAATCGTCTCGATATTGAGCTCTAACTGCTGGCCCTTTAAATAAACAGAAACGAACAATGCCTTCGCTACGATAGTCATCTCGGACTCAAACTCGGAGAGCACATTGCTTCGGCCATCGTTTAGGTACTGCCCCAGTCCCATGTAATTATTCTGATAGTAGCTTAGAATCAATTGCCCAATAATTTCCCGCAACTGCTTAAAGTTATCATCATAGGCAATTCCATCACGGGTAATCTTCAGATTTAAAAATCGTTTTTTGATATTTAACCGAAATGCCATATGCCTGATCCACTCAGGCTTCAGCCCGATCTCATCTGCATTTTTTACAATGCGAAAGCCCTGCTGATAGAGCTCAGAGGGTTCCACCATCTCTTTATGGCGCGAATTGTATAAGGTAATATACCCCTCTAACAGGTCGGTATCTACCTGCAGCGTAGTGATTCCCACAATGTACGCAGAAGGACTACTTGCAATCTTCGGCTGGAAAAGGGACACCTTCTTTTTATCAAAATAAATATCAATGGGAATCGGCTGACAGATCATATACTTTTTTACTGCATTTACAATCGCAGACATGGACATATTCATGGCAAAGCGAGGCAAAAGTGCCAGGGTCACGCGGGTTCCCACCAGTTTACGGTTGGAAGCAATATACTCTATGTCATCCGCGCCGTTGAACCATTTTGCTGCAATGGGTTCTAAGCTCTGGCGGTCCATGACATTCCATGCCGTGTTAATCGACTTGTCCTTTCGGGACTCAATGAGTATTGCGCGGGACACCCGAAAGCAGGAGCATAAACCAATTCCGAACTGGGAAATCGGTTCATACTTTAGCCTCTGGTTCTTATAAGAATCACTGGTATAATAGCAGCTTCCCACCCGGGAGACGTATAACAGCAGATCCTCCTCGTTAATCCCGATTCCGTTATCCTCCACGAAAAACATTCCGTTTGATGAACTATAGGAAATGACGATTTTCGGCTGATAACCTCTTCGCACCGAAGCAACTCTCTCCGCCTGCTCAAGCTCCAAAAACTCGGTACCCCAGCTCCATTCCAACGCCTGTCGTGCATAACAGGCATCGTAAGCATTCTGCAACAGTTCCCGGATAAAAATATCCCATGAATCATAGAACTGGTCACTGGTAAAAGTCGATATCATGTTTTTACTATTAAAATCTACCTGGACAGTTTTCATATCATCCTATTATACACTATAAATGACAAAAAGGAAATTTTCACTTTCTTATTTTGTCAATCAATTTTAAAATCAGCCATACAAACAGTATACCACATAAGGCACCTACACTATCCAGACACACATCTTTGATTTCACAGGAACGCCCCGGGATAAAATACTGGTGAAATTCATCTGTGCAGGCATAAACTGCGCATATAATAAGCGCAACAATATTCTTTCTTTGTCCGGTATAGTTCCTCTTCCAGCAGTATTCATGTACCGAAAGACAACTTGTTATACCAAGTGACCAATAGATTAAAAAATGTGCTACCTTTCGAATCTTCTTTTTTAAAAAGAGAATAAGAGGAGCCGGCATCCATCCAGCATTCTCTTGAAGCACCCACTTCAACGTACTGTCACTTACAGCTACCGACTCTGTTTCATCTTGATTCGAAAAGAGAAAAATGAGAATCATGATACCAATGGTCAACATGACATATATATAAAATCTCTTCGTTTGTCTTTTCATAACTTTTACTGTTTTCCTGTTGCATCAAGGGGAAGACTTCCCTCCAGATTTTCCAAATCGTCCCCTGTATTTTTGTATAGTCCCTGTCCGGTTCCGTCATCCCCTAAGCCGGTAAACGGATCATAAACCTCCGGGGTTTCCTCTTCCGTATTGTCCTCTTCCATTGTTAAAGAAATATCCCCGTTTAAAAGTACTGCCTGGACCAAAAACCTCTTCGAAGAAGCGTTTTTCCCACTGGTGCAGGTAGACAGGGTGATGATACGATTGGCTTCAGACACTCCATCTCTATACCATCCCCCAAGCCTTGCCTGGTTATATACTTTATTCAGATAGGCCGCATATCCTGCTTCGGAGGAAAAATCATTTGTATTTAAGATGTGTGAGTTATCAGAAGTATATGCTGCAAAAACTTCATAAACCAAAACTTCATCTTCCGTATATACATATACAAATGGATGCGTTGAAAAAAAGCCCTCATCTTCAAAATTATGAAGTGTCCGAAACATCGATCCATTTTTCATATTATGACCATAGATAACCGTATTATAGTCATCAAAGTCCTTGCTGTTCAGCATCTGGGTAAAAAGGCATCCGGGATATCCCTTACTGCCATCCAAATTGTGATCTAAGTAATAGGTATCATAGGTTGGATGCTGCAGAATCGGATAGTCAATGTTGGTATCCGGAATATAAATCCAGGCATAGATATCTTTATTGGTCTGTTTTAAGCTTTCCCAGTCCAAATTTTTCTCCGGAATATCAATTCCAAGCAGTTCTAAAATATCCTCCTCCTCGCTCTCTGTTTCAGGAATCTCCGGTTCCTGAGTGAAAGAGGAATCCACAAAATCAATGGTATTCACCTGCTGCTGCATATTGCTGTACTGCTCTTCGGCATTGCTTGTCACAAAATAATTCCGTGCCCATAATGCCAATACTACAATCAAAATCACAACCAAAAGAAGAATGATTATGCGATATATATTTAATTTCTTTTCCTCTGCCGATAAGTGCCGTTTATGCTTTTGATGAGAGGAACTTCCATGTGTTGTCGTTGTTTTTATTTCTTCTGCCATCTTGTATATCAATTTTCTTTCTTAAAAAATAGCATATTCACTTCCGCCCCGGGGACGGAAGCAAATATGCAAACCACATGTTTGTTACATTAGATTCGAATCTGCCTTTATTCCTTTAAAGGCTAAGCGCTTTTTTTGAACATACTGCAATTCCCATTATTGAAAGGACTGCAATAATTGGTAAGACAGGAACATTCGCTCCGGTCTTTGGAGATGTATTACTTGTTGAAGCACCAGGTGTTGCAGCTGCCGGAGCAGTTGTATACACGTTCACTACCTGATTGTTATTGTTTGTCTGAGTAATTCCGCTATTGTTTGCATTTGAGGAAGTACTTCCACTTGTTGCAGATGGATTTGTGTAATAATTATAGTAATTATTAATTGTCTCCCCTGTCGACGTTCCAGGTGTCTGTGCACCGCCTCCACCATTTGTTCCGGCTGCAGTTTTTACGATTGCGACCGGTGACAAAGAATGGAAAGAAGCTGTAACTTTTCCCTCTACAACAGAGCTTGGCTTAATTGTTTCCCAACATCCGTGTGTTGTACAATAGTGCAATAATGATATGGTATCCACCGTATCATCTGCCGTTACATCCACAACACTAAATGTTACAATCAAAGGTCTTTCAGCAGTGATTGTCTGACCATCTGCGGTCAAATTAAATGCTGCAAGCACTTTCTTTGTACCAGCTTCTTCTACTGCTTTCTTATAATCATTCGTTGAAAGTGTACTCTTTGTAAGTGTTACTTCCTGTCCATCAATTGTCGCAGATGAAACATCTGCCTTCTTAACAACATCAGCTGCGGTAGGTGAATCTTCTGCAAACACAGTTGTACTCATTGACAAAACCATGAGGGCTGCTAGCAAGCCCGCAAGTTTCTTCTTCATTGGCATCTCCTCCTTTCTTATTTTTTCATGTGGTTTATATCAAACGTGAGCTACACGTCCAATATCAATTTATTCAACCTCTACTTCGTTGTAGAAAATATCAATAATCAGGTCGTAGAATTCCTCTTCATCAACATGATACTCTTCGAACTTGTCACCCATTGTGGTTTCACCGGGTACCGTATACATAATATCTTCACTGAATTCATATCCGATCAAATCTTTTGCCAGGGCTGCAAAATCCACACTGCTTACCACATAGTCACTAACAGAATCATATAGCCCGGCAACGACTTCTGCATTTCCGCCGGAGTATGCTTTCAATTGGTTCATGAAGTTGACCAGATATTGTTCATCTCTATGTAATCGGTCGGTTGCACTGTCAAAATCATTCGTATCGCGGCCACGCACATAACAGTATGCCTCCTGACCATTTAATGTAACAACATCTCCTTCAGAAAGACTTACTTTCTGATTTGGATAGTAGATATCATCCAAGACTTCAACCTCAACGCCTCCGATTGCGTCATTCAGTATAGGAATGGCTCCCATATTAATGGAAAGATATCCGCTAATCGGAATGTTGTAAAACAGATTCTTTACAGCGGACACCGTTCTTGTACAGCTAAGCTTTTTCCCGTCTCCAAAACCATGCTGTGTGCAAATCTGTGCCTGATAGATTCCTAATCCATTTCCCTCCTCATCATAGACATCAACTGCCGTCATGGTATTTCGGTTAATGGAAATGATGGAAAGTGTTTCGTTCTCTGCATCAACAACAAGCAGGAACATCGCATCAGACTGTCCTCCGCTGACACCATCCTTCGCGGTTTCCACCGGATCATCGCTGTCGATACCCATCAGCAGATAGGAGCGGATATAGTTGTTGTAGCGATAGTGCTTCCCATTATATTCAATGGTTCCTTCCTGCCATTTCTCCACGTTTCCGGTCATAGCCGCACCAGAGGTATCTATCGTCTGGTTGGTTGTCTCATTTGAGACTATCACGCTATCATTCACGTTATCAATCGTGCCCTGATTCTGTCCTTTCGCCTGTATTGCCATAAATAAAATCACAGCAACAACAACCACCAGAACCCCGGCCATGAAGAACAAAATATTATTCAGTTTTTGAGACATATTTGAACCTCTCACGATTCGCTCGACTCTCCTTTTCCATAATAGCTACCATAATAACTGCCGTAATAGCCGCCATAGTAGCCGCCTTCGTAACTATTTTTCTTCATCTTCACTTTATTTAAAACAGCCCCAAGAATCTTTACTCCGGAAGCCTCTAACTGTTTCTTAACTCCGGCAATCATACGTCCGCTTGCCATTCCCTGTGCCACAACAAGAATTGCTCCGTCACAATGCTTTGCCACCACAGCAGCATCAATTGCTGCGCCAATCGGCGCACAATCCAGCAAAATATAATTAAAATGCTCTTTTCCAAAAGTAAGAAGTTCCTCAAAATATTTTTTTTCAAGAATCTCTGTGGGATTCGGAACCGATGGTCCCGCAAAGATCATAAACAATCTTGGAATCTCCGTTCCGTATAGCACATCTTCCAGTCTCTTCTGCCCGGACAAAAAATGGGAGAGACCGAATATTTCTTTTCCGGAAGAGGATTGTGCTCTTAATCGTCCCACAAAAACAGACTTTCTCATATCTGTATCTACAAGAAGAACTCTTTTCCCCGACTCTGTCAAAGAACGCGCCAAATCCATTGCTACCGTACTTTTCCCCTCGTTTGGAATTGCACTTGTGATAAGGATTGTTTTTACATCGTCTCCGCAGAACTGTATATTTGTTTTTAAGGCACGAAGCGATTCCTTCATGGTATAGCTCTGTGCTTTCAGGCTTCCAAATTGAACTGTTTCCATTTATTTCTTGCCTTTTCCTTTTTTCCTACGCCGCTTTGTTGATTTTTTCTCTCCATCATCCTCGGACTCTTCCATAGGAAGTGTACCAAGAACATTGAGTCCCAGCTTCTTCTCCACATCCTCAGGTGTCATGATGGTATCATTAAACAGATATGACATGATAACAACCGCACAAGCAAACACGCCTCCGAGAAAAGCTCCTATTACGGTATTCTTTATGATACTGGGGCTTACCGGATCTCCATCTGCATATCCGTATTGCAGGATTTGCGGAGGGTCCTGCTCCATTTTCTCAGCAATAAACGCGGAGCTGACCTCAGCAATTTCGTCTGCAATTGCCTTTGCAGCTATCGGATTTTCGTCAGTTACGGTAATCTCCAAAATACGCGAATTTGATGGGTTATTGAGTGAGACTCTTTCCTTCATTGATTTGTAGTCCTCATTCAATCCCAGATTGGTTATTACCTGTTCTAAAACAGGGCGGCCTTTTACTACAACCAGATAATCGTTCGTAAGGCTTGCACCCGTCTGCAAATCAGCAAGGCTGGTAATGGAATTGCTTCTCGGCAATACATAAAGTGCAGAAGTTGATTGATATTTCGGCACCATAACAAATACACTTACCGCAAATCCAATTGCCCCTGCCAATATCGCCGCAAGAACAATCAGCTTCCAAAATGCTAACAATTCCAATATTAAATCTTTTAAGTCAATCTCTATTTCATTGTCGGAATCATATTGATTTCCCATTTAAAAATTTCCTCTTTATTGCTATTTCCAGATCTCAGCAGGCTTTTCTGCAAATAATTCATTTGCATATTCTGCCCCATACTTTTTCCCAACATAGGCATAACATTTTGCCATATTGCAGGTTCTCTTCTCAATACCATGGCTGTCACTTGCAATCATATCTATCCAGCCTTCTTTGAGTAGCTTTTTGCAGTATTTCTTTGGCGCGTGTCCCTCTAATCCAAGCACTGCATCTGCGTTACTTTGAATCAGCGCTCCCATTTCTTGGAGCTCACTTGCCCGCTCAACGTCTTCTACCATGCAACCATATCTCTCCACGTGTGCAATAATCGGACGATATCCATGATGAATCAGTTCCTGCGTCATCTGCTTGATAAATGTATATTCGCTATGATGCGCGTATTCTGTGAGCACATATCTGGTATCGGCCAGGGTATGGCACCTTCCGGATTGAAAAGCTTCCACGATCTGTGAGTTCACATGGTATTCTGTCCCCAGATAAATCTTGATTCCCAGCTTTTCCCCGTATGGTTTTAGCTTTTCGAAGTTCTCTTCAATCTTTTCTTTTGGATACGCAAACATTCCGTGTCTGTAATGGGGCGTAAGAATAATTTTTTCTATGCCCTGGTTCTTTGCTTCCACCAGCATTTTTACAGATTCTTCAATTGTCGGCGAGCCATCATCTACTCCAAAGAGCAAATGACAATGCATGTCGATCATGTTTTTGTCTCCTTATGGGCACACTTATAGCTATTATCTGTTTTATTATACTATATCGACATTTTTTGTGCAAATAATTATAGTAATCTAAATTAGTCATCCAGTAAAGTCATCCAGTAAACAAAAGCAGTACCACCAATCACATGATACTGCTTAAATACCATCATTAATCCAAATTGCGCTAATTCCTTGAAGCGAAGAATTTATGCAATCCACCTGCAAATTATCTCCAATCATAATGCAATCTTCCGCATTTACACCCAATTCGTCTAATACATATTGATATAGTCCTCCATCTTTTTTTGTCTTCCCGATATCACTCGATACAAAAATTCCACTAAATAAGTGGTCAATCCGTTGATTTACAAAAAATCTTTTGACGTCATTTGAACTCATACGAAAATCAGAAACACAATATACCTTTGTTCCTTTTTGTACCTCCTGTTCCAAAAAGGCTATCGTCTTCATTCGCAGTTTATGTGCCCTCATTTCAACTTCAATCTCTATTTCATGGCATCGCTCACAAAAAAAACTTTTTATATTAGATTCTAACATTCCATAATATATACACTGTTCCGCCAATTCCTGATAAATGATATCCATCGGAACAACATTATGCATACTTCCCACTATAATGTCCTCTCGATAATTCCGCAAATATGGAACAAAAATACCAAACTCTTTTCCAACTCTTTTTGCCCACCTTTTTATTATTCCAGAAAGAGAAGTATTCCTGTTCAAAATTGTATCCATACAATCTACTAAAATAATCTTTTTATTGCTTTTGTTACTTAAAGTTTGCTCAATATTATATTTTTGCAATGTCTCCGGTAAAGTCGCTTTATAAACGTAATTTGTTCGCATATATCTTTTCGCTTTCTGCAGGATAAAATTTATTCATTCCTGATCCATGGTATAATGTAATTTCGCCAAAATAAAGTTTTCCATTTACCTCATAATAGTCCACTCTTACATACTTAAAATTCTTTGAAATTTTATTTCCAAATAAAATCATTTTATCTAAATTTTGAGGTCTTGGTGCTTCCATAGTATAGTTCATAATATTATGGTTTTTTACTGATATCCATTGAAAAGGAAGTTGTTTCCATTCTGGTGAATACATACTTCGACAGTCCACCCCTTCCCTATCAACAACGCAGTATATGAATTGGAGTTCTCCATTAAAGTAATGAAGTTTATAATCATTGGGAATTTTTCCATTCGCATCTTGTAATAACTTCTCCACAATGATACAAGGCTTTATATTCTTGTATTGCCACTCCTGACTTCTATAGTAATGATTAAAATTCATCCATTTTCTAGCATCTACTCGAAGCTTTGAAATATTTATTTCCTTTTTATCCCGTACTATTTGTAACGTTCCCGTTCCTGTATTTGCCTTTATAACAAATGGTTCATCCGGAAGATTTTCAAATGTAATGTCTTTCCACGAATCAAATTTTTTTAAAAGAGGTACAACATACTCCTCTCCGAATTCATCTGCATAATACTTACGTACGGCGTATTTATCCGCAACCATTGTATAAAAATCTTTTCTATCATTTAATTTTAACCATTGAATTTTTTCATTTAATGTTTTCGGATTCTCTAAATCAGGAATAAATCCCATTTGCGTTCTAAATTTTTTTTGTATCAACCGTTTATCGCCCAAGAATATTGCCGGTAAAACGTACCTTATTATAAAATAAATTTTACTGACCCAATACATTCTTTTCATTTTCTGTTTAAAATTTCTCATAGCTTATCTTTCTTATGATTACATCTCCTATTTATCCATTGACTCAACATTCTACGATTTTCTCCAAACACACATAAAGTGCCAAAATATATTACTATACATCCCCAAACTGAAAGCAACTGCCATTGCATTTCCATACAACATTTTTGCAAAGCGATTGCGCAAATTGTCATTACAATAGTAGCAAAAACTGGCTGTATACAATTTTTCAACATATTTATAAATCTAAATCGATATCGGAATTTTAATACCCAAAGATGTATTACTGCAAATGCAATTGCCAAAAGACTTCGCATTAGGCAAACCTCTTCGTATCCCTTTAGAGCGCTATCCTTTATCGCCAAATAAAGAATTACGATATATGCAATTTGCGTTGCAAATGAAACCATTGGCTCCCCCTTTGCCCTATATACTTCGCTTGCAAAATTTGAAATTAGCAATGTTATCAATTTTGACAATCCGTATAGCCCTATAAAAAAGGACGCCTCTACCCATTTAGAGCCAAGAAAAACAAGAGTAATTAAATCTTTGTATAAAAAAATTCCGACACACAGTGGTATTACCACAATTGCACCTTTTTTTTGGAATTCATAAAATGTATGATAGAATTCGTTGTCTTCCATTTGGGTTCTAGACAATGACGTAAAGAGAATAGGTATTACTGTCTGCGATATAATTGCTGTAATCTGCTCTACAGTATTTATTGAAGTTTTATATAATCCTAAATAATAGTTAGATAAGATTCTACCTACAATAAATACATCAATATTAGTTGTTAGCCAAATAGAAAGAGATTCTAGTAACGACCATGCGCTAAATGAAAACATTTCCCTGAATACACGAACACTATACCTAACTCTTGGTTTCCACTGAGACTTCCATGTTAAAAAAACTGCATCAGAAAAATTTGCGGCCACAGTTCCTATTACTAATGACCATTCATTATGAAATATTATTGCAATCGGCACTGTTACGAAGAATGGTATTAACGATCGAACAATTCTCGGGAAAAATAATTTATCAAAAGAAAAGTTTCTTCTATATAAAGCTTGCTGTATGCTTGAAAAGGAAAGTAACGGAATTGATAATGCTGCAATAGCCAATTGATTTCCATATCCCCTGCTTCCAACAATTTCTGCTATTGTATTTCTACTTACCCATATTCCAATCCAAATAACTATCGATAAAGCCAAATTAGACCAAAAAGCTACATCTGCGCAAAGATATATTCTCTGCTTTTCTTTAAATTCATGTTGCACTAAATATTTTTGAAATCCAGCATCCGTAAACAAATCAGCGAATGTTATAATAATATTTAGAGATGCAACCACTCCAAAAACCTCTGGCTGAAGAATCCGTGCTAATATCATATTTGTTAATGGAGCACTAACGTATTTTAATATTGAAGTTGCTGCCGACCATTTCGCTGCAGATTTTATTTTATTTTCATTTTTCAAAACAAAGTCCTCTAAATATTTAGAAAATATTATATTGATCGTTCCATATTTCAAATGGAATGACCATCGATACATCTGCTTTACAAATTACAAATAAATAGTACACAATTACAAGCCCTGCAATCAAAAAAATATATTCATTTCTAATATTTCTTTTTTTTACTTTACTTAATGCATTTGGAACCGAAACAATATACATAGTGGAAAAATATAATCCCAATCTATCAATAATACTAATTGCAAAAGTTAATATTATTATTGCAACACTTATTACTGAAAATGCGATATATATGTTCCTGTAGTTTTCTGTACATCTATATAATTTCCAAATAATTATAACAGAAAATGTCACATAAATAATAGTAGCTCCAATTGCACCATTTGAATCACTTGCTTCTTCAATAAAGTGACCATATTTTGTTCTTTTAGCTATTGCATTTATTACTGCGGCGCCACTAAAGAAAACAAAAATGGTCCCCACCCACGTCAACAATAACATTTTTTTATCAAACTTAATTCTTGAAAGCCAAAACATAGGAATAACTATAGCTGCACTATAATGGATAGACGTTGCTAATGCAATCGCTAAAAGGAATTTAAGCAATCTCCTTTCTTGAATTGCCTCATATGCAAACAAAATAATGGCTATTGCTAACATCTGTCTCAAAATATTTAATGAATTATTATGCAATCCTAATGTAACAAATAATAAATAACTCAACCACGGGATTTCAGACTCTTTATATATGTATCTAGAAAATGACCATATAATAAATGCATTACTCAAAAACATAAATCCTCTTGGTGATTGAATAACATAATACACTAATTTGTATAAAATAGAAAAGCCATACTCAAAATTATAATAATTCGAAAGCCACATCAATGTTTTCCAATCGGCGCTTCCAAATCTTTTAAATCGATTCATGTAAACTAGTGTGTCTGCACCTACAGTATAATTTCGCAAAGCTGCTAGAATCATTAACCATATTGAAATAATGACAACATACATTCCTCTTTTATTTTTTATATTTGTTTGCTCACAAATTGGCCAAAAAAGCAAAATAAGAAGTAATGTAATAATATAAACTGTCATGCAATATATATCCTATTCTTTCTCAATATTTGAGCAAACAAATTGCTCCCACATTCCATATATTCTTGTTGGATCTAGCTTTTTTTTAATCACACTTGCATTTTTCCCCAACTCCTGTGCCATCTGTTCGTTTTCAAGAATTCTTTTAATAGCAACTATTAGATCTTCCTCATTATTCTTTCTCGTTAGCAAACCATTATATCCATTTTGAATCAACTCTCTCGCACTTCCCCCATCACAATCTGTCGCAATACAAGGCAAGCCGAACGTCATTGCCTCTATTAAAGAATTTTGCATTCCTTCATAATTCGACGTCGATACATATATATTTGCATTTGATATTTCATCCCAAACATCTTCTTTGTACCCCATTAAATGCACTGCATTTTGAAGATTTTTTATGCATATCATTCTATTTATCTTTTTCCGTTCTTTCCCTTCTCCATATATAAATAAATTTGATTGAGGGTATTCATATAATATTTTTTCAAATGCATTAATTAGCAAAAAATAATTTTTCTGTTTTTCCAGCCTTCCGACTGCTACAATTTTTCCCTTTTCAAACTGTTCTTTTGCTTTTACACTCTTAATATCATTTACCGCATTAGGAATAATTGCAAAACTTCTAATTGTTCCCCTTTCTTTATACCATTTCAAAGCACTAGATGTTTGAAAAACAATCCCATCGGCCTTTTTTGCACAAGCAATCAGCATTCTTTTCATAATGAAAGAATACTTACTCGGATCATTTCGCTCTGAAATAATTATTTTAGCAGACGTTTTCTTTTTTAAAAGCATCAACATTATTATGTTAATAGGGAGAAAAACAATATAACAATCCGTTTTACTCCTCGTAAGATATTGTTCTAAACGACGCATTCGAATCATTAAGTTAGAAAGACTATTTCTGCGTTCACAATTCTGCAATAAAGCAATTCTTTTAATAGTGCGATTCAATCCATAAGTATCTTTCCCCGCAGACATTGTTACCACTTCAACATAATGACCACAATTGCCCAGATAATTTGCGAGATTGCAACATACACGTTCCGCACCGCCACCTGTTAACCCACCAATAAACAAAGTTATATTATATTTCATTCTATTCCTTTTTGTATTTCATCGTGTAATATATTTTTTGGTATGAAAATGCCATCGACTTTGCAGAATATTTGTCCACAATTACTTTATTTGCATTTTCTCCCATCGACGGATGCAATTCGTTTTTCATCTTTTTAAATTTTTCACATAATTCCTGACTATTCGAGTTGGAAAATAGCATCCCACATTCTCCATCCCTATTAACAATTTCTATATGTTGTGGAATATCTGATAGTATTACAGGCAGACCACATGCCATCGCCTCTAATACTCCATTTGGTAATCCTTCTGACAAACTTGCAGATGCATAAATATCTGCAGCACGTAAAAAATCGGATACATTTTCAACATTTCCATAAAATATTATTCTCTCATCCTTTGCATATTTTTCCTGCAACTCATTTTTAAGGGGTCCATCTCCTAGCACAATAAATTGAACATTATCATCCTTCTTGAACGTAGCAGAAAAATTTTTCAATAAGAAATCAACATTTTTGCGCTTAATCAATTGTCCCGTAAATATAAAAACTATACCATCCTTCGAAATGTTAAGTTTCTCTCTTAATGCTCTTTTTTCTTCTTGTGTTGAAATGGTATATTTTGTTGTATCAATACCATTGGATACGAAATCAAATTTCAACTTGCATTTTTCTTTATAAATTTTTGCAAGGCTCTCTGAGCAGGTAACTACCTTCGTTGCGTTTCTAATTGCATATAATTGCATTATTAGAAGAACATTTCCTTTTAACTTACCATATTTAGCTTTATAATCCTCGAATGCATTATTGTGCAAAATAATTAATTGCTGATATTTTTTTATTTTAGAGATTGCATAATCTGCAAAAACACCAGTGGAATGAATGATATCCGGTTCAATTCTATCCATTGCCTTCTCCAGATTATATAGTTTTCCCGATAATACATCCTTTTTACTTACTTTGCAAAAAAGCGCCTGTTCCACGTATGGGAGAAACTCCTTTAGCATCGTATCTTTAGTTTCTTCATATATTGACATAACAATTATTTCAAATTTATTGGTATCCATATTTTTAACAATATTGAGCACCACATTCATTGGTCCGCTTTTTCTAAAGGACGTAACTAAAAATATAATTTTTATCTTTTCTGTTTTTTCTCCCCTGCCTTTCTCATTGGATTCATTTTTTTCGCAGATTTCAAATCTATTATTAATTTCAATTTCATATATGCCCCTTTTCCCCTCATGCACAGAATCAAAGCATACTTTCTTACCATCTCTGCTCCATCTGGGGTGAAGGTCACACCGCGTCTCATTATCATATTTAAAAGGAGAAAATACTTTGCCAATTACGATACTATGATTTTGCGTCAATAATCGTAATGTAGATATTCTCTTTCTATTTGGATAAGAATCTGTTAATACTAATTGTCCATTGGGAGAATAACTTGGATGCCCATCACATGTTATATGAGTCCATTTATGAACAAAGTTTTGTGTCATGTCCTCCATCAAAAAATACCCATTTCCTATAGCTTTTTTTCTTTCAAAAGCCAATATATGGGATGAATCTTTCCAACAGCAATGTGATACCATATCATCATCACTTAATACATATAAACCATTTCCGTCTATATTTGCTGTAATTAATCTAGTATACTTTCTTCCTCCATCAATCCATCTATGCAAAAACATAAATCTATCATTTTCTGGATTAATCATTATATGATTTACTTTATGCTGCGCATTCTCCATGCATTGTCTTGGCTGTAGTTTTACCAAGTCTTTATAATCTAATATTGCAGTTAGTTCATTATTTGTGAAATCAAGTTTCCCGATACACGCTCCACTTGGAACTTTCTGCATCTTTGTACTGTCTTCCTTATTTGAATATCCATAACCAGGCCTAAGACTATGTAATCTCGAAAAATCTAATGTTAATGCAAATTTTCCATCTGAACTGACACTATAAACTGGTGCGCATAATATTTTCTCTTCTCCTGAAAAAACATTTTTTATAACAGAACAATATTCTCCCTGCCGAAAATCATTATAAATAATTTCAGAATCAAAATTCGGTCCTAGCCACTGCATCATACATCCCTGCTGTACATTCCAAGCGTTTGTTGATGCAATTGCCCTTACCTTATTCCCATTAAGCGTATCAATTAGTAGTATTTCTGCCGGCTCCGAAGGAGCAGGATTTGACCAAGTATTCTTCGCTTTCAAACACACAAGGTATCTTCCGCTTTTATCCCAAGGTGATTTATCATAATATCCGAAAAAATATTCGCTTTCTGGATTATCTGGGGAAACTTTAACAATATCCCCTTCACATTTTTGTTTGGAAGAAAGTGAATACATAAAATATTGGTATACACGCTTCACTTTTCTTTTTAGCCATGGATATTTATTCAATTTTTGATTCATTTTTTCTTCAATACCCATACCAGCTATTCTTTCCTAACTTCTTCTTAATATTTTTCCAAACAAATATTTTCGCATCCAATTTGGTGCCAGCGAAGATCCCACTCTAAGTATACAGGCCTTTATCCATTGACTGGTTGATATAAAATGAAGATTCCTCATTTTTGTAAATAAATTTACTTGTATTTTTGCGTATTCTTTACCTGATCTGCGTTTATACAAATCATTACCAGTACGCACCAATACCAAGGGTTCCTGTATATTATACCCTTTGTATCCATTGCACAACAAATCAATCCATAAATAATAGTCTTGTATAAATCGAACTGTTGAATAGTTTCCCACATTCATCACCGCACTTCTCCGAAACATGACCGACGGATGATTAAATGGATTTCTCTTTTTGGCGAACTGAAGTATCTCTTCACTTTGTTCTGGGACTATTCGAATTGAAACAATATTATCCGGCTCATCAATAAACTCTGCAATAGTACTTCCTACTATACTTATTTCTGGATGTTTACAGAAAACTTCTAATTCCCTTTCACAACGATTTGTTTTTGCAATATCATCGCTATCCATTCTTGCAACAAACTCATTTTTACAATGGAGCAATCCGATTTTTAATGCATTTCCTAACCCCTTATTTTCTTGCAAAGGAATTACATGCAAAATCTCTTTATACTTTTTTTTAAAACATTCTATGACATTTTCTATCTCCGTTCCAACTGGTCCATCACAAACCAAAACGAAATCATTAGTTAACACCGACTGTGAAAACATACTTTCCATACTTTTTCGAAAATGCTCAGCATTTTCTTTGCTATATACCGACATTAGTACAGAGTAGTCTCCCAGCATATCTTTTTCCATGTTCTACCTCTTGTTCACTAATATGAAATTGAATCATCGGCTTTTGTTGCAGTTACATTTCCCTCTTTTATCCCTTCCGTACTCTCCGGCAGAAACAATATCTTTATAGTTGCAAATATGATCTTCAAATCAAGCGGTACTCCCGCATTTGCAATGTACAATAAATCCAACAACAGTTTATCATACGGCGTCGTGTTATATTTACCATACACCTGCGCATATCCGGTAAGTCCAGCCTTCACCTGCAAACGAAGGGCAAATTCCGGCAAATCTTTTTCATACTCCTTAAATATCTCCGGTCGCTCCGGTCTTGGTCCAACGATAGACATATCACCTTTTATAATATTGATCAACTGCGGAATTTCATCAATCCGAACCTTTCGGATCAAGCGTCCCACCGGTGTGATGCGATCATCCTTTCCCCCCGTAGAGAGCCTAGCGATCCCGTCCTTTTCCGCGTCAACCCGCATGCTGCGGAACTTGATTATATCAAATTCTTTTCCATCCTTTGTCAGACGGCATTGCTTATAAAAAACCGGACCTCCGTCATATGCTTTGATTGCAATTGCCGTCACCAGAAGAATTGGTGAAAAGATCACAAGCGAGCATATAGAAATCACGATATCAAACACTCTTTTTAAAGCATCATATTCTAACTGTTCTTTATGCCGGGTCACCTGCATCATCGGAAGATGAAGAATATGCGCCTGTTTTGCCCCATCCATAATTGCATCCCCGATTCTTGGGATCACATACGCTTCTTTCTTATTCATCACACATCTTTTGATGATTGCATTTCGATCATGGCTGTGGACTCCGCACAAAAAAATTGTTTCGGCGTTATCCAGTAATTCCGGTTTTTGTAAGAACTCATTTACTTCCACGGAACCGATCACTTCAAATGTTTTTTCCATGCGATGCTCAACAATTGTTTTTTCCACGCTCTCCCGCGCATCATATACAATTAGCGTCTTTTGCGGAGGGCAGGTGCGAACATACCAGTGATGAATCAAATAAGACCAAATCATCGATATGACAACTTGTCCTGTAAATGCAATGAATAATGGCAATACCCTTGGTGCATTGACTCCTTTTGCCAACAGCCAGATTACAAAGTACATGATAAAGTTTGTGACGAAAGCTGCCAAAGACTGGCTATACACCAATTCCGGAATCCGGTTAATTTCTATTTCAAATCCATCATAGATTCGCACATAGGTCAAGTACAAAAGCATATACAGCACAAAAAGAAATGCTGATGCTCTCGGCGCAAACCAGGAACGAACGGTTGGATTGTAGTATAGATTCCAACAAATCGCAAATGGGATGAGCATTAAAAGCAAATTTGTCAATTTCATTAAATCTAAGCGGATAGTTCCGTTTTTCTTCATTTGTTGCTACTCCTCCTACGCCCATCTTGGCGTATGACATATAGATTTATTATAAATCAAAATTGCCTTAATGTATAGTAAATCCGGGGAGAAAAGCCATATAAAAAGAGACGATTGTTTGTTATTCAAGAATCGTCTCTTTACTATTTTCTATTCTTTTTGTAAGACTAACGGTCTCTAAACTCGCATGGAATTTATAGCTATTCAAGAATTATGCTTTTTAAGTTTAAATATATTGCTAGCCCTTACCGATTAATACCTTTAATTTCGTATTCACAATAATTTTATCAGCAATAAAAAGAAGCACTAATGTAATAAATAAAATTAATATTTTTGAAACAAATTTCTGTGCTCCAACTATATTTAGTCCCTTATTTACAACCAAAATAACAACGTTGTTTAAGCAAACATACACTATGGAGTCTCTCCCTATTCTCGTAAGCCATTTGCCAATAAAATTGTTTTGAATATATGGATATATTAACCTTACAAAATTAGTTCCTACAATAATTGAAAGCGTCGCATTAATCCAAAATAGAGGAATAGTAGAATATATTCCTTCTCTCATGTTTATGTATCCATTTGCAAAAATTGAAATTGTAGTTATTACCCCCAATATGATATTGGGTATCCACGACAAATTTGTAATAAAGTATATCACTTTTTGCTCTCTATATTTTTTGCAAAAATACCCTAGATAATATAGACCAACTCCTACAAAACTTGCCCCCAAAGCAAAAGGCAATGTAAATGGGAAAATCAAATTTGCCACATTCCCAATAATTGCAACTACTGCCACAACTATTATTTTCATGGTATCGTTTAAAATATATCTATCAATAAAGAAAAATAGAATATTTGTAAAAAATAAAGCGGTTAAAAACCACAAAGCCTCACAAATTGGTAACCCGGTAGTGTTGATTGAGAACAGATGAAATAGTGGAGAAACATCCACATTATGATTTGTTACAATTTTTACGCCAAGATATAGAAGGTAATGTGCTAATCCAAATACAAAATATGGTAAAAGTAATGATTTTGCTTTCTTCATTACAAAACTTCGAAAAGAAATTTCCTCTTTTACTTTATGATTAAACAAATATCCTGAAATCCAAAAAAACATAGGCATATGAAACGCATGTATAAATATATCGAATTTACTCCCATACCCAATGTGCCCCATGATCATAAATATTATTCCAATGCTTCTAAATACGTCTATATACCCAATACGAGCAAATTGTTTCTCATTTATCATTTCAATTCTTTCTATCATAATCTCTTTCGTTTATTCCTGTGCAATTTCTATTTAACTTTACCCTTAATCTCTCCCACCAGCTCATGCACCGTAGTACATGGGCACATCTCTGACGGTTTTGCTTTTCCTTCTCTAATACACTGCTCCAACTTCTGCTGGGCTATCTGAATTGCCTTTTCTTCATCACCGGATTTACAGAGTTTTCCGTACATCTGCTCATCAGCTTTGGAATACTTTTGCCCGGTTTTGGTTTCATATACTCGTCCAAAATCTGAGCAGCAAGTCCAAGAATCTTGGATTGCCGGCATGGCACCGAAGTAGGCATACATCCATATTTCAAAGCATGGATTGGACCAGCCCACCTGTATTCCTTTACTCACTGCCTCTGCAATAATCTCGTCAAACCCTTGCACCTGGTCTCTGTCAAATACAATCCACGGAATACGATACTGTGCATCATAAGCAGTGAGTT
>JBJFCD010000045.1:0-20023 GCA_051888795.1 Lachnospiraceae bacterium | reverse complement strand
AAGAACTACGCCAGAAATTCCTGAGTGAGTTGCACTGGTTTACCGATATTGTCGATACGCTGCGTGTTGAAGATACTCTCTATAAAAAGGTGATAAACGAATGACGCTGGGAATGGCCGTATTACTACTGGTATCTTTAATTGTATTGGTTCTTGTCGGATATATCGCTCTGACTTTAATTTTTGTGGATGCGGCCAGAAACCAACTTCCTGCGTGACAGGGCAGAACAATAATAATTGAGGAGCTGAATGGCACTTCATGCCATTCAGCTCCCATTCAATCTTAGCTAACTCTTATTTTCCCTTTAAAGCCTTTATTCTTCATAAATTTCTTATATAATTTCAGACTTTTCTTTGAAACCGTCATTTTTGCTTTCTTCGGTGTTCCCTTAAATGCATTTTTACCAACCGTTTTAGCCTTTAATTTTCTTGTCTTAATAATAATTGTCTTCAGTTTCTTACATCCATTGAATGCATTAGCTCCGATCTTTGTCACCTTACTTGGTATTGTAATCTTTGTAAGCGATGTACATCCTCTAAATGCATTCTTACCGATAATCTTAATAGAGCTTGGGAGAACAATCCTTGTCACTTTATTATTTCCCCTAAATGCGCCATCTTCAATCTTAACAACTTTATATGTCACTTTGTTTACTGTAATTGTACTTGGCACTTTAATTACGGTCTGGTTTTTATTTGGTGCTTTCACGTAAGATACTTCTTTCTTGCTAGCATCAAGAATCTTTATGCCGGTTACCTCCAGCTTCGGAATCGCTTCCGTCTTTGTCTGCCCACAAACCGTACAAGTGTAAGTCTTCACTCCTTCTGCCGTCTCGGTTGCGGCTTTTGTAACTTTTCCAGCATCAAAGGTATGTTCTGCAACATCTATCTTATCTCCGCACTCACACTCTTTCCAATGATATGTTGCATCCTTACTCCACGTTGTTGCATAATTATGAATACATCCTCCAGACGGTTCTTCATCTGTTTTCTGCGTTGTTGTAACAGTAATTGTAAGGTCACTTTCTATTTTTGTGATTCTATACAGATTACTTATTTGTTCTGTAGACGAAAGATCTTTGATATTTTTATATGTTCCATCAACATTAACTTGCTCAACCTCATATCCATCATCTGTCACTACGCGGAAGTTTATCTGTCCGTCTCCTGTTCCATCCGGCAGACTTGTATCACTGTTTCTTGCAATAGCTGATGTTACATTTTCCTCGCTGGCTTTTTCATAATTTTGCGTATAGTATACAAGTATTTTTGTATGCTCATCGATATTAAATGTAGCAGTGTAAACAATATCATCAACTTCCGGTTCTGTAGAAGTATCACTTTCCGTATATTCATTTGGAAAAGCAAGTTTTGCTATTGTTTTGTATTCAATCAGATTACAATCTTTGCAAGTATATTTCACAAGGCCTTCCGAATCTGTAGAAGCATCTTTTTCTACTGTTCCATCATCCCAACTATGAGCAAACGCATTTGATTTACAGCTATAAAGACTTGCTCCGGTAGAAACCGAGCAATTACCCATATCTGGTGCTGAATATAGTAAATAATTTATATCTCTGACAAGTTTTTCACTGCGAAGAACAGTTTCTGAACTTGAAACATTAACCACTGTGTTAGCACTGTATGAGCTTGTATTTGTATAGACACTTTGACTGGCGCCAGAGAGATTAACTCCCATTCCCTTCGAACCGGCAGCAAATACAGTTGCACCATTTATTAAGATTGTACCGTCCGCATCAAGAGGAGAATTATCTCCACCCCCGCGCATTGATAAAACTGTAATATCGCCACCTGAAAGATTCAGTGCTCCGTTAGAATCAAGACCATCTCCCTGACAATCAACGTAGAATTTGCCTCCGGATATGTTCAGCGAATAGTTTCCTGCAGAAGAATTTTGCCCTCCGGTATTAGAACCGCCCTGTCCCGGACGTTGTCCTCCAGGTACAAACGAATCATGATTGCCTCCACTCGTACCATTAGAACTTCCTCCTGCTGCATTAATACCATCATCAGAAGCTTTTACATAATATTTACCTGAATACGCATTTATAGTAACACCCTCTAGCCCTTCGTATGAGTCATATATTTTTATTTCCGGGTCACGCTCATATCCGTTTTCACTGCCAAGGGTCAGCGTTGCATCTGCATGTACTCCATCATCTCCGGCATAAATATTGAATGTACCACCTGTAATATCGCAATATCCTTCAGAATGAATTCCATCATCCGCAGTATTTAACTCAAAGGTTCCACCATTAATAACAAGTTCATTTGTTGGTTCTGTTTCATTGTCATTATTTCCTGACACTTTTAATCCCTTACAACTCATTGTATCTTTATCAAACGATTTGCTGCTATATCCATCAAGTGTTTTGATATTAAAGTCTCCATTGTTTATTGTAAGTCTTTCAGCGGCCTGGATTCCATCTCCTTGAGCATTAATTTCAAAATCCCCACCATTAATCGTAACGATTCCGTCAGATGCTGTATCGCCCTCGTCTGGTTCAGATTTTAATCCGTCGTTTCCTGCTGTTATGACAAATGTACCCGCATTAATAACAATGCTTCCGTCAAATCCGATACCATTGGAAACGGCAGTCGCGTTAATGATTCCTCCATCAACCGTTAATGAACTTTCAGCGCCACCTTTGATTGCATTCTTAGCATTTCCGATTGCATTTATTGTTCCACTTCCAAAAATCGCCAACGAAGAACCTGATTTCACCTTGACTGCTGCACCCTCAAAATTATCGGGATCAGTTGTTTCTTTTTCTGGGGCTTCGTTATTCGTAATTGTACTTGTCCCTTCCAGTTTCAAAAGAACAGACGAATTCTTTTTCACAATTATCGGTGCAGTTTCAGAATTGGCGAGGGTCAAATTGTCAAGAATAAGTGTAACATTTGATAATTCTTTAGATACCTCTATTCTTCCCGATGTGCTGCCTCCGGTAATTCTATAAGTGCCATCAGATGTTATAACCAACACAGAGTCGCTAATTGTATATCCATTACCGGATACTGTTTCAGTTATTCCTTCATCAGAAAATGTAAGCGTCGCCTGCTCCTTAGAATAAGCATATGTTTGTATCGGAAGTAATGAAAAAAACATCGCTACCGCAAGTAACATACTAAATAATTTTTTTCTTTTCATAATTAACCTCCTCTCGAATAATATATTTAAATAGCATCTGCTGATAAAGTAGATATTTTCTACATGATAGCATGCTTTTGTAAAAATTTCAAAAAGCAATAGTATAAAAAAGCAATAGTATAAATAAAGTTAAGGCACGAAGCTTCTGCTTCGTGCCTGTTTTAGTTTCCAAATTTATCTGGAGTATAATTCGGTTTTGTATATTTTATTCGGGGTTCACAAATTCTTAGAAATTTGCTTCTACATACAGGTCTTTGTCATCAATCTTATCAACGACTTCTTCCTGCCATTTTTCTTTTTCCACTTCCTCTACGGATACGGAAAAATATTTTGCATCCATTCCCATCTCTGCTACAAGGAAATCTCTGGTCTTAACTGCGATGTCTTTTTTAAGTTCCTCACTTCTTCCAGGATACATTTTAATTGAAATATGCGGCATATTACTCCCACCTTTCTTTCTATTAATATTATTTTAATTCAGTTCCGATTCCAAGCTCAACTGCTCTGTCATAGATTACCTTAGCTGCGCAGAGATCCTGTGCTGCCACGCCGACAGTTTCATATACAATAATCTCTTCATCGTTTTCTCTTCCAAC
This sequence comes from Lachnospiraceae bacterium, assembly GCA_051888795.1. GTDB lineage: Bacteria > Bacillota > Clostridia > Lachnospirales > Lachnospiraceae > MD308. Next base: position 16,256 of record JBJFCD010000045.1, on the reverse strand, counting down.
AATCTTTCCGAGAGATACATCACCGATATTTCCTGTAATGTCAGCCTCAGAAATAATTCCCTCTGCCATCGGAATGAGAAGATCTCCGGTCTCTGCAAGAGCTGCGCTCACAGAATCACAGTAAATTTTGCTTGTTCTCGGAAGCACAGCCGGATCCATCTCATGTTTGTGCGGCTCGTATGTACCTACACAACTGATCGTGCAGCCCGGTTTAATCTTTGTTCCGTCGAACACCGGCTTCGGTGAAGGAGTAACAGTGATAAATACATCCGCATCTACTGTTGCATCATCAGCACTGTCAGCTGGTGTGATTTTTGTTCCATAATGTCCAAGCTGTTCATTCATTGCTTTACAGAAGTTTTCCAGTCTTTCTCTGTTCAGATCATAAACTTTAACTTCCTCAAGATCGCATGCACAGATCATAGCTTCAAGCTGTGTTGTAGCCTGTCCGCCTGTACCGATCATTCCGCCGATCTTTGCATCTTTTTTTGCTAAAAGTTCAAATGCAACTCCTGAAGAAGCACCTGTTCTCAGCTGTGTTACGTAATTGCCATCCAAAATAGCCTGTACGTATCCGGTCTTACCGTCAATCAACATTGTCTGTGCCGGAGCACTGATCAGTCCCTTTTCAATATTCTTTGAAAAAATATTAATAACCTTCACTGCTGCTGCATCAAGACTTTCTGCATAAGCCGGCATGAACAGAAATTCACCTTCCGTCTTCGGTGCCGGAATCTTCGTTCTGAGCGGGATATCTACTGTATCCTCTGCCACCATTTCAAATGCTTTCTTTACAGAAGCAATAACTTCTTTCATTGTAATAACCTTGCTGATATCTTCTCTTGATAAATATAACATACGATAGATCTCCTTCTAAACTAATATTCTCTGTACATTTGTTATTTAGCTTTGTTTTCTTTCTCTTTCTTATTTGAAATTATAAAAGTAATTGCCATATAAATCAATACAACAGCAACAATGTATGTCAGAATGTCAACTGGCATGGATTTTACAATGTAATATGCTGCAAGTACACCGAGAATACCTGTCACACTTGCAATCAGAGCTGCTTTACGATTATATCTTCCAGCCTTAATAAACTCCATACTTGCAGGTGGCATGAGCAGTGCACAAGATCCCATCATAATTGGGAATGCAACAGTAATATTAAGTCCCATCAACGCACAGAGTGCCATACATGGTGCATAAAGACCAACACCTGCACACATGAGCATTCCAAGAACGAAATTGATCACGATTGAAATAATCAGTTTTGCGCCTGTCAGTGCTGTTGCGTCTCCCATCAAGCCAAACGGACCAAATCCATTTACCTTACATACAAGGATAACTGCCACACATGGAAGTGTAATAGAGAGAATTGTACGAATCTTCTGTACCGGAAGGTGTGCAATCACCTTTCCACCAACAATACCACCAAGCATTGCAGCAATCAGCATTGAGAACAATGTAAGTGTATCCACGTCAATAACCGTCATGAAAAGAAGCGCTTCAACGATAACAGGAATACCGAAGATAACATTACCATTTCCCGGAAGTTCCTCGTCAGGACTCAGTTTTGTGAATTTAAAGAATGCAGCCTGTGTTGCATTACTTCCAACACCAAGTGTATCTAGCAGGTTGAGAACAAATCCCATAACCGCATACGCTGCCTTCTCACCCATTGATACTTCGCTAAGCTTTGTTCCGCTTTCCTTATAATCCTTAATCAGCGCAGCAAACAGCCAGATAACAAACAGTACCATTACTATTCTAAGTAATAAAATAATCATGATTTTCCCTCTTTCTAACTCTTAAACGAAACAATATTTTCTAAATGTGATGATAATTATAATTTGCACTCAGATCCCATGGCTGCATTGCACCGCCCTGTTCTGCCGGTCTGCAGTTCTCTGCATAGATCTTAAGTACTCCCTTTTCCTGCTTAAGTGCCGGACGTACCCAATTTTTCCTTCTCTCTGCGAGCACTTCGTCTGACACAAGAAGATTCACATTACCGCCTGCGATATCCATCTCAATCTCATCTCCATTTTCGATCAGCGCGATCACGCCTCCGTCATAAGCCTCCGGAGAAACATGACCAACGATTGCACCATAGTTGAATCCTGAGAAACGAGCATCTGTAATAAGACCAACACTCTTATGAAGATCTTTTGCAATCAGTGCATCGATACTGAGCATAAGCTCTTTCATACCCGGCGCACCTTTGCATCCTTCATAGCGAATTACGATGATGTCACCAGGAACGATTTCTCCTGCCATAATTGCATCGTAAGCCGGCTGATCTCCTTCAAAGACTTTTGCCTTACCTTTAATATACATTACTTCTTCAAATACAGCTGTAGGTCTTACGATTGCACCTGCCGGAGAAATGTTACCACGAAGGATCTTAAGTCCAGGTTCTTTTGCAACCGGGTTATCAAGAGAATGGATTACCTTGTTTGTCTCTGGCTTCACTGTTTCAAGAATATCTGCCCATGTATTTCCATAAATGGTAGGTGCATCTGTGTGAAGCTTTGACTCAAGCTGTTTCATAATTCCCTTTACACCACCGGCATAGTGAAGATCAACAACTGTGTATGGTCCACTTGGAATTACTGCATTGATACAGTAAATCTCTTTTGCATATTTTTCAAAGTCTGCAAGTGTAAGTTCAATTCCAAGTTCATATGCATAAGCTAAAAGATGAAGTACTGCGTTAGTAGAGCCGGCAACTGCCATATCAAACATAATCGCATTTTCCAGAACGTCTTTTGTGATGATATCCTTTGGAGTTCTTCCTTCTTTTGCCATTTTTACCATATATTTACCAGCAGCTCTTGCAGCTCGAAGTCTTGCATTGTCAGATGCAGGAATGGTTGATGTTCCCGGCATAACAAGGTTCAAAACCTCTCCAAGCATCTGCATAGTATTAGCAGTTCCCATGGAAGGACATGCACCAAATGATGGACATACGCACTCTTCCATTTCCATAAGCTCCTCTTCACTTGCGCCTGAGAATCTTGCCGAATCAAGATCTGCCTCAACAACCGTCTTACCGCAATAGTTACCTGCCTGCATTGATCCTCCTGTAACAACCATAGCCGGAATATCCAGTCTGCATGCTGCAAGATAACATCCGGCAATGATCAAATCACATGAAGCAACACAGCAGATTGCATCAAAATTGTGCACTCTCGATACGAACTCAATTGACATTGCCACAATGTCTCTTCCGACCTGTTCGTATTTCATTTCGTCTGCACCATTTGCAACATTTCCGCATGTTGCCGGAATTCCAAATTCAACCGGAATACCTCCTGCTGCCCAGATACCTTCCTTCACTGCCTCAGTAACCTGACGTAAGTGTGCAGTTCCAGGAGATGCTGACATATAAGAATTAGGCACACCGATATGCGGTTTCTTACGTATATCCTCATCTGAATATCCGGCAGCCTTCATCATAACACGACGATGAGCAGTCTCCACTCCGTTCCAATAACTGTAGCCCATTGCTTTTCCTCCTTTATAAAGTACATATTTGATAATTTATTATCATTGTTCTGCTTTCATCATACACATTTCTGAATGTAAGAAAAAGCTACAAAAACTTACAATCTTATTCACTTTTTCTAACATCTTGACAAACTGGCTCATCTTTCGTTATAAATAAAGTAAATCTAACAATATATAATAAAATTTGTAACATTTACTACCATATCACCAATCGTTTCCATCTCAAAAAAGGAGCTACCGATATGAACAAATACAAAGTGATACTGACCGTTTATGAGGAGAAAAGCATATCAAAAGCCGCAAAAAAACTGAACTATACTCACTCTGCAGTCAGCCAGACGATCAAAGCCTACGAAAAGCAATTAGGACTTTCCCTCTTTTGCCGCACAAAGCATGGCATGGAGGCAAATCCATTTTGTGAAAGTATCTTTGACTGCCTGAAATCAGTCTGCTTTGAACTCGATCATTTGGATCACATTGCCAGGGATCTACAGAGTGTAGACAACGGCAATATTCGCATCGGAACGATTCAGAGCGTCGCCTATCACTGGCTTCCGGATTTGTTAAAAGACTTTTCAGAAAAATATCCGAATGTTGATTTTCACATGACAGTAGATGGATTTCAGGGATTACATAAAAGACTGGAAAACAGAGAAGTCGATTTGATATATACGACATCTGTCGCCGCGAAAGGCATTTCTTTTATCCCTCTTTTCAAGGACGAAATGATGCTTGTCACTCCGCTGGATCATCCACTTGCAGACAGACTATCCGTTCCTTTTGCAGACATCAAAAACGAACCCTATATCCTTCCTTCCGATGAACTAGACTATGAGACAGGCGAGCTCTTCCGCCAGAATCAGATAAAACCACTTATTCGCTATCGTCTCAATGATGATTATGCGGTATTGAAAATGGTGGAACAGGGATTTGGGATAACCATTCTTCCTAAACTCCTGATCCATAATGCCCCATTCGACATCTGTGTCAGACCATTTGCAGAACATTTTTATCGCACGATCGGAATCGCATTCAATCCTACCGAAGGTCTGCCGCGTGTAATTAAAGAATTTTTGAATCACGTGCAGGAATATACCAAAAAAATGAACTAATAAATGCTATATCATGAGTCGCTTGTTTTTTCTTCTAATTCAAGTATAATTATTTTATAAGAATACTCTGTATGAGGGAGGGAATTACTGTGAAAAGACACAACAAACATTATGGTTTCACGTTGACATTACTTTTATTATTTTGTGTATCGCTTCTGATTCCGTCAGCTAACGCTCAGGCTGCTTCCACGAAATCAAAAGCAATTAAGGCCTATAAGAAGTTCCTGGCTCAGGATACAATTCGTTGGGGAAATGATACTTATTATACTGCTGTGCCGACAAAGAATTGTACTTTTTCTCTGGTTTATATTGATAATAACTCCGTACCGGAGCTGGTAGTTAAAAATAATCAGGACATTACACATGTGGCAGGATTTGGAGTTGTATATACATATAGGAACGGTAAAGTTCAGACTGTTGGCAATATCCAGCTTGACGGAAAGTTCTATTATTATAAGAAAAAAGGAATCTTCCTTACCAGTTATTGTGCGATGGGACAATCATGTTATACCTATTGTAAACTTAACAAAGGTAAAAGTACTGAAAAATTGGGAACAATAACAGATTTGGATACAAAAGTGAAAACATATTATAAGTGTACATCTACCGGTACGACAGATATATCGAAAGCAAAATTCAACAGCAGTCTCAAAAAGCTGGTTGGATCAAAGAAGAAATCCACCGCATCATTTCACAAAAACACAAAAGCAAATCGTAAAAAATATTTAAAATAATTAGGAAGCTCTGATTAGCGTTATCATTACTTCTTTAATGTATTTAAAAAGGGACTGTTTGACAGTCCCTTTTTTAAAAAAGTTATCTTTTCACCGATACTTTTTTTGAATATCCGCTTGTTACAATTTTGCTTGTATATGTTTTCTTATTTGCATTATAAGTGTAATTTTTATAATAAGCCTGGATTTTATAGGTATATTTTTTTCCTTTTTTTACTTTTTTATCATTGTATGAAGCAGAGGATGTTGTTTTTACCAGTTTATAGGATCCGGAACCTTCTTTGCGATATACTCTATATCCTGTTGCAAGACTGTTCTTTTTCCAGCTGACTGTGTTATAAGTTTTATTCTTCTTTCCTTTCACACTCGTTACTGTTGAAAGTTTTCCTGTTAATTTCAAACTAGCTGTAACAGCCCCATTTCCGAAATATTTCTGATTATCACAAACAGCATACGGAACGATTCTGTATGTGTAATATGTTCCCTTTTTCACACTTGTATCTATCCATTGCAGAGTAGAACCGGCAGTAATTGTTTTTACTAATTTGTAAGATCCTCCATTGGCTTTGCGGTAAATGTAATACCCATTCGCTTCACCACTTACATTCCAGCTCACCTGGATTGCTTTTCCGGAGACATTCTTTACATTGGCATTACTTGAGGTTGGAAGATTTGGCACCGTCACTTTAAATCCCGTGGCGTCTTCCTGATTATATATTTCTCCAAATACCGTGTTTTTTCGAAATGCCTGAACCCCATAGTAATATGTCTGCCCTTCGGACGGTCCATATAAATGAGTGTAGGAAGTAGTGTTTCCGGAATATATAGTAGCGATATTATTCCATCTTCCTGTTTCACTTGTTTTGTAGAACAGATAATATCCATCTGCATAGTTCGACTTACTCCAGGTAAGACTCACTTTTCTGGAACCTTCATAAACAGCTTTTGTTATTTCGTTCGGAGTCGGATATTCCACAATATCTGCTTTAAGATTATAATAGCCATATGAAAGTGAGGAACTTACTTTGATATAATATGTTCCCGGCTCTATTGATGTAATGAATCCCACATTGTTAATTATAGAACTTATCACTTTTCCATTTGAGTCATAAATAAGAACATGATCATTCCCATTATTCAACGCAATGTCTACATAAGACCTTGTACTGATCTTAAATTTATACCAGTCTACATCATCAAAGACAGTGTCCGCATTTCCTGAAACCTGTTTGCCGGAAGTTAATAAAATCGCCGTCTCCATCGTATCATTTGGCTCAATGTCATTTGAAGGTGCTTTTGAAAAATTAGCAGATATCTCATATTCTCCGGTCCCCGTTACTTTCACATAATAAGTACCTGCTTTTAAATCCACATAGCCATTGCTGTCTAGCGTAATCTCATTGATACACTCCTTATCACGATATAAAGCTAATGTTAAATCGCTATTACTTACGCCCAAGCGTACCATACCATTTTCGGTTGTCTCAAAATAATAGTCATTAGAAGAATTACTTACTCTATCTGTAATACAAGTACCATCCAGTTCTATTTTCGTGGCGGTTTCATTTGCTCCGTATGCCACTGTGCCTGTCATCATTGACATGATACCAATGAATAGAAACATCAGAAAAGCTAATATCGATACTTTTACCCATTCCTTTTTTGCATAACTCATATTTTCCTCCTTTATTTTCATAAGATAAGTAGTTTTATATTACAAGCGTATATTATTTTTGTAAAAAATACAATTCTTTTTTCGCAATTTTGGCGTTCGGTAACGTAATCGAACCCCCATAGGCAAATTGACGCATAAGCGAATATAATGTAGAATAAATATACCAGTAATATTGTAAAGAGAAGGAACAAACGATGTATTTTACGGGAGAAAGGAGAGTTAAAAAATGAAAAAAGTATTTTCTCATTTATTCTCAGCAGCTGTGATTATTATGGCATTCTTCTCTATGACTTTTATTGTACACGCAGAATGTGCACATGAATTACAATTTAATTATTCCTATGAACCAACCTGTACAGAAGACGGTATGAAAGAAGATTATTACGAATGCATCAAATGCCATGAACTTTTTGCAGATTCTGATGCAAAACAATCTATTAAAAGAGAAGACTTGGTTATACCATCCTATGATCATTATTTTGAGCCGGAACATGCGATAAAAGTACTGAAGAAAGCAACATTAAAAACTGACGGACAGATTGGTTATCCTTGTGTGGAATGTGGAATAATAGCAGAAACACGCACTGTTCCTAAAGTGACAAAGATTCAATTATCTTTTACTTCACAGACATATAATAAAAAGACTCAGAAACCAACTATAAAGGTTTTTACCAAAGATGGAGTGATTGGCAGTTATGAGGAGTACGGAGAAGATGAAGGACAGTATTGTGTGACTTATCCGAAGTCCAGCGTCAAAGTGGGGCGTTACACAGTAAAAATCACATTTACAAATTTTTATTCCGGAACAGTTAATAAGACATATGATATAAAACCAAAAGGAACTAAAATCATTAAGATTTCTCCGAAGAGAAAAGAAATGACTGTGAAATGGAATAAACAGGCTGATCAGACAGACGGCTATCAAATTTTATACAGTACTTCTTCAAAGTTTAAAAATGCAAAGAAAGTAACTGTATCAGGGAAAAATCTCACTTCGAAAAAAATCAAGGGATTAAAATCCAAGAAGAAATATTACGTTAAAATCAGAACCTATAAGAAAGTCAAGAATGGTAAAAAGACTACATATATTTATTCAGACTGGAGTAATATAAAAACAGTAAAAGTAAAATAGATGGAAATGTGATTGATTTGATATATCGTTTTTAACCAGATAAAAATACCCCCTCTGAAATGTTACGGGCATTCCGAGGGGGTATTTCTTATTCCGCAAAAACAACTTTGCATCCTACTTCTTCACACTGCTTCATAATTTCATTGTATTTCTTTGCGCCTTCTGTTTGCTTATCTGTGATCAAATATGAAATGTCATTTACATCACAAGCGACAAAGGGCGCGTATTTGTTAATCTTTGTGTGATCAATTAAAACATATGTCTCAGAAGAACACCGTACCATCTGATGTTTTGCGTCACTTTCTTCCATCGTCATATCTGCAAGACCTCGTTCAAATGTAAAACCATGCGATGAAATAAAACACTTGTTTATATGTATCCTCTTCAAAACATCCTGTATATAACTGCCCACAAGAGAAAGAGAACTCTTTCGAAGCATCCCTCCGCACATTATAACATTGACAGTCTCTGATGAAGCAAATTGCAATGCCACACTCATACTCGTAGTTACAACTATGATTTCTTTATCAGACAGATATGGACACATATGAAGTGTGGTTGTACTTGGATCGATTGCAATTATATCTCCATCTTTTACAAAATCTGCTGCTGCTTTTGCAATCGCCTGTTTAGATTCCGTTTCCACTCGGAAACGCTCCTCTATTGTGCTGTCATGATACGGCTGTAAAATAGAAGGAATATCATCATTCTCTTCTGCTTTGTTCTTTTCTGCTTTGTTAGCAGCCATCACTCCACCATAAACACGAAAAGCCTCTCCGTTCTTCTCAAGCTGTGCAATATCTCGATAAATAGTCATACTGGAAACATTGAAATCCTTAGCCAATTCTTCGACTTTCAAACAGTCTCCTTCTTTTAACTTTTCCAGAATCTGTTGTTTTCTAGTGTATGGGAGTTCTTTCATTGCTTTCATTTTTCACCACATTCCTTAACTTTTTAATCTCTCTGGCCATAATGATTAGCCACAAAATCTTTCATAAAAAGAACGTCTTCTTCATCGAGAACAACTGGTTTCCCAATTGCAAGTGCTTTGTAGTAAATCTTTGACGTCATCTCTAATACTGTACTTACTTTAAAGGCTGCATCTATATCAGCTCCTACGCAGACAGCACCATGATTTGCCATCAGGCATGCGGCACCATCACCTAAAGCATTGATAACATTCTCCGCAAGTTCCGGAGTTCCTGGGAGTGCATATTTTGCGCAAATGACGGTTCCACCTAAAAGTTGAGCAGCTTCGTCAATTACCGGTGGAATATCCTGACGCAAACACGCAAAAACTTGTGAGTCAACCGGATGTGTGTGGATGATTGCATTAACGTCCGGTCTGCGATTCATGATTCCGATATGCATAGAATATTCTATTGTCGGTTTTCTTGTTCCTTCCACAATATTCATGTCTTTATCCATTACAACAACATCTTCCGGAACAATCTGATCATATGGCATTCCGGAAGGGGTTAAATAAAACAGCCCCGTCTCGGGATCACGAACACTAATATTTCCCCAGGTTTCTACCGTCAGACCCGACTGGTATAATCTAATTCCGTTTTCTACGATAAATTTTTTATAATCCATAATAACCTCCTGATATATTATACATTAATACTCGGTAAATACTCTTTTACACGTAATGAATCCGCAACAATTTCCCTTATTTTACCATAAGAATACTCCGGATGAAAATATGCAATTTGAGCAACTGCATTTCCTACAGAAGCACATTCCATATCACATGTCATGATAGGCATATTCATTTCATCAGCAAATGTCTGAATGATCATCCGGTTCTTACAACCTCCGCCTACAACATAGACCTTATCATACTCTCTCTTTGTACAGTCAATAAGAGTTCTTGATACTTGTGCATAGCTCTGTCCAAGAGACCGATAGGTTGAAGCCAATACTTCCGGCCAATCTTTAACTGTGTGTTCCGATTCAGCATGAATGGTGTTCCAGATTTCTTTTACCATACACTTTGGGTTAAAGAAACGGATATCATTCACATCAAATATAGGTACCTCTCCTGAATATGTATCTGCAAGGTCTGTAAACTCATTCCATCCAATCTTTTCGCCAATTTCCTTTTCATACTCTTCTTTTAATCTCTGAGTAATAAACATTCCGGCAGAGTTTCTTAGAAGTGTAGTTCTTCCAAAAGCACCAACCTCATTCGTAAGATTTGCATTTAAAACCTCTTCATTAATGATAGGTTCAGGAATTTGTGCTCCAATCAAAGACCACGTTCCCGAACTCACAAATAAATAACTTTCTTCTCTCGATGGGATTGCATGAACTGCACAGGCAGTATCATGAGAAGGAACACAGATAACCGGAATGTCATATTCGATTCCCAGTTCTGCAAGAATCTCTTCCTTTACATTACCTACTTTTTTTCCGTGTTGTCCTATTTCAGAGAAAAGATCTGTTGAAACTTCTGCATACTCGCACTGCTTTGGACTGATTTCATATTTCAATACATCCATCATCTGAGTTGTCGAAAGTTCACTTGGCTCATTCTCCAATACACCTGTAAACATATATACAAATACATCAGGCACCATCAAAAGCTTCTTGGCTTTACGCATTACCTCCGGCATATATTTATGCATGCCTTTCAACATATATATACTGTTGATTTTATCACAGAGGATCCCTGTCCTGTAGAACATCTCTTTCTGTTCTTCCTGAGATAATTTATCCATAACCTCAGCGCCGATTGTATTACGATAACTCAGTGCCTTCTGAATAAATTTTTCATTTTCATCTAAAAGAAGGAAGTCTACTCCCCAGGTGCAGATACCTGCCGAGTCGATGTGATCTACTTTTTTTGCAGCCAGCCCCAATCCTTTTTTCATAATTGCAAAGACATTCTCCATATCCCAATAGAAAAATCCATCCTCTTCAATCATTCCGTTCGGCTCTTGCAAGACCAGTTCACTCTCTACCTTTTCTCCGTCAAACTTGCAAAGCAAAGTTCTAACACTACTATTTCCACAGTCGAAGGCCACAAGATTTAATATCTTTTTCATCCTTTTTCCTCCTTACCTACTCTTCCTTGTACGTGCAAATACGGAAAGAAGAAGAATCACTCCATACAGAGTAATAACAATATAAGAATTGACTTTTAAAACATTTAATCCAGTTGCTACAATCTGGAATAGCACAACAGCACAAATGATACCTGAAACTTTTCCTTTTCCTCCGTTAGGATCTACTCCGCCAAGAACGGCAATCAGGATTGCTCTCATCAAATAACTGGCAGCAGCTCCGGCAGAAGCAGATGTCAGACGTGAAGCCATTACAATTGCTGCCAAACCTACATATACACCTGACAGCATATGCGTTTTTATCAGAACTGCTGTTTCTCCTATTCCCGAATACTGAGTTGCAACTTTATTGGAGCCATACATCTGCAATTTAATTCCAAATGATGTTTTCTGCATAATGATGATCAATGCAATGGATGCAATTACAAAGATCCAAAACTGTGTTGGAATTATTGCAATATAGCCATTACCGATAAATTTAAAGGAATCAGGATAGCCAGACAATGTTGATCCTTTTGTAAGCCCAAGTCCGATACCGGTCAGCACCATCTGCATTCCCAATGTTACCAGCATTGCCGGAATCTTAAATTTTGCAACAATTAAACCATTGAAGAACCCTACAATCACACAGGTAATCATGCAGATTGCAATTGCAATAATAATAGTACCTGTCCCTCCATTATGAGATGTCATATACATAGACATAAAAATGGTTGCAAGATTTGCTGAAGCAATTACAGAAAGATCAATACCTCCTACCAGCATTGGAAGCATCATAGCAAAGGTAAACAATCCTATCTCCGGAAACTGTTTTGCAATTGAATAAAATGAATCAATTGAACAGAAATTAGGCTTTAAAACAGAAAATAACACTACACAAACTACACTCAAAACAATCAGCATCGTGCTGTCATTCTCCATTAATGACGAAAACTTTGATTTCTTCATTATGCGTCGCCTCCCTTCTGATCTTTCTTTGCTGCAGCAGCAAGTCTCCATCCCGTAATACAGAAGCTGATTAGGATAACCGCTCCAATTACAAGATCCTTCCAATAACTTGATACTCCAACTAAAATCATACCGTTACTCAACATTGCAATAAGGAAAATACCAAGGACTGTACCGAATACATTACCTTTTCCACCAGATAATGATACACCGCCAAGAACTACCATGGCCAAAACATCCATCTCGTTTCCATATAATGCTTCAATGGAGGCCTGCTGAGAAAGATAACACTTTATCAGTGCACCAATTCCCGCAACAGCTCCTGCAAATCCATAGACAAATAACTGAACCCCCAATACATTTACACCACATCTTCTGGATGCTTCCATATTGCCACCAATTGCATAAATGCGGCGTCCTATTTTTGTTCTTTGCAAAATATACCAGGCAATAATACAAGTCAAAACCAAAGTACCTACAGCCACCACTAAAAGTGAAACATCTGTTTTAGAAGAAAACCACGAAGGGAATCCATGGAGCCTTACACCTTTTGTCAGCCTCATCATAAGACCATAAATGATATTCATTGTTGCAATTGTAATAATCAATGTCGGAACCTGTAGTTTGTTAACCAGAACAGCATTCACAAATCCAAGAGCCGCACCTACCACAATTGAAATCAAGTATATAATCACGAAATTGCCGCCCATCTTCAACATAAACAGCGCTGCTATATACTGTGCAACCGCTCCCACTGCCATGAAAGAAATATCAATTCCTCCGGAAATAATAACGAACAAACAACCAATTGAAATTACTCCATATGCAGAATAGCTTGTAATCATATCAATAATGTTGTCTGGTCTGACAAATTTACCCTTGGTCACAACTGCAAGAATAACAGTCAATACAATAACAACGCATAAGAGCATAAATTCATAACTCTTTAAAAATGCACTTTTCTTACTGTTCATCAAGCACCTCCTGACCGAACTCACTTTCTGACATACTCGTGCAGTCCAATTCTTTTACAATTTTTCCCTTGTGCATCACAAGTGCACGTGGACAGTTATAGTAGATCTCAGGAACTTCATCAGAGATAATGATAATACTCATTCCCTGTCTTGAAAGTTCACGAATTAAATCGTAAATTGTGCTCTTTGCTCCAATATCAATACCATTCGTTGGTTGATCCAAAATCAAAATATCCGGTTTTGTAGAAAGCCACTTGGAAATAACGATCTTCTGCTGATTTCCACCTGACATTGCAGAAGCATTGATATTCGGAACTGCACTCTTAATATTAAGCTCATCAATCCATTTTGTTGTAAGATTCCGGCTCTCTTTTTTGTCCAGAAATCCAAGTTTTGTTTTTAATTTCTGAAGAACAGAAATAATCGTATTGTACTCAATGCTCTGATTTAAGACAAGACCCTGCAACAATCGATCCTCCGGAACATATGCAATTTTATGATCAATGGCATCTCGATTGCTTTTGAAGGATACTTCTTCACCGTGAAGAATGATTTTTCCTGAATCAGGTGGATTCATTCCAAAGATAGAACTTGCAAGTTCTGTTCTGCCTGCACCAAGAAGACCAATTATACCAAGAATTTCTCCTTTTTTTACAGAGAAAGATACATCCTGGTACTGTCGTCCACATGATAAATTTTCTATTCTAAGGACTTCCTCATCCCCAAAAGGCACAAAGTCCTGTTTATATGAAATCTGCTGTCCACTGATAAGATGTGAAAGCTTCGTTTCATCAATGTTCTTATTATCAATAGTTGAAATAATCTCTCCATCACGCATTACAGTAATACGTTCCGCAATCTCGATAATCTCGTCAAGCTTATGGCTGACGAACATAATCGTAATTCCTTTTTCCTGTAAACTCTTTATAATCGCAAAAAGTGCATTAACCTCTTTTCTTGTCAAAGAAGAAGTTGGCTCGTCCATAATAATCAGTTTCGCATTGGTCGCCAACGCACGAGCAATCGCCACCAGCTGTCTGTCAGCAATCGAAAGGTGCTCCACAAGAATTCCCAGATCGAGTTTAACCTTCATTCTTTCTGTCACTTCTTCTGCAATTTCATAAATTTTCTTCCAGTTTACACCCTTAACACTTTTGTCTGTGTAAATATCAAATGCGATGTTTTCCGCTACTGTCAAATTCGGAAACAGGCTTAGGTCCTGGTAAATGACACGAATTCCGCTATCCATTGCAAGTTTTGAATATTTTCCGCTTGCTTTCTGTCCATCGATAACAATGTCACTGCCTGGATCTACCTCAATGACACCGGATATCACCTTAATCATCGTAGATTTACCACATCCGTTTTGTCCGATCAGGCAGTGAATCTCTCCACGATTCAAGTCAAAATCCGCATTCTTCAGAGCATGAACACCACCATAATGTTTATTCACATGTTTTAACTCAATAATTTTGTCTCCCATGTTCATCCCTCTCAATCTGTTCTCACACAGATATTTTATTTAAAAAAACAAGGGTGGAAGCGGCTATCCGCAACCACCCCCACATGCTAATAAATTAGAAGCCGAAGCTCTCCCAGTTATCAGCTGTAATTGTAATAGGGTTATCAATCCAAAGGTTGATTCCGTCTAACTCAATATCTCCCATGTCAGGAATAGAGAATGACTCATCAATTGTACCGCCCTCAAGAAGGTGCTTAGCAATATAGCAGCTAGCATATCCTGAATCAGCTGGGTCCCAAAGGTATCCAGATGTAATTGCACCACTTTCAAGAAGCTCTGATCCCTCTGAAGGAATGATGTTACCAAGAACAGCAACTTTGCCAATTAATCCTTCTTCTGTAATGGCCTGTCCTGCTCCGATAGGTCCCTGTGAACCAAATCCGATGATGCAGTTAAGTTCATCATATGTCTTAAGAAGATCGAGTGTTGTCTCACGTGCTGCTGCAGCGTCTTCACCACAAGCGATACGATCTGTACATAACTTCATATCCGGATAATTCTCAGCAAGGTACTCCTCTAAGTGATCAGCCCAAGCGTTGTGAAGAGGTACTGTTAAACCACCAACGAACAATGCATACTGTCCTGCTCCGCCGCATGCTTTAGCAGCATCCTCTGCTACTAATTCTGCAAATGCATCATTGATAATCATCTCAACGTCAGCGTCAGCTCCTGCCTGATCCGGAGACTCTGTTGTAACAACAACGATTCCTTTTTCCTTAGCAGCCTTTAATGATTCTTCTAATACTGAAGCATCATTTGGAACAACACAAATTGCATCAACACCAGATGTGATCAAGTCATTAATGATGTTAACCTGCTCAGCTGCATCAGCAGTAGAAGGTCCTGTAACATATGCGTTCACTCCTGTATCCTCTGCAAATTGCTTAACTCCTTCTTCAAATACTGAGAAGTAGTCAATTCCTACTACTTTTACAACAACTGCAATTTCATACTGATCGTCATCGCCTGCTGTACTCTCTTCGCTACTTGATGAACTGTCGTCACCGCTTGATGGAGCTTCTGTACTGCAAGCTGCAAGACAGAATACCATAACTAACGCGATAAGCACTGATAATAATTTCTTTGCTCTCATAATCTTTCCTCCTATTAAATTTGTATGCCCATTTCGGCATGTCCTTCTTGTTATAATCATGTTATCATTAGTATTAACATTTGTCAACGCAAAATAACATTCTTCAACATTTTTATTTGTATGTTTTTTATAAATATTTTAAATAATAAGATTGTATATATAGCATTTTCACAATATATCTTTGTTTTAAAACGTTAAAAAATGTTAATTTTAAAAACATCTGTTTTTTAAAAAATTTTATTTTCCTGAAATCTTATTAAAAAACTATAAAAAATATTGACTGCAAAAAACTAAGTGGTATAATTCTTTAAAAATAAACCGTTTAAAAACAAATTAATAGTCAAACTAAACAGGTAACATTAAACACAAGAGAGCAACAAAATAGGAAGATGGCTGTTTCATCTCCTCTTTTTACTCTCTTTTATTTTATAAGAATAGGTAATTGCGAAACTCGCGATGCTCGTTCGCAATCTTGAACTAAAACA
>JBJFCD010000044.1:0-20301 GCA_051888795.1 Lachnospiraceae bacterium | reverse complement strand
TATATTCAGGTAATTCAATAATAAAGAAGGATTTTCTGTATTTATATCCTGTAATGGCTCTCACCAATAATGCTCCCAATAGTATTAATATAATACCAACGAAATACATCAACGTTCCCACCCACGGGGTCTCCGGGAAAAAGGCTCCGACAAACAATGCGATAACCGGCAGCTTTGCACCGCAAGGCATAAAGGGAGTCAGCATGGCGGTTGCCCTTCTTTCCCGTTCATTTCGAATGGTACGGCATGCCATAATTCCCGGAATTGCACATCCGGTACCGATTACCATAGGGATTACCGATTTTCCGGAAAGACCGACTCTTTTAAAAATCGGGTCCAGCACTACAGTAGCTCTTGCCATGTATCCGCAGTCTTCCAAAAGGGCAATCAAAAAATACATAACCATAACTAACGGCAGGAAACCTACAACCGCACCGACACCACCGATGATGCCGTCTACAAGCAATGACTGTAAGAATGGGTTTGCATTTTCCACAAGCCCTGCCACCCATTCCTGGAAGACTTCAATCCAGCCTACCAGCCAATCAGCGATCCAGGTTCCTAAGGTAGACTGTGAAATATAAAATACAAGGAACATAACTACCGCAAAAATCGGAATTCCAAGCCATGGATTTGTAAGAACCGCATCAATCTTATCCTGGCTGTTCTTATCCTTTGTCAGGACCTTACGATTTTCAACAGAGCCTACAATCCCTTTCACAAAGTCAAAACGTTTTCTATCAGCAGCTTCAACCTCTGCCTTATTATGTAGATCGATGTCCTCCTGCACATAAGGTGCCTTCTGTCCGTTCCCCTTTAAAGAGGCTGCAGTTTCTACAACTTCCTTTAGTCCGGTATGTCCCGAAGAAGTTGACACGGTCTGTATTACCGGACAGCCAAGCTTTTCCGACAAAAGTGATACATCGATTCTTGTATTCTTCTTTTCATTGATATCGCTCTTATTAAGGGCAACTACTACCGGAATTCCAAGCTCTAAAAGCTGTGTGGTAAAGAACAGGCTTCGGCTTAGATTGGTGGCATCCACAATGTTGATGATTGCATCCGGATTTTCATTTTTTACATATGCACTGGTGATGCTCTCCTCCGAGGTAAAGGGCGACATGGAATATGCCCCCGGCAAATCCACCGCTATCAATTCTTCTCCATCATAATAGGTCTTTTTGATCAGACTCTCCTTCTTTTCCACGGTAACACCGGCCCAGTTTCCGACCTTTTCATTTCTTCCGGTCAGGGCATTGTACATAGTGGTTTTTCCACTATTCGGATTACCCGCTAACGCGATTCTCATACTGAATCCTCCTTACTTTTACTAATTTGTTTATCATAACTTTGGTTAGCTTAATCTAACTCATTCTCAAAAAAAATAGTGAAAAGCTCACTATTTTATATAGAAATAGCCTTTGCTAAATCCGTATCCATGTTGTATCTGGCATCCTTAATGGAAACCACACATCCGCCCTTGATATGAGAAATTACCGTAACCGGTTCTCCGCTATAGCAGCCAAGAGAAAACAAAAAGGATTTCAATTCTTCATCCTCTGCCGTAATATCTTTTACAATATATTCTTCTCCAACCTTTGCTTCGCCTAGATTCATGTGATCCTCCTTTTAGTTAGTTCTATCTAACTTCAGGAGTTAGTTTAGTATAACTCACTTAAAATGTCAATACTTTTTTCAATAATTTTATTTTTACTCCTCACACTCTTCCCTTAAGCACACTTCTTTTCTGTAATTCTTTACTCCAAAAGTAAAATAAAGAATATGGAACAGCCAGACACAGCCCAGCACTATTCTTCCTACCGGAACCTGGTCCATCATAATAAAACCTATCGACATTAATACTGTAACCGTTACCATAATCTTGATTTTCGTTTTCCAGGTCATTCCCTGTCCCTTCACAAAGCTTTCCAGATTGTTTTTATACAATTTGGTGTGAATAAACCAGTTATTCAGCTTTTCTGAGCTTCTGGCAAAGCAGAAGGCTGCCAACATTAAAAACGGGAACGCCGGCAATAAGGGCAGAACCGCACCTACTGCCCCCAGTCCTACACCAACACATCCAAGTATTATATACAATATTTTTTTAATTTTCATGAATTTTTCTCCAATCGTTTTTTCTCCTTTTTCGTTTCAACCACATGGCGGATTGCTGTTACCGGATGTACAAACATCATCCTCGGTCCGGAAAATCTCATAACCTCTCGGATTTTCTCCCTCATTTGAGGCTTGTAGCAATGCACCCTGCAATTGGAGCAGAAGGTTTTGGTTTCCATAAAGGGACACTTATCACTTCGCTGTCTTGCATAGGCATCCAATTCCTCACATTCTGGGCAGAGACCATTTCTTCCCCCGTGCTTCTTTTTGCAATATAAAGCGATCATCTGTGATACAAGCTTCTTTTCCCTCTCACGCTTGGCTGATATTTCCTTTTGCATCAGCTCATCCTCCCATGTTCAACGGAATATATCTTGTCGGCAATGCGCATAGTTGACCGGCGATGGGACACCAGCACTACCGTTTTGTTCTCCTTTTCTTCCCTTAAGGATTTCAGTATTACCGCTTCGTTCAGGCTATCCAGATTGCTGGTGGGCTCATCCAGAAGAAGCAGATCAAAGTCATGCAAAAAGGCTCTTGCAAGACCGAGTCTTTGTCGTTCTCCGCCGGATAAGGTTTCCCCCAGTTCCCCCACAGAGGTTTCATAGCCGCTTGGAAGACTCATGATAAAATCATGGACCGATGCCTTTTTGCAGGCCGTCTCTATTTCCTCATTGGTAGCATCAAGCTTGGCTATGCGAAGATTATTCCGGATGCTGTCATGGAACAAATGGGTTTCCTGAGTAACAAAGCTCTCCATGTCCCGGAGATTTTCCGTATTGATCTGATTGACATCCGTGCCCGACAGCTTTATGCTTCCCTGCGCCGTTTTCCAGAAACGCATAAACAGCTTTAGAAGTGTTGATTTTCCACTTCCGCTTTTTCCAATGATTCCGACTACTGCCCCCTGGGGAATATCCACAGACACATTCTCCAGTATGGTTTCTTCGTCATAAGAAAAAGTAACATGTTCGGCAACTGCGCCGGAAAAAGCAATTTCCTCCATGCCATTGATATCCTCTACCACCGGCGTTTCATCCAGAATGTCCAGCACCCGGTTCCCGGCAGCGAAGGTGTTTTGCAAAGTGCTTCCCAGATTGGCCAGTGCCACCACCGGGCCAAAAGAACTCATAAGTGCCAAGGTTGAAATCAGCACTCCAAGGAATTCTACCTGCCCATTCTGATAAAGCATCGCTGATGCAAACAGCATCACCAGATCAAAAACCAAAATCACGCGATTGGTAACAGCCTGATTTCTTCCTGAAGTACGCTTCAGTTTCTTTTCATCGAAAGACAAGCTCTCCGTCTGTTCATTCATTTCGGAAAGCCTTTTTTCTCCCTGATTGTATTGCAGGGTTTCGGAAAGTCCCCGCAGACTATCAAGAACAAATGCGGAAAGCTTTCCCGACTTTGTGCGGAAACGGATTCCATCATCTCCGCTAAATCTTGATGTAAGAAGCGGAATGACAACTCCCACTGTAAGGTATGCCAATAGAGCAACCGCTCCAAGAACCGCATGAAAGCTTCCGATAAACAGGCACATGATGAGGGAGAACAAAAAAGCAATTGCGATAGGGGAAATCGTATGGGCATAGAACACCTCCAAAAGCTCGATATCGGAAGTAATAACCGAAATCAGATTTCCTTTATCCTGCCCATCCAGTTTGGCAGGGCAGAGCCTTCTAAGCGCCCGAAACACCTTGTCCCGGATAAGCGCCAGCAATTTGAATGCAATAAAGTGATTGCAGGCCTGCTCCGCGTATCGAAGAATTCCCCGAAGAACCGCAAGCACACATACCAGAATAAAAATGCTGCTTAATGAAAAAAATGTGTCAATATCCAAAAGCTCCGCTACCGCATATCCACCCAATATCGTAATAAAGGCTGCCGAAAGATGTCCCACAAGTCCCATGAGGATTGCCAATACCATAAATCCTGCAAGGGGCTTTACAAGACCGATCAGACGTTTCATTACCTGAAAACCACTTCTCTTTTTCATGCCTCTTTTCCTTCCTTTCCGTAATTTTCCAGACTCTGCTGTGCATTCCAGAGCCTTGCATACACACCGTTTTTATTTAACAGTTCTTCATGCTTTCCGCTTTCTGCAATGCAGCCTTTTTCCATGACATAGATATTGTCGGAACCGGTCACATTTGCCAGACGGTGCGAAATCAATATAACCGTCTTATGCTTTGCCAGCTCATAAATCTCTGACATAATGTCATTTTCACTCTCCACATCAATGTTTGAGGTTGCCTCATCGAAAATGTATACCGGACTGTCATGTAAAAGCGCTCTTGCCAGCGCCAGTCTCTGACGCTGACCGCCTGACAGATTGGAGGCCTTTTCCAAAAGCACCGTATCAAGACCCTTTTCCTGCTTTAAGAAATCCGAAAGCTTTACCTGATTAAGAACCTGCCACAATGCTTCCTCCGAAGCCTTCGGGCAGCCCATGAGAAGATTGTCCCTGACTGTTCCCTTAAACAGATAGCTCTGATGACTGATGTAGGTAATGTTCTCCATCAGACTTGCTTCTTCAATTGTGTTAAGCTCTTTTCCACCTATGGTTATGGACCCGGTATAGCCTTTGTTTCTCCCCATAAGGATTGCGGAAACCGTAGACTTTCCGCAGCCGGACTCTCCTACAATTGCCGTAAAACTTCCCATCGGAAACTGCATATCCACACCCTGCAGAATTTCCCGGTCTTCCTCATAGGAAAAGCGTACCTTTGAACAAATTATGGTGCAGTCATCTTGGATTTTTTCTGAAAGCTCCCCCGTCTCCGGTAAATCCAGCAGCTTAAAAATCTTATCGCTGGCTGCCATTCCGTTCATTGCGATATGGAAAAATGATCCCAGCATTCTCATGGGAATAAAGAAATCTGCCGAAAGCAGGATAATGAGCAGACATCCAGCAAGTGTGACATTTCCTGCCCGGTACTGGGTTACCGACATAATCACGCCGAGAGCCGCGCCTCCGTATGCAATCAGATCCATAACAGAAATGGAATTTAGCTGCATGGTCAATACCTTCATTGTGATTTTACGAAACTTTTCCGCTTCCTCATTCATTTGCTTCTGTTTGAAATCATCTGCCTGATAAATCTTTAAAGTGGTAAGTCCCTGCAGATTCTCAAGAAAGGTATCCCCAAGAGCCGTGTACTGTCCCCAATATTTTGCCAACAGCCTTTTTGCCCATTTCTGAACTGCGATTATTGTTACCGGAATAAGCGGTACGCATAACAGCAACACTACCGCACATGGAACATTCACAAAACACAGAACTGCAAACAGTGTAAGTGGTGCCAGCATTGCATAGAAAAACTGCGGAAGATATGCTCCGAAATAGGTCTCAAGCTGATCCACACCCTCTACTGCCACCTGCACAATCTCTGAGGTCTTTACCTGCTCATTGTAAGCGCCCCCCAGGCGCAGCAACTTTTTGTAAATCATCTCCCTCAAAACCTTCTTTACCGTTTTGGAAGAAAGATAACTCATTTTGCTTGACAGAATCGTGCAGAGGAAACGAACTGCCATGGCTATTACAGCAATAATCAGAGTAATCACAAGCTGCCTTGTTCCAACTGTTTTCTCAAACAATCCTGCCAAAAGAGTCGCTATGCTTGCCATCATTGTGATATTCGCTGCAAGGGAAATCCATTGGCACATTACATTTCCGACAATATATTTTTTACTTTCTCCCACTGCTCCAATCAGTCTTTTATTGATCATCATTATGGTCTGCCCTTTCTGGTTATATGCATCAAATATAAGTTAGTTTTTGCTAACCGATTGTATCATTGCTCTTCGAAAATGTAAATAGGAAAAATAAAAAAGGACCGAATCCTTTTTTTACCAAAAGGTTCAGTCCTTAACATTATCAACTCAAAAATTCACATAATCTTTCTACAATTTCTTTTTTGCAATATTTTTATAAATATTTTTCTTGAAAGCATTTTTAGAATGAAAAAACTCTATTTCAGACTTTGTCAAAACAGTTTTTTGTGCAATTGCCTCAATAGTACAAATTAAGTCTGCCGCTTGAGATAATTTGTACTGATTTGTTTCAATCTTTCTAAATTCCACATTTGAGAACATTGTGTTGAATACAGAAATCAAAATCTGTGCCAATTCTATCTGTCCATAATCGTAATATACAATAATCCTATCAAACTTGTAAAAAAACTCATAATATCAACCTCCTGATTATGTAAGACCATTGCTACATAATAATTTGGTGATGCCGGATTATATTGCCCAAAATCCCCAGACTCATCCACAAATACACTTAATATCTTCTCTTTCATAATCCCCTAAACTTTCGTATATAAAATGGCGGGGTAAATCCCCGCCTGTCGGTGGACCAGGACCTTTCGGTCAGCCCAAATATTAATGCACTTCGTGCAACAGATTCATATCTGTACTATTATTATATGTTGCTTATTTCAAAATAACAAGTAGTTTTTTATATAATTACATTTCCTACGAGAAATTCTAAAGTGCTTCTCCATCATTGCCCAAAAACTATTCTTTCAATACATAGCCCCATTTGAAAACAGCACTTCCGATAATCAACACATACCCGTTTATTCAAATTCCAACTCTTTTACTGATATAATTCTTTAAAACTTCTACTGTTTGATCTAACCCTAACTTTGAACTGTTTATGCAAAGATCATAGTTTCTGGAATCCCCCCACTTTCTATCTGTAAAAGAATTGTGATACATTTTTCGAGTCAGATCATGTCTCGCAATAGCCATCTTTGCTTCATGTTCATTCACTTTTCGAACTTCCATGATTCTGCATACTTTATCTTTCATATCGCCTAAAATAAATATCGTAATCAATGACTCATTATCTTTTAAAATGTAGTCTGTGCAGCGCCCTACTACAATCATTGAGGTCCCTGCATCTGCTTTTTCCTTAATATAATCGAACTGCATCTGTGCCAAATTTTCCTCAATGGAATTTGACATTCCTCTAACAGTTCTTGAACCAAGTGGTTTTTTAGGTGATTCGTCATACTTTTTATATTTTTCTAAATTCATTCCTCTATCAGCAGCAATCTGATCGAGCATATTGTGATCGAGTAATAATACCCCTAATTCCTCGGACAATTTTTCAGCGATATAATGTCCTCCACTTCCATATTCTCTACTAATAGAAATAAGAATCTGTTTCTCCATAACAAGCGCCTCCCTATCTATCATATACATAAATATTTATATAAGTTTTTTATATACTTTTCTTAATCCTTCCATAAGTACTCTACGTTCTTCTTCAGAAAAATCTTCGAGTAGTTCTTCATTAAATTCCGCCATTCTTTCCTTTGCAACCTTAACATATTTTTTTCCTTTGGCTGTTACGCGAACATATTTTATTCTTTTGTCATCTTCTGCCGTATGTCCTTCCAATAATCCTTTTGCTTCCATTCTGGCTGTTGTTGCTGCTATTGCTGCCTGTGAAAAAGAAAAAATTTTTTCCAGTTCTTTTAATGTACTCTCATCATTATCCATCATACTTAGTGCAGACAAAATACGTATCTGCGCACTTGTAACATCATACTCTTTTAACATTGCATTCGCTTTTCTTTCAATAGCCTCACTCATCATCTTTACTAACGGTGCAAAATAATCATTTACCTGAAACATATTCGCTCACCTTCTCTTATTATCATTAACTATTCAAATTCATTGTAATACAAGCATAGCAATTCAACAACACATTGTCAATAACATGTTGTTGTTTTATCTAAAAAAGTATTCACTAGCGTAATATAACATATGGTCGCTAAATTCAAATAAAAAAATAATAAACTTACCAAAGTAGTTTGTAAAGACTGTACTGATTATACACTTCATGCAACAGATTCATATCTGTACAACACAAAAAACTATTCTTTTAATGCATAAATCCATTTGAAAACAGCACTTCCGATAATCAACACATATCCGATGATGCTCATCTGATCCGGAATCTGCTCTAAAAAGAAAAATCCAAGCAGTGCGGCAAAAATCACCTGCGAGTAATCAAACACAGAGATTTCCTTTGCCGGAGCTTTCGTATATGCTGCTGTGATGGATAACTGCCCACCTGTTGCACAGATTCCCGCCAGAAGCAGACACAACAGCTGCTTAATGCTCATAGGCTGAAACTGCAGAATGAAAAACGGAAGCGTCACAAGACAGGAAAATACGGAAAAACACATCACAATCACCGGTCCCCGCTCTCCCTGTTTTCCGAGCTTTCTTACAAATGTGTAGGCTACACCTGCTCCAAGCCCGCCTGCCACGCCGATCATCGCATAGACAAACTCCATCTCAAAGGATGGCTTCACTACAAATACAGCTCCTAAGAAAGCCACTATAACGCAGCTCCACTCCACTTTATTCGCCTTTTCCTTCAATATAAAATAAGACGCAATGATTGCAAAAAAGGGAGAAAGCTTATTCAAAATATTGGCATCTGCGATATTCATTTTGTCAATGGCGTAAAAGTTACAGATTAGTCCGATTGTTCCGCAGAGTGACCGGAAAAACAGCGACGGCCAGCTTGTTTTCTGAACGGTAAAGCCTTTCTCGCTTCGTGCGAGCATGATGATTGCAGCAACAGCCGCAACAGCATTTCTGAAAAAAGCCTTCTGCATCGTAGGAAGATCTCCTGACAGTCTCACAAAGAAGGTCATAAGGGCGAAGAAAAAGCCCGCCATTATGATAAAAAGAATGCCCTGCTGCTTTTGTTTGATTTTCACAATAAACGATCCTCCTAGAGATATCTTACTTTAAAGCAATAGACTTCCCAATCATTTTCCCCAATGTTTTTTTGCCATATGTACTAATATAACACCTGCCACCAAAATTACAATATTAATAATGGAGGAATAAATCGTATATGCATTTCCCACGTTAGGCCAAATTCCATATCTTTCAAAGACACGTTCCATAGTCAAAAGCTTTTTATCCATATAATATCGAAGCATCACATTTGACATAAGTCCTTGTGTCAGAAATGCAGAAATACTGACCAGCGGATGCCAAATCAGCATAGGAAGGAGGCTCCTGCTATATAAAGTAATCCCTGCTGCCAGCATTCCAAAGCAAAATGTAAAGAAAACCTGACTCAAATTCACAAGAAAATTTTCTCCGGAAATGCCTCCATGATACAATAATTCCCGAATCGTCCACGAAAAGTGCATAATGGCAAAAAGCCCGGAACTGGCAACAGCCGCTTTTATGTAGGAGCATTTCTTTCCTGCCCATTTTTCAATCATTAAGGTAAGTAACACGCCTCGAACCCCAAGCTCTTCCATTATTCCAACAGAGATCTTTGCCAGACAAATTGATACGGTAAGGGACACATTTACTTGAATGTCAGCCGGTTTTACCAACGTAAGTGGCAGAAGATTTTCAAGAATGAACAGCAAATTCAACGCGCCTATCAAAAATCCCCACAGAATTCTCTTTTCTTTACCGTTGCTGAATAATTTCCATTTTGACATTAGAACGAAAAGCAGAACAATAATGATTGCTTTAAATCCTGCTTCTATCAGATAATATGAAACATATCCTGTGGCATAGCTTTTCTGCAAAAATCCCAATATCAGATTACTAAACACCGCAAGTGTAATCATAACTATGCAGAAAAAAACTATATGCTTTTTCCAAAACTCTTTCACTCCTGATTTCCTTTCTCGTTTTCATGTGGTAGCATTCCACTAACACACTCTTTTTGATTCTTTCCGTTGCTTTTTGCTCAACTTTTAGAACAATAAAAAACGGAAAAAGGCGTATGAAACCACATCTCACACACCTTAACGCTGTTATAATTACCTTGCTTTTACATTATCGTGCAATTAGTAAGCTCGTTTTCAACATCTCTGCCTGCATACATAACACGGATGACTGTTACAATTCCCGTATCCTTATTGGAAATATAAAAAACCAGATAATTGTCAACAGGCATTACCCTTAGCCCTCTACTGCGCCATGGTTCTCTTTCATAAGGTCTAAATTTTTCCGGAAATTCTTCAAGCCCAATGATGCATTCCTCTAATCTGTCAAGTTGTCTTGCCGCATTGTCTGGTGAAAGCAGTTCAAAAGCAATATACTCATATATTCCCTTTAAATCAGCATTTGCTTGATTTGTAGTAATTACTTCATAAATCATATGTCATAATCTTTGCGAATGTCAGCAAATGCCTGCCTTGCAGGTTTTGTTTTGCCAGCAATCATATCCGCAAACCCTTTCTCCAGTTCTACATTTAATTCTGATTCAGTCATTTTTGCCACATTGACAGGTCTAGCAGAAGGTATTTTTACTTCAAACGGAAGACCTCTGTTTAAAATAATCTGTTTATAAAACATATTGATAGCATTGGATGTCGAGATGCCGAGTGTTGATAAGATGCTTTCTGCCTGCTCTTTCACATCCGGCTCTATTCTTGCGTACAGATTAGCTGATTTTGTTGCCATAATGTAGCACTCCTTTCTTAAAACATAGTGTTTCTTTTCTATCAGTATTATACCGATATGTGCGCACAATAGCAATACACTTCGTGTATTTCAACATAAAACCTGAAAGAAGCGTCCCTAAAATCGTATTCTGTCAATCAGCGAGTCCTTCTTTACTGATTTTCCAATTACAAATACCAGAATTACCTGAACGAATACAAGCACGGCAATCATAACAAGGGTTGCGTTCAGAGGATAATGATAATTTCTAATGTTGAACATTCCATGATCTTTTGCCCATAAGAAAACAGGATAGCCTGCCACGCTGCCGCCTCCTACCGCGACAAGCAGTGTTCCGAACGTATAGAATAGGCCTTCGAACTGCAGCATTTTAAGGAGCTGTAAGTCCGACATTCCAACCGCCTGCAGCATACCGATCTCTTTTTTTCTGACATGAACACTATGAATCATGGTATTGATCATATTCATAATGCAGATTGCCCCCAGTATTCCAAGAAATGCATAGCAGGCACCTCTTGTCAGAGTCATAGCCGAATTCCACTCATCATAGTGTGCTTTCCAGGTGTCCATCTCTATCCTTCCATTCTCTTCAACAAGTGCCTTTAGCTTTGCTTCTACGTCTGCGTCATATTTTTTATCCGCAAATATTCGATAGTACATATTCAGATTATGATTGCTGAAGGAACGAAGTCCCTCTTCTGCCATAATTAAGTAATGGAAACTTGTAAAACCTAAACTATAATCAGCAATCGCGACAATCTCCAATTGCTTTTTGCATTCTTCATCTCCGTCCCGGAAGATTACATCTAAGACATCTCCTATTTTTAAATCCGGATACCAGTAAAGCAGATTTTTATCAATGATTACTTTATCTCCGCTCTTTAATTCCTCATAGGTGACATTTCCTTCTATGATTCCATTTTCCAGCAATTCTTTCCCACTCTCAGGTACTCCGATGATTCCCTCTCTATCGCCATCAAATGCATCCGCTTCCACATAATTTCCCAGATAACATTCCAGGGAATTTACTCCGTCAATCTGTAAAAGCTGTTCCTTTAGTTCTTCTGTCAGCGGATTGTCTTTCTGCACCTGGCTCCACTCCAACTCCGGATGCTCTTTATTGTTAAATTCTATTACCGGAGAAATCTGATACTCTCCCATAACGGAATTGTCGGCAGCCTCCTTTGGATCGGCACATGATAATACCGTGGCAACCACCATAAAGAATAAGCCGGTAATTGCCATGGAGCAGATGGTAATCAGACTCTTTTTCTTATTGCCTGCAAGATGTATCATAGCCAGCCGGGTAACTGTAATATTGGAATAACCTTTTCTGCTCTTTTTCGTGGTCTGCTCTCCTGTGTATCGCATAGCTTCTATTTCAGAAACCTTTGCAGCGATTTTCATCGGCCGAAGTAAGGACAGGAAAACCGTAAGCATTGCGACACCGATTGCTAACAGATAAATCCACGGAACAAGTAGCTGTACTTCTCCTCTTTGAATGAGTCCCTGAATGGTAGACATAAGCATATTCTCATTCTGGTACAGCTTGAAAATAGATAAAAATACATATTTCGTTAACAACGTACCTGCCAGCAGTCCGAGAGGAACTGCAATTCCGGCAACCAGAAAGCCTTCCAGCAAAACGATTCTTCGAAGCTGGCCTGTGGTTGCACCGATTGCTTTTATTTTTCCAAATTCCTGAACCCGTTCCCCCATGGAAATATAATAAATACTATAAATCGTGATGATTCCTGCCACTATTATAATCAGCATGATAAGAAGCATAATCGGTATAAAGGAGGGGTCCACATAATTAGCCCACAGATAGTCCTCATTGATTCTGTAGTCCTGTTCAGAAATACCGAACTGCTCTGCTAACTGCTGGATACTTTCCTCTATCTTCTCCGTATCATTTGCATACTCTGTATCAATCTGAAACAAGAATCGGTAAACAATCTCATCAGACGGAATTTCTTCATTCAAAAATGCTTTTGCAACCAGTGATGTATAAGACTTTTGTTCCTTATTGATTTCCGTGTCAGGGAGAAATCCACAAATGACAAAGTCCTTTTTCTGGATAAAATCCAAGCTTCCATTTCGATACACCTGATAGGGAATTGTGACCGTATCACCGATTTCTCCCGACAAAGAGAGTTCCTTTAGAATTCCTCTCGATAGAACAATCTCATTTTCTGTCTCCGGTAGTCTTCCCTCCGAAACCTTTAGCTTATACATTTCGACAGCCTGAGTATCCATATACATCATAGCGATATTCGCATCATCAGCCGCTATGTATCCAAGATCACTTCGCAAGCCAAAGCATTCTAACATATGGTGGGAAGAAAGCTTTTTTGCAGTATCCTCCGATACATTTCGAAACAGGGCATGCCAGGTAGGATACTCTTCATTGATTGCTGCCTTTTGACAATTGATCAAATCCATTCCTATCGTTGGAACGAGAAATAGTAATAAGGTAGTAAGAAAAATCGCAATTCCGGTTAAGATATTCTTGCTTTTGTGATATTTCATGTTTGCTACAGCAATTTCAGTTACCATGCTCATGCTTTTCTCACCACCTTACCATCTTCGATAACTACCACCACATCTGCCATTTGCGCTATGGTCTCATCATGTGTAATCATGACTAAGGTCTGATTAAAATCTTTTACACATTTTTTCAGCAAAGCCATAACCTCCAGTTCTGTTTTGGAATCCAGGTTTCCGGTGGGTTCATCTGCCAGAATAATCGCAGGGGAACTTACTAAAGCTCTTGCTATGGCAACTCTCTGCTTCTGTCCCCCGGACAGGGTATTCGGCATAGCCTCCACCTTATCCTCAAGTCCAATCTGCTCCAGTATTTTCAACACATCCTCTTTTTTTACTTTTCTTCCATCCAGTCCCATGGGAAGGACAACATTTTCCCAGACATTTAAGGATGGAATCAGGTTATAGTCCTGAAAGATAAAGCCAATCTTTTTTCTTCGAAAAACCGCCAATTGATTTCCCTTCAGTTCGAAAAGATTCGTTCCATCAATCATTACCGCTCCCGAATCCGGTCTGTCCAGCCCTCCCATAATCTGAAGCAAGGTAGACTTTCCCGAACCGGAACGTCCGACGATTGCTGTAAATTTTCCTCTCTCAATCTCCAGATTCGTGTGGTCTACTGCTTTTACAACATTTTCGCCAACATGATAATACTTTACCAAATCCGCTATTTTTACGATTTCGCTCATGACTAATTCCTTTCCTTTTCCATTTTGATATTCTTATCCTACCCCTTAAAAATTACAAAACCCTTACAGAAACTATTACAGTTTTGTAAGGGTCTTATTTTTTTCAAAACCGGATAAGGGCAGCGTAATCTGAAAGATCGTTCCACTCCCATTTTTTCTTTTCGCAACAATCGTGCCGCCTTGCTGCTCTATAATGCTTCTTGCAAGATACAGCCCTACTCCTGCCCCTTCCTTTACAAGGTCTTTCGCATTACTTCCCCGATAGAAACGTTTGAAGATCTCATGTCCTTCCCCTTCCGGGATACCGATTCCCTCATCCTCAACCTGAATCAGAACATGATTTACCAGACAGCTCACATAAATATTTACCGTAGTCCCCGATGCAGAATACTTTACTGCATTCTCAAGGATATTTGCCAGAGCTTCCACCGTCCACTTATGATCATGTGGGGTTTCCACATCCTTTTCCATATCCACGCATATTTCTATATCCTTGGCATTTGCTTTTATGAAAATCTGGCTTACCGCTTCGCTGATTGTCTTCTTAATGCTGCATGTTTCACATGTAATCTGAATCATACTGTTTTCAAGGCGGGAAAGCTTCACCAGTTCATCCAGCAGAACTTCCATTTTAAGGATTTCCTGGGTTTCCGTTTCAAGAAATGACTGTCTCTCTTCCTCGGATAAATCTGAGGAAAGTGACAGCTCATGGCTCATTTTGATAGAAGCCAGTGGCGTTTTCAGCTGATGCGAAATATCTGTAATCAATGCTTTCGTGCTATTCTCTTCCCGCTCCAATCGCTCTTTCAGATTAGAAAAATAATATCCTAGTTCTCTTAATTTATCATACACATCTCCAAATTGTTGCGAGCTGCCTTTCTCCGGTAATGGAAGCATATCCATATTTCCATTCTGAAAATTAAGCAGCTGCTCATATACAAAATTCAGTTCATTTTCTGCTTCTGTAATCCTTTGTTTATTTGCAGAAGTTAATATAAAAAATGTGCCTGCCAGGACTATAACCGCAAGAAGTATCACAGCCAGCATAATCCAAAAGTCTATCTGCATGTTTTTAGCTGCATAATAGGAAATATTCTCACTTAATTCCTCTGCAAGTTCCGGATAAATCGCGGATAATTCCTTCCCTTGATCTTCATATATTTTTTTCTCATATGATACTTTGCAGAAGAAAATAGCTGCAAAAAGGGCTATCGCCACCAGAATCAGGCATATGAAACTTATTTTTTGTTTACCTTTTCTGTCCATATGTATCCAAGTCCCCTTACATTTTCTATATGGTCTGTTCCAAGCTTATTCTTAAGACGACTAATATTTACCGTTACTGTATTGTCATCCACAAACTGCCCATCCAGTCCCCATACCTTTTCGAGTATACTTTCCTTGGAAAGTATATGTCCTGCATTGTCAAGGAGAAAAATCAAAAGCTGTAGCTCCGTTTTGCTTAATGTAATAAGTGTCCCGGCTTTTTTCACCTGCATATCATTTACAAATACTTCAATATCTCCTGAAATATAAATTCCTTCTTCTTTATTCCCTAATCTTCTCATAAAAGCATTTACCTTAGATATAAGAATATTTACCGAAAAAGGCTTGGTGATATAGTCATCCGCACCTGTATCATATCCATTTACAATATCAATTTCCTGATCCATTGCTGTTAAATAAATCAAGACTGCATTGCTTTTTTCTCTTACCACTTTCCCGAAATCCAAACCATTTCCATCCGGTAACGTAATGTCACTGATGACAAGATCAATACTTTCTTTACTGAATATGGAGTTCGCTTCTGATATGGTACCTGCCGAAAACACATGGTATCCTTCCTTGCAAAGCTTTAAACTGATTCCTCTATTCAAATTTCCATCATCTTCAAGTAATAAAATACTTTTCATCTCAATCCCCTTCGGTGAAAAATTGGATTACCACATCTACTATTTGACCTACTTATCAATAATCTCCATCATCTCAGCTGGCGTTACAATAAAGTCCCTTATCGGATAATGCTTCTGATTACCTGTTACCAAATAGGCATCATCATCTCTCTTCTCCATGGCAACCTCATAAAATACCAAATCATCCATATCAACCAGAATCTCACCTGTCGGCTGTGGAAAAACTTCTACACCATATTGCTTTACTGCATTTATAACCAGCTGGATTGTCTCTTCCTTAAAATGAAACTTACTTCTATGAAGTACTTCATCATACTCTGCCAAAATATCCTCATGATACAACGGTACGATTTTACCATCAAACATTGCATCTAACACTCGTACTGTTGCTGTATCTGCTCGTTTGGAAAGCAAAGCTGAAATGAAAACATTTGTATCTATAACTGCATAATACACCATAAGCACTTACCTTTTTCTTTCCGCTCTGACAGCTGATATTTCAGCATTGATTTCATCAAGAGACATCTCTGGTACATCAGCAGCCTGTTCTCTTAACTCATAAAATGCATTCTTAGCCTCTGCTCTTGTAAGCATTGTTTCTGGCAATGTTGCCTCAAATGGAAGTCCTTTAACCATTTTGCTTCTGGTCATAAACATACGAAAAGCTGTAGGTAAATCCATACCAAGAGCTTCATAAATCTCGGCAACCTCCTGTTTTAATGCTTTATCTGCACGAAATTGAATCAAAACCTGTTCTGCCATAATGATCCCTCCTCCAATATGCTTTTTGTAGTTATTTTGCATGTGTTTGTAATATATTATATGTAAAAGCAAGAAAATTATCAATATAATCCATATAATATTGGTAAAATATTTTGAATATTGTGCATAATAGTTACGGGGTGATTCAATGAATAAAAAAGAAGCGTCCCTTACCACCCATGCTTTTCCAGCCAATTGCTAACCTGTATCTCTCTGCTGTGCTTTTGCGAAATCTCATATTTTCCCAATACACATTCACCGGAAATTTTCCCATCCTCCATATAGAGTACCCGGTCACAGCAGCTTGCGACCTTACTGTCATGCGTTACAATCAGAACACTCATTCCTTCCCGGTTTAATCTGACAAACTCCTCCATGATTTCTTCCGAGGCTGCTTTGTTTAATGCTCCTGTGGGTTCGTCAGCAAACAG
Source organism: Lachnospiraceae bacterium (assembly GCA_051888795.1). Taxonomy (GTDB): domain Bacteria; phylum Bacillota; class Clostridia; order Lachnospirales; family Lachnospiraceae; genus MD308. The sequence continues at coordinate 3,372 of JBJFCD010000044.1, read as the reverse complement.
AAGCTTCGGATGATTCATCATTGCCCTGCAAATACATGCTCTTTGAAGCTGTCCTCCGGACACCTCTGTTATTCTCCGATTCTCCAGTCCTGCAATCCCAACCTTTTTCATCAGGGCAGCTGCTTCGTCCCTTAGCACGGCTTCGCTCTTTTTGTCTCCTTTTCTTGTCTTCTGACTCTGATGTGCCGGAAGAATTATGTTGTCCATAATATTTAAGTTTGGCAGCATATTCATCTGCTGAAATACGAATCCCATCTTATTTAGCCGCATATCGGCTCTCATATCCTCAGAATAAGTGCATATATTATCCCCGTCAAAGAGCACCTCGCCCTTATCCGGTCTGTCCATTCCTGACAACTGATATAACAGTGTGGATTTTCCGGAACCGGACGGTCCCATAACGGCAGCCATTTCACCTTTATTCATAGAAAAATTCACATCAAATAGTATATTTTCTTTGCATAGTCCAACTGTTTTAATCACTTCAGTCATATCTACTCTCCTCCTCTGCAGCATTCTACGGCTTTGATACTTGTTATTCCGCTACTTCCCAGATAAACTGCCAATATTGCAGAAAATCCGGCCATCAGCATATTTATTGCCACCGACCACATATTATACGTAAACCGGAAGCCCTCCGCTCCTAAAGATTTCAGTGCTGCTCCACAGATTCCTTCCCCTAAAGTGCAGCCGCATACAGTTCCAAGTATTATCCCCGCCAATAGGTATGGTACGCAGGATTTCCAGAAACTTTTCTTTATATCCAGACTTCGAAATCCCATTGCTTTTTTTATCGAAATCATATTTCTTTGGTTTGCTATCATCATTCGAACAAACATCATAATAACAAGCAAAATGATAAGGAACGACACCATTTTAACCAGTATGGATACTCGCCATACCTGATTAAGTGTCGGACCATAGGTCCCCTGAACCTGGGATGCAATGTCCGTCACCTCTGCCCCCAGAGTTGCATATTTGGCTGCAAAAGCCTCCCTATTGGCCTCATCTGTCAGTGTTACATAGGCAATTCTCCACATAACATTTTCTTCCTGATTCGGATACTTTGCATACAACTTAGCAGTCTTTCCACCATTTGTAATATCTGAGTAAATGCCTGTTATGATGCATTTCTCGTATTCTTCTGCAGTCTTAACAAGAATTTCATCTCCCGGATAAAGCCCCAGCTCCTCAGAAAGCAGATAAGACAGTGCTGCTTCTCCCTCATGAACCGGTGCCTGGCCTTTGCTGTAGGTAACAGGAAACTTACTGTGATTCCCCTGTTCCATCAGCATATTCATAGTAGTTCCATCATCTAACCTTACCGGTATCAGACTTGTCTGATACAGTGCATATTCCTTAATGTCTTTATCCTCAGATAATGTTTTTCCTATTGTCTCAAAGTCTTCACCTGCTTTTTCCCCCTGGCGCATATCCATTCGGATTTCTGCATTTCCTATGCCCATATAGGTCACAAACTCCGGTGACGCGAGAGTGCTATACAGATTCGATGGAATCAGCATCAGAAAAACAGCGATTGCAGTCACAAGCATAATAAAAAGCATGTTATTATTCTTTTGGCCTTCCCCTATCCTTCCGGTAAGTGCACCTAAAGCCGTCATCTCATTCAGTTTTCTCAATACCCTAAGTACAAATAGTACGATTACACTTCCAACAAAAACAGCGCTTAGTACTGCATAGAAATACCTGTCCACTCCATTTGCTGACACACCATACAACTTCTGCATCTGCGAAGAAAGAGGATGAAATAAAAATATGGATATAACCACGCCCAATCCTGCACCTGTTAAAACCAGCCAGTTATATCTTCTAAGAAAAATATTTCTAATATCTTTCCCGGATATTCCAATCGCCTTCAGTATCCCCACTTCCCCAGCCTCAGAAACGACTCTGGTCAGCAGCATAAACCGGATACACACCAATGAAATAAGAAGAACCAACACACTAATCAAAAGAATGATCATAATCATAATTCCGTCTGAAAGGGTATTCATCATTTTAATCAAGGGTCTGGTAATCGTAGGACCATTCATTGGGAGATTCGCGTCCTCATATGCTGTTTTAAAGGCATTCGTGTCTGCATTCTCAGTAAGTAAGAATTCAATCAGATACTCCTCGCTCCCTAAGCTTTTTAAATTCTCATAATCCTCTTCACATACAAGAAATCTCTTAGATGATGCCATCATGGAATTCATCTGTGAATCCCTGATAAAGCCCGCCACTGTCAATTTTTGGTTTCCAATCCTCATATCATCACCCACTTTTACATGATACATGGATTCATAGCATACCGGCACATAAACCTCTCCCGGGCAAACTGTAGGAAGCTCATTATCAAGTCCGATCATATAGTCAAATCCATCACCCTGAATGCTGATTCCATTATCCTGGGTACTGTCCAGCAGGGATTCCTCTCCCAGCATGAGAATACTGTTTTCCAGATTCAAAAACCGGATCATCTGATAATCGACAACCTCTGGTCTATTTGACACAAATTCTTCTATCTTATCTGTATCAATATCTCCTGCATGCATCTGCAAAAAATCCGGAGTTTTTGCCACTTCCATAAGATGATCGATTGCCCCGGTCAGATTTGCAAAAAGCATTGCTGTGAGGGATATCATCGCTACAGATATTGCAACAAATGCTGTAAAGCTTACTGTGGAAAATCTGTCTCTTTTCCATGATTCTTTTGTCATTCTCCAGTAAATATTTTCTTTCATACTGATCCTTTCATCGTTTCCAGATCCATAATACTCTTGATTCTCGCCATCATAACTGCCACCACAGACAAACATACACCGGAAAAAATAATCACCATACCTGCCCCTCTTCCAATATCTATATGAAACAGCCTTGCCGCCAAATCCGCCAGTAATCCGCCGGTTCCATATGCAACTACGTAACCCATCTGGGACAGAAATCCGATAAAGCCCCACGCCCTTCCCTGAAGTTCATCCGGAATATTTGTCCTGACCAGATAATCCAGACAATTGTTTGCAAAAGGTAACATGGCAAAAAACAGGAAACCAAATCCACAAATCATAAAAATATTCTCCCATATACCAAATCCAATCATGAAAAATCCGGCAAACATCAGTGAAATTTCAAGTACCTTAACATACCTTTTCTTAATTCCACGCATCCCTAACACCAGACTGGAAACTAACATTCCACTTGCACATACAGTTTCTCCTATTCCCAATGTCTTCGAATCCGCAAAAGACAAAATAAGCGGCTCCGCCAGAATCTGGAATACTCCAAGAAACAGTGTCATAACTGCTGAAACCAGAATAAGTAAAAAGATTCCCTGTCTGGAATGTACCACATCCCAGCCCTCTTTCAGACTCT
>JBJFCD010000043.1:0-4767 GCA_051888795.1 Lachnospiraceae bacterium | reverse complement strand
TCCGGTTTACTTTGCACCGGTTCACGATATCCTGAACTGTGATTTTATTATATGGTTTTTCTTCCAACAGCTGCCAGAAGGTGTCAACTATCAATTCTTTTGTGCGGTTCATATAAATGCTCCTGTCTGTTTTGTACATAAAATTATACAGGATAATGAGTTTGCCTGCAATGTAAAATAGAAGAATATTTCATTTGGAATAAAAGTCAGGAAAGGAAGTTTACAAGATGGAAAAAATGTCAGATGGTTTGAAAAAGGTAATATTGGCAGGGATTGGAGCTATGGCTGTGACTGCAGAAAAATCAAAGGATATTCTGGATGAACTGGTCAAAAGAGGAGAATTGACTGTGGAACAGGGAAAAATCCTGAACCAGGAATTAAAGCACAATATAAAAGAAACGGTAAAAGAAAGAAAAGAAGAAACGGATGACTTTGCAATGTCGGAAGAATCCGGTGAGAATAATGAAGGAAAATAGTACAAAAAAGGATACCAGAGAACGACTGCACGAGATTAATGGTATTCTGCACAAATATGAAATCGGGAAGGGAATGAGCCCGGAAAAATTACGAAAGATTTTCGAAGAATTGGGGCCGACCTATGTAAAGCTGGGACAGATTTTATCCCTGCATTCTGATATTCTTCCGAAAACATATTGTGAGGAATTAATGAAACTCCAATCAAATGTAACCCCTATGTCTTTCGATGAAGTAAAGACAGTGATCGAAACTTCTTATGGATATTCCTGGCAGAAAGCATTTTTAACTATCGATGAAAAACCGTTGGGTTCTGCATCTATTGCACAGGTACATAAGGCAATTCTAAACACGGGGGAAAGTGTAGTAGTCAAAGTACAGAGAAACAGAATTCATGAGATTATGGAACAGGATATCCAGCTCTTGAGGAAAGCAGTTCGTCTGATTCCACCGGTAAAACTAAGGGAAACAGTAGATTTTGGTATGGTACTGGACGAATTATGGACGGTTGCACAGGAAGAGATGGATTTTTTGAAAGAAGCCTCTAACATGGAGGAATTTTCACGGTGTAATCAGGAAGTGGCTTTTGTGCGTACTCCTGTTCTTTATCGGGATTATACCACTTCACATGTTCTGGTGATGGAATATATTGATGGGTTTGCAGTGGATGATAAGGAGAAGCTGATTAAAAACGGATACGACCTTGAGGAGATTGGAAGTAAATTGGTAGATAATTTTATCTGTCAGGTTATGGAAGACGGTTTTTTCCATGCAGATCCGCACCCTGGAAATATTCGGATATGTGGCGGGAAAATTGTCTGGATTGATATGGGAATGATGGGAAGATTGACCAGTCATGATCAGAAAGCCATTCGTCAAGCGGTTCGGGGAGTTGCATCCGGAAACAGCCAGATCATACAGGAAGCAGTCTTGTCTTTGGGAGATTTTCGTGGAAAACCGGACAAGGAGCGGCTGAATGAGGATATTTCTTCTCTGCTGTCCCGATATGGGACGATGGAGCTTGGAAGCATTGATATGGCAGAAGTTTTAGAGGACCTAATCAATGTAATGAAAGAAAACTATATTTCGCTTCCTCATGGACTAACTTTGCTTGCCCGTGGGTTGACGACCTTAAAAGGAGTTCTGGCAGATATCAGCCCCCAGATTAGTATGGCAGAGATTGCTGAAAATAGAATCCGTTCAGATTTCCTGAAGAATTTTGACTTGAGGAAGGAACTGAAAAAAGAAGGAAAATGGATTGGTCGCTCGGTCAATTCCGCTATTAATCTCCCGATTATGATGGCAGATATCCTGCAAAAATATGAAAATGGCCAGACAGGGTTAAATCTGGACTTTCGGATGGAAAAAGAATCATCGGAATTATTACGTCGTCTGGTTCGGAATATTGTGATGGGACTGTGGGTGACAGCCCTTCTGATCAGCTCCAGTATCCTGTGCATGACAGATATGGAACCGAAAATTATGGGGATACCGTTTCTTGGCATACTGGGATATCTTTCTGCAGTATCAATCATGGTCTATGTAGTAATTCATCATTTTCGGTCAAAATAAACGTGAAAATCTGGACAGGGATGTCCGCTGGAAAAGAGATATACGAAACAAGAGAAGGTGAATATTAATATGAAAAATTTAGTATTAGACAGTCCTGAAAGACAGCATGTCATTGGGCTTCCACGTGCCCTCCTCTATTTTAGGTATGGGGTTTTGTGGGACAGTTTTTTCACTTCTCTTGGTGAGAAGGTTATCGTTAGCGTACCGACAAATAAAGAAATCGTACAGCTTGGGTCAGAAGTCGCAATTGACGAAAGCTGTCTGTCATTAAAAATATTTCTTGGACATGTAAGAAGCCTGATTGGAAAATGCGATTATATTCTTGTACCACGTATCAGTAATTTTGGACGCCAGCGGAATATGTGTACCCGTTTTGAAGCTTTATATGACCTTGTATGTAATACGTTTCGTGAAACAGGACAAAAATTTATCGGATATAATATTGCAGTTTCTAAAAAAATGACAGAAGAAGATGCTTTTATGGATCTTGGCCGGAAACTTGGCTTTTCTAAAAAAGAAATAAAAAAGTCATATCGTCTCGCACAGGAGATGGACAATTCATACTGGAAGGAACAGATAAAAAAACAGGAACAATTACTAAAAAAAGACCAGATTAAGATTATGGTTGCTGCACACAGTTATATTGTGGAAGATGCATATTTTGGAAAACCAGTCATGGATTATCTGAACCAGCTTGGAATTGTACCTGTACGTGCAGATCTTGTAAATCGTAAGGAAGCACTGAAACAATCAATAAAGGTTTCCCCAACCTTAAAATGGGAAATGAACCGGGAAATTGTGGGAAGCCTTCAAATACACAGGCAAAAAATAGATGGGATCATTCTTCTCAGTGCATTTCCATGTGGACCAGATTCCATGGTAAATGAGATGATTGTACGGGAATTCCGGGATATTCCGGTATTAAATCTTGTGGTGGATGGTCAAAATGGAACAGCTGGGGTTGAAACGAGGTTGGAAAGCTTTGTTGATATCTTAAGGTTTAAGAAAGGGGACTTGTAATGGGAAAGAAAAAAGTAGCATTCCCCCTATTCGGGCATTATAACCTGTGTATTAAATATTTTGTGGAACAGGCTCTGGAAGCGGAATATATCCTTCAGCCGCCTATGACAAACCAGACGATTGCTGTTGGATCCAGATATAGTCCGGATTCTGTATGTACACCATTCAAAAGTTCGCTTGGCAGTTTGATTGATGCTCTTGATGCAGGGGCAGATACTTTAATTATGACTATGGGATTATGCAGGCTGGGTTATTATGGGGAATTACAGGAAAAAATACTCCGGGATCTTGGATATGAATTTGAATTTATCAATCTTTCGGAATATTCTACAGGTGATCCCAGAGACTATATAAAGGCCCTTCGAAGGATCAATCCCAAAGCTTCTATTGCCCACATGACAAGGATTGGTGCTGAAACATTAAAAATGTTGTCCTTTTTGGACGAGACGGAGGCAGAATACTATAAGAACTGTGGATTTGAACTGCACCGTGGGGATATGAAAAATGCATGGAATCGTTTTTTGATTTCCATGCAGACGGCCCAGACATTTCATGATATTGAAGCTGCTTACCATACAGTGCGTAGGGATTTTTCGGAAATACCACTGAAAAAACCAGAGTTACCTTTGAAAGTGGGAATAGTAGGGGAATATTTTACCGCAGTAGATGATTTTTCTAATAATCATTTAGAACAGAAGCTGGCAGATATGGGTGTGGAGGTTCACAGATGGATGAGTGTAACAAATCGGAATCTCCATTATCATGGAAATAATTTAAGTGTTGGGATTCGCGAATACTGCGAATATGAAATGGGGCCTACCTCGACTGCAAATATATGGTGTGCCAAGCATTATGCATCTCATGGCTTTAACGGCATTATCCATGCGAAGTCATCTGGCTGTACCCCAGAGATAGATATTATGCCTGTTCTTCAAAATATCAGCCGTGACTATAAGGTTCCTGTGCTCTATCTTTCTTATGGTTCACAGACCAGTGATACTGGGCTGGATACCCGTCTGGAGGCTTTTTATGACATGATATCCATGAGAAAACAGGAGGTATAGAAATGCAGGAGGCATATCTTGGTATTGATATCGGTTCTATTTCCACAAAAGGCGTAATCATAGACGAACAGGACAAGATTCTTTCCAGTGCTTATATTTGGACGGAAGGTGATCCGATTGGGGCATCCAAAAAGCTGATTCGCCTTTTGGAGGAACAGTTTGATCAATCCAATTACACAATTACTGCCACTGGCACCACGGGAAGTGCAAGGAAACTTGTGGGTGATATGGTGGGTGCTACGGTTGTAAAAAATGAAATTACAGCCCATGCAATTGGAACTACAACTTTTTATCCTGATGTACGTACGATTCTGGAAATTGGTGGACAGGATTCGAAAATAATCCTGGTAGAAAATGGAGTGGCTGTGGACTATGCCATGAATACTCTATGTGCAGCCGGAACAGGTGCATTTTTAAGCAGCCAGTCTAAAAGGCTCGGTGTGGATGTGGAGGATTTTGGAAAAATTGCTCTGAAATCCAAGCATCCGACGCAGATTGCTGCAAGATGTACTGTTTTTGCAGAATCAGATCTTGTTCATAAGATTCAGATGGGGCATAAAAAGGAAGATATTATTGCAGGGCTCTGTCAGGCGGTTGCTGCGAATTATCTGAATAATGTGGGTAAAGGGAAAAGAAT
>JBJFCD010000042.1:0-4784 GCA_051888795.1 Lachnospiraceae bacterium | reverse complement strand
TCAAAGCGGCTGTTATTTATATGGCTTCCGGTGAATATGAATCCATAAATCAATTGGCAAAGGAAAACTATGCTACAAATAATGCATTGCAGCAAAAATATTCGAAGGAAATAGACTTAATTAACTCAATACAATTACCCAATAAATTATCTGGAGTTATTGATTTGGCAACAGGTACTGGGAAAAGTTATGTGTTGTATGGTATAGCACAAATAATGCTTGCAATAGGTTTGGTAAAGAGGGTATTGCTTTTATGCCCATCTGTTACTATTGAAAGAGAATTAAGAAATAAATTTGTGTTATTAGCAAGTAGAGCAGATTTAAAGGAATATATCCCGTCATGGTGTGTTATAAAGAATCCTAGAATAATTGATGCGAATGTTACAATTAAATCGGGAGATATTTGTATTGAAAATATTCATGCAGTGTATGAAAATACAGGCTCATCTATTAATGACAGTTTTATAAATGGTGGTAGTGATACATTGGTATTAAATGATGAGATTCATCATGCTTACAATGTATCATCTGACAAAGATATTAAGAAATGGAAACAGTTTTTATTAGGAAAAAATTGTTTTAAATACATTATAGGTACGACGGGGACTGCGTATATTGAGAATGATTATTTCACAGATGTTATATATAGATATTCCTTGAGGAAAGCAATAGATGATGGAGTTGTAAAAATGGTCGAATATGTCGCAAAAGACGAAGGTTTAGACCAAAATGCTAAATTCCAAAAGATATATGATAATCATGAGGAATTTTGCAGAATATATAGTAGCATTAAGCCAATAACGCTTATTGTTGGTAAGGATATAAAATCTGTGAGTAATTTATGTGAGGATTTTATAGAATTCCTCATGAAGAAGGAAAAAATTGAGAAAGAGGTAGCAGAAAACAAAGCTATAGTTGTTACATCTGCATCAAAACACAAAAAGAATCTTGCTTTACTAAGCAAAGTTGATGATAAAGATAGCAAAGTTCAATGGATTTTTTCTGTATCGATGTTAACAGAGGGCTGGGATGTTAAGAATGTTTTTCAAATTGTACCATGGGAGGATAGAGCATTTAATTCAAAACTATTAATTGCGCAAGTCCTGGGGAGAGGATTAAGGGTGCCAGCAGGATTAAATAGTCAGCCCAAAGTAAGAGTATACAATCATGCGAGTTGGAGTAAAAACATTCAGTCCTTAGTTGATGAAATTCTTGAGATGGAATTGACTCTTACAAGTGATATTTCAAATTCTAATGAAAGAAAGAAATATAATTTTGTTGTTCATTCCATTGACTATACTAAAGAGGAACGTACAACGAAGAAGACATCAAGAATTACACAAGAGGTTTTCGATTTAACAAATGGAATGAAACTAGTTTCTCAAGCAGAAGAAGAAGCTCAAGAAACAGAGTACGAAAATATCAGGGGAAGTATTGTATCAAAAACAACAACGGTCAAAAAGGAAATGGTTACTGTTGATGAGGTTGTGAGAAAGATATCTGAGAGCTTTAAAGGAAGAGCGTTGGAGGCTAAACTTATTTTTGAAAGTGGGGAATATGAAAAAGAAAAGCTTCCGCCTATTTCTGAAATTAAAAACTTTATTGAAAAGTCTATGAAAGAGTGTGGAATTCAAGGGAACGAATTGACAATTGAAAATGCTAATAAAATTTATGGCAAATTTTCAGGATTGCTTCGTAGAAAACCAGCGACACCTGTTTTTAATAAAAAAGTAAATGATATTATTGAAATTCAAACTAACTCTATGCGAGCATTAACGGAAAGATATAGTCGTATTAAACAATATATTACTATGTTTTTCTCAAGTTCATATACATCTGACATGGATGACACCAAAAGAGAGACGTTAGAACATGTACGTGATGAGATTATGGGCAAACAGGTGAAAGAAGTAAATAAGTATAATTATAAAACACCTGTAGATATTGTATTTACAGTGCAGGAGCCGGAAAAGAAGTTTGTATCCTATTTGATATCAGACGATGTGGCTCAAAAGATAGATGCATGGATAAAAGCTAGGGATATTGGATTTTATTCAATTGACTATCAGAAGAACAAGGGGGCTGCATTTAAAGGATTTAATCCCGATTTTTTTATTAAAATCGGAACAAATATTTTAGTAGTAGAGACAAAGGCTGATGGAGACATTTCAGAAGAGAATTGTGCTAAGTATCGAGCTGGAAAAAGACATTTTGAATTACTTAATGCGGAATTAGAAAAATCAGATATAAAAGAAAAATATTATTTCAATTTTTTATGCCCATCTGACTATACCGCTTATTTTCAGTACATCAAGGATGGAAGAATTTTTTCTTCAAATTTTCATGGGATTTTAGAAGATGGGCTAGAGAAAGAAGAAAACAAGTAGATATTTATAAATTAGCATACAATTTTTTGAGAGGCTGTTTGGTAAACACTGATTATATACAGATGATGTCATCGGTGTTGCATTTTGGTGATAAAAATAGAATTGATAAGAATGATAATAAGTGATATTTTTGTAAATTAAAATTTTTCATATTATCATAAAAGGGAGGCATTATTTATGGCAGTACGAGGGAAAAGCATTAATTTGTTCCTCATGGATGGTGATGCTACAGGAAGAATAAAATGTACGCTTGCAAATTGGACAGGCATTGCATATAAGATTCCGAGAACGGAGCTGGATAAGTGCAAAGAACGTGATGATTTGAAGCAGAGTGGCGTTTATTTTCTGTTTGGTATGTCGGACGAAACAGGAAAAAATGTTGTATATATCGGTCAAGCGGGTGCAAGAAAGAATGGAGAAGGGATTTTGAATCGTTTACAGGAACATAAACGTAATCCAGAAAAGGATTATTGGACAGAGGCAATCGTGTTTACTACATCAAATAATTCTTTTGGACCTACGGAGATAAGCTACCTTGAAAATCGTTTCTGTAATCTTGCTGTTAATGCTAATCGTTATGAAGTAAAAAATGGAAATGATCCAACGCTAGGAAACATAACTGAAGAAAAAGAAAGCGAAATGGAAGAATTCATTGATTACGCCAAAGTTATTATGGGAACATTGGGACATAAAGTTTTTGAACCATTGACAAAGCCGATGCCAATGAAGAAAGAGGAAGTGGCAGATGCATCTAATGACGATAGGAAATTGTTATTGAAGCGAACAATTAAGGGAATAGGAACAGTAGAAGCGGTTGGAAGTCAGACGACAGAGGGCTTTGTAGTATTTGAGGGAAGCCATATATCTCCAACGGACGATGACACAATTCCGGCGGCAATCAAGGAACAGCGGAAGAATGCAAATGTTGATGCTGAAAGTATTTTGAAAGAAAATTTGCTATTTACAAGTCCATCATATGCTGCAATGTTTGTTATTGGAAAAAGTGCGAATGGTCTTACAAGCTGGAAAACTGAAGATGGTAAAACACTGAAAAGTTTGGAAAGTGAAGAATGATCAGCGGCAAAGATATTTAGATGAATTTGGAAAGAAGGCTGGAAATGAGCAATAATTTAAATGACCTTGAAATGGCGAAAAAACGTGATCATAAGATAATGATTACAGATGAAGCAATTAATAAAGTACCGCGAGTTCAGTATAAGGAGATAGCTGAAACGGAATATGACAATCTTCAAGAGTTGGCGAAGCAAGTCCTTCAAATATCTAAAGACGAAAATGATTCTAATGAAGTGGCAGTTACCTATAGCTTGGAGAGCGCCAGGTTGATAGAAAAGGGAGAGCGTTATATCGGTATTGCTTTGGGAGCAGAACATGACGTTGATCCTTTGAGTGATTCAACATCATATCATTTGATTCGTACTTCAAGAGATTGCGTGGTAATTGTATTGCATAATCATCCGTCATTGTCGGCTTTTTCGCTACCAGATATACAATTTTTATTGAGATATGAATCTGTAAAAATGATGGTTGTTGTTACAAATTTAGGTAGTGTATCATATTTGGTAAAGAATGGAAAGTATGATTTTGAAAAAGCTGTTATACTTCTTAATGCGGCAGTGGATTTAAATAATAAAGCAAAAAATATAAAAGATTTGCAGGATGCGGCAGACTATTTTCTGAAAAACTGTTATAATGTAGGTATAAACTATGAGAAACGATAGGAGGTGCATATTATGACAGAAGAGCATGTAGTGTTAAGTGAACGCCCGGAAGACCAACTGAAGGCAGTAGGGGGGGGCTCGTGAAGAAAAGAGAAAAATTCTTGATGACAAAAGTAAACGTATTGCAGATGCACTTATGGAAAAAATGACACCTTTGATTTTGAAAAATAACGCACAGAAATAGCATGGGTACAATTTGGGTACAGCAGTTTTGAAACCATATTAACAAGACATGAAATCGTATCAAAATGATACGGTTTTGAAACGTGATAACAACAAATTTACATGAAAAATTGAACCCGAAAAAGAGTTCGAATAATTAACATAAGCCCCACAAATCCTTATAAATTAAGGGTTTGTGGGCTTTCTTAATATCTTGAGACAATACTTTTTGTTCAAATGTAAAGTCAAAAGCATAGTTAAAATTTATTGATGTTAAATTAACGTGTAAATTTGTTGCAAACTGAGTATGCTATTATGTATAATAGTTTCAAAGGAGTGATTATTATGCCAAATATTAAACCAATATCTGATTTGAGAAATTATACGGAAGTATTGAAAGAAGTTGATACAACAAGTCGAGTTTATCTTACAAGAAATGGCCATGGTGAGTATGGGATTCTTACTATGGAAGAGATTGATGAGCTTGATCGTTACA
>JBJFCD010000041.1:0-20475 GCA_051888795.1 Lachnospiraceae bacterium | reverse complement strand
ATGTTACCTGTTGTACCATCAATAGAGATTGGATCTCCCTCATGGAATTCTTTTCCTGCCAAAGTAAATTTCTTATTATCTTCATCCATAGCGATGTCACCACATCCGGATACACAGCATGTACCCATACCACGAGCAACAACGGCAGCGTGTGATGTCATACCACCACGAACTGTCAGGATACCCTGTGCAGACTTCATACCTGTGATATCTTCCGGTGATGTCTCAAGACGAACAAGAACAACTTTTTCTCCTCTTGCAGCCCACTCTACAGCGTCATCTGCTGTAAATACAACTTTACCGCAAGCAGCTCCCGGTGAAGCACCAAGACCTTTACCCATTGGAGTTGCAGCTTTCAGTGCAGCAGCATCAAACTGTGGGTGAAGAAGTGTATCAAGGTTACGAGGATCGATCATAGCAACAGCTTCTTCTTCTGTTCTCATACCTTCATCAACAAGGTCACATGCAATCTTTAATGCAGCCTGAGCTGTTCTCTTACCATTACGTGTCTGTAACATAAACAGCTTTCTATCCTGGATAGTAAACTCCATATCCTGCATATCTCTATAGTGATTTTCAAGAGTAGCACATACCTTTGTAAACTGCTCATAAACTTCCGGCATAACATCTGCCAATGCAGAAATCGGCTGTGGTGTACGAACACCGGCAACTACGTCTTCGCCCTGAGCGTTCATAAGGAATTCACCCATAAGTTTCTTCTCACCTGTAGCTGGGTCACGAGTAAATGCAACACCTGTACCAGACTCATCAGACCAGTTACCAAATGCCATTTCCTGTACGTTAACAGCTGTTCCCCATGAATATGGAATATCATTGTCACGACGATATACATTAGCACGTGGGTTGTCCCATGAACGGAATACGGCTTTGATAGCTCCCATCAGCTGTTCCTTCGGATCATCCGGGAAGTCAGAACCAATCTTAGCTTTGTATTCAGCCTTAAACTGATTTGCAAGCTCTTTTAAATCTTCTGCTGTAAGATCAACGTCCTGTGTAACGCCTCTCTCAGCTTTCATTTTATCAATCAGCTCTTCGAAATATTTCTTACCTACTTCCATAACTACATCAGAATACATCTGGATAAATCTTCTGTAGCAGTCACGAGCCCATCTCTCATTACCTGTCTTCTTAGCAACAACCTCTACTACTTCTTCGTTAAGACCAAGATTCAGAATTGTATCCATCATACCCGGCATAGAAGCTCTTGCACCGGAACGTACAGATACAAGAAGTGGATTCTCATTATCTCCAAATTTCTTACCTGTCACTTCCTCCATCTTTACGATGGCATCCATGATCTGTTCCATAATCTCATCGTTGATCTTTCTTCCATCCTCATAATACTGAGTACAAGCTTCTGTTGTGATTGTGAAGCCCTGTGGTACCGGAAGACCTAAGTTTGTCATCTCAGCAAGGTTTGCGCCTTTTCCACCGAGAAGGTTTCTCATACTTGCGTTACCCTCTGTAAACATGTAAACCCATTTTGCCATTGTCATGACCTCCTAAAACATAATTTTCTAAGTCGCATTCTATATTTTACTGTTTTTACCAGTATTCGTCAAGAGTTGCACTTTAAGTTTAGCCCTATTTTCGCAATTTGACGTATATTTTTTAAATATCTAAAAATGCTTTGTATCCTTTGTATGCTTCATATATATCAGCCTTACTTGTGACCTCCCACGGAGCATGCATACAGAAGACAGCAACACCACTGTCAATGACTTCCATACCATAATTTGCCATGATATACGCAATTGTTCCTCCACCGCCGACATCTACTTTTCCAAGTTCAGCGAACTGATATGACACATCTTTTTTATCCATAGCCTGACGAAGCTGAGCCAGATACTCGGCATTGGCATCATTTGAGCTACTCTTTCCTTTTACTCCTGTAAATTTGTTAAATACAAGTCCTTTTCCTGCAAATGCAGTGCTGCGTTTTTCAAACGCCTCCGGAAACATCGGATCATAAGCCGCACTTACATCAGAAGAAAGCATTTTTGAATTCTGAAGCGCTCTTCTTACTTTCAATTCAGATTCACCACTCTGCAAAGCCACAAGTTCAGCCACAACATTTTCAAAGAATCTGGAGTGCATGCCTGTTGCTCCCACGCTTCCAATTTCTTCTTTATCTACCAGAATGCAGCAGGATGTTCTCTTTACATCTTTCACATCAAGCATAGCAAAGAGGGAAGTAAATGCACACACACGGTCATCCTGCCCATATGCCATGATCATACTTCTGTCAAGGCCGCAGTCACGTGCTTTTCCTGCCGGAACAATTTCAAGTTCTGCAGAAACAAAATCTTCCTCTTCCACATCATAATATTCTTTCAAAATTGAAAGAACATTTTCTTTCACTGCCTGCTTTTCTTCGTCATTAAGCTCCTCATTCTGTTCAATCGGACGGCTTGCAACAAGAAGATCCAATTTTTCCCCTTCTATGATCGCACTTGCCTTTTTCTCCATCTGCTGCGCAGCAAGATGTACAAGCAAATCTGTGACGATAAATACCGGATCATCCTCTTTTTCTCCGATATTTACCTCAACTACAGTTCCATCTTTTTTTGCAATTACTCCATGAATTGCCAAAGGTAACGTCAGCCACTGATATTTCTTGATTCCTCCATAATAATGAGTATCAAGATATGCCAGTCCATCGGTCTCATACAGCGGATTCTGCTTAACATCAATACGCGGGGAATCAATATGCGCGCCCAGGATATTCATACCATTTTCCAACGGCTCACTTCCGATGTTAAAAGCAACAATGCTCTTTCCCATACATACTGCATAAACCTTGTCCCCAGCTTTAAGCATTTCATTTGAATTTTTCTTTTCTTCCAGACTCTGGTAACCGGCACTCGCAAGTTTTTCTTTCGCAAGTTTCACACATTCCCGTTCGGTTTTTCCATTATCCAGACACTCCTTGTACTCATCATTAATCTTTTTGAGCTCAGCAAGCTGCTCTTCATTATAAGTCTTCCATGCATTTTTTCTTTCCATTTTTTTATCCTCCTTGCAAGTAGTATAACACATTTTTGGGACGTTAACACATTTTTGGGACGTAGTATTCTTTAATTTTACTACGTCCCAAATTAATAAATGTGGTGTACCTATATGAAAAATGTGGTGTACCCAAATATCAAATTTCCTGTACCGACTCACTCATTTTCAACATGATTCATTGTTATGTCACATAATTTCTTTGCTTTTTTAACTGATATTTTCAATATTTCTTTCAAGTTATCTATATATTCTTGTCGAATTTTCTTTTCTTCAAAAACTTGATTAATTACCGTCAACTGGTACTCTTGAAACATATTTTTTGCCATAAGTAGTGCCATTTCTTCATATTGCATTTCCTTTTCATCAGGAATATCTCCAAACATTTCTATGTTTCTTTCTCCATGAAATTCAATGAAATCTTCCACCTTTGAAAATATCGCTTTATACAGATCTATTGCTTTTTCATGCAGTAAATCGGGTGTTTCTGTCAAATATTCTGACATACTGCTATATTTATACCTTTCAGGTTTCTTTATTATGCCAGCTTTCACTGGATTCATATGTATATACCGAAGACATGTCCAAAGATACCTGTCATTTTCGATACATTCACTGATAAAACGATTTTGAAAGACATGCCCATTACGATGATGTTTGAAATTATAATATAATGCATATTCCGCCAATATTGCTGCCATAAATAATGATAAAATTTGGATTTCTGCCCGGATAATAAAGTGGGCATGAGTTGACATAATACAATAGCTGTAAATTTCAGCCTTATATTTTTTCAAATGTTTTGAAATAATAGATTTGAAATATAATTTTTCTCTTTGTTGATAAAAAATTTTTTCCCGATTAATACCTTTAACAATAATATGATAAAAACCTGTACTGCTCTCCTTTCTTCTGGTAGTAGGCATTTAATCATCCCCTTTCATTTGGGTACAGGGTATTGATCATTTGGGTACACCACATTTTCCATTTAGGTACATCGTTTTTGTAAATTTGGGACGTAGATTTTTATCAAAAATCTACGTCCCAAATTAATTTATTCCATTTCTTCTCTAACTTCTTTGAAGCATTTAACGATGAAATCAATATCTTCTTTTGTATGGCTTGCACATACCTGTGTACGAATTCTTGCTTTTCCCTTTGGTACTACCGGGTAGGAGAATGCCACTACATATACTCCTTTGTCCATCATACGTTTTGCAAACTCTGCTGCTGTTTTTTCATCATATAGCATAACCGGTACACATGGATGTGTTCCAGGAATAATGTCAAATCCATTGTCAACAAGTTCTTTTCTATAATATGCTGTTACTTCTTCAAGATGATCTCTAAGCTCTGTACTTTCATCCAGCATATTGAAAAGCTCAATACTTGCGCCTGCAATAGCTGGGGCAAGTGAGTTGGAGAACAGATACGGGCGGCTTCTCTGGCGAAGCAGATCAATGATTTCTTTTCTTCCTGATGTATATCCGCCGGATGCTCCTCCAAGAGCTTTTCCTAATGTTCCTGTAATGATATCTACACGTCCTTCAACACCGCAGTGCTCTGCTGTTCCGCGTCCTGTTTTTCCTACAAATCCAACAGCATGACTATCATCTACCATAACCAGTGCATTATATTTATCTGCCAGATCACATACACCCTTCAGGTTACAGATGATACCATCCATAGAGAATACTCCGTCTGTAGCAATCAGTTTAATTCTTGCTCCGGCTTCATCTGCCTCTTTCAATTTTGCTTCAAGATCTTCCATGTTATTGTTTTTATAACGGAAACGTTTTGCTTTACAGAGACGCACACCGTCAATAATAGATGCATGGTTGAGTTCATCGCTGATTACAGCATCTTCTGCTGTCAGGATTGTCTCAAATAATCCGCCGTTTGCATCAAAACATGATGAATAAAGAATGGTATCATCTGTTCCAAGAAATTCAGAAATCTTCTTTTCAAGTTTTTTGTGAATATCCTGTGTTCCACAAATGAAACGTACAGATGCAACTCCATATCCTTTTTCATCATATGTTTTCTTTGCAGCTTCAATCAGTCTCGGATTGTCTCCAAGTCCAAGATAGTTATTTGCGCACATGCACAGAAGTTCTCTTCCATCCTCCATCTTAACTCTGGAACCCTGAGGTGAAACAAATGGTGCTTCGCCTTTAAACAAACCAGCTTCCTTGATTCCCTCAACTTCTTTTGTATAAATGCTTAAAATATCATTTTTACGTGCCATTTTCTTGTCTCCCTTTTTATCTTCTTAAATTTTTAATCATTAATATGTGCCCAGTCAAGAATTACTTTACCAGACTGTCCTGAAATCATTGCTTCAAATCCTTTTTCATAGTCTTTGATATCAAAATGATGTGTAATAATCTCAGAAATATCAAGTCCTGCCTGAAGCATTGTAGACATCTTATACCATGTATCCCATACTTTTCTTCCATAGATACCGCGAAGATTCAATCCGTTAAAGATTACTGTCTCAAGATCCACCTTCGCATCTGTTCTCTGCAGTCCTAAAAGGGCAATATTTCCGCCATGTTTCATATTATGGATCATATCATGAAGAGCAATCTGGGAACCTGACATCTCAAGTCCTACATCAAATCCCTCTGTCATACCGATTTCTTTCATCACTTCGGAAAGTTTCTCTTCTTTCAAATTCACTACTCTTGTTGCCCCAAGCTTCTTTGCAAGCTCAAGACGATAAGGATTCATATCTGTAACAACAACATGTCTTGCTCCTGAGAATTTAACAATTGCTGCTGCCATACATCCAATCGGTCCCGCACCTGCGATTAAAACATCCTCACCCAATACATCATAGGAAAGTGCTGTATGTGTTGCATTTCCAAATGGATCAAAAATAGCATACATTTCTTCCGGGATATTCGGATTACACGGCCACACATTAGATGACGGAATAACAAGATATTCTGCAAATGCACCATTACGGTTCACACCTACGCCTTTTGCATCTTTACAATTCTCCTTATGTCCTTCCAGACAATTACGACATTTTCCGCATGTGATATGTCCCTCGCCTGAAACAAGGTCTCCAATCTTGAATCCCTGAACACCAGCACCAACTTCAACAACTTCACCAACATACTCATGACCTGCAGTAAGTCCTACCGGGATCGTATGTTGTGCCCAATCATTCCATTGATAAATATGTACGTCAGTTCCACAGATTGCTGTCTTGTGAATTTTAATCTTCACATCATTAGGTCCCACCTCCGGTATCGGCACACGTTTCATCCACAAACCTTCTTCTGCTTTTTCTTTAACAAGCGCCCACATCATTCCATCATTTTTTACGCTCACTTCTATAAACCTCCAATTTCTACCGTCTCCCCTGACGATTTTTCTTTGTAGCTTATGTAAGTATAACACTCCTTTTAAGCATGTACAACAACTTGAAGTACAATTCTTCGTATTTTTTCGTTATTTTTGATATTATTTTAACATTCTACCCGTTTCTTTTATGTCAACATTCACAATTAATTGTTTACAAACAGTCTATCTTTTAATATAATTATTATTGGGCTTATTGACATATTGTGCGTAAAAACGAAGTTTTTGGTATCTTCTTAGTTTATATGTCAATACATCAAAAACAAAAGAAAGAGAGGGAAGCAGATATATGATCAAATATATCTGCAAAATGTAACATGAAAAATCTAATTCAAAAATGGAACAGTATCAGTCTTGTGCTGAGAATTATCTGTGGTCTTATCATCGGTATTATTCTCGGAATGGTAATTCCTCAGATAACAGTAATTGCTCTTCTTGGGGATTTATTTGTAGGAGCATTAAAAGCAATCGCACCACTTCTGGTATTCTTCCTTGTAATGAGTGCTTTGGCGCACATGGGCGAAGGCCAGAAAACAAATATGGGCTTCATCGTTATGCTCTATATGGTAGGAAACTTATGCTCTGCACTTGTATCTGTAGCAGCATGTAAACTGTTCCCTGTAACACTTACACTGGCTGAAGCAGCCGGAGAAGATATGGCTCCTCCGAGTGGTGTAGGCGAAGTATTAAAAAATCTGTTATTGAACGTTGTATCAAACCCGGTAGGATCCATTGTCAATGCAAATTATATCGGTATCCTTGCATGGGCATGTATCTTCGGTATTGCCCTGAAAGGTGCTTCTGATACAACAAAGAAAGCACTGGATGATTTCTCTGAGGCAATCTCTACCGGTGTTAGATGGGTCATCAGCTGTGCTCCGTTCGGTATCATGGGATTGATCTTCAATGTTATCTCAACATCTGGACTTAGCGCTTTGTTATCTTATGGAAGACTGATTCTTGTGTTAGTGGGAAGTATGGCATTTGTAGCACTTGTTATGAATCCGGTCATCGTGTTCCTCTGCATCAGAAAGAATCCTTATCCACTCGTATTCAAGTGTCTGTCAAGAAGCTTTATTACCGCATTCTTTACACGTAGTTCCGCCGCTAATATTCCTGTAAATATGGAACTGTGTGAAGATTTGGGACTTGATGAGGAACAGTATTCTATCTCTATCCCTCTTGGAGCAACAATCAACATGGCAGGTGCAGCTATCACAATCTCTGTAATGGCATTATCCGCAGCTAATACTGTAGGAATCAGTGTAAGCTTTGGAACAGCCCTTATCCTTTGTGTACTTGCAGCTCTCAGTGCCGCTGGTGCTTCAGGTGTTGCAGGTGGTTCTCTGTTACTTATTCCAATGGCATGTGGACTTTTTGGAATCCCAACAGAGATCGCTATGCAGGTTGTAGGTGTTGGATTTATCATCGGTGTTATTCAGGATTCCTGTGAAACAGGACTTAACTCATCTACTGATGTTCTCTTTACAGCAGCCGCTGAATTCAGAGACAGAAGATTACATCCTGAGTACTACGCTGACAAACTTGGAAAAACTGAATAATATAATACAACTAAATACATAATCTAAGTTTAAAAGAGTTCCGTTTCTTTGCGGAACTCTTTTTATCACAATACACTCCTTACATTTACACAAAAAAGGCAGCCACACAGCTGCCTTTTTCTAAATCTCTTAATCTTACCACTCAAATTTCTTCTCGAAATAAGCATCCAGGTCTTCAATCTTGATTCTTTCCTGCTCCATAGTATCACGGTCACGAACCGTAACTGCTCCATCTTCTTCTGAATCAAAATCATAGGTTACGCAGAACGGAGTCCCTATTTCATCCTGACGGCGATAACGTTTACCAATGTTTCCGCGATCGTCAAACTCACAATTGTATTTCTTTGCAAGTTTTGCATATACTTTCTCAGCACCTTCGTTGAGCTTTTTGGATAATGGAAGAATACCAATCTTAACTGGTGCAAGTGCCGGATGGAAATGAAGAACAGTTCTTGTATCTCCGCCTTCTAATTCCTCTTCATCATATGCACTGCAAAGGAATGCAAGTACCATACGGTCAGCACCAAGTGACGGCTCGATAACATATGGAACATACTTTTCTTTCTTCTCATCATCAAAATAGCTGAGATCTTGCTTGGATACATTAATATGCTGTGTTAAGTCAAAATCTGTTCTGTCTGCAATTCCCCAAAGCTCGCCCCATCCGAATGGGAAAAGGAATTCTACATCAGTTGTAGCTTTGCTATAATGACTTAATTCTTCCGGAGAGTGATCACGGTAACGCACCTCATCTTCAGTAAGACCAAGTTTTTTCAGCCAGTCAAGACAGAACTGTTTCCAGTATGCAAACCATTCAAGGTCTGTACCAGGTTCACAGAAGAACTCTAATTCCATCTGCTCAAACTCTCTTGTACGGAATGTAAAGTTACCCGGTGTAATCTCATTACGGAAAGATTTACCAATCTGGCAGATACCAAAAGGAATTTTCTTTCTGGATGTTCTCTGTACATTCTTAAAGTTTACAAAAATACCCTGCGCTGTCTCTGGTCTTAAATATACGGTATTCTTTGCATCCTCAGTAACACCCTGGAATGTCTTGAACATCAGATTAAACTCTCTGATCTCTGTAAAATCATGAGCCCCGCATGTCGGACATGGAATGTTATGTTCTTTAATATAATCCTGCATTTTTTCATGACTCCAGCCATCAATGCTGTCTCCAATATCAAGCCCGTTTTCTTTTGCAAAATCCTCAATCATCTTATCAGCACGAAAACGTTCATGACACTGTTTACAATCCATCAAAGGATCACTGAATCCGCCAAGATGTCCGCTTGCTACCCATGTCTGAGGATTCATCAGGATGGCACAGTCTACACCAACATTATATGGAGATTCCTGTACAAACTTCTGCCACCATGCTTTTTTTACGTTATTCTTAAGTTCAACTCCCAGATTCCCATAATCCCATGTATTTGCAAGTCCGCCATAAATCTCAGAACCCGGATATACAAATCCTCTTGATTTTGCCAGCGCTACAATCTTTTCCATTGTCTTTTCTGCCATAATTAGCCCTCACCTTCTTATTGTTGTGTTTCCTTCTTCTTCTATTGCCGTCTTAAGCAGCAATACTTACTGCACATTATACCCGCTGAGATAAATCATTTCAAGTGCTACTTCACAATTGTTTCCAGTATTTCCAGAGATTTGAAGGTTTTTCCCACATATTCCTCCAAATATGCAGTCACAACTCTTTCAAGTTCGTTAAGAACATCTTCTTTTACAACAAATGTATATAATTTTTCCACAGGAGATAAAACTATGTACTGCATCGTATAAAGAGTTGAAGGAAGAAGCTTTCTTTTATCCGGCGCTTTACTTTTACATGCCTCACATATCAGTCCTCCCTTCTTTATGCTAAATCTGTATTCTCCTTCCGCATTTCCACAGCAGACACAGGCAGACATCTGTGGACCCTCACCATTAACAGAAACCGCCTTCAGTTCATAAATGCAGCGGATGAGGCGATTAGGAATATGAGGATTCACAAGCGCACGAAGAGTCTGATACAAAAGCTTCAAAAGCAAAGTCTCATCATTTGCTTCTCTTGCATAATAATTTGCAAATTCCAAAAAATAAAACCCGTAATATGCCCCCTCCACGTCCTGCCGCAATTCTTCAAAATAATTGGAAACAGAGGCCGACATCAAAGTATAAGATGTCCGCCCCTCATAAAGCGTAAATGTTCCAAAAGTAAATGGACTGGTCACCCCTACCAGCACACTGTTCGGCTTTCTGGCTCCCCTGGCAAATGCAGAAAGTTTACCCCTCTCTTTTGTCAGAAGAACGACTCGCCTGTCATATTCTCCAACCGGTGCCGATGCGGTTACCATGCCTGTCACTGTAATCTGATTCACCGCTTTTTGTCTCCTTCATAATCTGTTCACAGATTAAAATACCCCGATAATATAAATAATCCTTTATTTTCCCCGTTTTTGTAAAACGGTCCCAGTACTGCTCTTCCATGTGGTCACCTCATCATCTGTTGTGATAAAATTAGGTTCCCCCATGAAAGGCTTCTTTTATTCTTCTTCCCGGTATCCAAAATTTTTCATCAGATATTCGCTGTCCCGCCAGTCTTTTTTCACTTTCACCCAAAGCTTAAGATTTACCTGCAAATCCAGCATTTTCTCAATTTCATACCGGGCGGTACTTCCTATTTTTTTCAACATATTTCCTTGTTTACCAATAATTATCCCCTTGTGCGAATCTCTCTCACAGATAATCGTTGCGTCAATATGCATTACCTTTCCCTTTTGTTTCATACTGTCAATGGCAACTGCGATTCCATGAGGAATCTCATCCTGCAGACAATGAAGCGCTTTTTCTCTGATAAGTTCTGCAACAATCTGGCGCTCCGGCTGATCTGTGATTGTATCTTCATCGTAAAACTGAGGTCCGTACGGAAGATATTTCATTACTACCTTGAGAAGTTCTTTTGTATTATCCCCGTTTCTTGCTGAAACCGGTACGATCTCCGCAAAATCATAAATATCTTTATAGGCAGCAATTGCAGGAAGGACATCTTCCTTCTTTACGCTGTCAATTTTATTGATCACTAAAATCACAGGCGTATTTACTTTCTTAAGCTGCTTCGCAATATGCTGCTCACCTGCTCCAATATATGTGGTCGGTTCCACCAGCCATAATACAACATCTACTTCGTTCAAAGTACGTTCAGCCACATTTACCATATACTCGCCGAGTTTATTCTTTGCCTTATGAATCCCCGGCGTGTCCACAAAAATAATTTGCCCCTCTTCCGTAGTTAGCACAGTCTGTATCCGATTTCTCGTTGTCTGTGGCTTGTTAGATGTAATGGCAATTTTCTGACCAATCAGATAATTCATAAGAGTCGATTTTCCAACATTCGGGCGTCCAATCAATGTGACAAACCCGGATTTATAATCTTTTTTCATATATGCTCCTTTAAAATCCAGTCACAGTATCAAACAATTCTCTATTTTCTTCTATTGTCTCTTCTCCTCCGATAACACAGATCTGATCTGCCTTCAGCACTGCTTCTGCCACACGGTAAAGAGAACGGATATCATCTACCGTAGCATCCAGGATCTGGTTTCTCTCTTCACGTATCATATCAGCACTGACTTTATTCATATAGAGATTCATGGAACGTTCACCTTTTGTGGCCGGAGTCATTGGCTGATCAATGCTGCTCATAGTCCCAATAATATACTTTGTCATATCACGTTCACTGGCAGAGAAATTCTTCAGATAATCCACTACTCCATCGTAAACCTCTAACGTCCGTTTCAGATTCGGATCTCTGTAAGACACAAAATATCCTTCGCCGATTCTGTTAAAATTGCTCATACATCCGTAGGCACCACCTTTTACCCGGATATTCTGCCAGAGATAATCATAACTCAAAATTACTTTCAATATGTGAAGCGCACCTGTATAGGAAGCACCATGGTCAATAAAGTTTCCGGTTCTTGCCACATATTGCACTTTAGATGCCGTCTTAAATCCCTCATTTTTCTTTTCACAGTGAATGATACAGCTATCATCTTTTCTCTCTCCTGTAAAAAGACTGTCTCTAAGCCCTTTCACAAGATCTTCCATTCCATCAAGGCCATCTTTCCCTGCTGTATAACTGATCATCATACGATCTGCCCTGAACAACTGCTGCGATAATTCTGTAAGGATTTCTGTCAAATGTTCTTTTTCATCTTCAAAATGCTCAACGATATCATTCACTGTCTCATAAAATCCAATCCCATTTGTCATATCTTTCAGCTTAGCAGATGGGGATGCATAAGACATTGCTCTGAGAGCCGCTGTAGTATGTCCGGAAGACTGGAATTTCATAAGCAGCCTTGATTTTAACATATCAAGAATCTCTTTGATTCGTTTTGTATCATCAAGCCTGGATCTGATCAGAATTTCCTCCATCATGGCAAATGCTACCGGCAATTTACCATACAAAGCCTTACTTTTAATCTCAAAAGTAGCTTTAAACGCTTTTTCCCGTATATTTGTTACGTCAGTATAAAGTTCCAGAGAAGTTCCGATTCCACCTGTATGCACATTAATTTCATTGAACATCTCTCCATAATCATAGTTTTCCGTATCAATCATTCCAAGCACAGCCTGAAGGATTCCGACATACGGAAGCATTTCTTCACTGACTGATGACATATCAAACATCACATCCGCATATCCAATTCCATTTGTCTCTATCTCATGAAAAACAACCGGAATGTCTGCAAATGACATCTCTTCGTTCACAATCGGCTCAATTTCTCTTGAAATATCCTCTCTCCGAAGCACCGGAATACGCTCTAATGCTTCCTGGCTCTCCGGCTCAGACTGATATTCCTCGAGTTCTTTCGTACGATCTACCAACTCATTTACCTCTTCTTTTGAAAGACCGGCTTTATATTCCTGAAGCTTTTTGTCAAGCTCCTTTTCCATTTTTGAAGTGAGACCTTTCTCCGGCTTTACAATAACAATCGCCCCGTGAGTATTATCCAGCAAATATTTCTGAATCAATTCTTCATAATAGCGGGTTCCGATTTGCTCCTTCAAAAATTCAAAGGTATCAAGTGCCTCAATATGCATAAATGGCTCATTTTCATCATACAGCCAGCTGTCAAGAAGCTGAAGACCATACATAAGCCCTTTTGGATAATTTCCAAAATCTGCCTCTCTGTAACGGAACTCATGATAATTTATTCCAGCCTCAAGTGCTTTTTTATCAATTCCGTTTCTGACAATTCCGGAAAGGACCTCTTCTATTACACGGATAAACTCTTCTTTCTGCTCTTCGTTAGCATTTTTAGCAACAATCGAAAAAACAGGCTGATAGATTCCATTATCATAAGATCCCATAATATCTTTACCGATTCCCGCTTCTGTAAGCGCCTTCTTTAACGGTGCACCCGGCGCAGAAAGAAGCGCATAATCAAGGATCTGAAATGCCAGATATAATTCTTTGTCCAGACTTGTTGCAATTACTTTATTGTAAGACAGGAAAGTATTATCCTCTTCTGGTTCATCGCTTGCTATAGAATAAGAAATTGTCTTTTCTTTCATAGCATCAAAAGGTTCCTGATATCTGATTCTGGAATCAACCGGATTATTGTCAAATGATGAAAGATATTCCCTGTCAAGCCAGTTAAGCTTTTCTTCAATATCCATATTTCCGTACAGATAAATATAGCTGTTAGACGGATGATAATATTTTCTGTGGAACTCCAGAAAATTCTCATATGAAAGATTCGGGATTACCTCCGGATCACCTCCTGACTCATTTGCATAGGACGTATCCGGGAACAAAGTATTTAATACAACTCTGTCCAACACACCTTCAGGTGAGGAAAATGCTCCTTTCATCTCGTTATATACCACGCCATTATACGATAACTTATCATCCGGAGAATCCAGTTTATAGCTCCACCCTTCCTGTCTGAATATCTCATCGTGTTCGTAAATATTCGGATAGAATACGGCATCCATATACACATGCATTAAATTCTGAAAATCCTTATCATTACAGCTTGCTATCGGATAAACTGTTTTATCCGGATACGTCATTGCATTTAAAAATGTGTTAAGAGAGCCTTTTATAAGCTCTACAAACGGGTCTTTTGCCGGAAAATTTTTAGATCCGCAAAGAACCGAATGCTCCAGAATATGAGGTACTCCCGTGCTGTCATTCGGGGGTGTACGAAAACCAATACTAAATACTTTATTCTGGTCTTCATTCCCTATATAGAGAACGCGTGCACCACTTTTTTTATGTCGAAGAAGATATCCTTTTGCCTGAATCCCCTTCAGATTTTCTTCCTTCACCAGCTCATATGCTGCCAGATCTTTCATACTCATTTTAATAAATTTCCCCTTTCTTTTGCTGCCTTATTTATTCAGTTTATACTGGTATTTTAAGCTTATTATTTTTTATGATTCTCCATCTTTTTGTCTACTCTTATTTTTCTTGCAGTAGAAGATGGAATATTCATCTGTTCCCTGTATGACGCAACTGTTCTTCGTGATATTACAATTCCATGCTCCCTCAGCATGGCTTCCAGCCTGCTGTCACTTAGAGGATGCGCTTTATCTTCTTTTTGGATAAGCCTTCCTATTACAGAACGAACCTGAGCAGGGCTGATACGTCCTTCTTCAGTTTCTATTCCGCTGCTGAAAAAATATCTGAGTGGATAAATTCCCCATTTTGTCTGAATATATTTTCCTTTCACCGCACGGCTCACAGTTGAGACATGCATCTGCATATCATCCGCGACTGTCTTTAATTTAAGAGGGCGTAAACCCGGAGGTCCTTCCAGAAGAAAATTATTTTGATATTGAAATATTAATTCCGTCATCCTTAGAAGAGTCTCTTGCCTTCGTTTTATACAGCTCCTGATCCACTGTGCTTTCTCATATTTCTCGCATATATATTTCTTTGTCGCTTCATCCGCTCCTTTTTTCAAAAGTTCAAGGTAGGTTTTATTCAACGATAGTTCCGGCAAATATTCCTGATTTAAAATAATATCATAATGATCGTCATACTTAACAAGAACAATGTCTGCTGTCAGGTATCTGTTTCGCACCGCCGGCTCTTCATTATCAAAAGGCTTTGGATTTAATTTTCTGATCACATCACCGGCCTGTCTGATCTGAGATACAGTTTTCCCCGTCTTCTTTGCAATTTTTTCGTATTTTCCCTGGGCAAAGTCTCCAAGTAAACCTTTTGCAATTATCTCCTTCGCATCAATTTCATCCGGATAAGAGGATTCAAGCTGTATCAAAAGACATTCCTGCAGATCCGAAGCTCCAACCCCTTTCGGTTCTAGCTGTTTCACAATTTTAAGAGCTTCTTTTACAATTTTCATGCTGGTTTTTAGAACTCTGGCTGTCTCTTTTATATCATCTGTAAAATACCCTCTCTCATCCAGACTTTCAATAATATATTCTGCAGCTTTTTGAATCTCTGCATTCATATGATATCCGGACAGCTGAAAATAGAGATCACTGTTCGGACGTTCCTGTACTGCAATCTCTTTCTCATACACCTCTTCATCATCTTCTGCTGACCAATCCTTTTCAATCCGGACAACCGTGGACTTATCATTAATCCATGTTATACAGTCAGCCAGCTCAAGCAGCGGATTTTCCATTGCCTGCTCCGTTATGAACTCTCCAAGCTGTGCATTATCCATAGTAAGTATTTCCAGACATTGCTGCATATGCACAGATAAAGATGTTCTCTGCTGCATCTCTGTCTTCAGTTCCATGATTTATCTCCTCGTACTTCTCTATTCTATACAATTTTTTCTTTCTCTACAAGCGATAACAGAAACTTTCTTGTGCAGGAAATTTTTTTCATATATAATGAAATTAATATAACGTTCTAAATTACATAATATGAAAACATACCGGAGGTAAATAATGAGCACTGCTGAAAAACGTCATCTGCGTGAGGAATACCACCTTGACACCAAAAATAAAAAATTTAAACAGGCATTAGATTTCTGCGAACGCGTAGCAGATACCCACGCAAGTATTCTTCTGACTGGCGAATCCGGCTGTGGCAAAGAGGTAGCCGCAAAATATATTCACGCCTGTGGACACAGAAGCAATCAGAATTTTGTAGCCGTTAACTGCAGTGCATTCACTGAGACACTCCTGGAATCAGAATTATTTGGGCATGAACAGGGGTCTTTCACCGGAGCTTCCAAAACGCGCACCGGAAAATTTGAACTTTCTAATCACGGCACACTGTTTCTTGATGAAATAGGAGATTTATCACTTACCACACAGATAAAGCTTCTCCGTGCCTTGGAAACAAAACAGATTGAACGTGTCGGAAGTAACACAAAACGGGAAATTGATTTTCAGCTTATCACTGCAACAAACCAGGATCTGCCGGCAAAAATTGAACGCCGGGAATTCCGGGAAGATTTCTTCTACCGGATCAGTACCATCGTAATCCGTATTCCTGCACTTCGGGAACGAAAAGAAGATCTGCCGGCACTTATTGATTTTTTCATAAAAAAAGCACAAAAAGAAAACAATATTACCATTCATTCCATAGACAGCTCTGTTGAAAAATTTTTAATGGAATATGATTATCCCGGAAATATCCGAGAACTCAAGAACATTATCGACCGTATGGTTATTTTGTCAAACCATGGCATTATTACGGAGGAATCTCTGCCGATCTTATACAACATAGGAACTTCAAAGAACGCAAAAAACGAACCATATTTTTCAGAAATTCTTCCATGGAAGGAATACAAAGCAACCAGCGAAAAGGCATATCTTAGATGGGTGCTGGAACAACTGGACGGAAATGTAGCAGAAGCCTCCAGAAGACTAAGGATCAGCTCCCGCCAGATTTTTAATAAAATTCAGGAATACAATCTTAAATAATGAAAAGGGCGGGTACCGTTTTCCCGCCCTACAATACTTATTCAAAAACTGTCTGCTCACTAATTGGTGTCTCTAATGCTTTCAAACCTTTCTCTACCAACTCACGACGGATCTTCTTACTCTGCTCCGGAGATTTATTTGGATCGCCAAGCGGATACGGAATACCAATTGCCGGAACAATTCTATTTGCACCGATTGTTTTTGAAATTGGTACAACTGTACAAATATGTACTACCGGAATTCCCACGCGCTCAATTTCTTTTACCATCGTTGCACCGCAACGTGTACAGGTACCTCAGGTAGAAGTGAGAATAACTGCTCCGATACCATCGTCTTTTAATTTACCGACAAAATCTTCACCAAATGCTTTTGCATTCCCAGTTGCCGTTCCTGTTCCCGTTGTCGTAATAAAGTAATTTGCCAGCTCACCGATAACTCCTTCCCGCTCCATATCCCTGAGAACATCAAGAGGAACTACAAGATTCGGATCTTCTGTTACAAATGCCCTGTCATATCCACCATGAACTGTCATGAAATCTTTTTTATCCATTCTGTCCATGCCTTCAATACTGTAAATTCCATATTTTGTTGCACTGGATGACTCAATATGATCCGGATTTCCCTGTGGAACAATACCACCGGATGTAACCACCGCAATCTTTGTATGTGCCATGTCTGTTACCGGAGCAGCCGGATCTACACGGTCAAATACCGGCATCGGATACTCTGTCTGACACTCTTCGCCTCTGCATTTTTTTACAATGAGATCAACTGCACGCTCAGATCCTCTCTTCTCAGCAAAATAATTTACACGGATTCCTCTTTCCAGATATCCTTCAATATCAGGTCCAAGAATTTCTTCTCCTTTCACCATCTTTTCTCCGAGATTCTTAATAATCGGTACCGCCTTTCTCATACCTGCTGCAGAATTTTTTGTTTTGACAACAATGAGATCCTTTCGGAACATATCTACTCCCGGATTCTCTTCGTACATTCCTGTAATCACCGGAATACCAAGCTCTTTTTCAACTGCTTTACAGATTGTACCACATGCAACTCCGTAGCGACCTGCATTGAATGCCGGTCCGGCAATAAACAGATCCGGTTCATATTGTTTTATCATTCCAATCAGCTCTGCTGTAGCATCCTCAAGATTTTCACCGAAATAATTATCACCGCATACAACGGTTGCCGCAATCTCATATTCCTCGCCAAAAGCTGTAGCCAGAGCAAGGCCCGGTCCCATAGCTCCTTCGTGAAGTTCAGGCTTCATACCGGCTGCCTCTTCGCCTCCGGCTCCCGCAAAAAAGTTATTAATATAATGTACAATTTTATATTTTGCCATCTTCTTTTCCCCCTTTCTAGTATGTGCGAGCCGCCAGTTTATTAAAGCCGTTCGCAATTGTAGATGCGATGATGATCTGAAGTTCTGCATCAAAACTTCCATCTTCATTCATACATCCGGCATAACCACCAATCTGGCTTTCCACATAGTCCATTGTTCCAATCAGCTTATCCATTGGTGGGAAATGCACAATCAGATTACCCTGTCCGCAAGATACCATTGTATCTGCTTCTGGCACAGCATCTGCAAGGGAATAAGATTTTCCGTCACGTCCTGGGAATTCATCAGTGATAATGACAACTTTTACTCCTGCCTGTGTCACCTTTTTGCAGTTCATCATAAGATCAGTATCCGGATTTCCGTATCCTTCTTCTGTAATTAAAAGTCCATCAAGTCCAATATATTTTGCAAGCTTTGCGACCATGTCCGAATGTCTCTCCTTATCTGCAAGGAACACATTCTCGTTCGTCAGAATCACACCAACAAAGTTAAGATCTTTTCCATGGCGTTTATATAAATCTTCAATAACCGGATTATTCAGGTGATGGTAGGTAGTTACTTTATCGCAAGGTGCCACACAATTGCCACTAACGATTGCTCCATCCATAATCTCAGTAGGATACATGATTGTCGGAATAAATCTTTTTGCATCTACACCATAATAATAAGTGT
Source organism: Lachnospiraceae bacterium (assembly GCA_051888795.1). Lineage (GTDB taxonomy): Bacteria > Bacillota > Clostridia > Lachnospirales > Lachnospiraceae > MD308. Next base: position 1,578 of record JBJFCD010000041.1, on the reverse strand, counting down.
CATGAAGCAGTCCCTGTGACTGAAGCATATGTACATATCCAATCTTCGGAAGATCCGGGTATTCTGCAATCTGCTCAAGAAGCGGCTTTGTCTCATATGTTACAATTTCATCCGGAGCAACATTACGCCCTGCCTCTCCGATATATGTAGCAACCTTAAGACCTGCCATTCTTCCTGCAGCCTCGTAGTCATGAGTCTCAAGACCATCTGCCGGTTCAATCACCACACACACATTATAAGTCTCTGAAAATGGTGTATACTTTGCTGTCGGTCCTGACATATCAATAACACCTTCCTGGAAACCAACAATCTTACCACAAGTAATGACAGTTGAACCCACTAATGCATGTGTTCTTCCTTCCCCAACCTGCTGAACCTTGTTAATAACACCCGGAAAGATTCCACCAGGGCCTTCAACCTTTACACGCGGCTCAATAACATCTTTTACCGGCGATATACGCACAGACTCTCCCGGTCTTGCCAACTCTACTGTTGCTGCAGTTAACCTTTCATCCTCGAGAACTATTTTCTCGATCTCTTCTTTACATACATACAATGTTCCGTTTTCAACATAAGTTCTGTCTGCAAACTGGACATCTTTGATGTAAATTTTTCCTAATTCCAATTTCATAATTTACGCACCTCCTAAGTATTTTATCTTCTGTTTATAATAGGATTTGACATGGCACCTTCCATCAGTGACAGATCAATGGTCCGAAAATCATTCGTCGACTTTTCTGACCACTTCGGGAGCGGACGGTTATTCATAAATTTATAATAGGATGCAATACTTTCCTCAATCAGAATCAAATCCTTGAATTCCTTCGCACCTTCCAGTGATTCTGTAGATAAAATGATAGATTTGAAGGGCGTCTGATTAGGCTTCACACTGCCAGCCAGAGGATGCGTCAGCAAGAAATATCCCCGATGTATATAATCTCTCGCTGCAGTTAAGACATCCAAATATTTCCACTCTTCACAGTAGTCCACCTGAATCTTATCCTTCCATTTTTCATTGCATTTTGAATTGTTCGTCACCATCACATAATTCATGTTGTCCTCTCCTTTTGTCCGTATACTTTTGAATTCGGATGTAATCCTTCTACTTTATTAATAAAGCAAAATTCATGCCAACTTTTCTTTTTTCCCTGATTTAGTATTTTTACTTATTGATTTTTGGCGTCAAAAAATATTATTTATTTTTATTTTCTATAAATATTTTCCAGAATAAAATATTTTACCAAAAAAACCTGTATTTTATTTCCCAAACGCGAAATTTTCTTCACACAATCCAGTTGAGATATTAACAGATTTTGTCATCTTTTCATAACTGTTGCGCAAAAAAATATTTCGTGATATATTCAAGAAAGATAAACGATTCTGTTTTTAATCAAATTTCAAAAGTGAGGTGAGATCATGGACGGCAGTAGTAGTCGAAATACAGACAGGGTATTCATATATTATCAGAGTTATTACGGGTATATGCCGTCTTTGTTCTGATTTTCTTTTATTACCTCAATATATGAGCACCATTGTCCGTTTCTAAAACTGCACTATATCAGCAGAGACGCGTGTAGA
>JBJFCD010000040.1:0-4808 GCA_051888795.1 Lachnospiraceae bacterium | reverse complement strand
GTAGAATTAGGTAAAAAATATGATGACGTTGTTGTTCTGGATGCAGACCTTGCAGCAGCAACAAAGACAGGAACATTCAAAAAAGCGTTCCCGGAACGTCACATTGACTGCGGTATTGCAGAGTGTAATATGATCGGTGTTGCAGCAGGTCTTGCAACAACAGGAAAGGTTCCATTTGCAAGTTCTTTCGCAATGTTTGCAGCAGGACGTGCATTTGAGCAGATTCGCAACTCTGTAGGATATCCGAAGTTAAATGTTAAGATTGGTGCTACACATGCAAGTATCTCCGTAGGAGAAGACGGTGCAACACACCAGTGTAATGAAGATATTGCTCTTATGAGAACAATTCCGGGTATGGTTGTAATCAATCCATCCGATGATATCGAAGCAAAGGCAGCAGTTCAGGCAGCTTACGAGCATGTAGGACCTGTATACCTTCGTTTCGGAAGAGCAGCAGTTCCGGTAATCAATGACAATCCGGACTACAAGTTCGAGCTTGGAAAAGCAGTGACTCTCAGAGAAGGAACAGATGTGACAATCATTGCAACAGGACTTCCTGTATCTGAGTCTCTTGCGGCAGCAGAGAAACTTGCGGCAGATGGAATCAGCGCTGAAGTAATCAACATCCACACAATCAAACCATTAGATGAAGAAGCAGTTATCGCTGCTGCAGCTAAGACAGGTAAGATCGTAACAGTAGAAGAACATTCCATTATCGGTGGTCTCGGAAGTGCTGTATGTGATGTTGTGGCTGAGAAAGCACCTGCAAAAGTTATGAAGATTGGTGTAAATGATGTGTTTGGTGAGTCTGGTCCGGCAGCAGAGCTTATTAAGAAATATGGACTTGATGCAGACAGCATCTATGCAAGAGTAAAAGAATTTGTAAAATAATTATGTGAAAATAAAAGAGAAAGTGTCATCCAAAAGCCAGAAAAATGCTCGGCTTTGGATGGCACTTTTTTTATCAGCAGACAGTCAAATGTGATGAAAGAAATGTAATAGGTCGAATAAGAAGATAATTGGGCGAAAATTTTTAGGGACAGGTCTCACAAATCGCTAAAATATGCATATTTCTTGTGATATTATAGCTCCAACGTGCAGGTGCAGTGTGTAAGGATCATGTTGTAAACAGTACCTTGGCGTTAAGCAAAATAATATGAATTAATGAGGTGAGTGTATATGGAGCGAGAGTTTCCGAAAAATGTAAAACAGATAGGGAATGTGTGTGATGAACCGAAGATATATGTAGAAGATTATGTGGATACATATCTGAATCAGCTTAAAGAAAAAGCGGCAGCAGAGCCGGCGGCAGTGATACTGACCGGGGAGATCCTTGACATGGATGGTCAGGAGGTAGTGTATATTGCAGGAGCGCTTAAACTTCCGGAAATACAGATTGAAGGAAGTGAAATTAAAATAAGTGATGAAGTATGGCAACAGCTTGAAGAAGAAAAACAAGTCTTCTTTTCAGGGCAGGATACGGTAGGGTGGTGCCTGCTTATTTCCGGACAGCCTATGGGACTTAGCCGTGGGATTCATAAAATCCATGAAAAATATTTTGAAAAAGATAATACAGTATTTGTGTGGCGAGATCCGGTTGAGGCGGAAGAGATTTTTTATGCAAACAAATTCGGAGAGCTAATGCAAATGGGAGGGCATTATATTTTCTATGAGAAAAATCCATCCATGCAAAGTTATATGATTAATACGCGCAAAAAGATCGGCGTAACTCCCAGTGAAATGGTTGAGGATAGAGCTGCAAAGGATTTTCGTAGTACCATAAGGGAAAAGCTTGAGTATAAGGAACAGAAACAGAGTTCCAAATTCGTCTACGCAATGAGTGTAATGCTTGTGCTGATCGTATTAGTGATTGGAGTTTCTACTATTAATAATTACGACAAAATGGAATCAGTACAAAATTCTCTGGAAACATTGTCGCAGGCAGTCAACCAGCCGGCGGCACAGACGGAGACAATAGATGATAACAGTGAAAAGATTGATGAAGAATCGGAAACAACAGAAGAAGTAAACTTAGAGACAGATGCGGAAAATGATACGGATATTGAAGGTGACACAGGTGTGGAAGGTAATATGAACATAGAAAGTGACGCGGAAGATGATTTAAATGCAGATAGTATCTTTTTCGATGAAAGTGATGATGGAGCCGAAGTAAATTCTGACTCAGCGGCTGAACCGGAAAACACCGATTATTATGTGGTTCAAAAGGGAGACACACTGGATGGAATCAGCAGAAAGATATATGGAACCACAGGTTATGTAGATGCTATTTGCAGGATGAATGGCCTTACAGATGGGAATCTGATTATTATAGGGCAAAAATTATTATTACCATAAGAAAAAATATGCTATACTATCTCTAACATAACATATGCTTTCGAAGCATCTGTTATGTGCAAAAGAAAAGAACTAAAAGGGGACAGGCATATTGCAGCAGAGAAATTTACATTTGCGAGTAGTAAGAGATAATAAAGAAAAAACAGATGAGAGGAGAGATGGAAGTCAGTCAAAAAAAATTTCATTGATTTCAAAAATTTCTAAGATAAAATCCAACAAAAAAATCGTTGCAGGAGTTGTTGCGTTAGCTGTAGTCATTGTGGCAGTATTCCTTTTTATATATTTGCAGACCTATACGAAAGTAAGGGTATTGGAGACCTACAAGATAGGAAGTGCAGCAGATAATAGTTACGAAGAATTTATAGATGGGGTTTTGAAATACAGTCGCGATGGTATTTCATATTTGAATCAGAATGGAGAAGAACAATGGAATCAGCCATATCAGATGAAAAGTCCATTTGTTGATGTTAATAAGGAATCCGCAGCAATCGCAGACAGAGGCGGCAATGATATCATGGTCTTTGGAAAAGAAGGGCTGAAGGGTGAGATACGAACTACCCTTCCTATAGAAAGGATTGCAGTGTCAGAACAGGGCATAGTCGCAGCCATTCTGAAAAATGAATCTTCTCCTAGGATTATTTGTTACGATACGGCCGGAAATGTACTTGTCGAACACAAGGCTTCTCTGACAGGAGTGGGATATCCTTTGGATATAGCCCTGTCATCAGACGGAACGGTTATGCAGGCAGTATATTTGTCTGTAAATAATGGAGAGATGGTTTCTAAAGTATGTTACTATAATTTCGGTAAAGCAGGGGAAGACAAAACAGATCATCAGGTGGCAGGAAAAGAATATAAAGACAGTGTTATCGCAGCAGGTTTTTTTGTCGGAGATTCTACATCAGCTGTTGTAGGGGACAATTGCATCACTATTTTTAAAGGAAAGGATGTCCCGGAAGAGAAAATTTCCGTGTCTGTAAAAGGGGAGATTCAAAGTATCTTTCATAATGACAAATATATAGGCCTGATCCTGAAAAATGAGGGAAAGAGCGGATATGAACTCTGCCTTTTCAATTCTTCGGGGAAAGAAGTGTTATCGGAAACATTTGAAGGAACATATAAGTCAGTTAAGATGTCAGGAAATCAGGTGATCATGTATGATGGAAAGAAATGCAATATTTTCACAAGAAGCGGAATGCACCGATTTGAAGGCGAGATGGACAATAATATACTGGAAATATTTCCGGTAGGAGGCATTAATAAATACATTGTGATGAATGCAAACGGGATGGAAACGATTCGGCTTGTAAAGTAAAGGGAGATAATATGAACTGGGTATTGATAACGATAGGTCTTATTTTTTTAGTGTGCTTTATAGTAGGGATATATAGAGGGGCTGTTCGTATTGCGGTGTCGTTGGTTACGACTTTGCTGACTCTTGTTATTGTTGTCTTTGCAACCCCATATGTGTCTAAATTAATTTCGGAACTAACTCCGATGGATGAAATGATTGAAGAGAAAGTGAGTGCTGCGATGGTGAATGCAGCGCAGGCAAAACTGGTGGATGCCATTGGAGAGAGTGGGATTTCAGAAAATGATGTGAAAGACATTTTGGATGCGGCTGGCATTAGTGAAGAGAAACTAAATGAGTATGGGGTCAGCGCTGAAGATATTGCAGAGGGAAAAATAAGCAGTGAACAGTTATCCAGTCTGGGAATATCTGATGAACTTTTAAAAAAAGCCGGAGGTGAGGACGGCGAGGAAACAAATATCCCCAGGGAGCTACAGCAGAAAGCGATTAAAGAAGCAGACTTACCGGATGTTTTTAAGAGTATGCTGGAAACAAATAATAATGATGTAATCTATGAAGAGCTGGGGGTAAAGACATTTTCGGAATATGTCGGAAGCTTTCTGGCAAAGCTGATAGTGAACATAGTCGCGTTTTTATGTACGTTTCTCATTGTGACAATTATTTTGAGGGCAATTGTTTTTGCGTTGGATATTGTTACAGGACTTCCGGGATTGGGAATTATAAATCATCTTGCAGGCGGAGCGGTAGGAATAGCAGTTGCATTGATTATAGTGTGGGTTCTATTTATATTTGTAACACTTTTATATACAACTGCTGTTGGCAAAGATATTTATGCTACGATTCAGGCAGAACCGATTTTAAAGTTGCTTTATGAATGCAATCCGGTTATGAAGCTTGCAGCTAAGATATAAATTATAAAGAGAGTGGGTTATGTAAAAAGATAGAAAAGTAAAAAAACAGAAAAGTAAAAAAGAGTATTGACATTCGCTAAAAAAGCTGATAATATATACACCGTTGCGGAAAACGCAGCGGTGTTTTTGCAAAAAGAACTTGATTTTATTTGCAAAGATGAAAATATAAAAAATAAAAAAAGTTGTTGACAAGCGACGAAAGATGTGATAATCTAATATAGCTGTCGCGG
>JBJFCD010000039.1:0-4851 GCA_051888795.1 Lachnospiraceae bacterium | reverse complement strand
ATGCAGTTTGTCTTGGCTTTTCCTTAAGCTGCAAAGCACATATCTGGGCAGCGGTACCAATCTTGTTCTTTTATATTGTTAATAAAAAGGATTGGCTCACAGCAATAAAGATACATATTGTTAGCATTTTAATTGTGGGCGGTTTTACAATTGGATTTTTGGGGACGGGGTTTGTTAATACAGTATTATTTAACAGAGAACAGGCTTCATTACTATCCGTATCAATAGACTATGGACCGGTGCAACTTGCAATACCAATTGCGGTACTTGTAATCGTTTATTTTACCGCCTTTGAGATGAAATACTTTAACAGAAGTTTGCTAATTTCTCTACTAAGCCTTTTGTTTACATTGTTTCTAATTTGCATTTCACCCATGCCGGCTTGGTTTACATGGATTGTTCCTTTCCATGCTTTATATTTTGGCTATGTAGAGGAGGACAAATATACGACAATGCTTATATATGCATTCTATGATTTCATATATTTGATGTACTTTATTTTCTTGCACATTTCGGAATATACTGATGTCATTTTTATGGGGAAAAGTCTACGGAATTTCAAAATTGGTAAGTGCAAAATATTTCAGCGTAGTGATGCCATAACAATCTAGCCTCCAAAAGTAGAGTAAAATGCTTGCGTTTTGCTAGTGCTAGCAATCCGAAATGGTGTAAAACGTTTGCATTTCCTATTTGCATTATGAGGCTAGATTCTTATGGCATCACTACGCTGAAATATTCTGCGCTTACGTTACATAAGCAATTTTGCTTTAGCAATAACTAAGGCAGGAAGGCCCTATGGAGCGTTTTCGATTTATCCATAAGGCTGGTATACGAATGAAAATCCTCGTTTTATCCAAAAAGTAATAGCAAATCAGAGCAGAAAAATTTTCAATTTTCTGTTTTTTACAACAATTAGTTATTGAACTTCAAGGGGGTTGAACTGTTACTTTAAGAAAAATAGAAAAGGAAAGTTGAGAGAACATGAGTTATCCATTTGATTGTATAACAGAATATTTAGTTAAAGAATATGACATTGATTTATCGAATTCATATGAGATTTGTGATGTTCCCGCTAGAGAGTTGATTAAATTTAATAGATTTGATCTAATGGCCAAATGGATATATATAGATGCCAAAGAAAAGAAAATCAGTATAGAATATGCATATGAAATTTATTATGATAATATAAACGCGTTTTCTTGCGGAATGTTCTTTGAGCCGGGATCAGAGCAAAAATCATCCTTTCAAAAATATATAGAAGATTTCGATAATTTAATTGCAGAAATAAAAAGTAATGGCTTTGATAAGTCTAAGTCATTAATACCAACTGGATCTGATGAAGATGTTATGGACGGCTCACATCGAGTATCGGTGGCAGCATATTATGATAAGATGGTTTCTATTATCAAGTTCCCAGAATTAAAACGTAAATGTTGCTATGATTATTTGTTTTTCCGCAAGTATATGATGAGCGATGTGAGTATGGGATATATGGCAATTCAATATGCGTATTTAAAGAAGAATTGTTTTTTGGCATGCTTATGGCAAAAAGTAGATTTAAGGAAAAGCAAAGAAGTTGAGGAAAAGTTAAGAACGATTGGAAATATTGTGTACTCACAAGATATATTTTTATCGTATAATGGTATGTGTAACTTTATGGCTCAAATATACGGACATCAAGCGTGGACTGGTAGCATTGACGATCATTTTATTGGAGTAAGGGGGAAAGTGGATGAATGCTATAGGGAAGGACAGCCGGTTAGAACCTACCTTTTTGAGGCAGAAAATTTAGAGTCCGTTATAGATATTAAGAGGCGAATACGTGACATATTTCAAATCGGAAATCATTCTATTCATATTTCTGATAATTGGGATGAAACAATAGAAATGGCAGAAATGCTATATAATCGTAATTCAGTGGATTTTTTAAATCGAGCTAATCCATATAAATATAGTAATGTGTATAAAAAGGTAAATACATTAAAGAAGGTTCTTTCTGACAATGAATATGATCAAAGAAGATTTATTTGGTCTCCTGACGCAGTATTAGAGGTGTGTGGAATACAACCAATATCAGAATTGAAATTTTGGACAGATTATAATTTTGAAGTTGAATATCAAATTGCGGGAGTAAGTAATGCTTTTGATGGGTTACAGTATAGTGACAATTCTCTTAAGGATCTTTTATATAATCCATCACATTATTTTTATTTTAATGGTATGAAATTTGTTACACCCAAAATTGCTTTGGAAATGATAAAAAGAAGGGGAGAAGAGAAGGATATTAAGAGCATCAAACTCTTGAATAAGTTTATAAACAAAAGAATTAACATACCAAAAGAATATCAATTTGAAACTATAGATAAGATTCGACAATATCAACTCGATAATCATGTTTATGGGCAGGGACCATGGACGTATGAACAATATCAAAGACATATTCGAAAGGCTAAAGCAAGTAAGATTCAGAATATGATTAAGCTGCCTTTGAGTTTTACATACCATTATCTTATAGATCGGGATTTTCGGAGCGCCAGAAAACGTGAAAGGTACATTATGAGGCAACGAAAAAGACTTGAGAATAAAGATGTATCGATTATTTCATCAAACTGTAATGGCGGTGTAATTAGTAGTGATTTGGGATTGCAGTTTAAATCCCCCTTTGTGAATTTATTTATAAAGGCTTCTGATTACATAAAAATATTATCTGATCTGAAGGGGTACATGGAAGAAGACCTCCATTTTGTGAATGAAATAGATTCAATATATGGAGAAGTGTCATATCCGACAGCGTATTTACGGGATGTGAAAATATATTTTATGCATTATGCTTCGGAGGAGGAAGCAAGAAATGCCTGGAATAGACGTAAAAAGCGTATTAATTGGGGAAATTTATATGTGATATTTACGGATAGATCTGGTTGCACTATGGATGATTTAAGAGCGTTTGACAAACTTCCGTATGAACATAAAGTAGTTTTTACACATATTCCACAACCTGAGATTAAGAGTTCTTTTTATATCAGAGGGTATGAACATGAAAACAAAGTAGGGATATTATCAGATTGGCAAAATGCATCATACCCAGTTAAGAGGGTATATGATCAATTTGATTATGTAAAGTGGTTTAATGAGAAGTAGATTTTTCGAAGTGATTGGCATAATCGGAATTATTATGATAATATACCAAATGGATTGTGTATATATGTAGTAGAATATTAGAAAAGAGCGGATAAATGCGGACCTTTTTTATTGGCGAGATATGGAGCAGGTATTTAGAAAAAATCGTAACTGCTTTACGAGGCGCCTACAATTAGAGAGAGAGGAAAATACATGCAAATAATTATTCCAATGACCGGCTACGGTTCTCGCTTTGTAGCTGCAGGTTATAAAAATTTGAAACCATTTATTGAAGTAGTGGGGAAACCAATATTGCAGTGGATTGTAGATGGCATGTATCCAGAGGAAAAGAATATCCTCTTTGTGTGTCGAAAGGAACATTTGGACAATATTGATGGGATGGAGCAAAAACTAAAAGAGATTGCTCCGACTTCGCACATCTATGCCATTGATGATTGGATAAAAAAAGGTCCTGTATTTGATGTGCTTAGAGCTTCTGAAGCTATAGATGACAATGAATCAGCGATGATAAATTATTGCGATTTTTATATGAGCTGGGATTGGAAATCATTTAAAAAGAAGTTGGAAGAACGTAAACCAGATGGGTGTGTTCCTTGTTATACAGGATTTCATCCTCATCTTATGGTTCCTAAAAATTTTTATGCTTCGTGCCTAACGGATGAAGAGGATAATCTTATTGAAATCAGAGAAAAATACTCTTTTGAGCAGGATAAGACAAAGGCTAAACATTCACCGGGAAATTACTATTTTAAAGACGGAGCAACTTTGAAAAAATATTGTCAGAGGCTTGTTGATTCTAGGCAAGAGCTAAATGGCGAGTATTATGCCAGTATGCCTTATAACTTTATGGTTCAGGATGGACTAAAAGTCTGGGTGCCTACTGATATTGATTATTTTTGTCAATGGGGAACTCCTGAAGACATGCAGGAGTGTATTTACTGGTTAGATTTAATGAAGGGGATGAAACAATGAATATATTGATTCCTATGGCTGGTGCTGGAAGCAGATTCGCAGAGGCAGGTTATACTGTGAGCAAGCCGGCAATTCCAACCTATGATAAAAGAACGGGAAAGCAGCTTCCAATGGTAGTGTGCGCCACCTTGGATTTACCTGGTGTTAAAGTAGACGGATCCAATGTTATTTATGTGGATCGAGATTTTCATGCCACGAATGGTACCGAGGAGGCAATTAAGAATTACTTTCCTAATGCCAAGTTTATCACGATAGATTATTTGACAGAAGGTCAGGCCTGCACCTGTATGCTAGCGGAAGAACTCATTAATAATGAAGAAGAATTACTGATTGCCGGATGTGACAACGGTATGGAGATTGATAGAGATAAATTTGCGGCATATTGTGATGAAGCAAATGTATTAGTATTTACTTATCGTCATAATGAGGCAGTCCTTGCTAATCCTAATGCTTATGGCTGGATGATTACAGACGGAAATGATAATATTACAGGGACATCGATTAAGAAGGCTATTTCAGATCATCCAATGGAAGACCATGCTGTTGTTGCTACTTTCTGGTTCAAGAAAGGCTCTATTTTCGTAGAAGCAACGAAGAAGATGATTGCTGAAAATGATAAGATTAACAAGGAGTTCTATGTAGACCAGGTGGCTAAACATGTACTTGATCTCGGATACAAAGCTAAAGTGTTTGAAATTGACCGCTACATTGGATGGGGAACCCCGGCAGATTATGAGT
>JBJFCD010000038.1:0-4875 GCA_051888795.1 Lachnospiraceae bacterium | reverse complement strand
GAATTATTCTGAAAGAAGAAGATTTTAAGATTTAATTGTAAAAAAAGAGTTTTGACAAGCAAGATTTGTCAAAACTCTTTCTTTTTGTGCGCAAGTAAAGTATACTATTATTATATTATTAGTATATCGTAGCAGATGTTTATACATGGGGTAAAGCACCTTTGATGTTATGGCATTCGGGAGCTGCGAAGAAGAGAGGGTACGAAATATGGCAGAAAAAAAGAAACGAGCATATGAAATAGGGGAGCTTGACCAGTATCTTTTCGGACAGGGAAACCATTATGAAATATATAAGAAGATGGGAGCTCACAAAGTAAAGAGAGGGAAAAAGGAAGGCGTATATTTTGCTGTCTGGGCACCGCATGCAAAGTCAGTATCTGTAATCGGTGATTTCAATGAATGGGATATAGATGCAAACCCTATGGAAAGACAGGAACCTTTGGGAATCTTCACATGCTTTATTCCGGGAGTAGAAGAATATGCCCTGTATAAATACTGTATCCGGACACATACAGGTCAGTATGTATTTAAGGCTGATCCGTTTGGAAATTATGCTGAGCTAAGACCGGGAACTGCTTCCAGAGTTGTGGATATCAGCAATCTTAAATGGACAGATTCTGCATGGATGGAGAAGAGAAAAAAATGGGATTATGTACAGGAGCCAATGTCTGTTTATGAGGTACATATAGGTTCATGGAAGAAACATCCGGGTGCAGAGGATGAAGGATTTTACAATTACCGGGAGTTCGCAAAAGAGGTTGTGAAGTATGTCAAAGATATGGGATATACACATGTTGAACTTATCGGTATTGCAGAACATCCATTTGACGGATCGTGGGGATATCAGGTGACAGGATATTTTGCACCGACATCCCGTTATGGAACTCCGGAAGATTTTGCCTGGATGATCAATTATCTTCACCGCAATAAAATTGGCGTTATTTTGGACTGGGTACCGGCACATTTCCCGAGAGATGCTCATGGACTTGCTGATTTTGACGGAACGCCGACTTTTGAATATGCAGATCCAAGAAAAGGAGAACATCCTGATTGGGGAACAAAGATTTTTGATTACGGAAAAAATGAAGTGCAGAATTTCCTTATTTCAAACGCTTTGTTCTGGATTGAGTATTTTCACGTTGACGGACTTCGCGTGGATGCAGTGGCTTCTATGCTTTATCTGGATTACGGAAAACAGGATGGACAGTGGGTTGCAAATCAGTATGGCGGAAATGAAAATCTGGAAGCAATTGCATTTTTCAAACATTTGAATTCTGTCGTGCGCGGAAGAAATCCTGGAGCACTTATGATTGCGGAAGAGTCTACAGCATGGCCGAAGGTAACAGGAGATGTTGAAGATGGTGGACTTGGATTCAGTCTGAAGTGGAATATGGGATGGATGCACGACTTTACAGAGTATATGAAGTTAGATCCGCTCTTTAGAAAAGATAATCATTATATGATGACATTTGCCATGAGCTATGCAGGAAGTGAGAATTATATTCTGGTGCTCTCTCATGATGAAGTAGTTCATTTGAAATGCTCTATGCTTAATAAGATGCCGGGACTCGGATTTGACAAGTATGCGAATTTGAAAGCCGGATATGCATTTATGATGGGGCATGCCGGAAAGAAGCTTCTCTTTATGGGACAGGATTTTGCACAGCTTCGTGAGTGGAGTGAGGAACGAGAGCTTGACTGGTTCCTGCTGGCAGAAAAAGAGCATCAGGCAATCCAGAACTGGATGCGTGACTTGTTACATTTATATAAGAAGAATCGTGCAATGTATCAGGATGCGGAAATCTGGGAAGGCTTTGAATGGATCAATGCGGATGATATTTTCAGAAGCATTTACAGCTTTGTGAGACATTCTAAAGACAAAAAGAAAAATCTTCTGTTTGTTATTAACTTTACACCGGTTGCAAGAGAAGATTACCGTGTTGGTGTTCCGAGAAGGAAACAGTATAAGCTGATCATTAACAGTGATGATGTAAAATATGGCGGAACCGGTGAAGAACGTCCGACTGTATATAAGGCTGTAAAACAGGAATGTGATGGAAGACCGTATTCATTTGCATATCCACTTCCGGCTTATGGAGTTGCGATTTTTGAATTTTAAGAAATATAATAAATTTGATATTTGATATAGCACCACCGCTTCTATGAACATGACTTGTTGATTTTTTTGTTTTGCTGCGTCGCTTATTTATGGATAGAAATCAAAACTCGCCTATAGGCTCAAACAATTGATTTCTATCCATGCTATGCTCGCAAAACTTCAAAAATCTGCCAACGTATGTCCATAGAAGCGGTGGTGCTTTAGTTATAATATCAAATCTTAAATTTGTGATTATTCTGCGCTGTCTTCGTCTCCGGCGTTCATCGGTCCCGGATCGTCGGTTGCTTCTGTGCTGTCGTCAGAAGATTCTTCAATTGTGCCTGTGCTGTCATCTGTCTCTTCATCACCGGCGTTCATCGGTCCCGGATCATCAGATACATCTTCAGCCGAGTCATCAGATACATCTGAAGACTCATCCTGAGCGGAAACGTCATCGGAGTCTGTTTCTTCGTCATCTCCGCCAAAAAGATCTTTAAAGAAATTAACAATCTTGTCAAAGAAACCTTCTTCCTTAGCTTTGTCAGCAGCATCTTCCACGGTGTTTTTTACATTATCTAATGTACTGTCGACTACAGCGTTATCGCCAAGAATGGAATCATTTGTATCGTTGATAATACCACCGTCATCTTCTTTCCCGAAGATACCGGTAATTTTGCTTACAAGCTTACTGAAGAAGCCTTCTTCTTTTCCATTCAGGTTGTCGAGAGTTTCTTTCAATGCGTTTACATCATAATCATACTGAGCGATGTTCTCCATAAGAGATGTAATCTTGGCAATCTGCTCATCAGTAAGGCTTATGTTGAGATCATCAGCAGTATTTGTAACAGTTTCTTCAATATCATCTTTGTCTGTGATATCTTCTTCGATTACTTCCTGCTTTACCTGATTCATCAGATCGGAGGCTTCCTGCTGTCCGATTTCATCGGCGAGTTCTCCGGTTGTCACGAGTTCTTCTGTTGCGGCAGCTTTTTGATCCTCACTCAGTTCTTCCCCGCTGGCGGTTTCGTAGGCCATCATAATTCCGGTCAAAGCACCTGTTCCTGATACTTCAATGGGTGATGCGGCAATAACATTACAGTTTTCTACTCCGGAGGTCAGAAGAGTGCTGGCAATCATAGAGCTTGTTACGAAAGTAAGGTTGGCAACTTTTACCTGAATACCACCGTCATCTGTTGGTTCCACATAGGAACAGCTGTAAGTTCTTGTACCAATCTGAGCCTCTGTGGCAATGCCTTCCATGTATTTTCTTTCATCCTGATTTGTAACTTCGATTGTCTCCACTTCATCCGCTGAAGTTCCGAAATATTCATACATTGAGTTTTTCTGTTCTTCTGACAGATTCGCTCCCAATGTAACAACTCTGGAACTGTCGGCTCTGGCAATCATCGGAAGGCTGGTACATGCCAGGGTGACTGCCAGAAATGCCGGAAACAGTTTCTTTAATTTACGTTTCTTCATAATACAATTCCCCTTTATTAATGTTGTACTTTGTCGTGTACTCCCTCATAATATAGCATAGGTAAGCCGGTTTGAAAAGAAAAAGACGCTTAACAATTTCTGAATATTTTGTGTAGTTGTGATTCAAAAGTTGCTTCTTCCATAACTCCTTTCAGTTCGGAAAGGAGTACTCCATTTTCAAAAAAAACAAATGTCGGAACGATGTCGGCTTTATATTCAGCAGCAAGTACAGCTGATTCTTCGATTTCTACTTCACAAAAACGGATGCGCTCACGGTATTTTTCTTCTATATCTTCCACAATTGGTTTCATCATTGCACATTTGCCGCACCAGACGGCATAAAACATGACAACAACCGGAATGGGGCTCTGCTTTGCTTCTGATAAAAAATTTTTTGCTGTCAAATGTAGCATGTATCTCATCCTTTCTTGCAATTCCGGCAGTTTGTATCTGAATTCAGTATTTTAAAGACTTCGCCTAAAGAACGTCTGAAGCATCGCAATTTTCTGTTGCGGCATCTTTTTAAATACAGGGTTCTGGAAACTTTGTGGCTAAAATTTCTGGTTATATTCTGTCCCATAACAATCTCCGGAATAATTCGTTTCTTATTATATTATATGATGTCTACTTCCGCTTTGCGATTAATTTGCATATCGGGTGATTCATGGATGAAAATTTCGTCTCGTATTCTGTCATGATATTTCCTTCGTTCATAGAAGTATCATTATGAAGGTCATAAGTACACGCGGTCACTTCCCAGATGTCGGAGTTATTAATCTCTTCCACGGAAAAATCAAACAGACCACGGTTGTCTGTTTTGAATTCCACCTGTCCATCTCTTGCAAGAATCTTGTCATAGCGCGCAAAGTATTCCGAAGATGTAAGTCTCCTTCTGGCATGTCTTGCTTTTGGCCACGGATCGGAAAAATTCAGATAGATTCTCTCTACTTCTTCCGATGCGAAAATTTCTGGAATCTCAGCAGCATCTATGCAGAGAAACCGGATGTTAGGGACAGGTTCGTCCAGTTTTTCTACAGCACGTAAAAGGACACTTGAATAACGTTCAATTCCAATATAATTTATATGTGGATTTCGCTCAGCGAGAGCTAAAAGAAATTGTCCTTTTCCCATGCCAATTTCAATATGTAACGGATGATCATTTCCGAAAATATCAGAAGCCCAGCGACCTTTGTTTTCGGAGGCATTCTTAATGACCATTTCAGATTCATTTAAAACCCTTTCGGCACGCGGGATATTTCGTAATCTCATGTTATTTCCTCTTTCTATCATTATTTACT
>JBJFCD010000037.1:0-4892 GCA_051888795.1 Lachnospiraceae bacterium | reverse complement strand
CCTCATGGATACTGCTTGGCAATATATAGTAATTACATTTCAGATACATACCAATTGCCTCCAGACGGCCGCGATACAATATAGTTGCTGCCCCGTAACTTCGGATCCGGTTACTTAAAACAAACATGCAATCTTCTTTTTCCTCTGGAATTGTAAATTTCTGCAAGGTCAATTCCTCCAAAACTGCACTCATTGTCTGAAATTCATCTGGTAAAAGTCTGCATGTATTCTTTTCTGCCTGCTTAAATATATCATCCTCTGACACTCCCCATAATTCCAGATGTCCATTATAAATAGGCATTGTTGCTGTCCCATACTGATTTACTTCCAAAAGGACACAGAACACGATTGCCAGATCAAGATACGGAACAAAGGGCATCTCTCTCAGCATTTTTTCATTAGCTTCCCTATTCACAAGCCGATAGATAATCTGACCTTTCACCTCCTCATAGTCTTTAATATTCCGGTCTTTCCATGGCTTATGAAAACACATTTCCTGATATAATCTTAAAATGTCTGCAATAATATACTCCAGAGAACCTCCTCTTTTATATTTTTCAAAATATTCTTCCAAATAAATGACCGGCGATATATTAATTCCATGTTTTCTTAAAATGATTCCTTTTCGGATTGTTCCATTGTTCTTTTCTGCAGTATGGATATATACCGATACTGTATCTTCTACCTCCTCCTTCACTCTTTCTTCTACCGCCTGTACAAAATGATAATACGTCATAATTCACCTTTCCTTTCGGCGGGTAACATTTTGAAATTATTTTCTTTGAAAATATGGCAGGAACCTGCCAAAGATTTTTTAAGAAATGAAAAATATTATGGTAAACCAATTATAAAAAAGCCTCACATAAAATGCAAGGCTTTTTTTCATCATTTTTACACAAATCTTGTCAGAAGCATTATGCTCTTGAAAGATATTCACCGGTACGGGTATCAATCTTAATCTTCTCGCCCTGTTCTACAAACAGCGGAACATAAACCAATGCACCAGTCTCAACTGTAGCCGGCTTTGTAGCTCCCTGAGCTGTATCTCCTTTGAAACCAGGCTCTGTCTCCGTAATCTCAAGCTCTACTGTAAGTGGTGGCTCAATTGCGAAAACACTTCCCTGATAAGAGCTTAATTTTACATTCTCATTCTCTTTTACAAATTTAAGAGAATCGCCGACTGTCTCTGCATTAACTGCAATCTGTTCAAAAGTTTCATTATCCATGAAATTGTAAAGATCTCCATCATTGTAAAGATACTGCATCTCTTTTCTTTCAATGTGTGCATTTTCAAACTTCTCAGTTGGACGGAATGTTTTCTCCACTACACCACCATTGATAATGTTTTTCAGTTTTGTACGTACAAATGCTGCTCCTTTTCCAGGTTTTACATGCTGGAATTCCATAATCTGATAAACATTTCCCTCAATCTCTACAGTAAGTCCATTTTTAAAATCGCCTGCTGATACCATTATAATCCTCCTTAATCATGCCCGAATGGCACTTTACGTTCTTTTCACTTTCTTAATTCTATAATAGTTTACGCCTTTTTTCAACCTTTTTTTATCGGTTCAGGCTTCTCTTGTAAAAGTACAACACGATTCGCTCTAAATATCTCTTCAAAACAATCTGGATTTCCTCTTTCGGGTGGATTGGTTTGACAAGAATATTCCTGATTCCGCTTCTTTTAGCTCCCCACACATCTGTAAACAGCTGATCTCCGATAAACAGTGTATTATCCGTATCCGTCCCCATGATTTCCATTGCCTTTTTATAATTCTTTGTAGATGGCTTATGTGCATCATAAACATAGTCAACCTGAATATTCTGATTAAACATCTTCACTCTTGGTTCCTGATTATTTGAAATCAGACAGCATCTATAACCAATCTTTTTCAGTCGTTCAAATAGCTTTTCTGCTCTTTCATCTGCAGGAGCACCATGTGGTACCAATGTATTGTCTATATCAAAAATTAATCCCCGATATCCTTCTTCATACAATTTTTCAAAATCTATGACATATGTGGATGCCACATATCTGTCCGGAAAAAACATATCAAACATAATTATTCATCCATTTCTGTGAGCCGTTGTACTAATTCCTCGCAAATCTGAAGAACGGTCTTATGATCCGTATTAATCACGATATCTGCTGCCGCCTCATATTTTTCGCGTCTCTGTTCCATAAGTTCGGAAATTCCGCGAACATTTTTTCTTCCCTTCAGAACAGGTCTGTCATCCGTATCCTTTACCCGTTCATAGATCACTTCGGGACTCGCAGTAAGAAGCACAACTCTCCCGTTCTTTTTCATCTCTGTTACATTACATTCCCGCATAGCAACACCGCCTCCGCAGGAAATCACAATACCACGTTCTGACTGCATCTCAACAAGAAGCTCTGTCTCTAAATTTCTGAAATATTCCTCGCCGTATGTCTCAAAAATGTCAGGGATACTCATCTGCTCGCGTTCCGCAATAACCTGATCCATCTCTACAATCTTCATAGCAAACATTGTACTCAGATATTCGGAAATTGTCGACTTACCTGCTCCCATAAATCCAATCAGAACAATGTTATAATCAAAAAGTTTTCTTGCCTGGATCTTTTTACTGTTTTTCTGAATACAGTAAAATACATCACAGATTTCTTCTTTATATTTATTTCCAGACAATTTTCCTTCCAGCCTTTTTTTCTGCTTTATTTCCTGCTGGGGCTGTAATATTGGCATGCCATATTCTTCCTTATATGCCATTATTTTTTCTACAATGCTGTTACGTTCTACAAGTGCATCAATAATCTTGTCATCACAAAGCGCCAGCTGTTCTCTGTACATTTCCAAATCATTCATCTTATTATCTCCTACGTTTCAAAAATGCCTCGGCATTCTTGCTGGCGTCATTATACCATCATTTCTGAGCTTTCTCAAGAGCACTTTTTATATCTTGCCTAAACTGTTTCCAGGCATCTTCATTTTCCACAAAATACTTCGGACAGTTTTTTCCTGTCACATCATAATGGCGAATAACATCTTTCTCACTCAAGTCAAATTTCAGACAGAGCCATGCACAGAGCTGTACTGCAGAACGATAAGTCTTCTTGTTAAACTCTCCACTCTCATCCGGATGACAGCATTCTATTGATACTGTATCACTGTTCCTTTCGTTAGATGCATAGGCAATCTCCCATGTCGGAACACATTGTATAATCTCCCCATCAAGTCCCACAATAAAATTACTGCTTGTCTTCGTCTCATGAGTATCTTTAAGTCCTTCAAAATAATTTCTATTCGCTATAGCTGTCGCTCCCGGATTCGCTGTATAATGAACAACTATTCCATTAATCTTACCGGTTTTATTTCCTGGTCGTGAGTAAGGATTGACTGTCAGTAATTCCACATCAATATCCGGTTTGGACGCATCAATATCCTCCCCATCTAACTCAAAATAATTTCGGGCAAGTAAAGAGGGTTTACATTCTTTTATTACAAGAAGCAACACAAAAAGCACCATCAGTAAAATAAGGCCCAGCTTCATTCTTCGCTGGACCTGTCTTTGCCTTTGCAATTTTGTCATTCTTCTTTTACTTTTGTTTCCTTTTTTTGTTATCTTTCGATTGCTCATGCTACTATTCTTCCCATCCAGTAATGGCACATATTTTTATCCAACACTGAAAATATAGTAACACATTTTTTTTAACAAATATCAAAAAAATACTTAGTATTTTATGAATATTTTCTTTTACAGTAATGATTCATCTATCTTACATCAGCGTAAATTTATAGATAGTTGTTGTATCATATATTTCACCTTTTTTTACAACAGGACCTTCAAAATTATCTTTATGTACTGCATCCGGAAAGTATTGTGTCTCAAAGCATACACCATAACGCTTTTTATATTCCACCCCTTCTTTTCCGGGTTCACTGACAATAAAATTACCTGTGTATAACTGCATTCCCGGAAGATCTGTAAATACTTCCATAACGATTCCTGTCTGTTTTGAACGCATACCTGCGACCTTGCGCATTCCGCTTCCATTTAGTACCCAGTTATGATCATATCCCGCCCCCAGGATCAATGCCTCATAATCTTCCTCAATATCTCTTCCAATAGCCTTGTATTCATTAAAATTCATTGGTGTTCCTTCTACAGGAACAATCTCTCCGGTAGGGATAGATTCTGCATCCGCCCTTGTAAAAGCATCTGCAATAATCAGAACCTCCTGATCAAGTACATCCCCCGAAGCGTGCCCGGATAAATTAAAGTAGCTGTGATTCGTCAGGTTAATTAAAGTATCTGCATCTGGCACTGCATGATAATGGATCTTTAATTCATTATCTTTTGTCAATTCATATGTTACATATATATCCACGTTCCCGGGATATCCCTGATCCATATCCTCACTGCGCAGGAAAAATGTTACACTGTCTTCTTTTTCCTCTGCCACTTTCCACATTCTTTTATTATAAAAATCTCTTCCTCCATGAAGCGAATTTCGATTGTCATTTGCCGTAAGCTCATATTTTTTTCCATTAAGCTCAAATTCTGCTTTTCCTATACGATTAGCTACCCTCCCTACCGTTGCACCGAAGGAAGCTTCTCTTTCTTCATAAACTTTCGCACTGTCATACCCTAAAACTACATCCTGCTTAATTCCATTGTTATCAGGAACAATTATCCGAACTAAAGTTGCCCCGAAATCTGTAACTGCTATTTCACAGCCATTTATATTTTTTATCGTGTAAAGTGACGCATCTCCCTGTGATGTACTTCCAAATCCACAAACCATTTTCTTCTCCTCCATCTTTCAAATGTATCTATCTGAACCATACACGAAAAGTTTCCTCTTAGCAAGTCCTTCTCTGAAATATCATAAAAAAATGAACCTATTT
>JBJFCD010000036.1:0-4908 GCA_051888795.1 Lachnospiraceae bacterium | reverse complement strand
AAAAAGAATAGTAATATAAAAGGGTATGAATGATGAAAGATAATATGATTTCAGATAAAGTTTTCCTGAAAAAATTATTTAAATTAACTGCGCCAATTGCATTGCAAAGCCTGATGCTGGCATCTGTAGCGGCAGCAGATGCAGTTATGCTTGGAAGTGTTGCACAAAACTCTATGTCAGCGGTATCGCTGGCGACACAGATACAGTTTATTCAGAACATGATACTTATAGCGATTGTATCATCAGCTGGAATTTTAGGAGCACAGTATTGGGGGAAGGGCGATCAGAAGACAGTCAATGATATTTTCTGCATCAGTCTTCGGTATTGCGGATTGATTTCAGTACTTTTCTTTTTGGGCTGTGTGTTTTTTCCAAGATATCTGATGCTTATTTTTACAAATGAGGAAGTACTGATTATGATTGGAATGCGGTATCTGAAAGTTGCAGGATGGTCTTATCTTATTACGGGAATTTCTCAGTGTTATCTTGCGATTATGAAAGTCAGTGAACATGCAACACAAACTGCAGTGATCAGTTCCGGGGCTGTGATTATTAATATTGTGCTGAATGCAGTTTTTATTTTTGGCTTATTCGGGTTTCCTGCTATAGAAGTACAGGGAGCTGCTCTGGCAACATTGATTGCCCGGGTAGTGGAATTATTCTGGTGTGTGATCAGTTCTAAGCAAGATGGATATATCCATCCGGACTGGAGCCGTTTTATGAAACGTAATCCATTGCTGGCGGCAGATTTTCGAAAATGTGCATTACCTTTGCTTGGAGCAAGTTTGTTTTGGGGTGTAGGATTCACCTCATATACGGCATTCATGGGACATATGGGTACGGATGCCGCAGCAGCAAATTCTGTGGCTTCAGTGATAAGGGATCTGATCTGCTGTCTCTGTAACGGGATCAGCAGTGGCGGCGGTATTATGGTCGGACATGAGCTTGGGGCAGGTAATCTTAAACGAGGAAAACTTTATGGCGATCGATTGGTGAAACTGGCTTTTATATGTGGTTTTATATCTACAGGAATTATGCTGCTGGTAACGCCGATTGTCCTAAGGTTTGTAAAACTGACGGAAATGGCAGGGCAGTATTTGATTGGCATGATGGTGATCATGGCGGTCTATATGATCGGTCGAGCAGTAAATACTATTATTATTAATGGTATATTTGCTGCAGGCGGAGATACGATGTTTGATATGTACAGTCTGGCAGTGTGCATGTGGGGAATTGCAATCCCTCTGGCAGCAGCCGGAACATTTCTGTTCCATTGGCCGGTTCTTTTAGTTTACGCTTGTACCTGTTTGGATGAGGTGGGAAAAATACCGTGGGTAATGATACATTATAAAAAATATGTCTGGGTAAAAGATCTGACTCGTAATATTGATCAGGATATGTGAGAGAATTTGCCTGAAACCATTACATTTTCGAATTATATTGAGCTGTTGAGAGTGTATAATGAATCTTTATTGTATTTAGTTACCGCTCTTGAGTTTCCTTTGTTAATCAATTAAAATATTTTTATAAAATACGGATTATTCGAGGATATACAGATGAGGAAAGAAGAAAAACTGTCAAAGCTTCATTTCCGCTTTTCGGAAAAAAGCTTTTTAGTTGATGAACAAAATGAGGAATTTACTGGTGAGATTTTGTCATGGAAAGAGAAGTTCGAACGTGACAAATGGAAAGCACTATATAATATTGGATTTGAAGAAAAGCCAGATTGGCTGGATGTAACGGGAAATTTTTTGTATCAGGTTGTAGATTGGTTTCAGAGTGAATTGACACGTCAGCCGGATCTTGAATTAGCGAGAGAAAATATTGATCTGATTCCTGATGCAGATGTTTTGGAGCGCCTTTTGAATTCTGTACCATTCACATTAGGAGCGGAATATGTGACGTTTGAGTGGCTAAAAGAAGCGTTCGCCCATCTGAAGATGGTTTTTGCAGAAGAGATATCAGATTATCAGGGAACTGTCTCGCTTTATCTGGCAGGCAAAAGCCAGAATCTGAGAGCTCCTGAACGTGTTTTCTTTCATTTGGTGGAGAGTAAGGAAGAGGAGTATCCTTTTGCCTTTCTGGCAACTTACGCTACAAAAGGTGAAAATGATAAAGTGCGCCACATGCCACTTCGGTATGCTTTGACAGAATATGAGGCAGAGAGAGAAAAACTTCTGGAACTCTTGTCGTGCCTGAATCGGGCTTCCGAAGTGTCTCCACTCATTGGTGAATTTGTAGAAAAGGGAGAATTGTTTCACCCGCTCCGCCTGACATCTGAGGAGGCTTATCAGATTTTACGAGATGTACCGAAGATTGAAGATACAGGAATCATATGCAGAATACCGAATTGGTGGAAGAAGAATTCCTACAATGTATCGATGTCGGTTAATCTTGGAGAAGACAAACCGCCGATGCTGGGACTTGAGACGATTCTTGGCATGGTTCCTCAGCTTGTGGTTGATGGAGTACCGCTCACGAAAGGGGAAATCGAAGAGCTGCTTCACCAGACGGAAGGGCTGGCATTTTTAAAGGGAAAATGGATCGAGGTAGACCATGCAAAACTTAAGAAACTGTTGGATGAAATGGAGAATTACAAGGGGGATCTGACGCTTCTTGAGGCTCTTAGAATGGAATTGAATGAACAGCAAAAGCAAGGTGCCGACGTTGGAGCGATTGTTACAAATGGAACATGGCTTGCAGAATTACTGAAAGATTTAAGGTCTCCGAAAAGGATTCGTTCTGCAATTGTGCCAAAGAGTTTTTGCGCAACACTGCGCCCATATCAGAAATCAGGATTTACATGGCTGAATTATATGAATAAGCTGAATTTCGGCGCCTGTCTGGCTGATGATATGGGATTGGGAAAAACAGTTCAGGTTCTTGCATTTTTAGAAAAGCTCAGGAAAACGAAAAAAGATGCACGCGTACTTTTGATCGTTCCTGCTTCGCTGCTCGGAAACTGGCAGAAGGAAGTAGAAAAATTTGCCCCTGATATGCCATATGTGATATTGCATGGAGGCGGAGCAAAGTCGCTTGGGAAACTGATTGAAGAAGATCGAAGTTTTCTTACAATCACAACATATGGAATGGCAATGCGGATTGAGGAACTTGAAAATATAATGTGGGATTGTCTGATTCTTGATGAGGCACAGGCGATTAAGAATCCGCTGACGAAACAGACGAAGAAGATTAAAACTTTGCAAAGCAGTATGAGAATCGCTATGACGGGTACACCTATCGAAAATGATCTGACAAATCTGTGGTCTTTGTTCGATTTTTTGAACAAAGGATTACTGGGAAGTTCAACAGAGTTTCATGATTATTGTAAAAGGCTTGAAGAACATCCGGAAGGTTATGCAAAACTGAAATCCATGATCGCCCCATTTATGCTGCGGCGTGTAAAGACAGATAAAGAAATCATTTCAGATCTTCCGGATAAGCTTGAACAGGTAGATTATGTGGGACTTTCTAGGAAACAAACCGTGTTGTACCGCAAATATGTGGCTGAACTTGCTGATAAATTGAATGAACTTTCTGGAATACAAAGAAGAGGGCTGGTCTTAGCTTCTCTTACTAAGTTAAAGCAAATATGTAATCACCCGGATCAGTATTTAGGACAGGGAACATTTGACCCGAAAGAAAGCGGAAAATTTGAAATGCTTCGGGATATGTGTGAAACAATTTATGAAAAGAGAGAACGAGTGCTGATATTTACTCAATTTAAAGAGATTACACCGTATTTGGATGAGTTCCTTTCAGAGATTTTTCATTGTCATGGATATGTGCTGCACGGTGGAACTCCTGTTTCCAAAAGAAATCAAATGGTGGAAGCTTTTCAGGGAGAAAAATATGTTCCATATATGATCTTGTCTGTAAAAGCAGGAGGAACAGGGATAAATCTGACAAATGCAAGTCATGTGATTCATTTTGACCGATGGTGGAATCCGGCGGTAGAGAACCAGGCAACAGACCGGGCTTATCGTATTGGACAGAAAAAGAATGTTATGGTTCATAAGCTAGTGTGTAAAGGAACGATTGAAGAGAAAATCGATGAAATGATTGAATCAAAAAAGGAACTTGCAGCGAATGTAATTGGCGGCAGTGGTGAAAGTTGGATTACCGAGATGAGTAACGAGGAATTGTTATCGATTCTTACATTGGATTAGGAGATATTATGGGCAGAAGTTATTGGAATACAGGCGAAAGTTATAAACAGCCGAATGCATCTCAACTTCAGAAGAATGCAAGACAGACAATGAAGAAAGAAAAAGCAAAAGGAAAACAGCTGGAACCTGTTGTGATTCAGGGGAGAACCATTGTAAAAAGCTGGTGGGGACAAGCGTGGTGCGATAACCTGGAAAGGTATGCAGATTTTGAGAGCCGTCTGGAGCGCGGGAAGCGTTATGTGAGAACCGGAGCAGTTGTAGATTTAAAAATTCAAAAAGGGAAGGTTTTTGCCCGGGTTCAGGGAAGGAGAAAAACCCCATATAAAGTGGAGGTAAGAATCAGCCCGTTGTCCGAAGAAAGATGTCAGTATGCAATCAAACAGTGTGGCAGAAAAATTGAAAATCTGGAACGGCTTGTGAACGGAGATTTTCCGAAGGAATTAAAAGAACTGTTTTTGGGTGACAAGGGACTGTTTCCTGAACCAAGAGAAATCAGTTTTAATTGCAGCTGCCCGGATTGGGCATTGATGTGCAAACATGTTGCCGCAGTCTTATATGGTATAGGAGCAAGATTTGATGAGAATCCATTGCTTTTCTTTGAACTACGGGGAATCGATGTGGAACGATTTATTGATGTAACTTTGGCCAACCGTGTTGAGAGTATGCTTGTAAATGCGGGTACACCAAGTAAGCGTATTATCACAGGTGGAGATTGGGAAAATCTGTTTGGAATTTGATT
>JBJFCD010000035.1:0-4918 GCA_051888795.1 Lachnospiraceae bacterium | reverse complement strand
AGCTTGTGGAAACAGCTATTTTAAATATTATTAATCATCAGTCATTGATTGCCACCAAGACTTCCCGTATTGTATTTGCGGCAAACGGGGATGGCATTATGGAATTCGGTCTCAGAAGAGCTCAGGGTCCTGATGCCGGTCTTTACGGTGCAAGAGCTGCTATGATCGGCGGATGTGTTGGTACTTCCAATGTACTGGCAGGACAGATGTTTGACGTTCCGGTTATGGGAACCCATGCACACAGCTGGATTATGAGTTTTCCGGACGAATATACCGCTTTTAAAACTTATGCAGAGCTTTATCCGGAGAATTGTACTTTGCTTGTAGATACTTATGACACGTTAAAATCCGGTGTTCCGAATGCGATTCGCATTTTCCAGGAATTCAAAGATGCTGGAAAGCCGCTGAAAAAATATGGTATCCGCCTCGACAGTGGTGACCTTGCTTATCTTTCCAAAGAAGCAAGAAAGATGTTGGATGCCGCTGGATTCCCGGAGGCTTCTATCTGTGCATCCAATGATCTGGATGAATATCTTCTCCACGATCTTAAGATGCAAGGTGCCGCAATCAATTCCTGGGGTGTCGGTACGAATCTGATTACCTCTAAAGACTGCCCATCCTTCGGCGGTGTATATAAACTTGCCGCTATCATGGATGAAAACGGTGAATTCATACCTAAGATAAAAATTTCTGAAAATACTGAAAAGATTACTAATCCTGGAAATAAGACAATCTATCGAATCTATGATAAAGCAAGTGGCAAGATCAAGGCTGATCTGATCTGTTTTGCCGGTGAAGAATACGATCTTTCCGAAGACTTGCTTCTCTTTGACCCAATAGATACCTGGAAAAAGACAAAACTTCCGGGCGGTTCTTACACTATGCGCGAGATTATGGTTCCAATTTTCCGTAAAGGAGAATGTATCTATCAGGCTCCATCTGTTACGGAGATTGCCGCATACTGCAGACAGGAAAAAGATACCCTCTGGGATGAGACAAAACGTCTTTTCTACCCGCATAAAGTACATGTGGATTTATCAAAGAAACTTTACGATGTCAAGAAAGCTCTGCTCGATAAAATGAATAAAACAGACTAAAAAGGAGACTTGTATTTATGAAAATTATTGTATTAGCAGGAGGATTAAGCCCTGAACGTGATGTGTCACTTACGTCAGGCGCCGGAATCTGCAAAACTTTGAGAGAAATGGGACATCAGGCATACCTTTTGGATGTATTCTTCGGCTTGCCTTATGATTCTGATAAGCTGGAAGAAGTGTTTGAGCTTCCGGGTGCCGGTCTTGAGATTGCTGACTCTATCAAAACAACTATGCCTGATCTTGAAGCCCTGAAGGCATCACGCCCGGATCAATCTGATTGCTATCTCGGTCCAAATGTCATTGAGTTATGTCGCATGGCTGACATTACTTTTATGGCACTTCATGGATCTGTAGGAGAAAACGGGAAGTTACAGGCAACTTTTGACATTCTTGGTATCAAATACACGGGACCAAACTCTCTGGGTTGTGCTTTATCCATGGATAAACTTGTGGCAAAACAGATTTTCAAAATGTCCAATGTTCCAACTCCTCGCGGAACTTCTCTGAATATCAAGACCAAAAACACTCCTCTTGAAGAGCTTGGCTACTATCTTCCATTAGTGATCAAGCCATGTTCCAGTGGTTCAAGTATTGGTGTTTACATTGTTCACACAGAAGAAGAATATAAAGATGCTATTTATCAGTCTTTTGAAGTCAATAAAGAAGACGAAGTTGTCATTGAGCCATATATTAAGGGGCGTGAATTTGCCTGCAGTATTGTTGCCGGCAAAGCTCTCCCATTAGTTGAGATTATTCCGAAAGACGGCTTATTCAACTATGAAAACAAATATCAAAGCGGCGGAGCTCAGGAAATCTGTCCTCCTGTTTCTATTGACGAAGAGACTCAGGAAAAAATGCAGCGCGCCGGAGAAAAAGCTTTTGAGGCACTCCACATGGATGTTTATTCCCGTGCTGACTTTATTGTAGACGATGCAGACGGCAAATTCTACTGTCTGGAAGTCAATGCTCTTCCTGGCATGACTCCGGCAAGTCTGATGCCAAAAGCTGCTAAAGCTGCCGGAATGGAATACAGTGATCTTTGTAATACGATCATTGAAGAATCAATAAAAGCGCGCTACTAATATTGAAGGGAACATATTTATGAAAAATCTTACCTTAGAAAACATTACAAAAGCATGCCGAGGTTCTTATCACGGTGATGAAAGTAAATTAAAACGCGAAGCTGCCGGAGTTGTCATTGACAGCCGCAAAGTGGAAAAAGATTATTTATTTGTAGCTATTGACGGTCAGAATGTCAATGCACATAAATTTATTCCTGATACAATTGAAAAAGGAGCCCTTTGTGTTGTTTCCCATGAAGATCTTGGTGAAACTGACTATCCTTATATTCTTGTAGAATCCACCGGTCAGGCACTTCTGGATATTGCAAAATTATATCGGGATTCTTTTGACATCAAAGTAGTCGGTATTACCGGAAGCGTTGGCAAGACCAGTACAAAAGAGATGATAGCCTCTGTCGTTGCACAGAAATACAATGTACATAAAACTCTTGGAAACTTTAATAATGAGTGGGGGCTTCCCATTACAATTTTTGAAATGAACGAGACTCATCAGATTGCGATTCTTGAAATGGGTGTAAATCATTTCGGAGAGATGCGGCGCTTATCTTCCGTTGCAAGCCCTGATATCTGCGTTATAACAAATATCGGTGTCGCACATCTGGAATTTTTTAAAACAAGGGAAGGTATTCTTCAGGAAAAGACTCAGATGATTCAGGATATGAAAAATGGAGGAACCATCATCCTCAATGGAGATGATGATCTCCTCAGTAAAGTCGGACCGATCAAGGGTGTCGAACCAGTCTTTTTTGGTCTGGAAGACAACTGCGAATTTAAAGCAACCGATGTTGTTTCTTTGGGACTAAAGGGTTCCTCCTGCACAATTCATCTTCCGTCAGGAGAATCTTTTGAATGTACGGTTCCTCTTCCTGGCGCCCACATGATATACAATGCTCTTGCCGGTGCAAGTGTAGGTTACAATCTCGGCCTCACTGCTGAAGAAATCAAAAATGGAATTGAAAATCTTCCTTCTATTCCAGGACGAAATAACATCATCACTACTGACAACCTTATCGTTCTGGATGATTGTTATAATGCAAATCCTATTTCTACAAAAGCATCCATTGATGTCCTCACTATGGCAATTGGTCGTAAAGTCGCTGTATTAGGTGATATGGGAGAACTTGGTGAAAATGAAAAGGAACTTCATTTTGATACCGGTGTTTATGCCGCTGAAAAAGGAATTGATGTTGTGTGCGGTATAGGTACTCTCTCAAAAGAA
Organism: Lachnospiraceae bacterium; assembly: GCA_051888795.1. GTDB lineage: Bacteria > Bacillota > Clostridia > Lachnospirales > Lachnospiraceae > MD308. Next base: position 1,520 of record JBJFCD010000035.1, on the reverse strand, counting down.
ATTGTAAATGGTGCACAAAAAGAAGGTTCTACAGAAGCATTCTGGTTTGAAACAAAAGAAGATTTTCTTCATTCCATGAAAGATATCATTAAAACTGGGGATAATGTCCTCGTAAAGGCATCACATGGTATGCATTTCCCAGAACTTGTTGATGCATTAAAAGAATTTTAAATAAATTTATTAAACAAATGGAGTTGCTATGGAATACGAAATACTGGCTTTAGACCTGGACGGAACATTAACGAACTCTAAAAAGGAAATCAGCGCCCCTACTCTTGAGGCGCTGATTGATATACAGGAACGAGGCAAAAAAGTTGTACTTGCAAGCGGTCGTCCGACCCATGGGGTCGTTCCTCTCGCAAAACAACTGCATCTTGAAAAATACGGAAGCTATATCCTCTCTTTTAACGGCGGCAGAATTACTGATTGTCGCACTGGTCAGGTTATCTATAATAAAACACTTCCGGCTGATGTACTTGCTCCTCTTTTTTTTATTGCAAAAAAATATTCAGGAATCGATATTATTACTTATGATTCTGAAAATATCATATCCGGTATCAAACCAAATAAATACACGGAATTGGAATCTTTTATCAATCATATGCCGATTATTGAAGTTGATAACTTTGCTTCACACATTACAGAACCGGTTAATAAATTTTTGATTACTGGCGAACCAGAAATAATCGAAAAAGTAAAAGAAGAAATCACCGGATATTTCCGTTCCTATCTGTATGTGTATTGTTCTGATCCATTCTTTTTGGAAATTATGCCTCCCGGAATCGATAAAGCACATTCCTTACTCCGTCTTCTGACAAGCATCGGCCTTACTGCCGATCAGATGATCTGCTGCGGAGACGGATACAATGACCTTACAATGATTGAAGCCGCCGGTCTCGGCGTCGCTATGCAAAACGCTCAGCCACTTGTAAAAGAACGGGCAGATTACATTACAAAATCAAATGATGAAGATGGGGTTCTCCATGTAATCAATCAATTTATGCGATAATCCCATCACCTTTAAGGCTGAATAATCATCCACCTTTTTGATTATTTAAGTTCTTGAATGATTTTTGTGGCTGGGTATTCAGCCACCTTTCTTGATTATTTGAGTTCTTGAATGATCTTTAGGGCTGGGCATTCAGCCACCTTTTTGATATTTTGAATAGTTGAATGACTTTTGAGCTTAATTAATCAGCTCCTATTTTAGAACCCTTTTAAGTTGAATGACATTTTACTCTAAAAAGTCATTCATTTTATGAAGAAATCAAAATAGGAGCTGATTTTCATATCTATATTATCATTCAAATAAATAAAAACACTAAATTGTGGCTGACCACATGCACAGTGTTCTAACTTTTCTTACTCTCTGATTATTTTCCCATCAACAGACACAACAACAACGTTCCATGGAATGAATTTTCCGCTGCTGCGAAGTGCATTCTTTACGGCATTCTCAATACCGCCGCAGCAAGGAACTTCCATACGAACAACTGTGACACTTCTGATATCATTCTGGC
>JBJFCD010000034.1:3786-4974 GCA_051888795.1 Lachnospiraceae bacterium | reverse complement strand
TCTATTACATAATTTCCACTGGCTTTCTGATGAACTGTTGCCAGAATGTTGCCATGGATTAAGTATATCATATAAAAGCAAAAACGTACAACCTTAGCGTTTTTTCATTTGTATATTCTTTCCCATTTACTTTTTAACAATCCAACGCCCGTTTCTATTAGAACCTTCTCTTACAAGCAAACCTTCTTCCTGTAACTCTTTTATAGCCTTCTGAATCTGTTTTCTTGTAAGTCCTAATACTTCCATAAGCCCTGTCTGTGTCATTGTAGAATTCTCCTCTAACTGGTTCAATATATCCCGTTTTCTTTCGGCTCCTTTTTTTGGCTCCTTTTCGGCTCCTTTTTGGCTCCTTTTCGTTTCTTCATTCAAAAACCCTTCATGCACAAACAATCTTGATATAAAGTAACTATGATTATCATCCGTCTCAAATTCCGGTTTTGGTGAACCGTTTGCCTCAAGTGCATTCAAAATCTTCTTAAATCCAGTGTTTCTCCCTTCTGTCAGATGCAACTCTTTTAAGAAATCACCGATTCGACGATTTCTGTATCTGCGATTTGACACACGATAATTTTTCAATCCCTCCTGTGTCACAGAACGGTCTGGGCCCGGAAAACTTACAATCTCTATTCTGTCATGTTCCACACGCACTTCAATCGGCTCTCGAACATCGTATGCGCGATGGTATACCGCATTAGATAAAGCTTCTTCAATTGCTGCATATGGATAATTAAAGAAACGATCTGCCTCTGCTTTATCCGGATGTTTAACAATCTTTTCCGTAATAATCGTATTCTTAATAAATTGAAGGGCATCTCTAAGCTGTTGATGAATCGGTCCTTTAAATGTATTTTCGATAATATCGTTGCCACCTAACCCATCTGGAAATTGAACAACATCTATCTGTGTGTATGGAAAGAACTTATCCGGCTCCATGCTGAAGAACATCAATCCGACATTCTTAGGCTTCACATATTCCGGAAGGTTACTAATAATATTCATATCACTGCATACTTCCACAAAGTCCCCGGTTTTCGCTTTTTCATACAGAGAACTCTTAATCTCTTTCAAATAATTCTGAATAAGTGTTATGTTTAAATCCGACATTTCCGCTTGATGATTTACTCTATCATCAAATGGTACTCGATTCGCAAGATTGAACAAATCCTTTTCTTCATCGTCTGATGGTTC
>JBJFCD010000034.1:0-3686 GCA_051888795.1 Lachnospiraceae bacterium | reverse complement strand
ACTTCACCGGATAATAATGTTTTTATGTTTGTCGGTATAGCCATAAGCTTTCTTCCTTTCGACCAACTATTGCTTCTACTTTTTCATCTTTCTGACATTTAAAATGAATCATCTTTTGTTCTTTATTCTTTTTTATCTTATCACATTTACACGATAAAGAGGATAATAACTTAATTCTCTCCAGTTTATTTTTTATTAATCGTTGGCAACAAAATGCATAATAAAATATGGAAAATCCAAGAAAAAAATTCATGGCAGATAATCTATACCATTGTCTGCCATATCACTCCTCTACTTTTCCCATAAAGTTTTTACTGCCTCAACATCAAAATGAACCCATTTTTCTTTCCAAAGTTGAAAATAAGGAATATCACTTGATGCTGGAGAAGGATCACATTTATCAATCTGTACAATGGATGGCAATACCACAGCATCACCAATAAGCAAGCACTCACCAGCTCTTAATGATGGCATTTTATCAACTAACCCTCCCAATGTATCTGGCAACAAACGTTTCACATAATTTTGATCATTAGGATTTGTCAATCTAAGAGCCAGAAAATTATTACATTGAGAAAAAATGGTCTCCGAAATTTCGGAAGGACGCTGGCTTGCCAACAGCAATGACACTCCATATTTTCTACCTTCTTTTGCTATTCGTTCAATCGATTCCTTAGAGGCTCTGTATTTAGCCATGTCACTATTGGGAACATATTTATGAGCTTCCTCATACACCAATAGTAGCGGTACATTATTGGTCTCACCATCTTGTTCACGCAACTTTTTGTAGTAATATCCAAACTCAAACAAAATACGTGAAATCAGAGAGACCGTAATACTTAAAACATCAAAAGGAATACCACTCAAATCCAAAACCGTTACATTTGATCCCGTTTCAAAATATCCTATTAATTGTTTTAAAGTATCTTCTAACGTTGCATCCTTTGAATCATTACCCAAAAGGAACTCCATACGCTTGTCACCAAGTTTATTCTCTAATCTGTTCACAAAATTTGTCAATTGTCCAAATAAGGGTCCCTGTTTTAATCCTTTCGCCCCTTGAACCATTTCCTCGTTCTTATTCTTTGCAAAAGCTAATACTTCGTCTATATCGAAGAACAATGGAGAATCAAAATGAATCTTATCTTTTAATTCTTGTGCTCCTGTAAAATGGGTTTTTCGGCTTTCAACAACCGCTTCTTTAAATATGTTTCTTTGATTGTGATCATTTGCCTCTGTATCAATAAACAACTCTTGAAGCTCATCACTATTCAATAACCAATAGGGGAGCACCAAGTTATTGATATCAATATAATTAGCTTCCGGGAAAGCAGCTTTGTACTCAGAATGAATATCAAAAATCACAATATGAGAATTGTTCAGACCTTCATATTCTCCATTCTTTGCAATAATCGCCTTTTGCAAGATTTTTGCAACAGTATGAGACTTTCCAGATCCTGTCGAACCTACAATCGCAATATGTTTGTTAAAAAATTTATCACCATCAACTGGAACTAAAATCTCAGGGCTTGTTGATAACGAACAAAATGTAAACTTTTTCTCATCTGCCAGAGATTCTGTATATATCTTTACAATATCCTCCGTAGTTGCCGGCTCAACTTTCTTTGGAGGAATTGCAATCGTGTCTCCTCCTCTTTCAAAACTTCCATCTCTGAGCATTCCCAATGGATTCGCCTCAAGTATATATTTTCTGGTTGCATCTCCATTTGAATCCACTCCTACCTCTATGGTAAAATTTTCTATCATTGCCATTAAAACAGCATTGTCATTATCGCAAATTCTTAGATATGAACCGACTTTCAGTTTTTCCTCTGCAAGTTGAAAATCTTCCAAATCATCGACAGAGATTCTCACTTTATTAGGATGTACTGAAATTACCTCTGCACTAATTCTTCTTTCATCCATATATACCATCCCCCTTAAATCATTTTTGCTACACATTCTGTAGATGGAATCTGAATATTAAATAAAATACCTTTGTCCGTCTCAAAAAATGGTTCAGTCAAATAGAACTGATAAATCTCCTTTGTCCGTCTCTGAATATTTAATAATGTCTCAACAAAAGCCAGCTCATTAACCATCTTAATTTTGATACCATTCCTATAATCAGGAACCCTATTTATTGACTCCGGATTAAAATCAGCCCCCAAAAAATCATAACCATCGCATAAAACAAGACCTTGGTTGATCATTTTCTTTTTTATAGAGATTAACCTTTCATCACTAATACTATAAAGCAGGACATATGGACAAAACGGTTTTGGTTCCTTTGATGAAAGCTTACTCCAATTTTTGGATATTTTTCCAACCATTTTTACGATATCAGAATCATCTATTAACTCATCGCATTCAATCAAAAAGTATCTTTCAATCGGAGTGACATTATACTTAGTAAAGTATTCGCTCTTTACTCTCTTACAAACCTCATTTATACCACGGAATTGTAAATACCAGCTATCAAAAAGCATCTTCTTATTATCAATACGAGCAATAAAGTCTCTCTTACTGATTCTTCTCTCTGTCACATTTTCAGAAGTAGCCAATTCTTTTACTATTCTTAATGCATTATTATAATAGAAAAATTCTGTTTCAGCCTTTCTGCAATGGAACATAGATGTTAGTTTATCAATAACACTCTTTTCTAAAGACTCATAGCTTTCAGCATTAATATTAATAGTCAGCTTAGAAATAAAGTCTTCAATTTGTGCATCGCTAGCATCTAACTCTGTATGAAGTTCATGCTTAACCTTATTCTCTGTAAATGAAAAGAATTTCTCTTTTAAAAATTGAGCTGTCAACGGTAAAGTTAATTTCGATTGCCCCGACTTATATGTTCCATATAGTTTATATGAAATATAATCTCCTGTTACCGTACGTTCCATATAATCTTTAAACATGAAACGAACCGGCTTTGCAATAACCGAATGATTATATTCAGATTTTGAATAGTACTTACACTGAATTGCTAAGGTTTCATCTCCCGAAGCAGCATCCACATCCTCAATCCCTTCTACAGTAAACTCATCATCATCATTCCCATTCAAAATGCACTGGATTGAATAATTGAACTGGTAATAATAACCCTTAATAGTATCAACCGCATCTCTCTTTCTTGACATTTTTCTAATTCACCACCTTTAAGCTACCGCTCTATATCTCGTATACATATACTCGTAAATCTGCATACGATAAACTCCTATTTCATGTTCATCGTAGCATAGTTCTCCTTATAGGTATCAGAGAATTATCCAAAATTCTTTCCTAAATTAATTTTATTCCCAAAAGATAACAAAAGAATATCTTCTAAGTGTAGGGTGTCTCCACTCTCTTGTGTTTGAACAATATTTCTTAATCTTTTTCCTAACTCTTTTTCGCAATAATCTGCAACAACTGACTTTTCTTCTGCCATTAATCACGGAAATGACAATTAAATGGCCTTCAAACTATATGAGGTGCCGCTTTTATAAGATCTACAATATTAATGTCTACTTTTTATAAATTCATCTTCTGTATACGATACTTTCTTTTAGATGTTGTAATCACCATCATCGCACAGGATTTCTTTCACATGGTTGACTTTTTTTAATTGTACCAAGTCGCTAGCGCGACGGCTAGCCCCAGGTACATGAAACCACTACTTTTTTCATAAAAAAATAGCAGTTTTT
>JBJFCD010000033.1:0-4981 GCA_051888795.1 Lachnospiraceae bacterium | reverse complement strand
GCGAACTTCTCATAATGCAAATTGTCCTCACCAACAAAGATAACGGAATCATTTTTAATGTCTTTCTTTTTTAGCTTTCCTTCCTTAACCATCTGTTGCTTCTGTTCACGGATTCTTTCCAAAAGAGCCGACGCCGGCTCATCATTTGGATCCTGCGGAACAAGCTTACCACGGATAGCAAGGTCAAGAATCTTTTGTCGTAATGCCTTGGTATCCATTATTCTTCCACCTCTCCGATTAATGCTTCCAGCTCTGCAACTGCTTTTGCTATGTTATTAGACTTTTCCTTGATCATATCAAGTAATTCTGCCAGAGTATAATCATCTGTTCCGGAATCAGCTTTCATCCATGTAATATCCAGGCTTGTTTTATCACGAGCCAGAATATCTTCGATAGAGAATTTACGCCATCTTCCATTCGGATTTTCTTCACTGTATGTTTCTTTACGCTTGCTCAGATCACCATCTGCATAGCATTCCACAAAATCATCAAAATGTTCTGATTTCAAAGGATTTGTCTTACCGAAGGAAGGCATATCATTTCTCAGGTCATAAATCCATACTTCTTTTGTGTTATACTTATCAGTTTTTCCACGGGTAAAGAACAACACATTCGTTTTAACGCCCTGAGCATAGAAAATACCGGTAGGAAGACGCAAGATTGTATGCAGATTACATTTATCCATCAAGTCAAGACGGATACGCTCGCCATCGCCGTCAGCAAACAAGACATTATCCGGCAGAACTACTGCAGCACGTGCTTTACCGTTAGTTTTCAAACTACGGTAAATATGCTGAAGGAAATTCAGCTGTTTATTGCTGGTAGGAAATGTAAAGTCATCACGTGTCGCACGCTCACCGCCTTTTTTTGTACCAAAAGGTGGATTTGTCAATACAACATCATAATCTTTCATGCTCATGCCTACACTGGACAAAGTATCGCCTAAAATGATTTTGCCGTCGATGTCATGCAGCATGGCATTCATCAGAGCCAAACGGTGTGTATCATGTACCAGTTCACAACCAGTAAACGCTTCTTCTCTTTCAAATTTAGCCATATCTGCATCCAGATCAAAGAAATCATCTGTCTGTGAACGAACATACTGGCTTGCAGAAATCATAAATCCAAAAGTACCGCAAGCGGGATCATTACAACGTTCACCCGGCTGTGGCTTCACCAATTTGGTCATAATATCAATCAGTACACGTGGTGTGAAATACTGACCTGCGCCGGATTTCTTTTCGTTAGCGTTCTTTTCCAAAAGACCTTCGTAAAGATTGCCAAGACCTTCTTCTCTCGCAGAAAACCAATCCAGCCCGTCAATGGTTGTAATGATTTTTTCAAGGTTTTTAGGCTCATCAATATTTGTTGACGCACCTTGATAAATTTCACGGACACGTCCTGTGCAGTTTTCCCCAAGATGAGCAAGTAATTCTTTATAGAACTTTTTCAGCTCAATACCACTCTTGGATGTGAGATTATCCCAACGATAGGCTTCCGGAATCTGGGATTCAGCGCCAGTTTCCTTTGCCATCTTCAGGAACAAAATATATGTTAATTCGGTTACATACTGATGATATGTGATACCATCATCTCTGAGTACATTACAGAGATTCCAAAGTTTCGAAACAATTTCTTGTGTTGTCATGCAACTCTACCTCCGTCATCATAAAGATATTCGTTTAATTCCAGTACGATATTTTCCAGTTTATTCTGGAATACTTTGTTGATTTTTGCAAATCCTCCGTAACTCTTAAAACGACTATCTTCATCAAATACCTGGACGTTCAACACGGATTCTTCCATCAAATATTTTTCCATACGTCCAATCCAGCTCATCTCCTGTTTTGAGAAGTTATGAGCTTTTTTCAATTTGTCTACTGCTCTGCGTATTCTTGCTTCATGGCTGATCAATGCAGAGCCAATAGCATATCTGCGAATAAGACTGATAATATCAGCAGCAATTTCTTCATTGGTAAGCTCTGATATTGCCGTATTCAACTGTTGTGTAGTAAATCCCTCTCTATCGAGAGTTAATCTTAACGCTTTCAACGCATCTCTTGTCAGATCTTTTGGTCTGGTACAAACAATGCTCAACGCAGCAATCTCATTCATATGAGTCTTAACATATTCAGAGAAAGCATCAAGATAATCTTCCGGTTTATCGGAATTACCGTAACCTCTTGTATGTCCGGTCAAAATATCTTCTTCGTCAGAAATAACTACTGGATTACCGCCATTCGCCTTTGTTTGCTGAATATATGCAAACATTTCTCTATATGCCAACAGACGTTTTTTTGCATCTTCAGGATTTCTCTTTTCGATATCAATAATGAACTGGGTTGGATCCATACCATCAGTCATACTGATAAACTGCTCCATAGTCTTGTCGTCCATACGGCGTTTTTTACGCTGGAGTTTTGCAATAATCTGGTTAATCTGAGCCTGTATTACATCCTTGTCTTCCACTTCTTCCAAGCCATCCAGAAGCTGTGTAAAAGTAGTAGTCGGATTAGTCACGACAGGCTTCATAGTATTTACCGGTTCCAGAGAATCATAAACACCAACAGGATCATAAATCTCAAAATGAGTTTTATGAATCTTAGGACACAATCTGGTAGCTCGTCCCATCATCTGTTCAAAGAGGATACGAGATTTTACTCTGCGCATAAATACCAGTGTTGTAATTTCCGGTACATCAATACCAGTTGTAAGTAAATCAACCGTAACAGCTATACTTGGAAATCTCTCGTTTTTAAAACGCTTGATTGCTTCTGCTACTTTCTTAGGATTACCACCACCTACACTGCCAGTAATTTTCATAATAGCATCATTGTCAACACCAGTTTCTGAATAGATTTCCTTTAAAATAGAAACAATCATATCTGCGTGCTGGTCATCAACGGCATAAATAAGAGTCTTACCTTGTTCTTCCGGATTTTCAGGGTCTATATCTCTTGCAATCTCAGTCAGCACAGTTCTGTTGAAATTCTCAGTAATAACCTGTTTATTGAAATTTTCAATATCAAAATCCAGTTCATCTTCCAACAATTCGCTATTTGTTATTTCTCCGGTATTAGGATCATAAATCGTAACTGTCTGACCTTTCTTAATATGAATACCGCCCGTGCTGAGTTTTGTTTCCAGATGATGTGGTGCATCATGGTCTACCAGATATCCTTCTATAACAGCTTCTCTATATGTATATTTGAATACAGGCTGTCCAAAAATTTCTGTTGTATGTAATGCGGGTGTCGCAGTAAGTGCGATTTTTACAGCGGCAAAATATTCTACTACTGTACGGTATTTACTCTGATAATCACGCTGGTCACGATACAGAACTTCTATATCGCCCATTTCTTTATCCAAAATATAACCACGATGTGCCTCGTCAATAATAATCAAGTCAAAATCTGTTACCGCTGGCATTACATCACTTTCGTTATAAAGGATACGTTTTACCATGCTCTGAACAGTAGCGACCTGAATACGAGTTTCTTTATCTACTGTTTTCTCATCTAATCCCTTAATATTATAGATTTCATCAAGAGTCATCAGTTCTTCAAGTTTTACTTCCTTAAAAACATCTGAAGCCTGATCTCCCAGAGAAGTTCTATCGACAAGGAACAAAATACGCTTGAAACGATTTGTCTTTAAAAAGCGATAAATCATGCCAAGAACGGTACGAGTTTTACCTGTGCCTGTTGCCATTGCAATCAGCACTTCTCTCTGTCCATCAATAACTGCTTTTTCGGCTGCTTTGATCGCTTTCACCTGATATTCACGCAGATTCAGACCATCTTTATCTGTTAATAAGTCATACGGCATTGCCTGCAACGCATCATTACCCGCCTGAATATCCTTTTCCAATCGTTCCATAATACCATTCGGGCTAATCCAGCCATGCAATGCCATAGGAGCATTAGACGGTTCTCTTAAATCCAAAAACCAGATACCTGATTTCGTTTTGAACTGTTCCAAATAAAGTCTACCATTTGTTGCAAATGTAAACGGAACCTTATACTCTCCCCACGTACCAATCTGATATTTAGCATCTTCTTTACGAATATTTCTCGGATAATCTTTACCCTGATAATCAATTACAGATGGAATATCTTTATGTTCAGCTTTCGCTTCGATAATACCAACAAGCTTTGTTCCTACAAACAGTGCATAATCTGCATAGCCTTTTTTGCTAACAGTAGAATCTGTTGGCCATTCAGCAATCGCCATGTTATGACCTTTTGCAGGTCTTGCACCTTTTGAATAGCGGATTTCCTGCGTATTGGCTTCCCAGCCAACCTGGCGCAGCTGCTCATCAATCATATAGCGAGTTTCAGCCTCAGACTTTTGACGTTGACTTGCCATTTTATTTGCCTGTTTCAGACGAACTTTCTTATCAACCTGTTCCGCCTGTTCAGCACATGCAATTGCAGCTTTTGTAAGCTCTTCCTCTTTTTCTTCTTCCTGAGCTTTATTGAAAACAACAATCTTCTCTGTTTTCTTTTCTTCCTTTACAGGCATAACAAAATCCCGATGCTGATAATTCCAGTCACCATATGTCTGCATAAACCATTCAGACAAACTATATGTCATCTGTAAGAAAACAGGACAATCTGATGCTTCTGAATAATTTTCATGAACAGCTTTATTTCTTACTTTACGAAGTGCATGCAAAATGTCAGTTAAATCTCTTGTTAAGAGGCCTTCCGAAGATAATACATTGATTCGATTCACTGCAGAGTTATCATAAGGAACAGGAATCTTATCGTATGTAAACATCAGATTTACGATTGTTTCTCCAATCATTCCCAGTTTCATCAAGCACGAGTTCGGATCTGTGTAACAATACTGCTCTGCTAAATTACCAAAATTCGCCAAAACCGGAAATTCTGTTTCTAAAAATTTAAAATTGGAAGCCATTTAATACGTCCCCCTCTCGTTTATCATATGTTCTGATAATAAAATATTATCGGAACAT
>JBJFCD010000032.1:0-5101 GCA_051888795.1 Lachnospiraceae bacterium | reverse complement strand
ACATAAATATGATAAACTCCGTCTTCTATCTGAAATTTTTCTGTTTCTTCATCATAATAAGAAAACGCTTCTTTCTTTAACTCAAATGTTATTTTCTTACTCTCTCCGATTCCCAGATCTACTTTTTCAAAAGCCCGCAACTCTTTTACAGGTCTGTCAATCTTTGAATCTTCTTTTCCCACATAAACCTGTACAGTCTCTTTCCCTGCTCTGTCTCCAATATTTTTTACATCCAGGCTGACACTCACTGTTGTATCATCTCCCTGCTCTTTCACTTCCACTTTCAGATTGGAATATACATATTCTGTATAGGAAAGTCCGTATCCAAACGGGAACAGTATCGGTATATTTTTTGTATCATAATAACGATATCCCACATAAATCCCTTCCCGGTATTCTACCGTCTCTCCTCCCGGGAATTCCCCAATACAATGTGCGGAGCAGTCTGTATGACGAATCGGAAATGTCTCCGGCAGTCTTCCACTTGGATTCACTTCACCAAACAATACTTCTGCCAGTGCAGTTCCGCCTTCCATACCTGCATACCATGTCCATATCAGCGTCTTTGCATTCTGTATCCACGGCATTTCCACCGGTGAGCCGGAGCAGAGTACAACGATTGTCTCAGGCTGTGCCGCAAGAACTTCTGTGATGAGCTCATCCTGGGCATAAGGAAGCTTCATATCCGATCTGTCATGCCCTTCTAAATCCTGTAAATGATTCTGCCCTCCGATCAGAATAACTGTATCAAAGTCTGCTGCCATTTTCACAGCTTCCTTACGGAGTTCTTCCTGCTTTTTCAATAATTCTTTATCTGTCTCACGCTTGCTCTCAGTAGATCCTCCACCGTTTTCCAGACTGTCAGCCTGCCAATTCGTGTCCTGATCCAGATTTTCAAAATCATCGGCCAAATATCCCTGCACAAATGTCACTTCTGCATTACCGCCCAGTAATTTCTTAATTCCCATCAGAGGAGAAATCTCATATAGTGCTTTGATCTCTGCACTTCCGCCGCCACAGGAGTGAATGCGATTTGCATTATCTCCGATTATAAGAACTTTTTTTGTATCTTTCGCAGAAAGCGGAAGTTTTTTTTCATCGTTTTTAAGAAGAACCACAGACTCTCTTGCAGCTTCTAAAACAGTCTGTCTATGCTCGGGTGTATTATAACATCCAGCTTTTCTCTCTTTCCCGTCGATCATATGAAGCCGGAACATCATGCGTAAAATATTTCTTACTTTTTCATCAATATATGCTTCCGTTATCTCTCCATTTTCTACTGCCCTTTTTAACGGCTCCGCCATACAATATTCATCAAAATTGTCTGTCACAGACATTTCAACATCCAGACCACTTTCCGCGGCTTCTTTCGTTTTATGTACTGCGCCCCAGTCAGAGACTACCATGCCATCATATTTCCACTCTTCTCTTAAAATCTTATTCAGAAGTTCTTTGCTCTCACAGCAATGCTCACCTTTATATCTGTTATAGGCTCCCATCAGAGAATAAGAGTTTCCCTCTTTCACTGCTTTCTCAAATGCAGGGAGATAAATCTCCCTGACTGCACGATCCGAAACCTTTGCCTCCACCCAGAGCCTTTCCGTCTCCTGACTATTTACAGCAAAATGTTTCACACAAGCTGCTGTATCTGCCGTCTGCACTCCCTGTATAATGGGCACCGCCATCTCTCCTGTTAAATAAGGATCTTCACTCATATATTCAAAATTTCTTCCACAGAGAGGACTTCTCTTAATATTGATTCCCGGTGCCAGAATCACATCCTTTCCTCTTCCTCTTGCTTCTTCTCCGAGAACCTTTCCTGATTCGTATGCTATTTTACGGTTCCATGTAGACGCAAGTGCACTGTTACACGGGAGATAAGTCACATAATCATCACTGTTTCCTATCGCCTTCCACGAATTATTTTCAAAATCCTGTCTGACTCCCATCGGACCATCCGACATTTTTAAAGAAGGGATTCCAAGTCTTTCTACCGCTTTGGTACAAAACAATCCATCGCCGTGGATCATACCAATTTTTTCTTCTAAAGTAAGCTCATTTAATAACTCATTGATTCTCTGTTCCATCCTACACTCCTCTAAACTGTTTTACATATGAGTTCTTTATTTCCTTCACACGTAATGAAACAGCCTTCTTCTTGCATCTGCCACTCTGCTCCTTGCACATCCTTGATTTTCTCATTGACCAGAACGATATTGCATGGTTTCCGAGCTTTAACAGAAATGAATATATTTTCATTTTCTTTCAGTACTTTCACTATCGTTTCTTCTTTCTGATCCATGCTGTATACACTTGTAAATGCTTCTTTTCCTTCCTGCAGTGCATATGCTTTAATTGTAACACCATCTGCATAATCATAATCCGGACGTCTTCCATCTTTTCCTACGGCTATCAGACTATTCTCCTTTACAAATATCGGAATGCTAAGGTAATCGCATGGTTCTTCATACCATCTTCCTCCGCTTTTCACTTCATCGGTCAGATAATGAGTCCATGTTCCTTCCGGCAGATAATAGATTGCCTTACTCTCTTCGTTAAAAACCGGAGCAACCAGAATAGAATCCCCAAACATATACTGTTTGTCCAGATAGGAGCAATTCCTGTCCCCGGTAAATTCCAGTACCATACTGCGCATCATTGGAACTCCAGTTTTCGATGTTTCAATTGCATTTCGGTATAAATAAGGCATTAAATGTCCTTTTACTTCTGTAAAATACCGTACTACATCCACTGCTTCTTCATCATATGCCCACGGCACACGATAAGAGGTACTTCCATGCAGTCTGGAATGAGAAGACATCAGTCCGAAAGCTGACCAACGTTTATAAACATCTGGTGTAGAAGTATTCTCAAAACCTCCGATATCATGGCTCCAGTATCCAAATCCAGACATAGTAAGTGACAGTCCACCGCGTAGACTTTCCTCCATGGAAACATAATCTGACCAACAGTCTCCGCCCCAGTGTACCGGGAATTTCTGTCCCCCTACAGTTGCAGAACGCGCAAACAATACAGCTTCTCCTTTTCCTCTCTTTCTTTCCAACAGTTCATAGACAGTCTTATTGTACAGATAAGTATAATAATTATGCATTTTATGCGGATCAGAGCCATCCGCATAAACACAGTTTATCGGAATACGTTCACCAAAGTCTGTCTTAAAGCAATCTACGCCCATATCCAGAAGTACCTCCAGCTTATCCTGAAACCATCTGCATGCATCCGAGTTAGTAAAATCTACAAGTGCCATTCCCGGCTGCCACATATCCCACTGCCATACATCACCGTTTGGACGTTTGATAAAGTAACCTTTTTCTTTCCCTTCCCGGAATAATACAGACTCTTGCCCGATATAAGGATTGATCCAAACACAGATATTCAGATCTTTTTCTTTGATCCGTCTTAACATTCCTTCCGGATCCGGAAATACACGGTGATCCCATAAGAAATCAGACCAGTGAAATTCTTTCATCCAAAAACAATCAAAATGGAATACTCTCAAAGCGATACCTCTTTCTCTCATTCCATCAATAAAACTCATAACTGTCTCTTCATCATAGTTGGTTGTAAATGAAGTGGAAAGCCAGAGTCCATAAGTCCATGGTGCAGGTAGTGCCGGTTTCCCTGTAAGATCTGTATATTTTTTCAAGACATCTTTCATTGTTGGACCATCAATAAAAAAGTAATCCAAAGTCTCACCCGGAACAGAAAACTCTACTTTTGCCACCTGTTCAGTTGCTACCTCAAAAGACACCTTTTCCGGATGATTTACAAATATACCATATCCTTTATCCGTCAGATAAAAAGGAATATTCTTATAGGACTGATCCGTGCTGGTACCTCCATCTTCATTCCAGATTTCTACAGATTGTCCGTTTTTTACCAACGCTCCAAAGCGCTCTCCAAGACCATAAACATGTTCATTCACTCCCAATGCAAGTGTCTGACGAACATATGCTTTGCCCTCGGGATCCATATCGTAAGCCATCCCTGTCCATTCGGTACGCATATACGCAAGGTCTCTTCCGCTACTGGATGTAAGTAATTTTCCGTCTCTTTCATATCTCATTTCCCATTTCTTCTTATTGATTCTCAAAGAAAGATTACCAGAAAAAACAATCAGCTCTTCTTCTGTCTCCTCTGTATCCAAAACACGAGACTTATCTAAATTCAAAGAAAACTCCGGTCCCTTTTTTTCAAGTCCCAGATAGTGACTGGTCTGAACACGGATAACCCCATCTGCCGGTGCGGAAATACGAATTGTAAGATTCACTCCGCCTAACGTATCACCCCTGCTTACAATATGATGCGTCGGGGCACAAATCACAACCTCATAGTCATTCTTATTCACAAAATATGCTTCTTGCGGTGCAAAGCATTCAATTCCTTCCTTTTGCAGCCAACATCCGTTTCCAAACTTCATAACTACAACTCCTTTACTTCATTCGTTTTTATTCTTTCATTATAACTATGTGGATTTTGTCTGAATACCTGCATTATTTTAGATAATTTACGCTATTTTTTAGAGGAGAGTATTCGTGTGAAAGAAAGTAAAGGACAGCCATAAATAAGCACACTTTACTAAGGTGTCTGTAAAAAGTAATTCCTCTCGTTGCAATAATTTCTTGGCTTGTTTACCGTTTGTAAATATTTGATTTTGTTTTTACCTTGAAAATTTAACACGAATTGTGTTAGAGCTTTGCTTTAGACCTGTCAGATAACGATTCTGCAAATGACTTTCTTTGTTATTTTTATACCGTTTCGGTTTTTGAACCATATTAGAGTAAAGGCTTTGGAGCAAAAAAATGCCGCAGACCGGAATCGAACCGGTACGGGAGTATAAGTCCCGCAGGATTTTAAGTCCTGTGCGTCTGCCAGTTCCGCCACTGCGGCATTTTTACAACATATAAATGCTGTAAGTGGGACCAATAGGGCTCGAACCTATGACCCCCTGCTTGTAAGGCAGGTGCTCTCCCAGCTGAGCTATGATCCCAAATATTAAATTAATCAGTCTTGTATCTTTGATACAAACGACCCAGAAGAGACTCGAACTCTCGACCTCCGCCGTGACAGGGCGGCGCTC
>JBJFCD010000031.1:0-5108 GCA_051888795.1 Lachnospiraceae bacterium | reverse complement strand
TATTTTTAATATGAGTCGTAATTGTACTGTCATTGCTCTCGCTGTCAAATCCAAACACCTGCTCCAAAATCTGTTCTTTTGAAAAAACCTGCCCGTGTTTTTTTGCAAGGAATTCACAAATTTCATACTCAGCCTTTGTGAGAGGAATTTCTTTATCATCAACCAGCATCTGTTTTAAAGATAAATGAAAGCAGACATTCCCAACAACCATTCTGACAGAATGTTCCCGGCGTTCCCTTCTAAGATGCGCTGCAACTCTCGCACGAAGTTCCATAACCCCAAACGGCTTACAGATATAATCATCTGCTCCCAACGACAAACCATTTACCAAACTGCTTTCTTCTGTTTTTGCTGTAAGAAACAAAATGGGACAATCAACAAGCTTCCTGATTCTTGAACACAATACGAATCCGTCTAATCCGGGCATCATAATATCCAGCAAAATCAAATCATAAAGATTCACTTTTTCCATATTTATTTCAAGCGGATTGCTTACTTTTGTAACCAGATGTCCATCCTTGCTTAGAATTGTTCCTATCATATCAAGGATTGCTGTATCATCATCCACTACCAAGATTTTCGCCATATCATCCCTCTATTCTGATATTTTACTTCCTTCCCAACGAAATGCCCAAAACAAATAATATATCATACTGATCACTGTAAATACGCAAAATACCGGTATTACAGAGTACATTTCATTTATTGCTCCCGATTCTCCTAAAGCAAACTGTAAATATATATATGGTAATCTACCAGTCCATGAAACAGGTACATACTTCCAGACAAACATTCCAAGATTCGTAAGCATTAATGCACTGACAAGTCCCGAAATAATTCCCACCCCAATGGACACTCCTTTTCCGAACCGGAAAGCCAAAAGCATTTGCCATATATATAGCGGAATACTACCGCACCACATAATAAGTGCAGCCATCATATAGGTCACTATGCTTACTGTACTACACCCAAGGATTATGTAAAATCCGAAGCAAAATATTCCTGCTGCTAATAATATGGAAAATAGGCTAAATATAAGCAAAAGTATCACCTTAGACAAAAATGCTAACGTCTTTTTTTGTAAGGAGAGCAGATTCTGGAATACTCCGGCATTTTGCTCCTGTTCCATGATACTTGCAGTAAATATTCCAATCAAAACAGGAAAGCCTGCTCCAACCGCCTGATAGAAAGCAATTATTTTTGTATTCTCACTCCAAACAGAAAGAGAATAATATGCTAGGAACAATCCGCTTGTTATAACCGGAATTAAAATATGTGCAAGTGTAATGGGGAGCCCTTTCATTTTCAGGAAATCTGCATGAAGATTCTTTCTAAGCATTCCTATTTCCCCTCTCTCTTATCAAACCAATTTAAAAACAAGATTGTTGCAAGAATAAACCATATAATGGATAAGCAAATGCCGGGTAGAACGACTCCCACATCCAAAAGCGGATTGCCATCCTCTGCTCGGATTCCGTTTGGCAATATATGAAGGAGCGGACAAAGAATCCTCATCGGGATTGCTGAAACAAAAAAGTACCACTTTCCTGTTGGTGCAATAATGACACCTCCAACCGAAAGGAACAGGCATATCAGTAATTCCACAATCATTCCAAAGCGTTCACTCAAAAATAGGAGCAATGGTATCTCCCATAGTTGCGAAATCGTAAGAGCCAATATTGCAATTGCAGCTCCCCCTAACGGAACGCAAGTGCTCAATAGAAATCCTCCTAAAGAGGCACCCACAAATATAATCATATTAGACACCAAAATCACACATCCCAAATAGATGATTTTGCCCATCATCAATTTTCTTTTACTGGTAGAAAGCGTCATTAGATTATAATACCTTGTTTTTTTCTCCTGCATGATAGAAAGATAACAAGTAATGGCAAGCATTCCGGGTAGCAACAGTGTATACCACCAGTTCCATACGCTCTCTGCATATGCATTTGTCATTCCTAACGTAAGTACAAATGCCAAAGCAAATACAATCGTTGGAAATGCCCAGATAAGTACCCGCCTCATCGACTTTCCTGTTTTCAGATATTCTGCTCTTACAATACTAAGCACAACTTTCACCAGCCTTTCTATTTTCTCTTACGACATTCATAAAGAGTTCTTCCAGATTTTTTCCCTGTTCCAGTGGACCTTCATATCCTAAAATACCATCTGAAATAATTCCCACATGATCTGCTAATAGTTGTACCTCCGAGAGAATGTGGCCGGAAAGTATGACTGTAATTCCTTGTGCCGGAAAGGAGCGTATCAGTTCGCGAAGTTCTTCTATACCAATCGGATCTAACCCATTTGTAGGCTCATCTAATATTAAGAGTTTTGGCTCGCCCAACAATGCCATTGCAATGCCAAGTCTCTGCTTCATTCCCAAAGAAAACTGCCCCGCCTTCTTTTTTCCGGTATTTGTAAGAGAGACTATGTTCAGTACTTCGTCAATCCTTTTTTCATCCACACCAAGCAGTAATGATCTGACTTTCAGATTTTCTCTTGCAGACAAATTTTCATAGATTGGCGGATTCTCAATCAGTGCCCCAATCTCAGGCAGCGCCTCTCTGTTCCACGGTTTTCCATTGAAATAGATCTCACCTGCGGTTGGTTTTAAAATGCCGGTAATCATTTTCAGGGTCGTAGATTTCCCGGCCCCATTAGGTCCGAGCAGCCCATAGACTTTTCCCTTTTCTATGTTTAGTGAAACTTTTTTTACCGCCTCCTGTTTCTTAAATGACTTGCATAGTTCTGTAGTTTGAAGCATCATTTCCATACTTATTCCTTCTTTCCTCGTTTTATAAAAAGAGAATAGCAGGAAAAAATAAAGATTTAATAAAGATAATTATTTTTAGTAGAGTTTTTTTGCTGTACTTTTTTCATTTTGTAAAATGCTCTACAGGAATCTGGATTTCCGTAAGCCATTCATTTTCTGTTTCTTTATTCCATACCCCATCTATATAAGACTCCCTGATATTTCCGCAAATCTCATATCCGTTTTCTTCAATATATTGAAGCAGCATAGCGTAAGATTCATGCAAGGTGTTATAAGAACCTTTATGAAAAATACATGCCGCCATAGGCACTTTAGGAAACACCTTAAATGCTATTTCTCCTGAATCCTGTTTTTTCTCTGTAACTGCCTCACAGATTTCTACCAGTATATCCTCTTCCTTATATCCCGGCTCTAAATAGTGTGTAAAGCAGTACTCCGGCTGGGCACACTGACATCCTAGTTTTTCCATCTGTGCGCCCATTTGTGGCATCAGATCAAACAGAGCGTCGTAGGACTTAATTCTGCGTTCCATGGTACAGACAATTACTTCCGGTATTTCTTTGTTCAGAACCGGAGCAGACAAATTCATACTTTCTCTTGCAAGATAACTTTCAACCTGTGAAAGCTTGGTAGTCAAAGTAGCAATCTCTTTTAATATTTCCTGCTTCTTCTCAAGCAAAAAGGATTTTTCTTCTGCTCCGCTTATAATTTTACGAATATCATCTATGGAAAAGCCCATACTTTTCAACGCGATAATTCTCTGTAACTGTGCCATCTGACCTGCCTCATAATACCGGTAACCGTTCTCCTCATCCACATATACCGGAACCAGTAGTTTCTGCTCATCATAATAGCGAAGTGTCTTGATGGTTACACGATTCATGTTGGCAAACATACCAATCTTATACAAATTCCCCTGCTCCTTTTTTTCAAAAGCAGGATGGTGTTGATTCATTCTCATATTTATCATAATTGCCTATTCTCCCACTATTCCCATCGAAAGGTCTTCACTGAAACTACTGTACAAATCAGTGTAATACCCACAAGCAGTACAACGATTTTCCATACACCTTCTAATTCTATTCCCATAGAGACTGCTTTCATAAGCTTAATTCCCTGTGTCAGTGGCAACACATTGGCAACCTTCTGTAATCCATCCGGAAAGAGTTCATAGGGGATGGTTGCACCGGATAAAAACAACATTGGGAAATACACCAGGGTAGTAACCGTATTTACCGATTTTACTGTTCTGCATAAACTTGCCATCAATAGTCCAATACTGAACATAGACACCAGCGTCAACAACCAGGATCCCACAAATGCCAGGACATTTCCCTGCATTTCATATCCCAGAAATACAACCGAAACCAGGGCCACGGATAGAGCAGACAAAAGTGCCGTTCCCCCGGCACATAACATATCACTACCTAAAATCCACAATGGACTGCATGGTGTGGTAAAGAAATGCTTCAAGATTTTCTTATCACGATAGTCGACAATTGTAAGAGGAATCCCCATAAATGCTGCGGCACAAATCCCCACCGCTATCAATGATGCAAAGGAGCTTTCCAGATAGGTAAATCCCTCTCCTGCCTGTTTTGATCCTGCAATCATATTAATCAATATCATAATTCCCACCGGCATTGCCACCCCAAAAAGCAGCATATCGCCGGAACGCAGCGCTAATTTCTGTTCAATCAGGTATAATTTCAAAAATCGTTTCATCGTGCAACCTCCTCTCCCATATACCAAAGATATGCATCTTCCAGGTTATCGTAAGGACTGTTTTCAATAACATTTTTTACCGTCCCTTCCGTAACCTTTTTGCCATCTTTGATCAGAAAAATCCGGTCACACAAGCTTTCAGCTTCTTCCATATAATGTGTAGTCAGAAAAATAGTAGTTCCCTGCTTTTTTAATTCCTTTAAATGTCTCCATACCTCTCTTCTCGCCGCCGTATCCAATCCTGTTGTCAACTCATCCAAAAATACGATTTCCGGTTTGTTGATAAGTGCCAATGCGACAGATAATCTTTGTCTTTCTCCTCCGGACAGCTTGTTTACCTGTGACTTTTCAAACCCTTCCAATGAGAAAAACTGCAGTAGTCTATGATAATCCTCCGTTTTCTCATATAAAGCTGACATTTCGCTACAAAGTTCATCCACTCGAATATTGTTTTGATAGTTCGAGGATTGCAGCTGCACTCCAACCCGTTCAAATACTTTCTTACGATTCGTAGTTGGATCCAAGCCAAATATTGTCCCGGTACCACAGTCCGGCTTCTTCAGGCCAAGAAGCAAATCAATGGTTGTACTTTTCCCTGCCCCGT
>JBJFCD010000030.1:0-5109 GCA_051888795.1 Lachnospiraceae bacterium | reverse complement strand
GAAAAGGACTGAAGGTAAGAGGTATCCGAAGAGGCTATCAGGGACTTTTAAACGAAGAGATCATTGACCTGTCAGCCAGAGACGTATCTGATACAATCCAGCGTGGAGGAACGATTCTTCAGACAGCTCGTTGCAAAGAGATGCGTACGGAGGAAGGTCAGCAGAAAGCAGCTGCAATTCTGAAAAAATATGGTATCGACGGACTTGTTGTAATCGGAGGAGACGGTTCCTTTGCAGGAGCACAGAGACTTGCGCATTACGGAATTAATACAATCGGAATTCCGGGAACAATCGATCTGGATATCGCATGTACAGAATATACGATTGGCTTTGACACAGCAGTAAATACTGCTATGGAGGCAATTGATAAGGTAAGAGATACATCTACATCACATGAAAGATGTTCCATTATTGAAGTTATGGGTAGAGATGCAGGTTATCTTGCGTTGTGGTGTGGAATTGCCAATGGTGCAGAACGTATTCTGATGCCGGAAGAGCATGATTACAATGAAGATGAGATCGTTGCAGATATTCAGGAATGCAGAAAGCGTGGTAAAAAGAATTATATTATTATCAACGCAGAGGGAGTCGGCGATTCTATGAACATGGCAAGAAGAATCGAAGAACGAACAGGTATGGAGACAAGAGCAACAATCATTGGTCATATGCAGCGTGGAGGAAGTCCGACATGTAAGGACAGAGTGTATGCTTCTATTATGGGTGCAATGGCAGTTGATCTTCTTATTGAAGGCAAATCAAACCGTGTTGTTGGATATCAGCATGGTGAGTACAAAGACTTCGATATCGATGAAGCACTCACTATGAAGAAAGCAATTCCGGAATATCAGTATGATGTTGCAAAGCAGCTTGCGCTCTAATTGAGATTTGGTTAAGGTGATATTATGACGAAAGAGGTATTACTGACTATTTCAGGACTGCATTATGACACTTATCCGGGAGAAGAAAAGCAGGATGAGAATGAGCCTATCGAGGTGATCACGCCGGCCACATACTATCTGAAAAACGGAAAACATTATGTTGTCTATGATGAAGTAGTGGAAGGAATGCCAGGTACAATCAAAAATATGATTCGTATATCAGAGGATGGACTTCTTGAAATTTCCAAAAGCGGTCTGGCGAGTACGAGAATGGTTTTTGAAAGAGATCGTATAAATATGACACCGTATGAGACACCGTATGGAGAATTGATGGTCGGTGTTTATACAAAAAAAATGCAGGTCGATGTTAGTGAAGAGAATATTGATGTAAAAGTGAGTTATGCATTGGATATTAACAGTGAAAAAGTTGCAGACTGTAATATCAGGATGAATATCCGTGCAAATGGATAGATAAATGAGCAATAAGAAAGGACAGGCAAAATGCCTGTCCTTCATTTGATTTTGTGATTAGTTTGAAGATTATTTTTCTTTATTTCTTAATCTTGCGAAAAATCCCTGTTTTTTCTTTGGTGTCTCCAGAGGACCACGGATTCCTTTTACTGCTGTGATATAAATACCACTTACAGTTGCTTTTACTTCTTTCTTTACAGGAACCAGAGGATAAATCTGTGCGTCACACATGAGAGTCATGACCTTTGGACCAACCTTTGCTTTTACAACCGGTACTTTGGAACGGCGAAGGTATTTAGGGGTACTCTCTAAAACGATTGGCGGGAAACCGGCATCTTTCAGCTTCATACGACGTTTGTCAATAATCAGCATGGATACGGTCTGTGCAACGGCATCAAGCTGTGCCTGTTGTTCTGCCTGTCTTTTCTCGGCTTTTTTTCCAAGGAAATATAATACAACGCATGCGATGATCAATACAACTAAAATCACAAGTAATACAATCGTTAATTTGCTCACGGGAAACCTCCTATTTTACTCTTTTTCACGATGTACATTGTATCATTCTTTCAGGACAAGTGCAAGTGATTTGAAGGTTTAGGGGTTACTTTTGTGGAAATAAAGGATATACTGTATATATGAAGTATAAAAACAGAAGCGTACCAAAGGAGATGATGGAATGCTTGAGAATATCGGTCATATTGTTTCGCAAGTTTACAGATGGTTCCTTAATCACCTTTTTATTATAAATATTGTATTTTCACTTTTGATCATCTTTTTTCAGAGAAAAAATCCTACAACAGTTTGGGCGTGGCTTTTACTTTTGTATTTTTTACCTGTGATAGGATTTGTCCTGTACTTAATTCTTGCTCAGAACTTTCATAAAGACAGGATGTTTAAGATGAAAGAGATAGAAGGGGAACTTAAATATGCCGTAAGGCGTCAGGAAGAATCTATTTTTCGCAAGAAACTGAAATTGAAAGATCCGGAATTGGAACGATTTAAGAGTCTGATTCTCTATAACCTTAACGAGGGTGAAGCAGTACTTACAGATAACAATGATGTACGGGTCTATACAGACGGTGAAGAAAAGTTCAGAGATCTGATTGATGAGATGGATCATGCCAGAAACTATATCCATCTTGAATATTATATTATCCGGAATGACGAACTGTGGCAAAGAATAGAAGAAGTGTTAATCCGTAAAGTAAAGCAGGGAGTTAAAGTAAGGATTCTGTTTGACAGTATGGGATGCAGAGGTATGAAAGAATCTGACTGGAAAAGGCTTGATAAAGCAGGAATAGAGGTGGCAGAATTTTTCCCTGCATTTCTCAGAAAGTTCCAGCTTCGCCTTAATTACCGCAACCATAGAAAAATCGTAGTGATTGACGGAAGGCTGGGATTTATAGGTGGCTTTAACATCGGCAGAGAATATATAGGAAAAGATAAAAAGTTTGGCTATTGGAGAGATACTCATCTTTGTATTGAAGGATCAGCTGTAACATCGCTTGCCATTAGATTTGTGCTGGATTGGAATTTTGCGGCAAAAGAAAATCTGTTTTTAGATGACAGTTTGTTTGAGATCCCTACTTATATGCGGGCTGGAAAGGAGCCGATACAGATTATTACAAGCGGACCGGATTCAAGATATCCGAAAATCCGTGACAATTACTTACGTCTTATCCATATGGCAAGAAAAAGTATTTACATCCAGACGCCATATTTTATTCCGGATGAGGATATCAAAGATGCGCTGGTGATCGCGGCAAAATCAGGAATTGATGTCAGGATTATGATTCCGTGTAAGCCAGACCATCCATTTGTATATTGGGCAACATATTCTTATATTGGTGAGATGATAGAGGCAGGAGCAAGATGTTATACTTATGACAATGGATTTTTACATTCAAAATGTGTCTGTGTAGATGGACTCGTGACTTGTATGGGGACAGCAAATATGGATATACGAAGTTTTGCACTTAACTTTGAAGTGAATGCAGTCATTTACAGTGCAAAAACGACGAGAAAACTTGAGGATGCATTTGAAAATGATATTGCTGTGTGTACACAGATTACAAGAAAGCTGTATCATCAGAGAAGTGTATATATCAGACTAAAGGAACAGTTTTGCAGATTGTTTTCTCCGGTGCTGTAGAATTATGAAATAAATGTGAAAAAGGTTTTAAACTTATTGGAAATGTGGTATAACTTAAAAGTACGTGTGTAGTACAGGTAAGAATTATAACGATAAAACTAAGAGGTGTATTTATGAAAAAGAAGACAGCAATGATAGTGACAGGTGTACTGGCTGCAGCAATGATGCTTGGCGGATGTCAGCAGAGCAAAGGGCTGGAGACAGATGACCTTAAGATTACACAGTATAAAGGTGTGGAAGTTGATCAGGTTGAAAAGCCGGAAGAGGTTACAGATGAGGAAGTAGAAAATTCTATTCAGTCTACACTGGAATCCATGGCTGAGTCAAAAGAGATCACAGACCGTGCAGTAAAAGATGGTGATATTACAAATATTGATTTTGTCGGAAAGATTGACGGCAAAAAATTTGATGGCGGTTCTGCAGAAGCTTATGATCTGACGATTGGTTCTGATTCGTTTATTGACGGTTTTGAAGATAGTATTATCGGACATAAGGTTGGAGATAAATTTGACTGGGAAGGAAAATTTCCGGATGATTACGGTAATACAGATTATGCAGGAAAAGATGTTACATTTACAATTACTGTAAATTCAATTACAGAGCAGGTGGTTCCTGAACTTACTGATGAGGTAGTGAAACAGTTATCCGAAAACTCCAAAACAGTAAAAGAATATAAAGAAGAAGTAAAGAAACAGTTGGAGGAAGATAACGAAAGCTCCTATAATGATTCTTTATCTTCAGAAGTTTGGGAAGCAGTTCTCAATAATACGGAGATAAAAAAATATCCTGACGGAGAAAAAGAAAAGGTTGAAAAACAGTTGAGAGAGCAGTATGAGCAGATGGCAGAAGCATATGGAATGGAGTTCGCTGATCTGATCGCGCAGATGGGAATGGATGAAGATACATTCAATGAGCAGGCAGCTCTGGCAGCTGAAGAAAGCGTAAAATCTCAAATGGTGGTAGATGCCATTGCTAAGAAAGAAAAGATTGAGCTGGATGATGAGACATATGAAAAAGAAGTCAAAGAGTTGGCTGAAAAGTATGGCTATGAAAGTGCAGATTCATTGAAAGAACAGGTTGAAGAGGAAGATCTGAAAGATATAATCTTAAGTAATATGGTAAAAGAATGGCTGTGTGAACGTTGCATTCAGAATGCATCTACAAAATAAACCGAATAGGTAATTAAAAATGTAATTAAATTAAGGAATCTCCTGTAGGGGCTTAAGTGGTCATGCAGGAGATTTTTTGTTTGTACTTGACTTATTAGAGTAATTGATAAAGAATATCTCAAAGGGAGTATTGTTTTGTGGTAAGAAGGAGTAAAAATGATTATTCAGATTGTAGAAGATGATCGTGCTTTAAGTGAAGGTATTGTGCTGGCCCTAAAAGAAACTGGCATGGAATTTATTCAAAATACAGACATCAGGAGCGCAAGAGAAACATTTGAGCAAACGGTACCGGAGCTTGTCATATTAGATATCAATCTTCCAGACGGAAGTGGATATGATTATTTGAGATGGGTACGTGAGAGGAGTACGACACCTGTATTGATACTTACAGCCAATGATATGGAAATAGACGAGGTTATGGGACTGAGCCTCGGAGCAG
>JBJFCD010000029.1:0-22086 GCA_051888795.1 Lachnospiraceae bacterium | reverse complement strand
AAATTGCTCATTAAGTGCCGACGCTTTTTAAACGTTCTGATTCAAATAGCAAAACTCATTCTTAGGAACGCAAATCCGAAATGGAATCTAGAATTTGACAAAATCTGCGGATACTCTCGACATCAATCGAAAAAGAATTTATAATTATATACCATAGAAGGAGGTATTTTTATGGTATAC
Source organism: Lachnospiraceae bacterium (assembly GCA_051888795.1). Classification (GTDB taxonomy): domain Bacteria; phylum Bacillota; class Clostridia; order Lachnospirales; family Lachnospiraceae; genus MD308. The sequence continues at coordinate 21,906 of JBJFCD010000029.1, read as the reverse complement.
AAATGTACTATCTGTGGGTATTTATATGATGAAGAAAAAGAGGGGAAGCCATTTTCTGAGTTGACAGAATGTCCGCTCTGCAAACAGCCACCGGAACGCTTTGAAGCCGTGGAACCGCAAAAAACAACAGCCGTTTTGCCGGAAGCGGAAAAGAAACCCGCTTCCATAGACGCAGAGGATCTGGATTTAAACTATCCGAAGGAAACCCGAAAAACCGATAGCAATTATCGGTACATGAAAGAAATCCATGAGATGGCTGTTACCGGAAAATCAGCGATTGAGGCAATGGGCACCCAGATGAAAATGCCAAACTGGGATGACATACTTGTGCTGGGGGCACAATTAAATCCAATGCCACTGGATGAGCATGAAGATGTATCTTTAAAAACCGTAATCGGAAAGCATTCCAAAAAGCCGATGGAGCTTGACATGCCGGTCTATATTTCCCATATGTCTTTCGGAGCACTCTCCAAAGAAACAAAAATCGCCATGGCGAAAGGAAGTGCAGCGGCGGGCACGGCAATGTGCAGTGGTGAGGGCGGTATCCTCCCGGAAGAAAAGGAAGCAGCCTATAAATATATCTTTGAATATGTACCAAATCTGTATAGCGTTACAGACGAAAACTTAAAAACCTCTGATGCCATTGAAATTAAAATCGGGCAAGGAACAAAGCCGGGAATGGGCGGACACTTACCGGGCAGCAAAGTTACACCTGAAATTGCAGAAATCCGAAACAAGCCGCTGGGTGTGGATGTCATCAGTCCTTCCAAATTTCCGGGAATCAACAGTGCCGACGATTTGCGGGATCTGGTAAGTGAGCTTCGTACACGAAGCGAGGGCAGACCTATCGGTATCAAGATTGCCGCAGGACGCATTGAACGGGATTTGGAATTCTGTGTCTATGCTAAGCCGGATTTCATTACCATAGACGGACGGGGCGGTGCAACGGGAGCATCTCCTGCCATCATCCGAGATTCCACCAGCGTTCCGACAATCTATGCACTCTACCGTGCGAGAAAGTATTTAGACTCCATCGGCTCCGATATTGATCTGGTCATCACCGGCGGACTTCGGGTATCTTCCGACTTTGCAAAGGCCATTGCCATGGGAGCCGATGCCGTTGCGATTGCTTCAGCGGCTATGGTAGCAGCAGCCTGTCAGCAATACCGTATTTGCGGTACCGGAATGTGTCCGGTAGGAATGGCCACACAGGATAAGACTCTGCGGGAAAGATTACATATTGATGCTGCAGCCAAGAGAATTGAAAATTATCTCAAATGCTCTGCGGAGGAGTTAAGAACCTTTGCAAGAATCACCGGCAATAAGGATATCCATGGACTATCCGTGGATGACCTTTGCACGATCAGCAGGGAAATATCCGAATATACCAATATTGAGCACGCATGATAAGGTGGTTTTTCAAATGAGTTTTGCAATTTGAATTGCAAAATAGTTTTTAAACATACAAGACTAAATGGCGGGCACTTTTTATTTTCTTAATCGTTTTGTTAGGTTTCACATTATAATAATTTTCGTATACCTAATTTTTTTTGAAAAGCAGCCCGAAATTGCCATAAAAACAGGCAGATTGTATGGTTTGAGCAGAGGATTTTCAGCCTGTACCTAAGAAATGAAGTATTCCTAGGTATATACTGAAATCAGAACTGCAAAACCTTACAATCTGCCTTTTATAATGCAAAAAATCGGTCTTTTTTCAACTTTTTTAGGTATAGAAAAAAATCAATCAGCTAAAACATAACAAATGCTGTACTTGTATCTGCTGTGTGCCTCTTTCCATATCAGTTGTTTTCACTATCCTTTGAAGTCTCCTTCACTCCGCGAACTCTTGTTGACACCACTGCCTCAAGGGGCACCATTCTGATATCTACGCTGTTATCCGCCTTTCGTGTAATAAGCGTACCGCCCCGCTGTGTATACTTTTTCTTCATTCCGCTGTATCCAAGATAATCAATGGACATTCCGTAAGTCATCTGAATGCCCTTATAGATCAGCGACAGCGTATTTAAGTGATCATGCCCGCAGAACATCCACTTTATCACACCATTCTCTACTGCTCGGTCAAAAAATGTCCCCTCATACTTGGAAATACCAAAATAATCATTCTTCTCTGCGATACTGCCATGCCGATAGATGACGCTCCTGTCGCCAAGCTTCATTTTCTCATAGGCTTCCTTGAATTCCCGAAGGGGCATGTGAAAAAATGCCATCGCCTCTATGCCCGGATTCTCCTGCTTTAGTGTATCTAAGCGCTCCATGCACCACTCAACCTGATCCTTTCGAATACGATCAAATCCGCTGAAAAACCAGCCCCCTTCTCCGTACATATTGGAATCCAGCATAACCAGGGGAAGCAACACTTTCCCGGAATCATCTATTAATTCGATTAAAAAATTGCCTACACCGGTAAGATTCTTTCTGCCTTCCGAGAAGATGCAGTATTTTCCCTTTTTATATAATTCTGCCAGTTCTTCCTTATTACAGGTCGATCCCATCTCACAATCATGATTTCCAAACACTAATGTATAAGGAATTGCAAAACCATCCAGAAAATCCATCAATTTCCTTGCCTGCTTGCGGTTATTAAGGGTTCCTGCCTTCGGCAAAAACGGAAAAATGGAATCTCCGGTAAGCACAATCAGATCTGGTTTCGATGCATCAATAATTTTCTTTACCGCACGAAGTGCCAAAGAGTCTTTTCCCTTTGATAAAAAGCCAAATCCCAGATGCAGATCCGTCAGCTGCAGAATTTTAAAGTCTTTGTCTTTTTCTATTGTTATGGTAAAGGTTTCATCATCAATCTGCTTTATTCTATCTGAGCAATACATGAATTTGTTCTCCTTTAAGTTAGCGGAATCAGTGCGCCTATGGCCGAGATAATTGTGGATATCACCATAAGGACTTGAAATGGCACCGTTCCAATCACACCGCAGATTGGACTTTTGCCGGCTTTCCGTCTGGATTTTCCATAAGTAAGCACCAGCATGATGCTGACAAGTACCACAACGCCACTCATAATTCGTGTCAGAATAATAAAGCTGTTTACCCCAAAAATTGCAAACAAAATACACGGAACCGTAGCAATCAGCCAGCTTAGGCGGTTTCCAATACCAACCTGCTCATGCACTACATCCCGAAGCGCCAGGGTATTTGACCAAAAAGTCGTCAGCAATGCAAACAGCGAAAAAATGCCTGCCAGAATAACTGCCCATTTTCCGATACTCTCCCCAAGCTGCATATACGCAAGCTCCTTATTGATATCCCCTTTGGTTCCCAGCAGTACCGTCATTGTCACAATGAGAACAAATACAGAGGACAGACCAAATCCGATAAATATAGACTTTCTGATTTTTCCCGGATTACCATCCAGTCCCTTAACCACCTGAATTACCGCCTGATTCGCCGAGGTTGCAAACACCACCATGCTGTAAAGAGCAAGCAGATTATTCCAATGAAAGGGAGCCGTGTACAATGTATTTACAGGATTCATAAAGGTTGCAACCGTCATAATTGCTACAATTCCCATAAGAAGTATCACTGCGTATTTCTGTGCGATTCCAACGGCCTTCATTCCTAAAAATACCACGATACCCGCAATCACATAGTAGATAAGCTGTGCCACCCACATGGGCAGCCCAAACCAGGTGGTAAATATCTGGGCCCCACCATTAATGTTTCCACTTACGCCGATCATAATTGCCAGTCCGTACACCACAAACACGATCCAACTGAATATTTTCTTTGCCACGCCGTGGAACAATTCACCTTCAAAGCTCTTGACCAGCTGCACTCCCCCGTTGTTATAGGAAAGCTCTGCAATAATCAGATGCAGAATCACATTGACAATATAAGCAAGAACTACCATCCACACCACATCCAGCATGCTGTTCTTCGTTGCCAGATAGGGCACCGCAATAATTCCTGTTCCTATACTGTTGCCCACAATCATGCTGATTGCCTCAAAGGTCGTTAATTTTGCTTCTGATTTGATTTCCATCTTCCGTACCTCTTGATCTTTTGTCTGCTTAATGCCTCTATCAGATTATTATACCCTGTGACAGAATACCTTACAACCGCTCATTTTTTTCGACTCATTTTTTTCGACATGCCTCTATACTTTTCGCCACTAACGGATTTCCCGAAAAATGCAGCAGCTCTGCTCTCTTATAGATTTCATGCAGTTTCTCTGATTCTAAGGCTTCCGGAAATTCCTCTTCCACTTGTAGCACGGCATCTTTTAATCTAAAAAGCATCGATTTACTATTTGCTATTACCGCATCCAACTTATTCTTATCATACACCACATCCCAAGCAGGACAATAGTATTGAATTCCTGCCATATTTTGTAGCAGTTCAAGGCTTCTGAGGGTCTGCTCATAATCAATAAAAATAGGCAAATCATTTGTCACCGGTATCGCATCCCCCGTAAAAACCACCTCATCATTCAGTATATACGACATGGAGCCATGGGAATGACCTTTTGTTGACAAAGCCTTTATTCTAATCCCATCTTCCAATAGAATCACATCCCCATCCTTTAGCGGCTGACTTACCTTAACCGATTCGGATAACAAGTGAAAAAAATTCGGAATCGGACGCTGCGAGAATTGTTTTTGAATATCCTCTATCCATGGTACTTCCTCGATCGGGGCATATATTTTGCAATTCGTCTGCCTTTGTATTTCAGCTGCTGCGCCTATGTGATCCGGATGTGAATGCGTAAGAAATATCCCCTTTATGTCTGCCATGCTTCTGCCAAGTGTCTTTAAGTATTCCTCGACTAATGTATGTACTCCTGCGACGCCACTATCCACCAGATAGCAGTACTCTCCTTCAATGAGATAAATGTTTACATATCGCTTTACTTCCGGTGTAACATCAAACTCTTTTCGTATGAAATGTACCTGATTGTTTATTTTCATAATTTCTACCCTATCTTATTCCCCTTTCTTGCAAGTGAGCGCTTGCATTAAATTTAAAAAGAAATGGCACAAGCGTACCATCTCTATTTCCCTATTCCGTTTACGAAATGACGAACACTGCTTTCTATGTATTCCTTTGACTGAAGCTCCGTTAGTTCGTCCCCAAAGGAAGCCTTAAAAAATACAAAGCCAAAATTCATTGCTAAAAAAGCTACTGCCAGACTTTCTATATCCTCTGTTTGAATTTTATCCTGCTTTCGCATCTTTGTAAAATACTGAACGAGAACTTTTTTAAATGTATCGGGAATTTCCCGTATGCCATCTCTGGTAATCTCATATAAATCCGGAGAGCGAAGCCCCAGCGATATTTTGACCATCTTAGGTGTTACTTTTTTCAAGTAGACCTCTGCAAAAGAGCATAAATCATTGATCAAATCTCCTGTATATTTGAAATCGCTTTCTTTCAGGCATGGATTCCATTCCGGCAATGTCATTGCTGCCTCAATGATTTCTTTTTTTCCTTTGAATTTTCGAAAAATTGTGCATTCGTTGACTCCTGCTTTTTTCGCAATATCTTTTGTCGTTGTGGCGGTATAACCGTTCTCCATAATCAGCAGCATCGTTGCATTCAAGATCTTTTTCTGTGTTTCATCGTACATACCTTCTACCTGCCTTGCAAGTGTTTACTTGCATTTTAATTGACATACCTTTCAATGTCAAGCGTAAAAAATATCAGGAAAGTCAAAGGGTGATACCATCTATAACTCTTTTACCGTTAATGTCAATCCCATTGCATATAAATATTTTATTACTGTATCTATCGTTCCTCCATGGCCCTTTTCCAGTCGACTTACAGCCTGCTGAGAAAGGCCAGAGCGCTTACTAACCTCTTTCTGTGTTAACTCTTTTGATTTTCTTGCATCAATAAGCGCCTGTTTAAATCGCATTTCTTCCACAAATAGTTCATGTTGTTTGCGAAGTTCCTCGTCGCTATCAATGATACCTTCAATAATCTTCTTTTCTTCTTCCGAATTACTTTTTATTAACATATTATCAGCTCCCTATATCAGATTTTCTGATTTTGCCCGTTTTAAAGCTGTTTCAATTTCCTTCTTCTCAGCTTTGCCTTTCTGCTTCTTACAGATATGTAGAAATGCAACTCGTTCTACATCAATTATTACATACATTATACGAGTTTGAGATACTTTTATTTCCCACAGTTTTCCTCTCAGTTGTCTGGTATTAATCTTCTCAAAAGCATCTAATCCACTCTTCCGAATTTCTTCCCGAATATCATATATTTCTAATTGTTCTTTTTGAGTTAGATGATCAATATATTCCCTAATCACATTCTTTCCGCCGTATGTTTCATAATCATAAATTTCCATTTCTTCTCCTTTGTTGTACATCATTTTTGATGTATTGTCAATTTCTAAATATCAACTTTTATCCTTTACTTGATAACTCATTCTATTTATCGTATAATATAACCAACGGTTATGTATGTATTGTAGCTTATCATAACCATTGGTTAATGTCAATGCGGAGGATCTATATATGGACTTTCAACCCGAAAGACTTATTTTATTGAGAAATGAACTTGGAATTAATAAGGCAGAAGCTGCCAGAAGATTAAATATGTCAGCCATGGGATATGGCCGCTATGAGAGTGGAGAAAGAGAGCCTTCCTTCCAGACCGTAAGCTTTATTGCCCAGACTTTTGGCACTACTTCAGATTATTTATATGGTAAGACAGATGATTCTCAAGCTGATACCATCATAATTTCATCCAGCAATGATCCAGAATTATTCACTTTGGTGAAGGCATATCAGAGCAATGAAGCTACCGCCAGGAGACTACTGGCATACCTAAAGAGACTAACTTAAGTTTTTCCAATTACCATATTGCTTTCGTTTTCATGCATATCCGTCAGTCCATAGTTATTGCGTCCACCCTTCTTGATTCTGTACAGCATATTATCTGCCGCATGTAAAAAATCCCACATCTGGTTTCTTTTTTCCGGAATTTCCCAGCATATCCCCTGAGAGATGGAAACCACCTGCCCTGCTTCCGAAAAACGATGTTCCATCCTAAGTGATGCCACGCGCTCCTTCAGTTTTTGTGCAAGCCCAAGCATCTCTTCCCTGCTGATTCCTTCATAGATCATGACAAACTCATCCCCACCGTACCTTGCACAGAAGCCATTATGTTCTTCGGTCAAAGTGCTTATCGCTTCAGCAACTTTTTTCAGGCATTCGTCCCCTGCCTGATGACCATAATTATCATTATATTCCTTAAAGAAATCGATATCCAAAATCTCCACAGCCAGGGATTTGTGCTCTGTACATGTACGAGCAAGGGCATTGTCAGAATAATCGTTTAGGCTAAAACGATTGGCGAGTCCGGTTAAAGGGTCCTGTTCCGACTTTATCTGAAGAATCCTGTTCTCTTTCTCTACCTTTACTTTTTCCTCGTTTTCTTTTTCAAAATTAGACCAAAGCTTTAAAACGGTATCCATCATATCCCTGTTATCTTCTTCCATAAGTACGGTTAACTGATAGAACCGATCTGCCTGCTCCAAATATCTCATCTTATCTCCGCAAGCCATATAGTAATTCATTTTAAGAGCAATAAATCTGCGGGATATATTATTAATGTTCAGCTTCTTAACTTCCGGTTCAATGCGATCCACGATGTTCTGGAAGTATTCATCCTGTTTTACCTCAATCAAAACAAGAGCATATTCATAAACGTCATCAAATATATCCATAACGGAAAAGCTTCCGCCCATCAGCTCATCGATTTTCTGCATACAGAAGCCAAATTCTTTCTCATATTCCATTTTATGATTATATAAAGCTTCCACCAAATATAAAGACAGACTTTCAGTATTATCGCCATACTGAATATACATAGCATTTGCTTCATCGATATATGCGGCAGCTTCTTCCAATCTATTCTGCAAAATCATACTCTTAATCAGAATACAGCAGATACTGAGCATATAATTCTGGTAATAACGCATATCCGGCTTACGAAGCAGAATTTCTCTGGCCTTTTCCATGTAGTACTGTGCCTGGGCATAACGTCCGTAATTCATGCTGATTGCCCCCATGTTAATGTAGCCTACGACAGTCAGATCATCAAACACATGCTTTCTGCTGTATCTGAGTCCGTTCAGATTGTAATCCAATGCAAGAGCCACATTCCCTCTGTTCGAACTGCTGATTCCCAAATATATATAGCAGCATGTCACCATGTACCAGTCTTCTATCAGATATAGGATGTGTAAGGCATCGCTGATGCACCTGAAGCAGTTTTTACCGTCATTCATGCCGTAATATGCTTCGCCCATATAATAATAGCCATATCCCACCAGCATATCGTCCTCTCGCTCTTTTCCTATTGCAAAAAGCTGCTTTGCATATTCAAGCATAAGCTGTGAATTCTTTCCCTTATTTTCATATATGCTGTTCACCAATTGTATGATTGACTTATCATATTCTTCCAGTTTCATGTGAGCCTCATTTCTTAAAAAAAAAAGAGGAAACACCTTTGGTGTCCCTCCTTTGGAATAAAAACAACTTCGACTTATGTAGTACTATTGTACCACATTTCTTGTTTATGTCAATCAAATGCCGTAATTTTCTTTCCTATTTCATCAGTTCCTCCGTAAGCTGGAGAACCTCCGGCGCAATCTTTTCCCGTTCCTTTTTTATGACACAATGGTAAACCGGATAGGCAAGACACACAAAAACAATTCCAACGATACCTATGATCACACCGATCACCATTCCCAGTGTCCCCTGTAATCCCAGCAGCTCCCCCAGGTTCGTCATTGCAAGGCTCATTCCGGTTCCCATAACCAATGCACCGATGATACCGATTGCCAGCGAAATCCAGGTGGCTTTTTGTGTAACCCCTGCATCCAGCTTGCGCAATCTGGTCATTTTATCTTCTTCCTGGGGTTGATATTTTTGACGAATTCTTTTCAGTTCCTCCTGCTCCTTCGCAGAGTAAGTAAAACGAAAACCATTCTTTTCACTTTGACTTTCCATAGAAAACTACTCCTTTCATTTCAAATCCTCCGGAACTTTACTGTAAAGGTACTTCCTTTTCCCAGGGAGCTTTCCACACTTATTTCCCCATGCAGAATATCTACTACACGTTTTACCAGCGCAAGTCCCAGACCGTTTCCCTGAGTGGCGTGGGAAGTATCCCCCTGATAAAATTTTTCAAAAATATGGGCTCCAACCTCCGGGGACATACCGCAGCCGGTGTCTTTTACTTCCACAATGGCATGGTGCTCGGTAGCCTTTAGCACAACCGATACCTTACCTCCCTCCGAAGTAAACTTAAAAGCATTCGAAAAAAGATTATTCCACACAAGAGCCAAAAGTTCTCCATCCGTATTTACTTTTACGTCTTCCGCAATCTCGGTTTCGATTTCGATGTTCTTCTGTTCCCATACGCTTTCATAGCCTAACAGACATTCGCAAAGCTGCTCCCCCAGATCATATTCCTCCGTTTTCGGGTAGATCTGCTGTTTTTCCAGACGATTCAGCTTTAAAATATTGGTCATCATATCGGAAAGTCTGCGTGAAGCATCCGTAACGCCCTTGGCATACTCCATTCGCTTTTTTTCATCGATATCCGGCGCCTGCAAAAGCGTTCCGTAATTCTGCAGGATTGCAAGCGGCGTTTTCATTTCATGTGATACATTCGCAATAAAGTCTGTGCGAAGTGTTTCCACGCCTGCCAGTTCTTCCGCCATCGTATTGAAGCAATCAATGATCTCATTGTATTTCTCATCAATCCCAAGCTGATTTACCGGGGAAATCCGTACACTGAAGTCCCCTTCTACAACCTTCTTCGCCGCCTCTGCAATGTGCCTGGTAACCTTGTCTGTCGTCAGCTTCCTGCGAACTGCATCCATTATGGTCAGCAGAATACTTAGCAAAATCACATTCGCAAAGGTCATCTTTGCAGCCAGATTGAGATTGCCACTATCGAGCTGCAATTCCAACGTATTCGATAAGATGGTTGCAAACAGCATGGTTGAGCAGGTAACAAGAAAAGCAATCAAAAGGAAAAAGAGCAAATATCGGTATATTCCCCGGAGTACTTTATTCCACATGGTATTTGTTTTCATTTCAACACCGCCTTGTATCCAAGTCCATGAACAGTTACAATTTCGAAATCATCACAATCGGACAGCTTCCCCCGAAGCTTCGTCATATAAACATCCACCGCTCTCGGTGTGGTCTGCGTATCTGCATCCCAGAACTCATCCATAAGCTGAGTTCTTGTAAATGTTTTTTTCGGATAAGACAACAATTTGTAAAGAATAGAAAATTCCCGGTTAGTCATGGGAATTTCTTCCTCTCCGAGATATGCGGTATGCTCATCGGCATCCATCACAAAGCTCCCAATTTCCAGCTTCCGGTTTGCTGCAATCTTTGCCCGGCGAAGAAGCGCTCCGATTCGCAGGAACAGCTCATCCAAATCAATAGGTTTTACCATATAGTCATCCACGCCGATACGGAACCCCCGCTGCTTTGAAGCAATATCATCACGAGCCGTCATAAAAAGAATCGGAATATCCTCATTCAACTCCCGAACGCTGCTTGCAAATTCATACCCATCGATTCCCGGCATCATAATATCCGAGACGATCAGGTCAAACATACGCTCCTCCAATGCATCATAAGCATCGGTGGCATTTAAGCACCCGGTTGCTTCATATCCACTCTGATTTAAAAAGGAACATACTGTTTTATTAAGCTCCTTATCATCCTCCACCACTAATATCTGAAACATCGCAGTACCTCCACATAATCTATATCCGTAATTATCATATCATGGAAATGTTAAAGTTTTGTTTCTGTTTTTGCATTTATGAAAATTATTTTTTGAGATTTGCGTTGTCCTTATAAAACAGTTCCTTTTACAGCATAGGCGCAAGGATTCTTACCACCGCACAGATAAACCGCTGCAGTAGATTCCCTTTAAGCATTTCCGGTGTAACTTCTATACATTTTTTCAGAGTATTCTCCATATCTGCTTTCAGGGATTTTATAGCCTCACATTTGTACATCCAGACCCCATCCTCAAAATGGTGTACCAGACTCCGGTAATCCAGATTGATGGTTCCGATCATTGCATAATCATCATCCACAAGATAACTCTTTGCATGAATAAAGCCCGGCTCATACTCATATATCTTTACCCCCGCCTTCATCAATCGGGGATAAAAGCTCCTGGTCATGGAAAATATCAATTTCTTATCAGGAATATGAGGCACCATAACTCTTACATCCACACCGCGAAGTGCAACATTTTCAAAATCCGTACATAGGTCATTGTCGATAATAAGATAAGGGGAGGTCATCCATGCGTATCCGGTAGCACCGGAAAGCATAGTTCCGATGACGCTTTTTCCAACTCTACGCTCATAAATCGGATGCGGGCCATCTCCAAACGGGATGACATATCCCGACTCAGAAATGCCCGGCTGCTTTGGATACAGATCCTCTCTGATTTTCGGTAATTTTCTCACATTGATGCCAAAGTCAACAAGAAACAGCTTTGTCAGTTCCCATACCGCCTCGCCTTCCAGTCGGATTGCAATATCTTTCCAATGACCGAATTTAACAACCTCATTGATATATTCATCCGCGATATTTACGCCTCCGGTATAGCCAATTTTACCATCAATCACGGTAATTTTACGGTGACTGCGGTTATTGAATTCGCTGTCCGCATTGCCTCTCAATCTTGAAAACGGCGTTGCCTCAATACCGTATCCCTTCAATGTTTTGTGGTAATCTCCCGGCAGTGTCATCATACATCCGATGTCATCATACAGGACCTTCACTTCCACTCCGGCTGAGGCTTTTTCCTTCAAAATCTCCAATATGGAATTCCAGAACTTTCCCTCCTCAATAAGAAAATACTCCATATAAATAAATTTTTCTGCCGATTGCAAATCTATCAGAATACGCTGAAACATCTTTTCTCCCAGAGGAAAATATTCCTGCTTTGTATTGGTAAATATATGCGTATCTGCAATATTGCAGAGCATGTTTGCCTGTGCCGCCGCAATGAGATTTTCTTTTTGCAGTTCATGCATTAAGGGCTTGTCATCCTGCTCATAGGTATGACCTTTAAGCACATTCAAGCGCTTGATAAACTTCTTTTTCAGCATTCTGGAATAGAACAGAAAATACAGCATAAATCCGGCCAAAGGAATAATCAGCACCACCAGAAGCCATGGAATTTTATAATCCGGATTATCATCCGAAGCAATAATGTGGATCACGCAGAAGATTTCCGTTAACCACGCCGCCACATAAAAATATGGCACATAGTAGCACAACGCCACAACAATGCCGATAACAGCAAGGACTTCCAGCAATGTAATACCTACTGCGACGATGTACCTTACCGGAATGTAGTCAATCTCGCGCTGAACCGTTTTTTCCTGTACGTCATAAGTGATTGTTTTTTTCATATACCCCTCTCAAAGCTGACAACAGCGAGACACCTTCAGATGCCTCGCTGAATTTTTAGTTATCTCCCATAATCTCATCGCTGAGCTTCATGATCTGGTCTGCATACTTCTTCTTGCGGGAAGTAAGAATACCTTTATGAATCGGATAGTTTATAATTGCCATCAGCATGCCCACAATTCCGATAATAACACCCGGCGCCATTGCATCTTCCACACCGATGGTAGAACCGATGTCTGTCATAATAAGGCTCATGCCACTGCCCATAATAATTGCACTAATTCCTCCGAATATGTAGGCAAATACATTTGCAGGGCGCTTAACCTTCGCATCCAACTCCTTTAATGCGTCAATCTGTGTATGCTCCTTTTCTGTGTACTGAGTACGGATTTTTTGTACAAGAAATTCCTGATCGTTTCTGTTCATAGTAGTTTCCTCCATTTTATAAATACGTATGTTACTCGTTTTCCCTTGAAAGTCTTTTCTTAGCCTCTTCGACAGTTTCGCCCTCTTTTGCAAAGAGCTTTTCCACACACTTATCCGTTACCTTGTTAAAACCATCAACAGCACCCTTTTCAATCTTCTGGTAGCCCGCTACCACACCATTCTCGATTTTCTTGTAGCCGCCCACTACGGCCTCTGCAATTTTTTCATTTGCCTCTACTAATTTTGACATTGTAATTCTTCCTTTGCTTGTTTTTATGCTTTGATCTTACCTGCTAATTGTTTGTAAGTTTTTTAAAAAATGTTTCTGTTTTATTAATATTTTCATTTCTTTTAAAACTTACGCTTCTTCCAGACCTGAACCACACACTCCGCAATATTTCATGCCTGCCGATGTTTTTGAACCGCAATTTGGACACACAACTGTTGTTCTTCGTTTCTCCTTTTTCAGCGTCAGGATTGTTTCTTTTGCTTCCTTTATGGCAGTATACCTTTCCATAATCTCAGGGCACATCTCGTCCCCTGCTTCCAATCTGACTACGGCCAGGTTTCCGATTTCTCTTGTTAACTCCTTAATCTTCTTCTGCTGTTCTGCAATCTTGCCATCCACCTTACAATTATCCACACCATCTTTCATGCTCTTTGCAAATTTTGCCATTCCGGCATTTACTGTACCTGTAAAATCCATTGAATTCACCTCCTGTATTTGATGGTGTGATTCTATCGATGTTTTGTTTAAGAAATGCTAGAGAAATGTTTCCGAACTATTAATTTATCAAAGAGAGCAGAAAAATAAAAAAAGACCTTTTCGGTCCTTTTTTAGAGGACGCCGAAAAGATCTTTTTTATTCCTATTCTGACCAATTCATTTGCTCATCTGAAATGCCCATTTTTCTGCATTCCGCACACACAAACTCTTTTTCTTTCTGATTCCCGATCTGATATTTTAGAATCTTATCTTTAAATACTATATACTTCTCATTGTCTGTTTTAAAATCAACAAACCAATTTCCTCCATTATCCGGATCAGATATCATTACCTTCGCTACCTGCTCCGGGAAATCCTTTTTATCACTCGTAAAAAACAATACCGTCCAATATTTCGGTTTCCCTCCGGTATTCCACAATTCAACTTTATGAACATTCAGGAAGTCAATAATGGTATCATCCGTTACACTTTCTTTAATCAATACGCCCTCATATACCTCCTGCCTTTTCCCTTGAATCGCGCTATTTCCACAACAATGTACTTCCTTAATCTCACTCAATGTCAATTCATCCTTTAATAGTACATCCAAAGATACATGAAAAGTCTCCCCTAATATCAAAAGCTTTTCCGTCTCCGGCAGCGCAATATCTGCCTCCCATTTCGACACCGACTGCCTGCTCACATTACATATTGACGCAAGTTCTTCTTGCGTCATTCCATTTGCTTTTCTTAGTTCTGCAATCTTCTCGGATAACTTCATTCTTGCCACCTCCTGCATTTATCGATTTTATTCTATAGAATAGCAATCTTATTTACCACCAATTTCAAAGTTCTTTTTTGCAACCGGCAGTTGCGACTATAATGCAAAAGCCTTTCGGTATTACTCTGAAAAAGTGCTATAAGCTTTATTCTTTTTACAACTGCTTTTCCTTTTCTTGCGGAACTATTCTAAGTACATTATAATATCCTTTGATTATTTTCTATAATTACTGTAATTAACAATTGTTTTGAAGAGGAAAAATACAATGCATTTCTGTCCCGAAAGACTAGTACAACTTAGAACATCTTTGAATATAAACAAAGCCGAAGCAGCACGTCGTCTCAATATATCAGCTATGGCTTACGGCCGTTATGAAAAAGGAGAGCGCGAGCCTTCACATCAGTCTGTATGTTACATTGCACAAAAATTTAATTGTAACATCGATTTTTTATATGGGATTTCTGATAGAATGGAGCCTGATTATGTAGTAGTCTCCTCTTCAGAAAACCCAGAGTTGTACGCTCTTGTTAAAATCGCAAAAGAAAACAGTAAACTAGAAAACAGATTGCTAGCTTACGCTCAAAAATTGATCAGAAAGGATTAAGCAATTTCTTTTCATGATCTTATATCTCCTTTGGAACAATTTTAAGTGTGTATCCAAGAGGTAGCAAAATCCGTAGCAAACTATCTACCTGTGGCGAATGTTTTCCCGATTCCATTCTTGCAATAACGGGTTGTTTCACATTACAAATCCTAGCAAGTTGAGCCTGTGAAAGATGCTTTTCTTCTCTTGCTTTTATCATTGTAAGTATGAGCTCTTCCTGGATTCTTATGAGTTCCTCTTCTTCCTCGCTAAGGTTTAATTCTTCCAATAATCCATCCCAAGTTTTCATTCAATCACTCTCTTTCTAAATAATCCTTTAGATTACGCTTTGCTCTATCTATCTCTTTGCTCGGTGTCTTCTGAGACTTCTTGATAAAATGATGAAGGATAATAAATGTATTGTCTTTATAGTATGCATAAAATATACGATTTTTAAGCGGTCTTAGTTCCCAAATATCGCCCTCAATATGTTTTGTATATGGTTCCCCTGCCCTTGTTCCCAGTTTTGACAAAACCCTCATATATGCAGATATCTTAGTAAAATTTATTCTGCTATCTTTATCCTTCTTTTCGTATAATCCCTTTATATAGTCGTATACTTCACTATTCCCCAATCTATCTTCATAAAAAATAATTTTATACATCTATCCCCCTATATAATAGCAAATTTGTTATAACATTACAATAACAAATTTGTTATTATATCTTCCTCAAGTGTGTTAACAATTTTCTCGCAATATAACCATTGGTTATTTTTTGTTTGTAATTTACTATAGCTGTTGGTTAATGTCAATATAGAAAATAAAAAACCTTGTTTGGAATACATCGTTCCGAACAAGGTCTTCTTCATCTACAAAACCTTTGTTAAATCATCATTGTTTGCAGATACATTGCCATTATAATAGCTCTCTTTTTTCAAACGCACTTTTCACTTCATCCAAATCACTATATTGTCCCACAATCACCTTCAGAATTGCCTCATCCGGCTGCCACAAATCCGGAACCATTATAGGTTTACACCCCGCTCTATACGCAGATAGTAAACCATTTTTCGAATCTTCCAGTGCATAACAGTCCGTAGGATTTGCTTCCAACAGCTCGCATGCCTTTAAATAAATTTCCGGATCAGGCTTTGATTTTTGAATCATATCACCACAAACAATTCCAACAAAGTAGTCGTATATGTCTGCATCTTTTAAATGCTTCTCAACCTCCCATCTAGGGGATGATGAAGCAACTGCCATTTTACAGTTGTTCTGCTTCAAATAATCAAGCAAATGATACAGCCCCTTCTTCACCGGAACTTTATTTTCCGCATAATACTTCTGCAAAAATTCTTTGGTATACTTTCGTAGCTCGTCTTGATTATAGCAGTCTCCGAACTCTTCTTTCCAGACATTATAAGACGCAACAATGTTCATTCCCAATGTCTTATATACCATGTATCCGGCTTTCCCGATACCGATTTTTTCTCCGGCATAATCCCATGCGGAAATAAATACTCTCTCAGTATCAAACATTAGTCCATCCATATCAAAAATTACATTCATTGCATACTCTCCGTAGCACAAAATATGTCCTCTTTTTTATAACATCTTTTGTTCTTTCTTGTTCTGATACATGGACTCATCCGCTTTTTGGATAATCCTGTCAATGTCTTTTCCTTCTCCACAGGCATATCCGATGGCTACCGATATATCCATTTCTACTGCCTGGGATTGTAATTGAATAAGTTTATCCCACTTATGTAGTAGCTTATCAGCCTCTCCTTCCTTGGGGTTCTCTACAACAATGACAAACTCATCCCCACCGATTCGGTATCCCTTTTTATTCGTATCTGTCAGAGTCAGTATCATCCTGCCCACAGTGGTAATGAGCATATCTCCCTTCTCATGTCCCAAAGTGTCATTTATCTGCTTAAGATTATTCACATCCCAAAATATGACACAAAGCTTATCCATACGAACATACTCATTCTCGACCATGTTTAGATATTTATTACGATTGTATAAACCGGTCATCTCATCGATTTCACTTAACCGTTTCATAGCCACCGCATGCTGCTCCGTTTTCATGATATTTTTGGAAATGCTCTGGATAACCGGAAGCATCAGTGTATGTAGAATGCAACGTGGTAACACAAAATACATCGACAAAGTGTACCATGGGTTTGTATTAATGCTTTCAAAGGTTATACTCTTACCCGCTATATCCACATAATACGAAGTTGGTTCAGTGGTCAAAAGCAACATATTTGCATCACATAATCCCCAGAAATATCCGCCCATAACTATTACAAAATTACCGATTAATGTGAGTCCAAATGTATAGGCAAGTACCTTCTTTTGCGTATATTGTGTCGCGATCAATAAAGGGATCACACTCAGCAACAGCGTATGATAGGTCAAAGTAACTCCTAACACCACAATTGCAACGGTTGTTAACGTAATCAGTACATATTTCACCCAATTTTTGCGCAAATCAACAAATCTTCCGCCTATAAGCGTAAAAAGCAGTATCCCTGCAACAATAGCATAAGCTGTTGTCATCAGTTCCTGATTCACTACAAAAATGCGGAGCATGTTCATCACCCACAGGATTGTAATGACAATCAGCATTATTCTCAAACATTTCAAAGTATACTTGTTAATTCGAAAATCACTTTCAGCTCTGCTATCATCAAATAGATTGTCTGCCATTTTTCATACCCTCCCCCTGGGAATGACCTGTTTTCTAAATTATATAGCATCCGATATTTGATTTCAAATTTTTCGCAAATACACACCCTTTTATTTCACGTTCATAAATCCTCCAAAGCCCTATTTAACTGTTCAATATTTTTCTTTGTCTCCCTGAAACCTACAACCATCATAATGGCATCTGTAATGACAAAACAGATGATCGTCATAATAAGGGCCTGCGGATATCTCCACAGCTGCCACAAAAAAGTGACAATGGGAACCCACACAAGGCCCGTCAACACAAAATAGATCAGATTTTGAAGGACAAAACCGATTCGATCCTTTTCATAAATAAACAGAAAGCCTGAAAATGCCATACCTATCACACCATATAACAGAAGATTCACTCCATACGCCATCGTCACTGATGGAAACATGGCGATGTATTCCGGTGTGATAGGAGAATAATCAAATTTCACGATTGCTCTCACAATCGCCTCAATAATCAGATTACAAAGCATTGCAAAAAAAGCGGTATATATAAAACTGTTCAAAATTCTTTTAACCATACTTAAATCCTCTTCTAAGAATATTTCTATTACATCCCAACCTATAGCAGCGGAATTCCCTATAAGTTACAATCCCAACACCTTCTTCAGCCTGGCAACATTTCTTCTTGAGGTATACGTTTCACTGTCATCCTTCATAATCACTTTAATGGTTCCCGACAGACTCATATCCAGTTTCTGAATACGCTTCAGATTAATGATTTCCGATTTGGAGATACGGAAAAAAAGGTCTTCACTTAAGTCCTGTTCCAATTCATATAGTTTTTTTGCAACTACATAGGTTTCATTTTCTGTTCTGGCAAATACCTTTTGCCCCTGAGAGAAAAAACTGATTACATCCTTTTCATGCAACACCATTTTTTCTCCGTTTTGCCGTTGTACGGGCAGTCCCGGGTTAACATATGAAGAAATATCTTCCACCAGCTTTTGCAAATTCTCATTTACCTCATGGTCACAAACATGAATCTCCGTCTCTGTATATTTCTCATGAATGATAGCCTTTACCCGCATCATTTCGCTCCTTCACCTGATTTGCCCTAGTTCTCTTTCTTGCTTTGATAGATACCCAGGGTCAATGCTCTTATGACCGGTATCCTGGATAGAATCAAATACATTACCGTTGTCAGCACTATCATACCAAAAAGATTCACCACATAACATGCCCACATTGGCAAACTCGTTTTCTCCAATACCAAAAATGCAACCACCGTAAGGCAGACATAGTGCAGCGCATAATATCCAAAATTGGCCTTTGTCATGTAGGTGCTGAATCCATTGCGAAAATTCAGGCTCCCTCGTGCCATGGAAAATACGGCCAGAATCGTAATCCAAGCAAAAACGTTGGTGAAAGGATGCTGCAATACCGACTTAGAGGTATAAGCCACCGTTGTCAGGATATTGTCGGTTGCCTGTGGCTCTATGACAAGACGGATATAAGCATAATAGCCAAGCCCGCAAAGCACTGCTGCCGCCACCAGAAATCCCTTTGCCTTCTCCAATACTTCCAAGTGCTTTTCATTTGAGAAAATGTAATATCCCATCAGAAAGCAGTTTATGTAAATGCCGTTTCGATAGACTTCGATCATCGGTGTATTCAAAAGGAAGCTGCTTCCCCAAAAGCTTATAAATAGCAAGATAAATCCCCACCATTTCATATGATCGCAGAGTGCTTCCAGCTTACCTGTTTTATCAATTTTGCGAATCAGCACAAGCACAAGCGATGCGAGAAACAATTCTCTGGCAAACCACAGAGGACCTTCTCCTGACATACAGAAAATGATGTACTTGACAATGCCCGGAATCTGATCTCCATTCCCCTGAAATATATCCCCATAGAAATTTGTCACCCATCCGCAGAACCAGCCAAAGAATATCGGCACAAAAATCGATGGCACAATCAGTCTCTTCAGTCTATCTTTTAAAAACGCCTTTCCTGTTCTTTTAGAAAGCGCATATCTGGCACTTGCTCCCGCTACAACAAACAGAATTGCCATAAACCATGGATACACAATATACAAAAAACCGTCTAATACCTCAATTCCCTGTACCTGAAAATTGGATAATACCCCCTGACTGTTAAAAATATAGACCACGTGATACACCATCACCAGTATCACAGTCATCCAGCGGATATTATCCAGATAATTTTTTCTCTCTTTCATTTTTCTACCTCTCTCATTTTTTTATTCAATTGCTTTCAAACGATTACTTGATGAAACCTTATCATGGGAGTATTGCTTACACAAGAAATCTCATATAAACGGTAGAAAAATACATATGAGCGGTAATAGGCTCTTTGCCCTGCGACAACAATAGCGGGATAAAATAAAAAAGGCCGTAAGACGAGGCGGGAGTGCAAACGTTATAGATTGCATTTCTCGAAAGATATGCTACAAATCCAGCGCCATTCCATCCTCCCAGTCGTGGCAGTAGCGCAAATACTCCGCTTCGGAATTTAGGAAATTCTCCGCATTCTGGGGCAAAACAATTGGTTCTATCGTGTTGGTTTTGTAATTACAGACGTAAATCTTTTTCACACAATTCAAAAACACCCAGTCAAAACGCTTCTTGCTGGTTGCCTGAGTAAACCTCATATATTCAAACAGCGCTCCCGCATCAATATCATTCTCGTCCGCTGGATGCAGAAAGAGATACAGCCCGTTATAGCGCTTATAGGTGTAATTCGTATTCAGCTTTTCCAGTTTCCGGTCAAAACGGTATTTCGCCTTGGATAGGTAATCCTGCTGCACCATTGGATCCGGCAGGATTGCCCAGAATCGCCCATTGTAAAAATTCAGACGATCACCATATTTCTCAAAGGTCTGAGGTGGCAGCTCCTCCTTCCGGCATCCAAGATATTGCTCGATAAAGCTCTCCTCCTGCCCGTCATCCGGAAGAAGTGCCTGACTCACCTCCAGACCAAAATCCATAGTCTCATTGATCCAGTCCGGCGATTCGCTCTTAATAAAATACGGTTGGTATTCCTTCCATAGATATTTCAAGGATACCGCCGCATAGATTTCATTTAACAATTTTTCATAAGCCACCGCATTCACCCGCCCCACTGCACATCTGCATCCATTACTATCAACTCAATATATTAATTTTAACATTTCCTATTTCTGCCTGCAATAATGTTTCCTTCCGTGCCACCTTGACACAATCACCACCTCTTTTGGCAACAGAATATTGAATAGTAAAAAATAATTGCAAGCACTAGAAATAATGCTTGCAATTAAAAGTCAATATATTTTGGCTTACTGATTTTCTGTTTCCAGAGTGTTGCCACTGCATCACTTTCATCAACCTTTGCATCCGTTCCTATTTTGCATACATCGCATCATTTTTCGAAAGAAGATATACACAATATTGATTCATGCTAACGCCCTCTCTCTGCGAATGCTCAGCCAATGCTCTGTGTAAGCTACGTGGTATTCTCAGTTTAAATTGCCCAGAGTAATCTTCCAGACTATCTGGTTCATGAATTTCAATTCCTTCCTCAATCGCTGCTTCAAGCCATTCTCTTTTGGCATCTAATGCATTTTCTACTGCTCTTTCAATCGTTTCACCACAGGTAATGCAACCGGGGAGATCCGGATAAGAAACCACAAAACCACCTTCATCCTTATCTTCCACAATCTCCATGCGGTAGGGCATTGATATATAATCATTCAGTGTCTTCATCTTTCTCCGCCTCACTTTCTACAATCTGCCTTACCATCTCTACATATATCTTTTTTATTGGTTCATGTTTGGGAATCGTAATAGGCTGACAGCCCTGTTTTCTAAATGTATAATGACTACTGCCGCTTCTTGGAGTATTCATCACATATCCGTAACTCTCTAATACTTTTTTCAATTCATCGAACCGAAGATCTTTCGATAAATTGCATATACGCACTATTAGTTTATCCCATTTCGACATTTCCATGCCTCCTATCTATATTATATGTGGTGTCACATACGGTGTCAACATATTTTGATTTCTTTTACGTCTCACCAATAGCCTTTATAAAATATATTTTCAATTCCTTCGTGGTATTTTTTCGCAAAATCAGGGTCCGCTTTTTGCATATTACTCAGTAGGCCTACTATTGGATAATATCCACAGTTTAAGGATCTATATTTCTTCTTGTACTCGCACCATTCATCCGGAAATGCAGTATCAAATAATTCCTGAATACCATAA
>JBJFCD010000028.1:0-5239 GCA_051888795.1 Lachnospiraceae bacterium | reverse complement strand
CCATTACGGATGACACAAATAATGATTACAAAATTATTTTAACACTATATATAGAGTGTCAAATGATTAAAAACTATATATTGTATATAAAGGACTTTTATAACATCAATGATTGTAAAAAATATCAGATGAGATGTGTATATGTTCGGAAAAATGCTTCCAATTATAGTCAGTAATTATCATTGAATGTTCTTGTTCCTATATACTTGAATGTTTATTAGGAATCACTGTATCATTCAAAATTGTTTGTAAAATCTATTGCTGTTTTTTCAGCTTTTTCCGAGCATATTGTATAAAAATTTGTTCATTTTTTGTTAGGACATTTTTATATTCAAAACCAAAGACGAATGAAATGTCTGGTTCTAATTCTCGAAGAATCAAAGGAGTATCTAACTGTAGTTCAGCATGATGATAATCCTGAATTAAAATACCCATATGTTTCTTTAGGAGATTTGAAATGCCCGAAGTATTCCCTTGATAAAAAATATCCGGTTGTATATTTTCTGTTTTAAGAACATGTTCCAGATAACGATAAACATAGTTTTGTTTTTCTGGAACTATTAATTTTGCATTTTTTAGAGAGGAAAGAGAGATTTTCTCCTGTTTTGCAAGAGGGTGATCTTCAGGTAAAACAGCCACGAGTCGGCTTTCTCCTCCAATAATAAAATTATCTGGTATGTTTTCCCAGTACGCATAAGTAAGGGTAACAATGTTTAAATGTCCAGATAAAAATTCTGCATGCAGTTCATATAGTGGTGCCTCTATAAAATGAAAAGGAATATCAGGGTGAGAGTGCTGAAAATCCATGATAAAGTCAATAATATGATATAAATCAGGATTATGTACAATTCCAATCTGTAGCTTTTGATTTGTCTGTTGTTCATAGGATTCCATATGCATTTTTGCTTTGTGAAACTCATCTGAAATCTTTTTTGCGTAAGGCAAAAAAATCTTTCCATATCCGGATAAAGATATTTCCCGGGTTGTACGAGTGAAGAGTATACATCCCAGTTCATCTTCCATTGCCTGAATGTGGCGAGTCAGAGTCGGCTGTGCTATATGCAGACGACGGGCAGCAGCACTGTATTTTTTTGTATCTGCGAGTGCGATAAACTCATCAATATAGCTGATTTCCACGAATGTTGCGCCTCCTCTTGTTTCTTTATTATATAAATTATATATGCATTTTCTGCATAAATCAACAGTAATGTGAATCAATGCAAAATTCAAATAAGTATGTTCTATGATAAAATATCAATATAGAAAAATAGATCGATTTATTTAGTAAAAAGGAGGAGGAAAATATAATGTCAAATGATTCATTAAAAGGCTATATGTTGAACGAACATGATTTTTTGCCAGAAGATTATCATGTTGAGGATCCGGAAAAATTGGAATTATTGAAGAAATTGGGATTCTTGATTTCAGACAGACGT
This sequence comes from Lachnospiraceae bacterium, assembly GCA_051888795.1. Lineage (GTDB taxonomy): Bacteria > Bacillota > Clostridia > Lachnospirales > Lachnospiraceae > MD308. Next base: position 3,803 of record JBJFCD010000028.1, on the reverse strand, counting down.
GAAAGGCAAAGTTGGGAAGAAATTATTGAAAACGATCCGGAAGTATGGTGTCTGGACAAGATCATGACTAAAGAAGAAGTAAAATTTATGCTTTCTTTTGAAAAAAAGAGAGTAAATATTTACACAGTGGAACAGCTTGCCGAGAAGAATGGTATCTCTGTAGAAAAAGCTCAGGAATTATGTGACGGGTTATGTGAAACGGGAATTTTGGAATTTGACCGTCACAATGAGAAACGTGAACGGCAATATTTTATTCCTAAGTTTGTAGTAGGTTCCGGTGAGTACATGATGATGAATGGTAAGCTTGTGGAAAAACATCCGGAGATTGCTACTCTATTTAACATCATGTCACAAGCAGGCGGGAAAATAGCGGATATGATACCACCTGGAGGTGGGGGATTTGGAATGCATGTAATTCCGGTGGAAGAAGCAATTCCGGCAGAAAGTAAATCTGTGTCACTGGAACATTTGTCCTATTGGTTGAAAAAGTATGATAAGTATGCAGTAGATGTCTGTTCTTGTCGTAGGCAGCAACGTATTCGTCAAGAGGGCGTTGGAGATATTGAAGGATATTTCTGTATTGCAGTAGGCGATATGGCGGAATATTGTGTTGAGACCAAAAAAGATGCTTATTATATTACCTATGAAGAATGTATGGATATCTTAAAGCTGGCAGAAGAAAAAGGGTTTGTTCATCAGATTACAAACCTGGACGGTGAAGATAAGATTGTTGGTATTTGTAACTGTTCTCCAGGAGCCTGCAATGCCTTAAGAACATCACAGCTTTATAATACTCCAAATGCATCCGCATCTGCATATCGTGCACATGTTGAAGCGGAAAAGTGTGTGGCTTGTGGAAAATGTGTAGAGGTATGCCCGGTAGGTGCAGCAAAGCTGGGACAAAAATTATGCCATAAAGATGGAAACGTATTCACGTATCCTAAGTCAGAACTTCCGGACGAGACACCATGGGGACCGGAAAAATGGAATTATAATTATCGGGATGATGCAAAAATAAACTGTTATGAAACAGGAACATCTCCATGCAAAACAGCATGTCCAGCGCATCTGGCAGTTCAGGGATATATCAGAATGGCTGCGGAAGGACGTTTTATGGATGCATTAAAACTGATAAAACAAGATAATCCGTTCCCGGCTGTTTGTGGAGCAATCTGTAACCGTCGCTGTGAAGATCGTTGTACCAGAGGAACCATTGATCAGCCAGTAGCAATTGATGAAATTAAAAAATTTATTGCAGCACAGGAATTAAAAGAAGAAAATCGTTATATCCCAGCTTGTTATAATGATGAAGGAAAGCAATGGGATGATTACAAAATTGCAGTAATCGGTGCAGGTCCGGCAGGCTTAAGTGCAGCATATTATTTACGTACAGAAGGATATCCGGTAACTGTCTTTGAAAAAGAAAAGGAACCAGGTGGAATGCTTCGCTTTGGTATTCCGTCATTCCGCCTTGAAAAAGATGTGATTCAGGCTGAAATAGATGTTATTAAGGCTATGGGAGCCGATATTCAATGTGGTGTGGAAGTTGGAAAGGATATTACACTGGAAGAACTGCGAGAGAAAGGATATAAAGCATTTTTTGTAGCAATAGGCTTACAGGGTGGCAGAAAAGCTGGAATTCCTGGAGAAGATGCAGAGGGAGTAGAAACAGGTGTTGATTTCCTCAGAGACGTTAATCTGAATGAAGGAAAAAAACTTTCCGGAAAGACGATTGTAGTTGGAGGCGGAAATGTTGCTATTGATGTAGCCAGAACGGCAATCCGTTCCGGTGCAACAGAAGTAACAATGCTCTGTCTGGAAAGTTCAGCAGAAATGCCTGCTGCAAAAGATGAAATTGATGAAGCGATTGAAGAAGGCATCAAGATTCAGAATGGATGGGGACCGAAAGAAATTCTGGTTCAGGATGGAAAAGTAAAAGGCATTATCTTTAAAAAATGTATCAGAGTCTTTGATGAAGAACACCGTTTCAGTCCACAGTATAATGAAGATGAGACAATCACTTTAGAATGTGATCATGTTCTTACGGCAATTGGACAAAAGGCAGAATGGGGCAATTTATTAGAAGGATCTGATGTATCAATAAGAGCAAATGGTACGGCAGAAGCTGATAAGATTACATTGCAGACAAGTCAGCCGGATGTATTTGTGGGTGGAGATATCTATCATGGTGCAAGATTTGCTATTGATGCAATTGCGGAAGGTAAAGAGGCAGTGGAGAGCATTCACCGGTTTGTGCATGAAGGTCAAAGTCTTACAATTGGTAGAGATTTAAAGGAATTTATCGAACTGGATAGAGATGATATTCTTGTAGAGTCCTTTGATAATGCAAAACGCCAGATTCCAAAACATAAAGATGGAGAGGCGATAAAAACATTTGAGGATTTACGCTTACCGTTTACAGAAGAACAGGTAAAAGCTGAAGCAAATCGTTGTCTGAAGTGTGGAGCTACTGTGGTGGATGAAAATCGTTGTATTGGTTGTGGTCTTTGTACAACCAGATGTGAATTCGATGCAATTAAACTTTCCAGAGATATGCCTCAGAATACCAGAATGTTTACGGCAGAGGAAGGTTTACAAAAAGCCTTTATGCCATACATGATGGAGAGAAAAGCTAAAATAGAAGCACGTTTAAAGAATAACGGATAGACTTTTAGGAGGGCATCATGCATGAACTGGGAATTGTAACTTATGTTGCAAATGCAGTTGATCGGATTGCAGAAAAACAACATGTTCAAAAAATTAAAGCTGTCACGTTAGAAATCGGTGAGGTGTCTGGTATTGTACCAGAATATCTGGTGGATTGTTGGAATTATTTTAAGAAAAAGCATCCAGTATTGACAGATTCTGAATTGAAGTATGAAATCCTTTCAGCAATTACCTTTTGTGAAAACTGCAAAAAAGAGTATGCTACTGTTCAATATGGTAAAATATGTCCTTATTGTGGCAGTGGAGAGACTTATCTGCTCTTCGGACAGGAATGTAATATTAAGGAGATAACAGTAGTAGAAACGTAATTGAACATACGCCAGGAATAAGAGATATGGAAATTTCTTAAAACAGAATTTTCATATCTTTCTTGGCGTAAAACAACGTTTGAAAATTTTGGAGGAAAAATGAAACACGTAGAGATTATTGAATTAAAAAAAACAATATTGGATGACAATAATAAAGATGCTGATAAACTTAGAGAAGAGCTTAAGGCGAGAAAAACATTTTATCTAAATGTGATGTCTTCACCGGGAGCTGGGAAGACAAGTACGATAATAAAAACAATAGAATATTTGAAAGCAAAATATAAAATAGCAGTTATGGAAGCTGATATTGATTCGGATGTAGATGCTAAAACTATTTTGGAAACAGGTATTCCAGCAATACAATTACATACAGGTGGCATGTGCCATTTGGATGCAGATATGTCAAGACAGGGACTCAGATTATTAGATATAGACAATCTTGATTTTGTAATACTGGAAAATGTAGGAAATCTGGTGTGTCCTGCAGAATTTGATTCCGGGGCATGTAAAAATGTTGTGATTTTATCTGTTCCTGAGGGGGATGACAAGCCGCTAAAATATCCACTTATGTTTGAACAGTGCGATGCGGTTTTAATCAATAAGATGGATGCGATAGAGGCATTTGATTTTGATCTGGAAAAAGCAACAGAGTATGTCAGGCAGCGAAATCCAGAGGCTGTAATATTCCCGATATCTGCAATGACAGGCGAGGGAATTGATAAATGGTGCGAATGGCTCGGTACTGAAATAACTAAGTGGAATAGTTAA
>JBJFCD010000027.1:0-5262 GCA_051888795.1 Lachnospiraceae bacterium | reverse complement strand
CTCTATTTCCCCGAACCCGAAACATTTGCCACCGAGGAACAAGCCCTCGCTTTCTATTCAGGCATCGGCTACGGCATCGACGAACGAGCACAGATAGAGCGTTATCCGCTCCGCTCGTGCGAACCTACCGATGTGCCATTTATCGAAGCGATTGAGAATTATTAAGATTGATTTTAATGAATTTTGCTTTATGTAGGCAAAATAGTTGCACATAGTTAATATAAATTTGCAGAAATTTATCAATCTTTCTGAATATGAGCTCTAAAAGTCGTGAAATCTATGAATTTGAGTACAATGGAATGTTGTACCCATATATTTTGCTTGCTACTGACGATTTTGTAATCCAAATCGGCACAATTTTATTAGAAAATGTGTTGTTAGATGCCGATGAAAAGCCTAAAAATGGTGAAGCGACTAAAATTGACAACCTTTTTGCTTTTTACGTCGATAATGTAACCGAATTTAAGTTGCCTGACGATGTTTTATTAAAACGGATTTACGGATAATATGAAAACACGAAGATTTTGCTCTCGATGCGGGATGGAGTTGAAAAATTCGGTTCTTAGAAAGAGTGAAAACCGCTACGATTTTCAATGCGTTGCTTGTGATGAAGATTTTTGGAGATTTGAAGTGCTACGGAAAAGAGATGTAGCAGAGATTAAGCGGTTGAGAAATGAAAGAATTTATAGATATAACGCATTGTAATTTCATATAGAACTCAAAAGGACGATACATAAAGCATCAATAAAAATTTCACAAGATATGCGATTACACTAAAATTTTGTGTAAATTTGCACAAAATAAAATTATAAAAATATGAAGTTAAATCGCATCAAAGATGTTCTTGATGAAAAAGGAATTTCGCAGACTTGGCTGTCTAAACAGATGAAAAAGAGTTATAACACAATTAATTCTTATGTTTGCAATAGGGCGCAGCCAAACCTTGATACTTTGCTTCAAATATCAAAACTATTAAATGTTGATTTAAAAGAATTGATTGCTGATGCAGATGAACGAAGTAATGCAAAATGCTAAAATTATGAAGAAACAGAAAACAATAGAATACAAGACCATTGATAACGAGGACTATTCAGATTTGGTCGCTGAACCGCAATACGAACTGTTTTTCAATACTGGCGAAAACGAGCGCAAAGAAGAAGGTACGCTAAGAGTATTGTCCCTATTCTCCGGATGTGGTGGAATGGATCTCGGTTTAGAGGGAGGTTTTATTTGCCATAAACATTCTGTAACTAATGCAGATTGGATTCATCACAGTATTAATGATAATTGGACTCTTTTGAACCGCAATTTATTTAGAACCGTATTTGCGTGCGACATATTAGACGAAGCAAGGCAAACGTGGTTACGATATATGGCTCGATATAATGTTGCACCAGAGATTTATCACTTAACAAGTATTGTTGACCTTGTAAAATTGCATAAAGAGGGGCACGATGTTTTTCCGTCCAATATTGATGTAGTTACCGGTGGTTTTCCTTGCCAAGATTTTAGTGTTGCCGGAAAACGTAAAGGATTTAATTCCTCCGTTTTGCATAATGGTGAAAAAAGGCACGATGATATTCCTTCAGAGGAAACAAGAGGCAAGCTGTATATGTGGATGAAACAAGTTATCGATATAGTACAGCCCAAGATGTTTATTGCTGAAAATGTAAAAGGACTTGTTAGCCTTGGAGACGTAAAGGAAATAATTCAGCATGATTTTTCAACAGCAAATGGAAACGACTACATTGTTTTGGATCCTCAGGTGTTACATGCAGCAAATTATGGAGTACCGGAAACGAGGGAACGCGTGATTTTTATAGGTATAAAGCGTTCCGCTTTACGACCAGAGGCAATAAAAGCGTTGGAGCAAAAAGAAATACCTACAAAATACAATCCATATCCAACCCCGACACATAATTATAATGTCGGCGATTCCGAACTTTCTGTGCCTGTAAGTTGCAGAGATATTTTTAGCGGACTGCCCGAGCCCGAAGATTCTGAAGATTTGGCACATAAAGCATTTTCTTGTGCGAAGTATCTTAGTAATGGCAGTCAAGGACAAACAGAAATCAATATTGATGGATTAGCGCCAACAATTCGCTCGGAGCATCATGGCAATATAGAATTCCGTCGGTTGTCATCGGAGCATGGAGGTAGAATATTCGATGAACTTAAAAAGGGATTAAAAGAACGTCGACTAACCCCTCGAGAATGTGCACTGATACAGACATTCCCGCCTGATTATCCTTTCGTGTTTTATAAAGCAAACTCTAAACGATATGCAGTGAGTCCGTCTGGAGCTTATAAAGTAATTGGAAATGCAGTGCCACCGATGTTGGCATATAATATAGCTCGTAGAGTACAAGAAGTTTGGCCATTATATTTTTATTAATATGAATACAGAAAATAATATCATCGCAATTAGGAAAAGGGATATTTCTCTTGCTCATGAAGCCTTTGTTGAGTTAATGAGTAACACAGAAAGCATTCTTAATAAAGAGGCACGTGAGAATCCTAAAAAATACAAAAGCCTCACATCTTCATCATTAGAGCCTTGTGCTGTTGAGAAGATAAAAATGGCATGTGCCGATTCTCCATTTGATGCAAATGAAGTTAAACTTATATCCGGACAAAGATTTCCTGATATTGTTGCAGATAAATATTACGGAATAGAAGTAAAATCAACAAAAGAAGATCATTGGACTTCGACGGGAAGTAGTATTGTTGAAACTACTCGAGTTGAATACGTCGATGATATTTATATGTTGTTTGGAAAGATGGGGGGTGATGTGCCGGAATTCAAATGCCGCCCATACCAAGATGTACTTTATGATATAGCTGTAACTCATTCCCCAAGGTATCTGATTAATATGGAATTGGATACTACTGATACTATTTTTCAAAAATGGGTACAACTTATGATGATTTTAGGACTTCACCTGATTCGATTTCTTTAGTGCGCAAATATTACAGAGAACGAGCTGAAAAGAAAAATCGGCAGGAAATGCCTTGGTGGATTACATCTGACAATGTCGAAAGTGCTCATTCATTTAATATAAAACTTTGGAATTCGCTTGAACTATGGGAGAAAAGAGAGTTACAGACAAAGTGCATGATTCTTTTCCCTGAAGCACTAAACCCGGCGAGAAGCCAAACGAAGTATAACAATACAACCCTTTGGCTGTGTTCGTATAATCAAATTGTTAATCCAAATATCCGTGACTTGTACTCGGCAGGTGGTAAAATCACACATGTGAATGGTAAGAGATTAAAACAACCTGTTGCACAGGTTTTTAATATCATTGTGGATTATGCAGACGAGATCAAAGCATTGTTACGCCACCCGACATCAGAATTACTTATGATGATAAAAGATTTCAATCCGATACTCTTAAAGGATAAAGATATGTATGAAGCATGGTTAAAAATTTGCTGTAAATTCGCTAAAGAAAACGGAGTGCCTTTGAGAGAATGGATTGACGAAAAACCTACCTTTTTGTTTTCTAAGTAGCTATTTGTTACTATTTTCTAAATGCTAAAAAAAGAAAAATTCAGTCTTTCTTACTATTAAATAATAATTAAAACAGATATGAGCAAGGAAAACGAAGAACAAAGGAATGAACATATAATTCAAGTTCCTCTATATACAATACCATTAAAAGACGAAGACAATGAAGTTTTGTTTCCAACAAACTACGAGGATATCATTATATTTTTAGAGACCAGGCTAAAATCCTTTGAGCCAAAGGAACTAATTAATAATAAAAAAGAAAAAAAGACTTTGATTGAAAATATAAGTTTTAAACGGCATTTAATAGGCAATATCCCTTGTATATTAGTACGTTGTTCTGTATCTGATACAAATCTTGGAGATACAACACTTGTAGATGAAACGACAATCCAACTATCAACTAAGGCTAAAATAACCTCTAATAATTATTATTTTCTCCTCTACCCTAAAATTGATGGGATTCCTTCAAAAAGAATTTGCAGTATTTTAATGATGGTTTATGACGACCCTTATCACGATTCATCAAATTCATGCAGAATATCAACTACAATAATAAAGAAGGTTCTACAACTTAAGCCTCGGAATATAAAGTTGGATAACATCATTAATGACATACAACAGACGCTAAAAATACCGGATTTAAAGATTACTCTATATTCAATGGACAACACAGATTCATCATTTGCTCCACAAATAAGTATGTATCAAACAAAATCTTCAAAATTTGAAAAAAGGACTTACGAATATAAAAGTGTTCCGAATAAATTAGCTGCAGATTTATTGTCCGATGATGATTGTAAAGATTGTTCAATAAAAGATATTGTATTAACCTTAGGGAAAAAACAGTATAGAGTTAAACGTGACATAACAAAAGGAATTCAGAATATGAAATTATTTGTAGAGTCAATTTTTAACTCAACAATCATAATCTATGATGAGGATATGCCGAAACTCTATGAAGAAAGTTTTATAATAGAAAAACTACAACCCGTGCTGTCAAATTTCTTAAGTAATGGAACAATCAATAATATATGAAATGATAATCAAATGTAGTGAAGACTTATTTGGAATACATATCACAGCTATAGGTGTTTGTATTTCTGTTATAACTTTGCTATATTCTTTTATTACTTCAAAAAAGGCTGATATAGATTCGTTTGCGGACCAACTAAAGCACAAAGATATAGAGCCTTTAATAGCACAAAGATATGGCATTGCTACAAGATATATAAAACAAATGGAGCGTATAACGATAAAAATTATTTTTATCATTATATTATCTACCTTTTGTACTATTGGTTCTTGGCTTACTTATAGGGTTTTTGACAAAAACATATGTTTGATAATCAGTTTTATCATAATAAATATGATTTCAATTTTTGAATTCGCTTTATTTACATATTGTATATACAGACTATATAAACAGTTTAAAAAAGATACATATATCTAACTTTTTAGAATAAAACTTTCATTTTATGTATTTTTAGTTCAATAACGCTTTGAGTATGTAATTGGTTAGAGTTTACATATTTTTTGTGTCTTTTGGGGCACAATGTAGATGCTCTAAATTTGTGGTGCGGTTGATATTGACCGCGTCACAAATTTTTTCTATATGGATTCACGAATTATTGAATTTCTTCGCAGTGGGTGCTGCGAGTGCATCGCAACCGTTAATGTTGTGAAGTCGTGGGTGTCGGTTGGTGAGGTTTGGGGGTCGCTGTCGCTTGATGAGCGGTTGTCGTTCCTGG
>JBJFCD010000026.1:0-5277 GCA_051888795.1 Lachnospiraceae bacterium | reverse complement strand
TTCATTATTAAATTCCTCCTTGTTATCATTCTCGCATAGCGGGATACAATACAATTACCTGCGTATTATAGCATTAAGAAGTGCAGGGACACAAGTTTTTATTTTAGAACAAACCTTTATAAAAACCTTTATTAGTACCTTTAACAGTCTGAAAACAGGGAAAATCAGGAGAATCAAGGTTGAAATCAATGAAAAGAAATCATATAATAGAAGCAATGACGATATATGAGGAGAAAAAAGATGTTAAAAGGGAAAACAGTTCTCCTGGGGGTTACAGGAGGGATTGCAGCATATAAAAGTGCATCGCTTGCAAGTATGCTTGTAAAAGCAGGTGCAGAAGTTCGTGTCCTTATGACAGAGAATGCGAAGAATTTCATAAATCCTATTACATTTGAATCACTGACAGGGCACAAATGCGTTTCCGATACATTTGACCGTAATTTTGAATTTAAGGTAGAGCATATTGCGTTGGCTAAAAAAGCAGATGTTGTTATGATTGCTCCGGCGACAGCAAATGTGATTGCAAAGCTGGCTCATGGATTAGCGGATGATATGCTGACAACGACAGTTCTCGCCTGTAAATGTCCGAAGATAGTAGCTCCGGCTATGAATACTGCAATGTATGAGAATCCGGTTACGCAGGATAATCTTAAGATTTTAAGAGATTATGGCGTTGAGATAGTGGAGCCGGTATGTGGACATCTTGCATGTGGAGACACAGGTGCCGGTAAGATGGCAGAACCGGAGATCCTTTTACAGTATATTTTGAGATGCTGTGCATTCCCGAAAGATATGGAAGGAATGAAAGTTCTTGTGACGGCGGGACCGACGCAGGAGGCAATTGATCCGGTCCGTTATATCACAAATCATTCTTCAGGTAAGATGGGGTATAATCTGGCAAGAATGTGTATGCTTCGTGGAGCCGAAGTTACACTTGTGACAGGAAAATGTGCGTTAGAGCCGCCGATGTTCGTGGAGGTTGTGCCGATTGTATCTGCAAAAGATATGTATGAAGCAGTTGTTTCAAGAAGCGAAGAGATGGATGTGATCATCAAAGCAGCAGCAGTAGCAGATTACCGTCCGGCACAGGTCGCACAGGAGAAAGTGAAAAAGTCAGATAACAATATGTCCATTGCATTGGAAAGAACCGATGATATTTTGAAATATCTCGGAGAACACAAAAAAGAAGGGCAGTTTTTGTGTGGCTTTTCGATGGAAACGGAAAATATGATAGAAAATTCCAGAAAAAAACTGGAGAAAAAGAACCTCGATATGATTGTTGCAAACAATCTGAAGGTTCAGGGAGCAGGGTTTGAAACAGACACGAATATTGTTACTATGATTACGAAAAATATGCAGAAAGAACTTCCGATCATGGGGAAAGATGCTGTTGCGGGATGTATTCTGGATGAGATCATGGAGTTGAGAAAATAATAGAATTTACTGGTGTTTGGATGTATTTGTCGGGGGACAAAGGAGAGAGGTTATGAAAGTTACATTTAAGCAGGCAATTTTAAGTGGAGCTCTGGTAGGGATTGGAGTTGTGATCAATACGGTAGCGGACAATCGTTATGCGGGAGCAATGTTATTTTCACTGGCACTATTGACAATTATTCAGTGTGGTCTAAAGCTGTATACAGGAAAGATCGGATTTGCAGGTACTGTTCCTGCGAAGGATCTTGCAGTGATGCTTGTGGGAAACCTGATAGGGGTTCTTATTCCGACTATGTTAATCGCTTCGCAGAGAAAAGAGGTTCTGGACAAATTTGTAGAAGTTTCCGGGAATAAATTCGGAAATAGTTTTGCGTCGATGTTTATATTCGGATGTTTTTGCGGTGTGCTGATGTTCATTGCGGTCTATTGCAAAAATACAGTGATAACGATTTTTTGCATCATGGTATTTATTTTGTCAGGATATGAACACTGTATTGCAGATTTTCCGTATCTGGTTGTGAATTTTAGCCTGATGAATCTGTTGAAATTTCTCTGTGTAGTCGCAGGAAATTCTGTGGGATCTATTGTGACACATTATCTGGTGAAAGAAGAATAGGAAAATGAAAAGAAAGAGGTGCAGTGATCTGTACCTCTTTTTAAAACTTATTCCGGAAGAATTTTTCCGCAATATTTGGGATAATCTTCCTCAAAGCACGTGATCTGTTTTTTCAAAGCGTCAATCGCTGTATCAGAAAGTCCACCGATCAGTGCTTCCATATCTTCTTTTATCTGGACCGGATTATATGGGATTTCCAGCGCAAAATCGCTGTATGCACGTATCTTCTGGAAATACATGTTGGTGTCTGGTTCTTCATTTTGCCGACGGCTCATCTGATACATAAATAAGCAGTCATTTGCCTCAAGTTCCGTGCTTTCTTTACAGATCCATTTTCCCAGAAAATAATACTTTCCGCCTATATCGTAGATGAATCCCGGATATTTTAAAATGCGTTCTTCTATCATAATGACCTCCCTGAGTTTTATTGATATCTTTCCTTGCTTTTTATTATTGCTTAAAAAAGGAGATTTTTCAATCGCATCTTACGAAAAAATGTGATATACTGGTCAGGTTACAGGCATGCGTATGAAGTGCATTTGAATTTACGATAAGAAGAGGTGGCATAATGAAAGCAAAGAATGCAGGGATGTTGATGCTGGCTGCGTTTATATGGGGTACAGCATTTGTAGCACAAAGTTTGGGAATGGATTATCTGGGACCGTTTACGTTTAACGGAGTCAGGAATTTTATAGGAGCGCTGGCATTACTCCCGTGTATCTGGGTTTTGGGCAGGTTGAATGAGAAGGATAAAGAAAAGGAAGTTAAAGTAAAAGAGAAAAAAGATCTGATTGCCGGAGGAATCATGTGTGGAGTTGTTTTGTTTACTGCCAGCAGTCTTCAGCAGGTTGGAATTCAGTATACATCTGTAGGAAAGGCAGGATTTATCACAGCGTGCTATATTGTCATTGTCCCGGTACTGGGGATCTTCTTACATAAAAAGATAGGATGGAAGGTCTGGATTGCAGTGGCGCTGGCACTTATGGGACTGTATTTTCTGTGCATTACCGAGAAATTTACGATTGGAAAAGGAGATATCCTTATTTTCCTTTGTGCGTTGGTGTTCTCTCTGCACATTATCGTTATTGATTATTTCTCGCCCAAAGTGGATGGTGTTAAGATGTCGTGCATTCAGTTTTTCGTATGCGGGCTTCTGTCTCTCGTACCGATGTTTGTATTTGAAACACCGGTGTTATCGGATATTATAAAAAGCTGGGGGCCGATCCTCTATGCCGGAGTATTATCCAGCGGAGTGGCTTACACGCTTCAGATCGTGGGACAGAAAAATGTGAATCCGGCGATAGCCTCTCTCATTTTAAGCCTTGAATCATGCTTCTCAGTACTTGCGGGATGGGTTGTTCTAAAACAACATTTGTCCGTAAGAGAGGCGTGTGGCTGTATTTTGATGTTTGCGGCAATTATTCTGGCCCAGCTGCCGGAACGAAAAAAAGCTTAATTTATAGATGATAAAGAATACAATAGACAGGAAAAGGAGATAAACGCTATGAGATTTGTAATACAGAGAGTTACAGAGAGTGAAGTGAAAGTGGACGGAAAGTCACTTGGAAAAATCGGAAAAGGATTTATGGTACTGATCGGAGTGTCTGATTCAGATACAAAAGAAATTGCGGACAAGATGGTTAAAAAGATGCTGGGGCTTAGGATTTTTGAAGATGAACAGGGAAAAACAAATCTGTCACTGGACACTGTGGGAGGAGAGCTTCTTCTTATTTCCCAGTTTACGCTGTATGCTAACTGTAAAAAAGGAAATCGTCCGAGCTTCATAGAAGCAGGGGCTCCGGATATGGCATCTGAGATGTATGAATACATTATCAGTAAATGCAAAGAACAGGTTGCAGTAGTTGAGAGAGGACAATTCGGTGCAGATATGAAAGTAAGCCTTGTCAACGACGGACCATTTACGATTATTCTCGATTCTGATAATTTATAAAAATAATTTCAAACGGATTATAAAAAAGCACCTGTTATTATGTCAAGAAAAATGCTTGCCTAAATAACAGGTGCTGTCTTTTGTAAATTTGTTTAATATTTATTATTTAAGCACATCGTCCATGAAAGAAATGATTCCGGCTTCTACTTCACATTTGATATCTGCGTAATTATGTATCTCGTGACGATAACCGGAATACAGTTTTGTGGTTACCTGATGACCGGTTTCAACGAGCCAGTTAGATACCTCATATACTCCTTTTCCGAATTCTCCGACTGGGTCCTGATCTCCTGCGATGTTATAGATCGGCAGGGATGTCGGTACTTTTTCGGCCCATTCAGTGCCCTCGATCTGTATCATCATCTGAGTGAAATCATAGAGAGAGCGGTTGCTTGTAGGCTTGGTAAAAGCATCAAACGGATCCTCGGCGTGATCTTTCTGTACATATGGATCGGAACAGATCCATTCATTACCAATCTTTGCTTCGCCGCAGCGTTCGAACATCCAGCCCATAATAAGACCTAAAAATTCAGGATTAGAATCTGTGCCCTGACCGGCATCAATTACTTTCTTCAGTTCTTCTGCACCTTCTTTGGCATGTCGGAAAATTCCGGTTGTGCCACAGATTGTAGCACCGGCAAGCTCATTACCGTATTTTGCGATAAAATCTCTTGTGATAAAGGAACCCATACTGTGTCCAAAAAGGAAATATGGGAGATCAGGATATTTTTCACATACGATTTCTTTTAAGCTGTGTTCGTCTTCCATCATCGTGTGAAATCCTTTGTCACCCCAATCGCCCCAGACACCATTTTCAACAGCTGTTTTTCCGTGCCCTACATGATCATCTGCAGCTACGATATATCCTGCATCAAGAAATGCAGAGATCATATGCAGATAACGTCTGGAATGCTCGCCGAATCCATGGATCAGCTGAACAATTCCCTTTGGTTTTGCAGCAGGAACGTAAATCCATCCATATACTTTGTCACGTTCATTAAAGGATGGAAAAGATACTTCATGTAACATAGTCTGTCACCTCCGTTTTTTGTTAAGTTTATTGTAATTCCATTCGGAGGGAAGTGTCAATATAAACTAATTTAAGAAACAGTTCCTGAAACAGTTCCCGGCAGTAATAAGAACAAAACAGGAAATTACATAAAATATTTGGAAAATAATATGAAATAAGGTAATATATAGAAGAAAAGATAAAAACATAGAATAAACACATTTTTGAGATAGAATGAAGTTCAGAAAAAGACAGAAAAACGGGAGA
>JBJFCD010000025.1:0-5289 GCA_051888795.1 Lachnospiraceae bacterium | reverse complement strand
GAAATCATCAGACTTCATAGTCTGAACTTCAGCGAACGGAACATTGCACTCAGCTGCAGCGTGTCCCGAAATACTGTGTCAAAGGTTCTCAAAAAAGCTGACGAGATGAATATCTCCTGGCCGCTTGATGAAACCATGACCGATGATGCCTTAGAAAGTCTTCTCTTTCCTAAGGAAAAGTCAGCTACCAATAAACGGATGCCTGACTATGCTTACATTCGCAAAGAAATGTTGCGGAATGGAGTAAGCAAAAACTCCTGTGGAGCGAATACTGTGAGGACTGCCGAAGGGCAGGCGAAGAGCCTCTCATGTATTCACAGTTTTGCTATTACATCCAGCAGGATGAGCAAAAACGAAGAGCAACCATGCACATACCTCGAAAACCCGGTGAACAGGTTGAAGTAGATTGGGCTGGAGATCCAGCTCACATCATTGACCCAGATACTGGTGAGATTACAGAAGCATGGCTCTTTGTAGGTGTTATGACTTATAGCATGTACGCCTACGTGGAAGCATTCATAAATGAAAAACAGAAGGCATGGATTACTGTCCATGTGCACATGAATGAATACTTCGGCGGAGTTGCCAAGATACTCGTTCCCGATAACTGCCTTACAGTTGTTTATCACACAGGAGGCTGGTACACTCCATCATTAAACACCACCTATCATGAATTAGCTGAATATTACGGAACAGCAATTATTCCGGCACAGGTACGCAAACCCAAGGACAAGCCTGGCACAGAAGGAACAGTTCTTTTCTCTGGCTGAATTAAATTCTGCCATTAGGGAAAAACTTGAACAGTTCAATGCTAATACCTTCCAGAAAAAAGAAGGTAGCAGGCGTAGTCTGTTTCTTGGGGAAGAAATGCCATTACTGGCAACGCTGCCTGCTACCCGCTTTGAACTCAGCGATTGGAAAGTCGCTACCGTTCAGTTTAATTATCACATCGCAGTAGACAAGATGTACTACTCCGTGCCTTATCAGTATATCAAAAATAAGGTCGATGTGCGAATAACAGAAACAACGATTGAAATATTTATGAATCACAATCGAATCGCCTCCCACAGACGCCTTTATGGACGTCCCGGGCAGTACTCCACCCAGTCTGGGCATATGCCACAAGACCATCAGAAATATCTGGAGTGGAATGGTGACCGCTTTCGTAAATGGGCGAATCAGATTGGAACAAACACATATGAAGTTGTAAATGCACTACTTACCTCCGGCAGGGTGGAACAACAATCCTATCGAAGCTGTATGGGACTGTTAAAGCTTGCGGAAAAACATTCTCCGCAAAAACTGGAAATGGCATGCCAGAAAGCCTTAAGCTATTCTGGTTCACCCAGCTACAAAAGTATCAAAAATCTTCTGGTCACTTTAAAGGATAGTGATATCC
Source organism: Lachnospiraceae bacterium (assembly GCA_051888795.1). Taxonomy (GTDB): domain Bacteria; phylum Bacillota; class Clostridia; order Lachnospirales; family Lachnospiraceae; genus MD308. The sequence goes on along the minus strand of JBJFCD010000025.1, from coordinate 3,890 downwards.
CCGCGGCTCATGAAGAGAAAAAATCTAATTCATATGGCATCACAAGAGGTGCCAGATACTATGCTGATAAATCAGCGGGAGGTAAACACAATGATTAATCAAAGTACAACCGATAAGCTTATTGAAATGCGCCTGACTGCTATGGCAGATGCATTCCGTATACAGATGGATGACTGCTCTATGAAGGATATTTCCTTCGAAGATCGTTTTGGCATGTTGGTTGATGTCGAATACACCAGCCGCAAAAACAATCGTTTAAAACGTATTATACGAAACGCTGAACTTGAACGAACTGATGCCTGTATTGCCGGCATTGACTATCGTTCAGGGCGAAAACTCAATAAGGAACTCATTAACCGTCTGGCCACCTGCGAATACATTGCAGAATATCGGAACATTTTTATTACCGGTGCAACAGGAAGTAGTAAGACATACATGGCCTGTGCATTCGGTATGGAAGCCTGCAAGCAGTATTACACAGTAAAATACGTTCGTCTTCCTGACCTGCTTCTTGACTTGGAAGCTGCCAGAAGTGATGGTACATTTGCAAAGGTACTTTCAAAGTATACCAAGCCATTGCTACTCATTATTGACGAATGGTTATTGTTAAAACTTAACGAATCAGAATCCAAAAATCTCTTTGAACTGATTCACAAGTGTAGGAAAAAATCTTCTACCATCTTTTGCTCCCAGTTCAGAGAAGAAGGATGGTACGACCGCCTGGGTGGTGATGATAACCCATTGGCAGATGCCATCATGGATCGAATCGTCTATGATGCATACAAAATCAATATCGAAAGCATTGATCCATCAAAGGACATCTCCATGAGAGAGGTCTATGGTATAGATCAAAACATGATACAGTAGTTAATAACAAGGTGGCTCTGTTTGTCCGGAATGGTGGCTCTCGCCACACCGGACAGGCGGCTCCGCCGCAACGTAATATTCAATTTTCTTGAGCAATCGTAAATCCTCAACCGCTTACTATCATTCCATATATCAAGCAGTTAATGTTACAAACACGCAAGTTGTAGGACATGCAAAAGAGCCCATAATAGTGGTTATCCATAGATGTGACGTACCAATATCTATTTGTGTATCTCATGTCCCCATATTATAAAACACATCAATATTATTCTTAAAATTCTACCGATGAATTTCTTCTATTATGCATATCTTTTAAAACAATAAAATGCAAATTCCTTCTCCCTTTTCTAATAAATTTACTAACAATATCTCGCCTTTTATGGTACGAGATATCAAGTACTTCGAAAAATCTACTTCTCATTAAACCACTTTACATAATCAAATTGATCATATACTCTCTTAACTGGGTATGATGCATTTTGCCAATCTGATAATATCCCTACTTTATTTTCATGTTCATACCCTTTGATTGAATATTCTTGTGTAATGAAACCATGATTCCGGATACGGAAACCACCTATGATTGGCTTGACTACCATTTATAAGAAATCGAGCCAATGTCAAGCCCAGAGCCGCTCTGCGGGACGTTAGTCGGCTTTACGTTGGTTAGAATTCTTGTATTCTAGATAATTGCCAATCGGTTTCCTAATCACCGGACAGCATAGACATCAGGGCCGGAATATTCATTTGTGCTGGATGAACTTTTCCCCTGCACTTATTATACTACTTTTAACTAGAAAACTCAGTGTTTTCAATGGATTTAAGCTCATTTTTTGTTTTTGAGCAGTCACTAGGTATCCCTGATGATTGCCATCAGACCATCAATACTACGTCTCATATCCGTAGCGCCGGTTATCCGAATATTAGGATAAACCGGCTACACGGACCTCCGCTATGGGATTGATCCTGTGATCCATGATGTAACTCCCAGCTATTCCGCTTGAGGCATTCTTTTCCTTTGTGCAAAACAGAGAAAGCAGGACAATGATGGCACTATCGTCCCCCCGCGCCCGACCGACTCGTTCCGCAACAGCATTACAACAGCTTCACTGGTCGCTTCCATCATAAATGGAAAATACAACAATGCATTGCCTTTGGATTATCAATCCAGAGCCTATATATGCAATGGCATCAATCTTGCCACGAACACTATAACCAACTGGGTCATCAAAAGTACCGATAATTTCCTGCCCCTAGTCTATGACCGGCTGCATCAGCTCATCTATAAAAACCACATCATCCATGCTGATAAAACACCAACAAAAGTGATGCGCATTGATAATTCCAAGGTAAAGAAATCTCTAATTGACAATTTTCAAATATATATCAGCATCAGCTCCGGCCCCGCAGAAATGCATGGTTTTGCTTTGAGGCAGTACTCACAATTGAGGGCTTACGATTGTATCTTTGTTCATTACTTCCACCGCTCAATATTATAATGTTTCGTGCAGATGGCATCAAACTCAATGCCCATATCTGCCACTTGCTTCTTATATGTCTCAATATCCTGATCTCTTCCTTCAAGTTCCGGCGATACAAAACAAATCTTGTATCCTAAAGATTTCAGCTCATCAAACTCTTCTTTTCCAATTGGAATTTTAGAAAAGCAGTCTAACCAAATCCAATCGACTTTTCCTGCCATATTTCGTGCTGTATCTAATCCCTCCACCTCAGAAATACGAAGGGCAATGTTTTTCTCCCCTTGATTGCTCAATAACCATATCATTGGGAATGAAGAATCCAAAAAGAAATATGACTTAACGTCGTAATTCGGAAGCATTTCTAATATCTTGAGTTCAATACGCTCGCTCTTAACATTAAGGATCATTCTTCCATGATGATATTCCTTTAAATAATCTTCAAAGTCTTCCCCTGGTTCAAAGGGATTGTGCTGAATATAGATTCTACCATTTAAATCATCTCTTAAATCCAATTCAACCCCATACTCACAAGGCAAATTCCTTAGTTCAGCAACTGTATTAATTCGATGAGCAATGTATTCCATAAAGTCCTCCTATTCCTATAAATTTGGATTGAAAAATACTATTTTAAAGATTTCATCTTCATAAACTACTATAAGCTTATCCCCCTCGGAATTAGCTATACTTCGAACTTGATTGTTTTCGTTAGCATATTTCAGAACCTCAGAAGAAATAATAATGATTTGCGGATTTAAGCTCTCAGCAATGTTATAATTCCATAAAATTTCGCCACTTGAATTTTTGGGTATCTGCCAACATGAATAATCGATTAGCTCACACCCCTCATATTTGTATATATATTCATCAATAATCGTCTGAATTTTATCATCATATGATTCCACAACTTCAGCCTGAATAAGCTTTGTGTCAATCTGAAAGTATATGTTCGGTAACATCAAAATCAAATTTATTAATAGCACTATCCAATCAGCTACAGTAATACCACCTATAGATAATGAAACTATAAAAATAATCGGCCAATAATACCAACCGTGAAATGGTCTACTTACTGAAAATAACAAAGTTAAAAACACAAAAGAAACAACTCCAGCAATTGCTACATTTCTGTATTTCTCTCTAAAAAGCGCCAAAATCAATATAGGTACAAGTGCAGCAAATGATATTATCAAAAAATTTACACCACTTGCATTAACCATATCCCAAGTAATGCTATATTTAAAAATTATTTGATAAATTTTATCTGCAGACGGCATTTCAAATCTAGATGCCGAATTCTCAAGAAAATCTGTCCTATTAAAAATCATTATCGGGTTAGCTAAAATAAATGCAATTATACATGATAGCATAGCCGGCAACGCAATGAATACTACTTCTTTGAATTTCGCACCAACGTTTTTCTTGGATAAAAACACTTCTAAAATTACATATGTAGCAAAAAATACTGCAAAGACAATATTATATATTTTTACTTGTATGATTATTTAGAAGCTAGTAATCATACTATCCTTTCATTTTTCTATA
>JBJFCD010000024.1:0-5347 GCA_051888795.1 Lachnospiraceae bacterium | reverse complement strand
CGGCTTGGTAAAACCCATGATCATGGAGCATCGACACCCTCGCATATAAGAATCCAGCTTAAGATGGACAGATGCGAAACCACACTGCAAGATGGTAGTCCATGTACTTAAGCAAACAGCCAGCCGGTTTGAAGCTAACTTCCATGTCAGGGGAACAGACTTATCTATGAAGCAACTATTACTAGTTCAACAGGGGGGAAAAGAACTATTACCTGATTGACACTGGGACAATTATATCATGGGCTTAACTAAGCCTATTGAACAAGTATTTATTAAGTTTTCAAGGTGCATTTATGTATCTAAAAGATATTATACGAGGAGGGATATACTGATGAAAACGGAACAATTATTAGAGAAATTAACTGAAAAATTTGGTATAGAATTTTATGAGGAATTTGATTGCATAGTAATGGAAGGTTATTCGTTTATAATAGAGTGGGATGAGGATGAAAACTTATTTTCTATTTATAAAATTTTCTCTTATCCTGTTGGTACAAATACGGAAAGTTGTGTTGGGATTATGGAGGAAGAACTAAGTTTTATACAGAACTTATATTTAGAAAGTAATCAGAAGCCAGAAGAAGATTATGAAGTCTCTATGGGGTGTCCTTATGATGATGAAAAAGTGGGATATTTTAACTGTAAGTTTTTGGATGAAGAGATATTTAGAATGATATCTTATTTTTCAGCTACAGAAGAAAAGAGCAATGACCTGGATTTTGAACTTTTAAAAGAAATTGTTCCTGAGAAAGTAAGAGATTATTTTGAAGAGTGGAAAACAGAGAATGATAAGTTACATTATTTGGCAGACGTGGGATGGAAAGTTTACAAAACGCGGAGTATTGAAGGGATAGGTGAGGTTAGCCGTATTTTTGTAAATCATATGGAAACAGTTTTAACAGGAATTGATGAGCAGTTTTTTGATGAAATGGTTGATAAGATGCATGCAAAAAAACGGTATAAAGTCTCTTTGTATAAGGGGACAGACTATGCAATGGCTAAGACAAATAGAAGTTTTTCTGTATGGAATTTGAACTTTATAAAAGACATATTGTCGCAAATAGAAAAGTTAGAATTATATGATTATGACGTGGAGTATGAGATGACGGAAATGGGGCTGCTTATAGTGCGTTGTGGATATTACTGGGCGTTTGTAGCTCCTATGAAAATCGAATTAGAGAAAGTTGTTTTTCAAGAAAGAAATAATCTAAGAAAGATGTTAGAAGCATTGGAAGAATATATGCCTGAAGGCATAGACGAGCAAGGGAGAATTGATTTTTCTTGTATAAAACCAGAAGAATTTGAAGAATTATGCAAAGAGATTTTAAGTGAATTAGGATTTAAGAATATTTTTTCAAGAGGAAATACGAATACACCAGATGGAGGAGTTGACATAGAATGTGATGAGGAAGTGGAGCAGATATTTGGAAAGAAAATGAGACATTGGATATTTCAATGTAAGCATACAAAAGCGCAAATTAGCAGAAAAGATATAGCAGAGGTTCCGTGTTTACTGAAAGAATTTAAAGCAGAGGGATATGGACTTTTTTATACAGGGACATTTACAACGCAGACATTAGATAGACTTAAGGGGTTGCGAAATGAAGGGGAAAAGGAAATTCAGTATTGGGATAACTTTGAGTTGGCAAGAATTATTAGTAAATATGTGAATGTAAAGAAGATATATTTGGATATGATGAAAAGCAAGTAATAAAAAAGAATATATTCCTGTTGTTTTGTTTCATGGTACTTGAATATATGACCTTAATTGTAAAAGAGAAGGAAGAGTTTTCTCGACAACACTCACATGAATGCTTCTTTGCAATAAAATTAGCAGGACTCTGGATGCTTTTTGGTAGTGAATATGTTTTGAAAAGGGGTTGCAAGATTTCAATAGAAAAGGATTATTTCAAATTCAAAATGAATGAGATTTTTGGAGAAAGATTTTTTTTATTTCAAAATGGTCTTGAAATTGTGACTACTTATTCTAAATCAAAAAAGGTATTTGTGGAATAAAGATTGAGTATGGGAATGCAGTTCGTATTGCAGTAAAAGTAAATGGAAAGCGGAAATTTTTGATATCATCAAATAATAGTAGTTATGTTTTTTTGAGTATTGTGCTTGAAGCCATAGAAAATGCAATGTCCAATCAGGAGCAAATTGTCACTCGTAAGGATGATGAATAAAATATATCTGTAATGTGATGAAAATGTATAAAAATAGATGCAACGTTAGGGTGTTATAAGTCGAGTGTCTTGTAGATGCCCTTTTTATTGTTTGCGTTTGTTAACACTACCAAGAGCAGAGAGGAGGAGCGGATACGATTTACCAAATATGAGCAAGCAACTGTAATCAATTTCAATGCCGGAGAGAAAAATGCTACTGTCTATACCATAGATAAAGCTGTTCTGAGTCAGCTTGATGTGTTAGTCAATGAGTTCCTAGAGGTCTATCACCTTGATAGGGAAACAGAGTATGATCAGTGGTGTTCCGTTGACAAAAATTGCATTACTTATCGTAAGCCAAGAAGGTTGACGGAGGTGTAAGGAAAAACAGCCGAGAAACGTAGGGAGAAGATAAATCCTTATGGATAATTGTATTGCAATTGTTCCACGAGGAAAGTATAATTTTTGAGGAAGGTAGAGCCTATGGATAAGGATAATAAAACATATTCAATGAGCATAAGGGTAAGTAAAGATGAACTGGAAAAACTTAAGTAAGTAGCACGGTTAGAAGCCTATGCATCGTAAAGTGAATTTGTAAGGCGCGCATCATTGATGGAAGCTTCTAAAATAGTAGAAAAGGAAGAAAGGAAAGGCTGAATTAATGAAATCAATTGAATTGTTCGCCGGAGCAGGAGGACTTGCGTTAGGTCTAGAAAAATCTGGCTTTGAACACATAGGATTAGTTGAGTTTGATAAGGACGCGGCAGCAACTTTAAAACAAAATAGAAAACATTGGAATGTCCTTTGCGAAGATGTAGAACAAGTAGCTTCTAGAGATCTTGAAAAAGAGTTTAATATTAAAAAAGGTGAACTAGATTTATTATCTGGCGGAGCACCATGTCAATCATTTAGCTATGCAGGTAAAAGATTAGGTCTAGAAGATACTAGAGGAACCATGTTTTATCACTATGCTACATTTTTACATAAACTTCAGCCTAAAATGTTTTTGTTTGAAAATGTAAGAGGACTTTTAACTCATGATAATGGGAAAACATACACAACTATTCTCGATATTTTTAGACAAGAAGGATATACAGTATCGTATAAGATAATGAATGCATGGGACTATGGTGTTCCACAAAAAAGAGAACGATTAATAACGATTGGAATTAGAAATGATCTGGCTGACACTCATATATATAGATTTCCAATTAAACAACAATGCAAACCAGTTATTGGCGATATTAAGCTTGATGTAAATCCTAGTAAGGATGAATGCCAAGCATATTCTAAAGCTAAGGCGGATGTTTTTAAACTTGTTCCTCCAGGAGGTTATTGGCGTGATATAGATCCAGAGGTAGCTAAAGCCTATATGAAGACATGTTGGGATATGTGTGGAGGAAGAACTGGAATACTGAGACGGATGAGTCTTGAGGAACCTTCCTTAGCCGTTCTTACTAGTCCTGGGATGAAGCAAACAGACAGATGTCATCCTATTGAAGTAAGACCCTTTTCATATAGAGAAAATGCACGATTGCAAACCTTTCCAGATGATTGGGAATTTTGTGGTACATTGGCCGCTAAATATAAGCAGGTTGGTAATGCTGTTCCAGTTAACTTAGCAATGGAGATTGGAAAAAAAATAATAGAATGTTTGGAGGAAAAACCTATGAAAAACTGGCCTTTGTCATTTATTACGGAGGCGAACTTTAGAAGGATTGTATATGACACCATAAGTAAGTATGACCAGATTTTAAAACCATACACAATCAAGGAGTTTAATAGCAATTTAATAGATCCAATAAAGCTTCTCTTTGATAAGATGGTTTATGATGTTGACTGGGAATATATAATCAATGATGAAATTATGCGACAGCGTGATAAATCTAACAATAATGATATTGGATATTTTCATCAGCGGATGTTTGAGAATATATCAAATTGTGAAGTTCCACATAATGGAGATAAGGGAGGATGGGACGTTATTTTTACCCCTGACTCACCAATTAGTGTTATTCCTGAAGACTCTAAGAAATTAGTTTCAGTTGTTTATGTAGAAATGAAAAATAAGCATAATACAATGAATAAGTCATCCGGAGATGATACATTTACTAAGATGAATAATCAGATTGCTTTAGACAACAATTGTGCTTGCTTTTTGGTTGAAGCAATTGCCCAAAAATCCCAAAATATTATGTGGGAGAGACAAGTAAAGAAGATAACATTATCTCATCCATTAATTCGTAGGGTAAGCATTGATCAATTTTATGCGATTGTAACCGGTGAGAAGGATGCTTTCTATCAGATATGTATGACACTACCTCAAATTATAAAAGAGGAAGTTGAAAAGAGTGGTATAACTATGCCAACAGATACAGTTTATGCTGAACTTAAAGATATTGCGGATAAGAATTGTGGCGGTTCAATAGAAAAAGCCTTGTATGGATTAGGATTCCCTACATATACAGGTTTTAGTTCCTTCTCTGATAAGGAATAAAAACTTTAATACAATAATTATTAGTGAAATAATCTAGTGCACCTTAGGTGGCATGGAATCATATTAAAGAATCCATGACCACCTTTTTTAATGTTATAAATTACGAATCAAAAGAGACCGGCTATGGAAAGTCAAGCATAAATTAAAGCCAAATTTTTTATCGATGGTAAAAAGGGTAACTTTAATAAAGCTCCCTACTATGATATCCACCAACAATTATTATTGCAGACTTGACTGAAATAATTACTCAGAGTGAAACACTCCGTCAATATCTAGCTAATAAACAATTCAGATAAAAGTAGTGGCAATACACTCTTATTGAGTATTCCATTTTGGGATTAAGTAGAATTATTAGAGATAATAAACGAAAGACTAATTATCGGTAGCGCTAGCTAGTTTTTTGGATGGGATGTTAGATTTTTCTATTTTTTCAATAACAATAGAAAATACAAATACTTGATAAAAATAAACTACGGTTGTAGAATATTAAAGATAAATATGATATTAACAAGGATATTGAAAAAGCATGGATAATGAAAGATTTTTTGTAATTATGTAGAGCAAGAATGAAAGAAACAAACTGCTAGTACTAATTTTATAGAAGAGCAGTGATTATGCGATATGTATACTATAGGTAATTGCGAAACAAGTTCGTAATCCTGATTGAAAACAAGGATAGAATCCT
>JBJFCD010000023.1:0-5350 GCA_051888795.1 Lachnospiraceae bacterium | reverse complement strand
CTTGTAACATAACCCCGTTACAGGGAAACTGAAGTTCAGGATTTTCGTAATGCAGACAATACCTTTATGCTATTTCAATAAACGTAGTTGCATTAGATACCTTAATCTGTGTATCTAATTCAGTAAGCAAAATATTTCGTTTTTCTTCCAACAGTTCCAGTTTTTTCTTTACATCCAGAGGATCCACAAGTTCTGTGGTATTTTCCTTCACATATGCATCAACCACTCCTAATGGTTTATCATCTTTCGCTTTGGTATCACGTCCTAGAATACTTAATCTCATGCTTTCCGCTGTTGATTGAAGCTGACTGTTTTTCACATCACAAAAGCGTACACGTTCATTGTATTCATTGTTTAACTTATCCTGAAGTTTTGCTTCGAAATCCGCATCACCATCATAGGAATCCATACCACGAAGTCTACCTCTAAGAGAAATAGCCCCAGCTACTGTAAAAGTCCCATATGAAGTCTTAATTTCTGTTTTCGCATTGGAATCTACAATAGCAGCATCAATTTTCTGAAAACGTTCAATCAGATCATTAATCTGCTGATAAGCCGCCTCTGCTTCTTTCGCATATTCTGCTTTATCAATTCTCTTTGCATATACCTTGTCTTCATTTGGCTTGATAGTATCTACAAAGCTTGCTTTTGCAATTTTATCAGTTATCTTTTTTACTAACAGGTCTCTCTCGTCCAAACCCTGTGTTACCAATATTTTTTCGCTCATAAAAAATCCTCCCTCAAAACATTTCTATACTTACGTCCTGGAAATAATTTTAAGGGAGGATTCCTCATTTGTCATTGAACTTGTAGTATAAAATTTAGTAGCACTCCGTTTTATAATCAATGAATTTCTTTACGAAAATCCGTAGCTTTCGCCACGGCTTCTATCCACATTCTTATGCAGCTTTATGTTCATTAATCCTTTCATAATATGCACGAAAGCGCTCGAATTGCGAATGATGCCTGTTAGCCGAATTATATCGTCTATTTCCGAACAGCATATCATCCACTGGCATTTGAAACAACTCACTGAGTGCATACAAATTGTCAATAGTCGGCATACTAAGTCCATTCAACCAATGATAAACACTCTGTACACTGCCAAGTCCCAGATAATTCTGCACATCTTTTACAGATAATCCACGTTCATCCATAATTCTTCGCAGGTTGATTCCAGTTTTCTTCTTATTGATTATTGGAAACATGTTTCTTCCCCCTTTTGTGCTACTTACTTAAGTATTGCACCACGCCTAATGTATTTTCATTTACAGAAGTGGTGTAGACTCCTTCCATCATTTTTCTGTATTTTTCCAGGCTAATCTCATTCTTAGCTTTTGTTCTGGACATAATTCTCACTGCTCCATGAGGTGCAGAATAATTCTTTTGTAGACTGTTTGCTCTGTTGCTTTTGCATATTTGTAACTCAAAGCTTCAACAATTGCATTCATCAAACCAATATCAAATTCTTTTTTGGATATATCCATCGATTTAAGCATTTTCTTATTCTTTCTCAACGATTTCCACAGAAGCTTTTTATCTCGATCATCTAAATCGATCTTATAAAGATGGTTGGCAAGTGAAACAATAAAGTCCTTATTTGATTCACAAACGCTGTTTTCTGCTTTTCTCTCTTTCCATGCTATAAAACCGTCGAAGTCTTCTATGGAGAACTTTGGTGACAATCCCTTTATCGGATTGATTAACAATTGTGTTGATGACAACATCAAATTTACATATACGCCCAACTCATATTGCTGAGCTTCAGTCATCATATTGTAGTCTAACCCAAAAGTCTCGATATTTTCAATACTCATCTGTCATTGAATTTGTAGTATAAATGTTTAATAGCACTCCGCTTTATAATCTATGAATTTCTTTCCCGATTCCGCCCTTTTTCATGATCATTTCACAAATCTGCTCCACCTGCTCAAATCCTTGTGCCTGCAGTTCTTCCTTTGCGCGACGAATTGCATCCACAAATCCATTTACCATAACATCAAATCTCTTCATAACCATTTTCGTACCTATTCCAACTTGGGATGCTTCTTTCTCAAAAGATTCTCTTGTAATTTCATTTATATTACATATGCCATTGACACTCAATGCCATATTCTCTGTGCTACTCTTATAAATCATCGTACTGACAATATCATATGCTGGAGCTAGTCGAATGCTTTTCAAATCTTCTCCATAAAGCAATGAAAGATTCTTGATATGATTGTCTGTATTACCAATTAAATAATTGAATACACAAATATCCCATAACTTTAAGGAATCCGTCATCGGATCGGCAGAATATGCACGGAGCACATCAAATAGTTTCTTCATATACCCTTCACCATTTTTCTCATATTTATCGGATGCTGCAATTCCAAGTGCCTGTGCAAAATCTTTCTGATGAAGCCTGCGTGGTATGGACATTCCATTCAGTCTCTTGCCATCTTCAACAAATCTTCTATCATATCGTTTTGTTGCAAAAAGTACCGCTTCTTCGTCATTAACATCAGTTGTCACAATAAAGCTTTCCGGAATTTCGATACCAAGATATTTTGCCGTCAGAAGACATAACTGTTTATTTGCAACAATCTTTTTTAATCTCACATGACTTTGCTTCACAATGTGGGTACTAGGCGCTTCTCCAATCGGTAAATACCATTTTTTTTCTTTTTCGTTGTAGTATAACCCTACTTTTCCAGATGCACCGGTCAATGACAAATGAGATTTAGTGACCAACTCCGCTGATTCCGTCGCTCCTTCACTCGCAAGGGCATATACTTCCTTACCAGAAAGTTCACAATATTCAGGCATAATTGTTTCTTCCGATTCATCCACAATTTTAATTGCCCCCAAACATTCTTTTCCTAATCCTGCTAAAATAGACACATAATCATTTTCATCCATATGCATCCACTCCGCCACACATTTTCGTGTAAACCCTTCTGGAAGCAAACCTTCAAAAAAGATTCTGGTACGCTTTGCGTTAAATGTTTTTTCTCCTAATGGAAGTCCGATTGAAATAGCACGATGTTCTGTATTCTCCAAATAGGCATCTGCATATGTAAAGCAAGCATCATTAGAATCTGTTCCGGAGATTTCGCCTACATATTCACTTATACCATTAATCTCAATAAAAACAGATAATCTCCTCATCCTGTTATCCTCGTCTTTCAACAAACAAATCCATTCCTAAGATATTTATTAGCCTAATCGTTTTTTCTATCTCTGCTGTTGGCTTACCTCGTTCCAAATCAGAAATAAAAGTCACAGAAAATCCTGTAAATTCAGATAAATATGCTTGTGTATAATTTAACTCTTTTCTTCGTTCTCGAATAGCCTGACCTAATGACTTCGAATCTAAAATTTTCATAAATCCTCCAATATATGCCGTTCGGCTAAATCTATATGCATTCACAAAATTTATGCCGAACGGCTAATTTCTTTCGTTATCATTATAATCTTAGCCGTTCGGCTATGTCAATATTCTTTGATTTTATCAAACACAATGATGGTGTAAACTTGCCCCCAGTAGGCCCTTTATGCGCCTATCCTAGTCTCTACATCTGTATGTACAGCAAGAATTTCTTCCATCGGAACCCGAAATAATGCAGCCAATACCACCAGATTATCTATCGTTGGCATTGCAGTTCCATGCTGCCACTTGTAAATTGCCTGAGGTGTAGCAAATCCAAATATCTCCTGAAGATCCTTCACGGATAATCCCATCTGCTGTCTTAACCTCATAATATTCTGCCCCGTCTTGACCATATCTATGGTCGGGAAATTAAACATTTCTTCCTCCTGTTCCGGCAATTAAGCCGGACAGCGAAGGTTCCGAACTTAATTTGCCTTAAAATTATAAATTGGTTTCAACACTTCAATCACATCTACGGACTCTTTAATCACATCAATAATATCTTCCAGAGACTTATATGCCATTGGTGCCTCGTCTAATGTATTTTCATTTACAGAAGTGGTGTAGACTCCTTCCATCATTTTTCTGTATTCTTCCAGGCTAAGCTCATTCTTAGCTCTTGTTCTGGACATAATTCTCCCTGCTCCATGAGGTGCAGAATAATTCCATTCCGGATTTCCTTTCCCTACTGCCAAAACACTGCCATCTTTCATATTGATTGGAATCAGAACTTTTTCTTCTTTATGTGCCGCGATTGCCCCTTTACGAAGAATCATTTCTTTTGTATCAATATAATTGTGAATCGTATGGAACGCATCCGTTCCTGCCATACCTGTGCGTGAAAGAAGGATTTCTGCAATTTTCTCCCTGTTTCTTTTTGCAAAATGCTGACAGATTTCAATATCATGCATGTAGTCGTCAAAGAATGAGCCATACAGATGGCATAAATCCTCAGGTATAGTCGTCTCTCTTTTCTTCCATGAAATTGCTTCTAACGCCGCTTGTATTTCTTTTCTTCTTCCCTGTTCCTTAAAGCTACGGATAATTTCATCTCGCTGCTGAAAATAGGTCTCTTTTCCCTTATTCAGATCGATGGCAAGCTGCTGATAAATTTCTGCTACCTGTTTTCCAAGATTTCTGCTACCCGTATGGATCACAAGATATTTTGTGCCATCTTCCGCCTGATCCACTTCTATAAAATGATTTCCACCGCCAAGAGTCCCAAGACTGCGCTCTAACCATTTTGTATTCTTCAAACTTCTATAACAGCGAAGTTCCTGCAGATCAAAACGTTCCTGTCTCCCTTCCCAGATATTCATACCGGACGGGACAAAATGCGCCGCCTCATCCAATTTTTCAAAATCCACATCTATCTTTCCCAAATTCACCGTATACATGCCACATCCAATATCAACGCCGACAATATTCGGAACCACTTTATCCACAACGGTCATAGTTGTTCCAATCGTACACCCTTTTCCTGCATGAACGTCCGGCATGATGCGAATCTTACTACCCATTGTAAATTCATAGTCACACATTCTTCGGATCTGCTCGATTGCTTCCTCTTCCACCACACTTGCATAGCAAATGGCTGTATTGATCTTTCCTTTAATCTCAAACATAATCTCATTCCTTTCACCAAAGATAAAAATCTATAAAATAAAAATACCGCTCACCTCGTACACACAAGATAAGCGGTTCAATCATACATATGTAAATGATATAATAAACAGATCATCACAATAATCTACGTTTTCGCTCTCTTAAAAATGTGTACGCTAAAACCAAGCCCTGATTACTATCTAGCGCTTCATCATACCGTTCATTTTTAAGATAACCAAAAATCATAGCTGTGTTCATCTGAATTTCATCCTTTCCGTGGACTTTACCGTCCGCTTTTTCTTTACTCTTCTGTAAATATAGCATGGTTGA
>JBJFCD010000022.1:0-5359 GCA_051888795.1 Lachnospiraceae bacterium | reverse complement strand
GATTTTATTTTATTAAAATTTTACTCTTCTGCGGCTTTTTGCTCCTCAGTTGTTTCTCCTGCTTCTGGCGTTTCAGTTTCATCTGTTTCTTCCGGTGCTTCCGCTGCTTCCACTGTTACAGTGTAATATGTATTTCTTCCCGAAAAATCAGTTGCAATCATCTTAATTGTCGCTGTTCCTTCACCTACTGCAGTTACATTTCCATTCTCATCCACAGTCATTACATTTGTATTATCAGATTTAAAACGTACTGTCGGGAGTGTTCCACTTGCAGGGAAAATATCAATGTCATCATTCTTAAATGTGTCACCGACCTTCAGAGTAACTTCTGTGGTATTATATGCAAATCGGCTACATGTTCTTGCCTGTTCTGGCGTCAGCATCTGTATCTCATTGTGTTCAAGATCGCGTGTCCACTGCCACCATCCACCATCGTATAAGGATACATCCCAGCCCTTTTCATAGGCTAAGAGTAATGGCATTGTTGCTCTCCATCCTGTTCCACAGAAAAAGCATACTTCATTTGTCGAGTATACATAACTCTCTTCCATGAAGCCTTTAAAAGTCTCATAAGAAATAATAGTTCCATCTTCATTCATATACTCTTCCATAGTATTTGCGTCATTTCCCGCACGTCCAAATACAGCTCCGGCAATTTCTCCTTTTTCCTGAAGCATTGGATAATTTCCATCAGAAAGACCTTTGAACTCATCAAGACTACGAATACTTACAAGACGGAAATTTTTATTTTCTGCCAAATTCTTTTTCAAATCATCTTTCGACATAATATATTCCGGATGTGCCGGAATCTCAGAACCAAACTCGTAATTATCTTTTGTCGGCGGTTCATTGGTAGTTGTCTCAACTTCAAATCCTGCTTTCTTCCAATTTGCCAAACTTCCATTTAAGACTTTTACATTTTCAACACCACAATACAGGAAACAGAACGCAACGCGGTCTGTCGCAGGATGCACTCCATATAAAATAACTGTAGTATCTTTTGTAATACCATATTTTGCTAATACCTTTGCTAATTCTTCCGGTGCTAATAGATTACCAAGATTCTCATCTGTATAATCAATAGTATTATTTGCATATGCAGCATAAGTACTTGTCTCTATCAAACGGACAGAACAGTGATAAGACCCTGGGATATGTCCTTCATTATATGTATCCACAGCTGTAGATGTATCTAGAACCACATAATCTTTTGACTCTTCCTGATCACCATCCATGACGCTCTTAATATATTCAGGAGATACATATACATCGCGTTTTTCCGCTGTAGGTTTTACAACTGATACTTTACATACAGCTTTTTTTCCAGATCCATCTGATGCAGTTGCTGTAATTTCGGTTTCTCCATATCCTGTTGCAGTAACAACACCATTTGAGTCAACAGTTGCAATGTTTTCATCGGAAGAGATCCACTCTACTTTTTTATTGGACACTGAAGATGGCTTTACAGTTGCTTTCAAAGCTTTCGTTCTTCCTTTGACACCGATTGTAATATTTTCTTCTGAAAGAACTACAGAACTTACTTTTGTTGTTACTGTCACAGTCGTTTTTGATGTCAGGTATTTACCAGAACTATTCTTTTGAGTCAATTTTGCTGTAATAATAGCCTTACCATCAGCTTTTGCAGTAACAACACCTTTAGAAGAAACTGTGGCAACCTTTGTGTTACTGCTTGACCATTTTATCGGTGCATAAACACCAGCCGGTTTTACAGTTACTGTCAACGATTCTTTTTCCCCTTTACCGAGAGAAAAATTCTTTGGCATAGTAACTGATGATGGTTTCATATTTTTCACTTTAATTTTTATTGTTGCTTTGACTTTTTTATTAGCTTTTGATGTTACAGTGATAACTACAGTTCCGGCTTTTTTTCCTGTTACAACACCTTTAGCGGATACTGTGGCAATTTTTGTATTGCTGGATTTGAATGTCACTGCTTTGTCTGCATCAGCAGGACTTACACTGCTGACAGAAATTGTCGTTTTCCCTTTTACATCAATGACTTTCTTAGACACAGATGATTCAAGGGCAATCTTTGTTGGCTTTGCAGTTGCCGCTTCTGCTTCGATAGAAGTAATTCCTGTAATTATTGTTACTGCAAATATAACCACAGCAAAGACAGATACTTTTCGAAGCATATTCATTGTCTTTTTCATATCTTTCCTCCTTTGTCATTTACTTAACACTAACATAAGTATACCACTCTCTTAACTGCCCCTTCAAATTGATATGTCCTATAATTACAATTATTTATAGGCTAATTCTATATATAAGTGCAAAAAACGGGCTGGATTTTCCAGCCCGTTCAACATCATCTACATCATAACTTTTTATCTAAAGAACAGCATATATGCAATTGCTGCAGCTACGAGGATGATAAGAATGGCGAGTATGATAATTGGTGCTTTGGACACTTTTTCATCATCATCATAATAATCATCGTCGTAATAATTATCATCATCGTAATAATCGTCATAGTCTTTCTGACGCTTCTTTGTATTCACTTTATCTTTTGATTTCTTCTTTTTGCTCTTTCCATCTCCAACCGCAAGCATCTCATCATATGCTCTGCGCATCTCTTCTTCACGCTTATCGCGAACCTTCTTAGGAGGAATGTTTCCATATTTTTGCTCTTCTTCCTCATCATCGCGAATCTTGCGTTTCTTTACAGCCTGCTTTGGTGTGGCATTTTTAGCCGGCTTTTCTGCCTGCTTCGGTGTACTGCTCTGTGGAACTTTGTATTTCTTCTTACAATTATAACAAAGTAAATAATTTGGATCTTTTTTTCCCGGCCTTAACTCCTGACCACATATCGGACATTTCATTTGTACTTTGTGCCTCCTCGACTCATAATCTCTTATAAATATAGATTATACTACAAGCTCACAAAAATAGCAAATGTTGTAAATAATTTAACTACTCTTTCCAAGTGTTACTTTTACCGTTTTCTCCACATATTCACCATTATTTGACGGAACCTGTATTGTGACTTCAACAGTCTCTCCCGCCGCATAATATTGAAGCTGTTCTTTCAACGCTTCCATGCTGTCAACAGATGTTCCTTCCAACTTTGTGATGATACTGCCTTTTGTAATTCCAGCTTTTTTAGCTCCACTTCCTGCAAGTACTTCTGAAACGTAAACTCCCGTTGGCATACCATACATCTGAGCACTGTCTTCAGATACATCTACACCCTGAACTCCAAGGTACCCCTGCTCACCTTCTGCAACTTTGGTTTTTGTCTTTTGATTCATAAGATCTGTTATGACATCCTCTGCATCCGAAATCGGGATTGCATATCCCATACCTTCCACTGCATCTGTAGCAACCTTGATTGTGTTAATTCCTACTACTTCTCCATTAAGATTCAAAAGAGCTCCTCCACTGTTTCCCGGATTGATTGCGGCATCAGTCTGGATGAGTTCGCTGTCGAATCCTTCAAGTACTCTCTCTGTCGCAGAAACAATACCGGATGTTACAGACTGTCCATATCCCAAAGCATTTCCGATTGCAATTACAGGCTCACCAACCTGAAGTTTCGTAGAATCTCCCATCTGGGCAACTGCAATCTCTTTTTTCGTTGTATCTTTAATGTCTGACATCTGAACAGCAATTACTGCAAGATCTCTGTCAGGATCTGTTCCCTTAATGTTAGCCTCCACGCTCTCTTCATCAATAAAAGAAACAGTTAATGTATCATTATTCTCCACAACATGGTTATTTGTCAAAATAAGAAGCTCTGTATCATTCTGTGCAATGATAATACCTGAACCTGCACTGGTACTTTCTTCCTCCCGAATGCCTCCAAAGAAATTCTGTACCTGCTTTACACTCATGTTTGTAATAGATACAACTGATGGCATAGCATTCTTAGCGATTGAAGAAATGTCCGAAGTGACTGCATTCACACTTCCGGAAGTCAGTTTTGCACTTTCTACAGGCTCCTGCTTTTCTTCATTTTCTGATTCTGTTGTTCCAAAGATTTTTGCCACTGCAAAATTACATGTCTGAAAAGCTACACATGCCACAATACCAATGATCAGGCCAAGGCCTACTGCTTTCAACCAGTTCGGCGCTTTTTTATTGTGATTGCGATGTGGTTTCTGATTATAATTCGGATCATTATTACCAGACTGATAATTTGTGTCATTATCATTTGGTGTATAATAACTATATTGGTTATCCATATTGATTTCTCCTTTCATGAGATGATATCTCAAATAGTATTTTTATACTATGTTTGTAGTTTAACCTCTAATTGTGTTCAATTTGTGATGAAACCGTGTCGAATTTTCAAAATACTACCTGAATCAGAAACATATACAAAATTGTACCCGTACCGATACTCAAGAGATTGTTTCTCTTCCACACATGAAGTAATGCAGTCACCGCAACAGATATTAATTCCGGTATCCCATAAGGCGATTCCATGACTGTTGTTGACTTAAGACAATAAACAACCAGCATTCCTATCACAGCAGGTGTCAGCACTTTTCCAAGATATCTGATGACAGGAGGTATTTCCTTTCCTTTTGGGAAAATAAGAAACGGTACCAGTCTGGTTGCAAATGTCGTAACCGCAACTACAAAAATAATCAATAATGATGTAACAGCATCTACAGGCATGTATCTTCCACCTTCCCTTCCAGTTTTGTCCTTGAGAGAAACAACACCATAATAATAAGCAGCATTGAAGGCAACACAAACTTTGATGCGCCAAAAATCTGCAGGCAGATAAACGCTGCAGCAACTCCAACTATTTCCGGTATCCTGTTTTCCTTCTCCATCCACTGTTCAATGAAGATTACCACAAACAATGCAGTCATTGCAAAATCAATTCCTTCTGAATTAAACGGGAGAAGTGTTCCTGCAAGCCCTCCGATTGCCGATCCGATCACCCAGTACGACTGGTTCATAATAGATATCGCGAACAAAAATTTTTCTTCTTCTACATCTTCAGGTACTTTCGTTGTGCAGAGCAGAGAATATGTCTCATCTGTAAGTCCAAAAATCATATACCATCTCTTTTTCCCCATATGATTAAACTTCTCCAGAAGCGAAATTCCATAAAAAACGTGACGTATATTTACCATAAGTGTCATAAATACTATCTGGAGAAAGGAAACACCAGGCGTAAAAAAATTCACAGCCAGATATTGCCCGGATCCTGCATACACGAGTATACTCATGAGCATTGCCCATAAAAATGAATATCCTTTTTCCGCAAACATCACACCAAATGCTATCCCAATAAACAAATAACCAGTCAATACCGGTATCGTATAGGGAAAAGCTTTTTTAAACGCTTTTCTGTATCCTGACATTTTTTCTCCTTTCCGCA
>JBJFCD010000021.1:0-22854 GCA_051888795.1 Lachnospiraceae bacterium | reverse complement strand
TCAAGGGGTTATACCCAGCGAGTCGAGCCACCCGTTTTACGGGTGGCGGCGACTGTTGGCAAAAATGACATGGAAAATTTAATTGATATTAAAAATGTCGAATTCCATAAGAAAACTTGACAAGTTTTTGTATATATTATATAATTCATTATAAATTATTAATTATCAATAATCTACAAAAAATCTGATGTCTTTCTCTAATATGCGGCCGCCATTGACATTGAGAAGATATCAGATAAGGAGGAGGAAAAGAAAAAATGGGTACAAAAGTAAAAAATAAGTTTTCTCTGGGATTTTGGGCATGTACAACTACAGAGATTTTTGAGCGTTTCTCTTATTACCTGGGACGTTCCATTCTTTTGATTTTCATTGCAGCAAGTGTTGCAACGGGAGGACTTGGATTATCAGAGGGAGAAGCTGCAACTATGCAGTCTCAGTTAACCGCATTTTCTTATGGATTACCAATTGTTTGTTCGTTTATTTGTGACCGCTTGATTGGATCCAGATATACGACACCGATAGGTATGCTTCTTTGTGGTGTGGGATATTGGTGTGGCTCCATTGCTACAGACAGCAAGATGGTTTACGTTATGATCTGGTGCATTAGTATCGGTCTTGCATTTTATAAGCCGGGTACAATCCTTGGACGTCTTGTAAAAGAAGATCAATTGGATGCAGCATATTCTATTCGTTATGCTCTGTGTAATATCGGTGCATTTGCAGGTCCATTCCTGGTTGGTATTTTGTACAAAGATGTATTCGGACATGGTGATGTAATGGGATACCGCCCATGTTTCAAGATTGCAGCTTTGTTGATGGTTGTAGGAGCAATATGGTTTACAGTTGGATGTCGTTTTATGGGCGATATTGGTACAAAACCATTTAAGAGCACTTTGAGTGATGAAGAAAAAGCACGTGCAGCTGAAGAAAAAGAAAAACAGAAAGAACAGAAAAAGGTTCCATATACAAAGGTGGAGAAAAAGAGAATTGGTGCTATTTTCCTTATTTCCCTCTTCGCTATTGTTTTCTGGATTTTCTGGTATCTGGCATACCTGCCGGTATATTATTACTGGGGAGAAAATGCAAACTGGGTAATCGGCGGATACACAGTGCCGCTTACATGGTTTGATGCTGCAAATGCATTGTTCTGCATATTAGTTGGATTATTTGTAACACCAAAACTTTGGAGTTACTTAGCAAACAGGCCAAAGGGAGATATGAGTATCTATAAGAAGTGTGCACTTGGTATCGGTACACTTGGTGTTGGTTATGTTTACTTCGCACTTCTTGATGTTATGCGCGGGGATGGACAGATTAGCTGCCTGTGGCTGGTTATTTTTGCCCTGTTCATCACATTGGGTGAAATGTTCTTCTCTCCATTAGGCTCTTCCTTTATTGCCAAATATGCACCAAGCCGTCTTTACGCAACTATGGGATCTGTATGGGGATTTGCAATCTTCTTTGCATCTTTAGGATATGGATATCTGTATAATGGATTATTTGGTGGTTCCATGAAGTTTACAACAGCATGTATTATTGTTGCTGTGGTTGCTTTTGTTGCGGTTGCTCTTTTGGTAATTTTGGATAAACCACTGACATCACTTGTTAAGAACGAGGATGAAGAATAGAAAGCTGAAGAAAACAATTAAGTGTTCAAAATCAATAAAGAGGTGAAAACAATGAGTATTCCTGAGAGATTGAAAAATTTACGGACGAAGATGGAAGAAAAAGGAATTGATGTATATATTATTCCGACAGCTGATTTTCATCAAAGCGAATATGTAGGGGAATATTTTAAAGCTAGAAGTTATATTACCGGATTTACCGGTTCAGCGGGTACAGCTGTAATCACGAAAAATGAAGCCCGCCTCTGGACAGATGCACGCTATTTTATCCAGGCAGCACAACAGCTTAAAGATACAACGGTAGAACTTATGAAAATGTATATGCCTGGGGTTCCAAGTATTGCAGAATATCTGGAAGAAATCCTGAAACCAGGAGATACGCTTGGATTTGACGGACGAGTAGTATCTGTCGGAGAAGGACAAGGTTATGAAGAAGTTGCTAAGAAAAAACAGGCAAAGGTTGTTTATCATGAGGATTTGATCAGTCTGGTCTGGGAAGATCGCCCGGAACTGTCAAAGGCACCTGCATTTTCACTGGGAATAGAATATGCAGGAGAATCCGCTGCTGATAAATTGAAGAGAATCCGTGAAAAGATGGAGGAAGCCGGTGCAAATGTACATGTTTTAACAACTCTTGATGATATCTGCTGGATTTTAAATATTCGTGGAGATGACATTGCATTTTTCCCACTTGTTTTGTCATATGCCATTATCAAAATGGATTGTATGGAGTTGTATGTTGATGAGAGTAAACTGAATGACGAGATTAAAGCTCAACTGGCAGAACTGAACGTACATATCCATCCATATAATGATATTTATAATGATATCCGTGAATTAGGAGAAGATGTCGCTGCACTGATCGATCCGGATAAATTAAACTATGCATTGTACAATAATATACCGGAAAATGTAAAAAAGGTCGAAGCGCAGAATCCATCTATTCTTATGAAAGCAATGAAGAATCCGGTTGAGGTTGAGAATATTCGTAAAGCTCAGATTAAAGACAGCGTAGCGCATGTAAGATTTATGAAATGGCTGAAAGAAAATGTGGGTAAGATTAAAATTACTGAAATCAGCGCTTCTGAGAAACTGGATGAATTTCGAAAAGAAATGGGTAATTTTATCCGTCCGAGTTTTGAACCGATTGCATCTTTTGGCGAACATGGAGCAATCGTTCACTATGAGCCATCACCGGAAACAGATGTTGAACTGAAAGAAGGAGGCCTGTTCCTCACAGATACAGGAGCAGGATTCTGGGAAGGCTCAACAGATGTGACAAGAACTTATGCACTGGGTGAAATTTCACAGCAGATGAAAGATGATTTTACACTTGTTGCAATTAGTAATCTTTCACTTGGAAGTGCAAAATTCCTGGAAGGCTGTACAGGAATGGTACTTGATATTCTTGCCAGAAAACCATTCTGGGATCGTAATATGAACTTTAATCACGGAACAGGTCATGGAGTAGGATATCTCTTGAATATTCATGAAGGTCCGGCAAGCTTCAGATACAGATATGTAAAAGGTGATACAGCTGTATTACAGGAAGGTATGGTTATCACAGATGAACCGGGAATTTATATAGAAGGTTCTCATGGTATCCGTCTGGAAAATGAACTTCTGTGCTGTAAAGGCGAGAAGAATGAATATGGACAGTTTATGTATTTCGATGAGATTACACTGATCCCAATGGATCTGGATGCAATCAATCCGGATATCATGACAGATGAAGAGAAAAAATTATTGAATAATTATCATAAGAAAGTATATGATACTATTTCCCCATATCTGAATGATGAGGAAAAAGTATGGCTTGAAAAGTATACAAGAGCAGTCTAATATCCAAATGGCCTATAGATAGATTGAAAAGTGCCGGGGCGCATTAGTTATAATGTTCCCCGGCACTTGCTATAATATATTTTAAGGTTTAAAAAAGTTTGGTGAAGCTTTGGTGAAGCATAAGTAAAGGACCTTTTATGATACAGGACTTCTGATAAAGTCTGAATATAGAAAGAGAGGTGCTTTTTTATGTTCGGAAAATTAAAAAAAATTGCTGCAGTCATTTGCATTTGTATTCAGATTGCTGTAGGAATCATATATGGTTTTACAGGAATTGATATATCCCAGTATACTTGCCTTTTAATATGGTTAAGCTGTGGTATACTTGGTGCTTCATTTCTGAAAGAAACACAGGCAATATAATCCA
Organism: Lachnospiraceae bacterium; assembly: GCA_051888795.1. Classification (GTDB taxonomy): domain Bacteria; phylum Bacillota; class Clostridia; order Lachnospirales; family Lachnospiraceae; genus MD308. The sequence goes on along the minus strand of JBJFCD010000021.1, from coordinate 19,020 downwards.
TCAGGAGCCTTCTGATTGTATTTTTAATGAAAAGTGATATAATATTTGTATAAGGAAGAAATTGAATGGTAAAGGAGGCTCCGTCTATGAAATTAGATATGCATTGTCATGTGAAAGAGGGGTCGATTGACAGCAAAGTGAGTCTTGATGAGTACATTACCAAATTAAAACAAGAAGGTTTTGATGGAATGCTCATTACAGACCATGACACCTATGAGGGATACAGGCATTGGAAATATCATATGAAAGGCAAGGCACATGAGGACTTTGTAGTGTTAAAAGGAATAGAATATGATACTCGTGATGCCGGACACATTATCTGTATTATGCCGGAAGGGGTCAAAATGCGTCTTTTGGAGCTTCGGGGGATGAGAGTGGCAACATTGATTGACTTTGTACATCGCCATGGTGGGATATTAGGTCCCGCACATCCGTGTGGAGAGAAATATATGAGTTTTGCTCAGACGAAAAAGTATTATACTTCTCCTGAAATTATTAAAAGGTTTGATTTTATTGAAACTTTTAACGCCTGTGAACCGGAGAGTTCAAATGAAGGAGCTTTAAAGCTTGCCTGTAAATACAAAAAACCGGGGATTGGCGGAAGTGATTCTCACAAGATTGAATGTGTCGGCAAGGCATATACGATTTTACCGCAGTGGGTGTCATGTGAAACAGAATTAATTTCTCTTATTAGGAAAAAGGTTCCGATTGAAGTGGGAGGAACGCTCTATGATAAGACTACAAAGGAAAGAATCGGCAAGGCAAGTAAGCTTTTGGCATATTCTTTTTGGGTCTATAATAAAGGCGGAGAATTGCTCAAGAGGAGAAGACGAAAATTAAAGAGTGAGATTGAGAATCCGATTGATCCCATTGATCCGATTGAGTTTGAATATTTGCGCGGAAAATTGTATTAATCAAACAGGGGTATAACTGCTATAGCAGTTATACCCCTGTTTGATTTATGTATTCTTTTTTAAAAAAGTATTCCAATATGATATACAATAAAGCTCATACACCATGCAGTTGCCAACTGATATAGCATAATGAAAATGGTTGATTTCCAGTTTCCCAGTTCTCTGTGTATTGTGGCAATAGTTGCAGTACATGGGATGTAAAGGAGGCAGAAGACCATCAGTGCATAAGCATTAGGAGCACTGAATCCAACTGCTCCGAGGGCGGATACCATAGAACTCATGCCATGGGCAGAAGTGATATTTTGAACCCCAAAAAGAACACTGCAGCTTGATACAACAACTTCTTTTGCAGCAATTCCTGCGATCAGTGCAACAATAATCTGCCAATATCCCAGTCCTACAGGTTTAAAAATAGGAACGATTGCTTTTCCTATTAATGAGCCAAAACTCTGGCTGATTTCTGTCACATAGCCTTGAGGACCAAAATTAAGTATGATCCACATAATTACAGATGCTATAAAAATAACAGTTCCGGCTCTTGTTAAATAATCTTTTACTTTTTCCCAAACATAAATTGCAATTGTGTGTGCATTAGGAGACTTATACTCCGGCAATTCAATCAACAAGGCGTGTTCCGCTTTACTGCCGTCGATTTTCGAAAGGACGTAAGCAGTTACAATTGCTACCATAATTCCCAAAAGATAGAGGGAATAACATACAAACATCGCATTTTCTCCAAAAAACATGGAAGAAAATAATACATAGATTGGAAGTCGGGCACTGCATGACATAAATGGAGTGACCAAAATTGTTTTAAAACGATCCTTCGGATGCTCCAGAGCGCGGGATGCCATGACGGCGGGGACAGAGCAACCAAATCCTAAAAGTAGAGGAAGAAAAGCTCGTCCGGATAATCCCAGATGACTCATAATATCATCCATAATAAAAGCCACTCGTGCCATATATCCGCTATCTTCCAATATAGCAAGTGCGAGGAACAGAATAAAGATATTAGGCAAGAATGTCAGAATTCCTCCAACACCGGCTATGATTCCATCCAATACGAGGGAAGTGACCATTTCATTTGTATGTATTGCTGATAATCCCTTTGCAACGAAAGCTGAAAAAATTTCCAGACCGATTTCAAAATATCCTTTTAGCCAGTCGCCAATAGTAAAGGTTAAAAAGAAGACAAGTGCCATAATCAAAAGGAAAATAGGAAGTCCCAGCCATCGACTTGTAAGATACCGGTCAATTTTATCTGTAGATGCTTCTTTTTTTGATTTATTTACGAGTACTTCGGAAATGATTTCTTCAATAAAATCATATTTTTGATTGATGATGTCTTTTTCATAACTCCGGTCTATAATATCATCAAGTTTCATAGGATATTTTTCGGTGACGTTTTTATCTTTTTCAAGAAGCTTGATTGCATGCCAGCGTTTGTTAGGTAAATCCGGATAATGTTCTTCCAGTCTGTTTAGGAGAACGTCGATCTTATCTTCAATATAGTCTTCATAGACCATGGCATATTCATCGTGATGATTATGCGCGTGCTGAGAGTGTTTGCCAGGGTGGTGATGAATAAATGGTCCCTGTTTTTGATTTTCGCTGTGATGGGCTACTGCGTGCATCAATATGGAAAGACCGCTTTTTTTTCGGGCAGATACAGGAATAGCAGGAATGCCAAGCATTTCAGGAAGACGATGGAGATCTATCTCCATTCCGCGTTCTTCTACGATATCCATCATGTTCAGTGCGAGAACTACCGGTTTGCCGAGTTCAATGAGCTGTAAAGTGAGATAGAGATTTCGTTCAAGGCTGGAAGCATCAACAACGTCTACTATTACATCGACTTCATCACTCATAATGCACTCCCTTGATACGGTTTCTTCCATAGTATAAGAACTCAGACTGTATATACCGGGAAGATCAATTAATTTATATGTTGCGCCCTGATAGGTTGTTTGCCCTTCTTTTTTCTCGACAGTGACGCCGGGCCAGTTTGCAACTTTCAGATTGGCACCTGTATATGCGTTAAAAAGAGTCGTTTTTCCGCAGTTAGGGTTTCCGATAAATCCTACTTTAACTGGAGTATTCATGAGAGAACAGCCTCCTTTACTTCAATGTGATCTGCAATTCTTCTACCAAGAGCAAACCGAGTTCCCCGGAATTTGGCAGTAAGAGATCCTTTTTTATCATTATTTAAAATTGTAACATATGTACCTTCTGTAAGACCAAGCGATTCAAGACGTCTTTCAAGTTTTGTTTCTATATCTATGGAAACTACCTGATAAGTCTTATTGTTTTTTCCTTCTTTTAGTGTCATTATTTTCCCTCTTTTTGTTGTTATTGTTATTGATAATTATTCTCTATAACCCTCCTTTATAATATCACTAATTGATGAGGCTGGCAATTAAATGTTTGGATGTAAAAATAAATGAAGCTATTGACAAATAGTAAAAATATATTTATGATAATAACACTCGTCTAAGAAATTCTATTATCTAAAAAATTTCTAATCATTTCAAAATTGAGGTATTCCTCATGGGAAAGATCATCCCAGATTTCCAAAGCGAGAAATTAGTATAAAGGGGGCGGTTTCAAAAATTATAATCAGTTACTATTTTTGGATTTTTATTTGAAACTATTGTTTTACAAGGAAAAGGAGTAAAAAATGAACAGAAAAAACATAAGAAAGATTGTGGCGATAGCTCTTTTAATGGCTATGGCACTTATTACTGTATTCTTTTTTTCGGTTGAAGGAGTAAAAGCAGCGGCCCCTGAAATCACAGAAAGCTATGTGGGATATTATGATCAATATCACAATGGTGAACTTAGAATGCATTATCAGGCAAAAATGCATAAAGTAGATGGTCAGAGAGCGTATTGCGTTTCGATGACAAAATCCTCAGAGCCGGGGGAGGCGAAAGAAGTAAATATAAAAAAATATCTTCCGGGCGATGAGCTTGTTATGGCTTGTCTGGCACAAAAACATATTTTTGATATGGATAACTATACAACAGCCGAAAAGTATATGCTGACACAATGCATGATCTGGTATATACAGAGAGAGCATATCGGAGATGGCGGATGGCGACAGTATGTCTGTGATATTGATATGTCAGTAGATGAACAGAAAAAATTTTATTCAGATCTGGAAAAAAGAATAAAGGAAGAAGCGCCGAGTTATGAAGGGCAAGGAACCGCTTGGCAGAATATTGAGATTGAAGATGTGCAGGAAGTTGCAATTTTATTGGCACCTGTTTTGAAAACTGGGGAATTGACAGTGCGGAAATCATCTGATATGCCTGAGTTAATAAATAATAATCAATGCTATACTCTTCTGGGAGCACAATATGGAGTTTACAGTGACAGTTCATGTACCAGTCTGGTAAACACATTGACCACAGATAAAGATGGAAATACTGAAAAAATCACAATAGAAGCAGGGAAATATTATTTAAAAGAGATAAAGGCGTCAAAGGGTTATCTTTTAGATGACACGGTTTATAACGTAGAAGTTGGGTATGGAGAAAACAAAGTTCTTGATGTGAAAGAAAAACCGGGATATGCAGAAACTTCATTGATTCTGGATAAAGTCGATAAGGAAACCGGCATTGCTTCAGCACAGGGAGAAGCATCTCTGGAAGGAGCAGAGTTTACCGTTTGCTATTATGATGATTATTTTGATGAAGATAAAGTTCCTGAATACGATTCTTATCAATCTTTGGCAAAAAGAAAATGGGTGATCAAAGCTATAAAACTGGAAAAAGACGGACAAGTCACATATTGTGCAGATATGCAGAATTCGGAATGTAAAGTTGGGGGAGATGAATATTATAAAGTTAAGGATAAGGTGGTACTTCCTCTTGGAACTGTGACGATACAGGAGACAAAGGCTCCGGAAGGATATACGCTTCAGGACTCTTATATTGAAAATGTAATGACAAAAGAAAAAAAGACAGGATGTGTTGTGACGCAGATTATTCAGAAAGCGGAAGGAAAGACTGCGGAATTTCAGGTGGGAAACAAATATAAAGCAGCAAATCAAGTGGTGCGCGGTGATCTATCACTCCGTAAAGTTGATGGAGAAAGTGATAAGGCAATGGCAGGTATCATGTTCAGGCTTACTTCTAAGACGACAGGAGAGACTCATTGTTTTGTGACAGATGAAAACGGAGAGTACAGTACATCAAGTGATTTTATCAGGCATTCCACAAATACAAATGGCGAAAAGCAGGGAGATGGCATTTGGTTTGGAATGATGGCAGATGGTTCTGATATGGAGCCGGATGATAATTTAGGGGCTCTTCCGTATGATACTTATGAACTTTGTGAAATACGGGGAGAAGGAAATGCCTGTACATCAATGTATAAAGATACTGTAACAATCCGAAAGAATCATGTTGTGGTAGAATTAAATAATATAGAGAATTATAAGATTTCTATTTATACTACCGCAAAAGGAAAAGAAACAGGTACGCATGAAATTGCACCGAATAATTCGGTTACAGTGATTGATACAGTGAAATGTATGTATCTGACGAAGAATATGAAATATCGTCTTAGCGGAACAATTATAGATAAGAATACAAAAGAAGTTTTAAAGGATGAAAATGGGAAACCAATTATAGCTGAAAAATTATTCGTTGCGCAAAGTACGGGAGAAAAGATTGATGTCGAGTTTGAGTTTGATGCTTCAAAAATGGAAGGAAAAGATCTTGTGGTTTTTGAAGAACTTTATGAATTATCAGATGACGGAGAAAGTGAGGTGTTGGTTGCGCAACATAAGGAGATAGATGATAAAGGGCAGACAATTCATGTCCAAAAAGTTCTTAGGGTATCAGAACCGAAGAAAGGGACACCAAAAAAGAATATCGTAAAAACCGGGGACATTTCAAAACCGGGTACCCTGGCAGCTTTTATGATAACAGCTTTTGCAGTGGCAGTTCTGGCAGTTAGAAAAAGATATTTTTAATATATTTTTTAATCTGTTTACAGGAAAGATTGTGTGCAGAGAGTATTTTTGTGTCACTCTGCTTTATTACTTTACTTTATTGCTATTCTTTCTTGCACCTCTATATTTACTTGTGGTAGAATAGCACATAAAGGTTAAGAAGAAAAGAAGGAGGTTGTCGTAATGGGAATGACAATGACGCAGAAAATTCTGGCTGCGCATGCAGGGCTTGATTCTGTTGAAGCAGGTCAGTTAATTGAAGCAAAATTAGACGTGGTTATGGCAAATGATATTACCGGACCAATGGCTCTGCCGATTTTAAAACAGATGTCAGATACAGTATTTGATAAAGATAAGGTTGTTTTTGTGCCTGACCATTTTACACCAAATAAAGATATTAAGTCTGCTGAAAATTCTAAAGCAATTCGCGAGTTCGCGAAAGAACAGGGATTATCCTGGTATTTTGAACAGGGAAAATCCGGTGTGGAGCACGCGATTCTTCCTGAGGCTGGAGTAGTTGCAGCCGGAGAGTGTATTATCGGTGCAGATTCACATACGTGTACATATGGAGCGCTTGGAGCATTTTCAACCGGTGTGGGAACTACAGATATTGCAACCGGTATGGCAACAGGAGAGCTGTGGTTCAAAGTTCCGAGTGCAATTAAATTTGTACTTAGTGGAAAACCAGGTCCATATGTGACAGGTAAGGATATCATTATCCATATTATTGGAAAAATAGGCGTGGATGGAGCTCTTTATAAATCTATGGAGTTCGTTGGTGATGGGATTGCGAATCTTTCGATGGATGACCGTTTTACAATGGCAAATATGGCAATTGAAGCTGGTGCAAAGAATGGAATCTTCCCGGTAGATGAATTGACGGAAGAGTATTTGAAAGAACACACAAAGAAAGCATATAAGATTTATCAGGCAGATGAAGATGCAAAATATGATGAGGTTGTGGAAATTGATTTGTCAAAAGTACGCCCGACTGTTGCGTTCCCTCATCTTCCGGGCAATGCGAAGACCATTGATGAAATTGAAGCAATGGAGCCAATCAAAATTGATCAGGTTGTGATTGGATCATGTACAAATGGAAGAATTACAGATATGAGAAAAGCAGCCGCTATTCTGAAAGGCCATACAGTACATCCGGATGTACGTGTAATGGTAGTTCCGGCTACACAGAAAATTTATAAACAGTGTATAGCAGAAGGTTTGCTTGACATTTTTGTAGATGCAGGATGTGCAGTTAATACCCCTAGCTGCGGACCTTGTATGGGAGGTCATATGGGAGTTATGGCAGCAGGAGAAAAATGTGTTTCAACAACAAACCGTAATTTTGTGGGAAGAATGGGACATGTGGATTCCCTTATTTATCTTGCGTCGCCAGAAGTGGCAGCGGCAAGTGCGATAGCGGGATACATTGCAAATCCTGAGAAAGTAGGTGACAAATAATGAAGGCATTAGGACATGTATTTAAATATGGTGATAATGTAGATACAGATGTTATTATTCCGGCAAGATATTTGAATTCCTTTGATCCGCAAGAGCTTGCAAGTCATGCGATGGTAGATATTGATCCGGATTTTGTAAAGAAGGTTCAGCCTGGCGATTTAATTGTTGCAAATAAAAACTTTGGATGTGGTTCTTCCAGAGAACATGCGCCATTGTGTCTGAAAACAGCAGGTGTAAGCTGTGTAATTGCGGAGACATTTGCAAGAATTTTCTATAGAAATGCAATTAACATTGGACTTCCGATTATTGAATGTCCGGAGGCTGCAAAAGGTATAGAGGCCGGTGATGAAGTTGAAGTAGATTTCGACAGCGGTAAAATTTATAATCGTACAAAAGGAACAGAATTTCAAGGTCAACCGTTCCCTGAGTTTATGCAGAAACTGATTGCAGCTGGGGGACTTGTAAAATACACGAACAGCAAAAAGTAATAGAAAGGTATAATTATGAGTTTACATTACAAAAGTACAAGAAATTCAGAATTGAAAGTAACCGCTTCTGAAGCAATATTGACCGGACTTGCACCGGATGGAGGTCTGTTCGTGCCAGAGCAGATTCCGAAGCTGGATATTCCTTTTGGTGAGCTGAAAAAAATGAGTTATCAGGAAATGGCATATGCTGTCATGAAAAACTTTTTGACCGATTTCACAGAAGAAGAGTTAAGAGAATGTATTGGCAAAGCATATGACAGCAAATTTGATACAGAGGAAATAGTGCCTCTTGTAAAAGTAGATGATACTTATTATCTGGAGCTATTCCATGGAGCTACAATTGCGTTTAAGGATATGGCGCTTTCTATTCTGCCGCATCTTCTGACTACGTCTGCAAAGAAGAACCATGTGAAAAATGAGATCGTGATCCTCACAGCTACGTCTGGAGATACAGGAAAGGCTGCGTTGGCAGGATTTGCGGATGTTAAAGGAACCAGAATTATTGTATTTTATCCAAAAGATGGTGTCAGCAAGGTACAAAAATTACAGATGGCTACACAAAAGGGAAGTAATGTAGATGTGGTTGCAATTCATGGTAATTTTGACAATGCTCAAAATGGGGTAAAAGCAATGTTTGAGAATAAGGAGCTTGCAAGAGAGCTGAATGAAAAAGGATATCAGTTTTCCTCTGCAAATTCAATTAATATCGGACGGCTTGTTCCTCAGGTTGTTTATTATGTGTATGCTTACGCAAAGCTTTTAGAGAATGAAGAAATTGAGGAAGGGGAGACAATTAATGTTGTAGTTCCGACCGGAAATTTTGGAAATATTTTAGCAGCGTATTATGCAAAACAGATGGGAATACCAATTCACAAACTTATTTGTGCGTCAAATGAAAACAAAGTACTGTTCGATTTCTTTAAGACAGGTATTTATGATAAAAACAGAGAGTTTGTGCTGACATCATCCCCGTCTATGGACATTCTTATCTCCAGTAATCTGGAAAGACTGATCTATCTCATTACAGGAGAAGATGCAGCCAGGACGGCAGAGTTAATGTCGGATTTGAAGAAAGGCGGAAAATATTCTATTACGGATGAGATGAGAGAGAGACTTTCTGATTTTGATGCAGGATTTGCAACAGAAGAAGAGACAGCTCAGGCAATCGGTGAAATTTATAATAAAACCGGATATGTGATGGATACGCATACTGCGGTTGCATCCCATGTGTGCAAAAAATATAAAGAAATGTCAGGTGACGACAGAAAATGTGTCATTGCGTCTACAGCCAGTCCTTATAAATTTGTGAAAAGTGTTATGACAGCAATTGACGGTCAGTATAAAGATGCAGATGAATTTGAACTGCTTGGTAAATTAAAAGAAGTGTCCTGTACAGAGATGCCGCAGGCAATCAAGGATATCCTTGATGCAAATATTCTCCACAGAACAGAATGTGATACCGACCAGATGGAAGCAACGGTCAGACATATGTTGGGAATATAAAAGCGTAAAAGAGGAGTAATAGAGGATGAATGGATTAAATGTATTATTTGGAGTAATCAGTATCGGATGTGGGCTGTACTGTCTGTATGCATATTATTTGCTGAAGTTTAAGGGAGAGATTACAGAGTCTCTCTTACTTCCCAAAGGTGTTGATGTAAAGAAATGCAAAGACTATCGTGGATATTGCGCAGAGGCTCAGAAGCCGGTTCTTATGCTGGCAATTGCAACTTTGATATATGGCAGTGTAGATCTGTATTGTTACTACATAGGAGGCGCAAATATGGTGGTCATGATTATGATTGCAGTAGTGCTGGTAGTTCTTGTTGTCTATTCTGTCTGGACCCGTAAAATCAATATGAAGTATTTTAAATTGTAATGAATTAAAGAAACACATCTGATAGTATCAGATGTGTTTCAAAAAAATGTATAAAAAATCCCACACATTGAAGTGTGGGATTTTTGACATTGTTATGATTATTATAACTGAGGACCAGCTGGTATTAATGCTTTTCCAGCTTCGTTTCCTTCGTATTTTGCAAAATTCTTAATAAATCTTCCTGCCAGATCCTTAGCTTTCTCATCCCACTCAGCAGCATCTGCGTAAGTGTCACGAGGGTCAAGGATACCGGAGTCAACGCCCGGAAGTTCAGTTGGAACTTCAAGGTTAAAGTAAGGAATTTTCTTTGTTGGTGCATTAAGAATATCACCATTCAGGATTGCGTCGATGATTCCACGGGTATCTTTGATTGTGATACGTTTGCCCGTGCCGTTCCATCCGGTGTTTACAAGATATGCCTTTGCACCGTTAGCTTCCATTCTCTTTACAAGTTCTTCGCCGTATTTTGTCGGATGAAGCTCAAGGAATGCCTGGCCAAAGCAAGCGGAGAATGTAGGTGTAGGCTCTGTGATACCACGTTCTGTACCCGCAAGTTTAGCTGTGAAACCAGACAGGAAGTAGTACTGTGTCTGTTCCGGAGTCAGGATAGATACTGGCGGGAGTACACCAAATGCATCTGCTGAAAGGAAGATAACATTCTTAGCAGCCGGTGCGGAAGAAACCGGACGAACAATATTCTCAATGTGGTTGATTGGGTAAGATACACGTGTATTCTCTGTTACGCTCTTATCTGCAAAATCAATCTTACCTTCAGCGTCTAATGTAACATTTTCAAGAAGAGCGTTACGTTTGATTGCATTGTAAATATCAGGCTCAGACTCTTTGTCAAGATTGATAACTTTAGCGTAGCATCCTCCTTCGAAGTTAAACACACCATTATCATCCCAGCCGTGTTCATCATCACCAATCAGAAGACGTTTAGGGTCTGTAGAAAGGGTTGTCTTACCAGTACCGGAAAGACCAAAGAAAATTGCTGTGTTTTCACCATTCATATCTGTATTTGCGGAGCAGTGCATTGAGGCAATGCCTTTGAGTGGAAGATAGTAGTTCATCATAGAGAACATACCTTTTTTCATTTCTCCGCCGTACCATGTGTTAATGATAACCTGTTCACGGCTTGTGATATTGAATACTACTGCAGTCTCTGAATTTAAGCCTAATTCTTTGTAGTTTTCTACTTTTGCTTTTGAAGCGTTATAAACAACAAAATCCGGTTCAAAATCTTCAAGTTCTTCATCTGTCGGACAGATAAACATATTCTTTACAAAATGAGCCTGCCAAGCAACTTCCATAATGAAACGGATAGCCATACGGGTATCTTTGTTTGCTCCGCAGAATGCATCTACTACGAAAAGTTTTTTATTGGAAAGTTCTTCTAATGCAATATCTTTTACTGCTTTCCATGTTTCTTCTGAAGCAGGGTGGTTATCATTCTTATACTCATCAGAAGTCCACCAAACGGTATCTTTAGAATTCTCATCCATTACGATAAACTTATCTTTAGGTGAACGACCTGTATAGATACCAGTCATTACGTTTACTGCACCGAGTTCACTTTCCTGACCTTTTTCAAAACCTTCAAGTTCAGGTTTTGTTTCTTCTTCGAATAACAATTCATAAGAAGGATTGTAAACAATCTCTGTAGTTCCAGTAATGCCATATGCGCTTAAATCGATTTTTGCCATCTTTCCATTAACCTCTTTTCTTTCAAATTTGATAAAGTCTCGCAAAAGCGAGATTTTATTAGGATGCTTTACTGTTGTAAAACATCGAACTTCTTTTTTATATTATACATAATTAATGCGTAAAAGCAATAAAAATCTTCTAAATTAAAGAGAAATGTCAAAAAAATAACAAATTGAAATGAAGTCATTTATAGTTGTAAAAAATAAGAAAGTGGGTTATAATAATTTCAGCAAGTACCTGAAATGTGCGACAACTCTTGTAATTTTGAACCTACATTACTTTAAACGGGACTCTTATATCTCCGTAATATGTCAGGCCCTCATTGCGCAGGGGAAGACAGAAAAGCGGATGCGGACACCCACCTGGCTACGGCTAGGAGTCAAAATACAGGAACCGGCATTTTGGGGAAAATACAAAAGATAAAAGACAGTCGCTTGCGACTGTCTTTTTATTGTAATATCAAAATATTTGGATAATAAAGAGGGTAATTTGTTGAAAAAAAATAGACGAAAAAGGAACAGAATCAGTAAAATAAAAAGTCATATTCACTATGGAATTGCAATTCTTATAATGTTGTTTGTTATAGTAGGGTTAACAACTGCTATAAAAGGAAGAGGTATTGATGATGTTTTTAAAGAGAATGGTACACAAGAGACAGAAATAAAAGAAAAAGTGGCTGAACAGGGAGAAAAAACAGTGAAAGAACAGGAAAAAGCAAATCCGATAATCCGTGTGCTGATCATGACAGATGGGTTTCGTTACACCGTGCATTCTCAGGTGAAGTTATCGGCAGATAGCAAAGTAACTGTTACATACGGAAAACACACGAAGGAGTATGGGAAGAAGAAAATTATTACGATCAAACCTGACAGTAAATTGTTTCAGGAAGGTAAGGTAAGGGTTCAGGCAAAAGAAGGAAAAATAAAAATCAGGAGTATTACAAGAGGGGATGGCGTGCCGGAATATGACGGCATTCTTGAATTGATTCCTACGGCAGAAGGAATTGTAATTGTCAATGAACTGCCGGTAGAAGATTATCTTTGTGGTGTGGTTCCGAGTGAGATGCCGGCATCCTATGAACTGGAAGCATTAAAAGCCCAGGCAGTTTGTGCTAGAAGTTATGCATACAGGCAGATGGAGAATTATGGTTATCCGGAATATAAGGCCCATGTTAATGACAGTACAGATTATCAGGTATATAATAATTCCGCTCAGGCGGAATCTTCTGAGAAAGCGGTAGAGGAAACGTTTGCAGAGACAGTTAGATATCGGGGAAAAGTAGTTGCTACTTATTATTATTCCACTTCCTGTGGATACACGACCAATATGGAAGCGTGGGGGACAAAGCCGTCTAAAGAAAACGGATATCTGAAATCAGTGAAAGTGAGCGGAGAGAATGGGGATTATGAGAAAAAGTTGCCATGGTATCGATGGAAGGTAACGATTTCCGGCGAAAAATTGTCTGATCTGATAGAACTAAATACAGGTAAAAAAATTGGAACTCTTAAAAAAATTAAAGTTACAAAAAGGGGACCCGGGAATGTTGCTGTCTGTCTTAAAGTAACCGGTGAAGAAGGAAGCGTAAAGGTTGAGACAGAAAATAAGATCCGCAGGATCTTTGGCGGAGAAGGATATGAGATTGTTAAACAAGACGGAAGCAGGATTCCAAGTATGGAACTTCTTCCGAGTGCATTTTTTGAGATTCAGAAAAAAGGCACTAAATTTGTCATTAACGGAGGGGGATTCGGACATGGAATTGGAATGAGTCAGACTGGTGCCAATGAGATGGCAAAACAGGGAAAAGATTATAAAGAAATACTGACTTTGTTTTACAATGATATTACTGTAGAATAAAAAGTTTATAAATTATTTAGAATTTTCATAGAATTGTTAGCACTCATTAAAAAAGAGTGCTAATTATCTATTGACAATTAATTTTTGCAGTATTATTATATCTTTTAGTTAAGAGGTAATTATTTGTTTAATAACAAAGTCTATAAAAGAAAATAGGAGTGATAAAGATGGAAAAAAAGGGAAACTTATCAATCAGCAGTGAAAACATATTTCCAATTATTAAGAAGTGGGTATATTCCGATCATGATATTTTTGTAAGAGAATTAGTATCAAATGGTTGTGATGCTATTACAAAGCTTAAAAAACTGGATGTTATGGGTGAGTATCAGATTCCGGATGACTATAAGGCTAAGATTCAGATTGTCGTGAACCCAGAGGAAAAAACTTTGAAATTCATCGATAATGGTCTTGGAATGACTGCGGATGAAGTAGAAGAATATATTACACAGATTGCTTTTTCCGGAGCAACACAATTTCTGGAAAAATATAAAGATAAAACAACAGAAGATGATATGATCGGTCATTTTGGACTTGGATTTTATTCTGCATTTATGGTTGCAGATGAAGTTCACATTGACACACTTTCTTATAAAGAAGGTGCAGCTCCCGTACATTGGGTAAGTAATGGCGGAACAGAGTATGAGATGGAAGATGGGGATAAACAGACGGTAGGTTCTGAGATTACACTCTATCTTAATGATGACAGTCTGGAGTTTGCTAATGAATATCGCATGAGGGAAGTAATTGAAAAATATTGTTCTTTTATGCCGGTAGAGATTTTCCTGTCTAAAGCAAATGCTGAGAAAGAATATGAAACCATCGATGAGGCGGATTTAAAAGATACAGATATTGTAGTGGAGCACATTCATGAAGAAGCCAAGATGGAAGAAAAAGAAAATGAAAACGGTGAGAAGGAGATGGTAGAAGTATCTCCTGCAAAAGAAAAAGTAAAGATCGAAAAACGGCCGGTTTCATTGAGTGATACACAACCGCTTTGGACAAAGCATCCGAATGAGTGCTCTGATGAAGATTACAAAGAATTTTACCGTAAAGTATTTTTAGATTATAAAGAGCCATTGTTCTGGATCCATCTCAATATGGATTATCCGTTTAACTTAAAAGGAATTTTATACTTCCCGAGAATTAATACAGAGTATGATTCTATCGAAGGTACAATTAAGTTATATAACAATCAGGTATTTATTGCGGATAATATCAAAGAGGTTATTCCTGAATTTTTGATGGTATTAAAAGGAGTAATAGACTGCCCGGATCTTCCGCTTAACGTTTCAAGAAGTGCATTGCAGAATGACGGATTTGTCAATAAAATTGCTGATTATATTTCCAAAAAGGTTGCAGATAAACTGGCTGGAATGTGTAAGACAAAAAGAGAAGATTATGAAAAATACTGGGACAGCATCAGTCCGTTCATTAAATTTGGCTGCCTGAAAGATGAAAAATTCTGTGATAAGATGAAAGACGCAGTGCTTTTCAAGAATATTGATGGGAAGTATCTGACGCTTAAAGATTGCATTGAGGAAAACGGCGGTGAATTGAAAGACGAGAAGGAAACTCAGGGTACAGATTCTGAAAATGCAGAAAATGGTGCAGACGAAGAAAAAGAGGAAAAGAAGACAACAATTTATTATGTTACAGATGAAATTCAGCAGAGTCAGTATATCAATATGTTCCGTGGACAGGGATTAGATGCAGTTATTTTAAATCACAACATTGACTCTCCGTTTATCACACAGCTTGAACAGCGATATGAAAATATCCAATTCCAGAGAATAGATGCTGATGTGACAGAAAATGTCAAAGAAGAAGTGACAGAAGAAGATAAAGAAGCATTTAAAGAGATATCTGATAGTCTGGTAGAGATTTTCCGTAAAGAGCTTGAAAATGAGAATCTTGATGTGAAGATTGAAAAGCTGAAAGATGACAAAACAGCATCCATGATTACTCTATCTGAGCAAAATCGCCGTATGCAGGAAATGATGAAGATGTATGGCATGGGTGCAATGGGAATGGACATGGGAAGTGAAGGAACATTAATTTTGAATGCTAACCATCCATTAGTACAGTATGTTGTTAATAATAGGGAAAGTGAAAATGTATCTATTATCTGTAAACAGCTTTATGACCTTGCAATGTTGGCACATAAGCCATTAAATCCAGATGAAATGACGGCATTTGTACAGAGAAGTAATGAGATTATGATGATGTTAACAAAGTAATTTGCATAAATACAGCAGATGAAAAGCCGAAATACAGCAGTGGAGCGGTATTTCGGCTTTTTTCATAGACAAATTTTTAAAAATCGGGTAAAATATGGACATATATAGAGGTGGACTATGAAAAAACTTAGGGAGCTTTGCGAAAAAGCATCACAGATATCTAATGAGATTGCAAAAGTACATGTGGGCGCGTATGCAGCGCAGTCCGCTTATTTTTTTATGCTTTGTATGATCCCGATCATTCTTCTTCTTTTGACACTTGTGCAGTTTACACCGGTAACAAAAGCAGATGTTATGACAGCTGTTATTCAGGTGTTTCCCTCATCAGTGGATTCATTGATTACTTCGATTGTCAATCAGGTATATAATCAGTCTACCGGAATCATTCCGATTACTTTACTGATTACATTATGGTCTGCGGGAAAAGGTGTTCTTTCCGTCACAACAGGGTTAAATTGTATTTTCGACTGCAGAGAGACACGTAATTATTTTTTCCTGAGGATTCGTGCTACGTTGTATACGGTTCTGTTTATTATTGTTATTATTCTGCTGCTTGTACTTTCAGTGTTTGGTAACTCTATCAATCTCTTCATTCTGCAAAATGTGCCTTTTATGTCGGGAATTGCAGATTGGCTGATTGAAGCAAGAACAATTATTTCGCCGGCTGTACTGGTAGTATTCTGTCTGCTGATTTACACTTTTTTGCCAAACAGAAAAACAAAATTAGTTAAACAGCTTCCGGGAGCGGCATTTGCAGCGCTCGGATGGATGGTCGTATCCTGGATATTTTCTGTATATCTGGATATATTCAAAGGATTTTCAAGTATGTATGGAAGCCTTACGACAATTGTACTGATCATGCTCTGGATGTATTTCTGCATGTATAGTATTTTGCTGGGAGGAGAGCTTAACGTTCTTATACAGCGGAGAATTTATCAGGCAAAGAGTGACGGGAATGGAGATGAAAAGTAATGCTTATTGAAATACCTGACTATAAAAAATTGGAGCTTGAATATCTTGTTTTGGATTATAATGGAACGATCGCTATAGATGGTGAAGTTTCTCAAACAGTGAAGAACCGTTTGAATGCTTTGGCTGAGATAATGGAAATATATGTGCTCACAGCAGATACTCATGGAAATGCAAAAGAAAAATGTGAAGGTTTGCCGGTCATGCTAGAGATATTTCCGAAGAATGGTGCTCTTAAGGAAAAGTTGGCGATTGTAGAGAAGTTAGGTGCAGACAAATGTGTATCTATAGGGAATGGTCGAAACGATGTGCTTATGTGTCGGGAAAGCGGACTTGCAATTGCAGTTATGGAGAAAGAAGGAATGTGCGGGAAACTTCTTGCGGATGCGGATATATGTGTGAAAAGCATTGAAGACGCATTAGATTTGCTTTTGTATCCTAAGAGGTTGATAGCTACGCTTCGGGGATAATAAAATAATATGTGCAAAATATACAAAAAATCGATGTGAATAAGAAGAAAATCGAGAAGGTATTTATAAAAATGCACAAAAAAGTTGACAATTTTATATCAAGCAAGTAAAATGGCATTGTGATAAGAGCAAGGGCGTTCCAGTAAGATGGAATGCCCTTTTTTGACACAGAGGAGTGTTTGTTCAGATGAGCAGACACTTTTTTTGGATTATAGGAACTTTTTGGTTCATATGCAAGTGTCAAAAAATTAATAACAACAGGAGGAGGGTAATGTTATGACATTAGAAGGTGTTTTAAGCGATGTGTGGGGTGTGTGGTTCCTCACGGGAGCGGTTCTGGTGTTTTTTATGCAGTGTGGATTTGCTATGGTGGAAAGTGGATTTACAAGAGCAAAGAATGCCGGAAATATTATCATGAAAAATCTTATGGATTTTTGTATTGGTGGAGTGGTATTCATTGTGTTAGGATTTAGTCTCATGATGAGTGAAAACTACGTTGGCGGGGTGATTGGAATCCCGAACTTAAGTGTGTTTACTGATTATGCGAATTTTCCATGGTCCAGTTTTGTATTTAATCTTGTATTTTGTGCTACAGCAGCCACAATTGTTTCAGGAGCTATGGCAGAGCGGACTAAATTTTCATCCTATTGTATCTATTCTGCAGTAATATCTGCGGTTGTCTATCCAATCGAGGCCGGATGGATCTGGAATCCGGAAGGATGGCTTTGTAAATTAGGATTTATTGATTTTGCAGGCTCTTGTGCGATTCATATGGTTGGTGGTATTTCAGCACTGATTGGTGCAATAATTCTTGGACCGCGTATCGGTAAATATAAAATTGATAAGAAGACAGGAAAGAAAGTGGCAAAAGCAATTCCGGGACACTCTTTGACATTAGGTGCGCTGGGTGTGTTTATACTCTGGTTTGGCTGGTATGGTTTTAACGGCGCAGCATGTACTACTCTTGCAGATGGAGTTGGATCACTTGCATCTGTATTTTTGACAACAACGATGGCTCCTGCAGTAGCAACTGTAGTAACAATGATTGTTACATGGGTAAAAGATGGAAAACCGGATGTATCTATGTCTCTGAATGCATCCCTCGCAGGACTCGTAGCGATCACTGCACCTTGTGCATGTGTGGATGCGCTGGGTTCTATCATTATTGGAGCGGTTGCCGGAGTTTTAGTAGTTGCTGCTGTAGAGATTCTTGACAAAAAATGTCACGTAGATGATCCGGTTGGAGCAGTTGCAGTACATGCAGTAAACGGTATCTGGGGAACAATCGCAGCAGGTCTGTTTGCAGTAGATGGTGGTCTGTTTTATGGGGGAGGATTTAAACAGCTTGGAATTCAGCTTTTAGGATTTGCTGCTGTTGCAACATGGACAGTTGTTACAATGCTTATTGCATTTACAATTATTAAGAAGACAAACGGTCTTAGAGTTTCAGAAGAGGAAGAAATCAAAGGTCTTGATTCAACAGAGCATAATCTTCCATCTGCTTATGCTGATTTTATGCCAGCAGCGGCCTTTGTCCCTGCAGGGATGGCAGCAAGTGTTGCAGTATCTGCACCGGTAGAAAAGGCAGTTCCGGTTGAGACGTATACAACAGATAAAGATTCCAAATTAACAAAAGTAGTGATTGTATTTAATCCTGCAAGATTTGAAGAGCTGAAAGAGGCGATGAACACAATCGGAATCACGGGAATGACTGTAACAAATGTTATGGGCTGCGGAATCCAGAATGGTCATGTGAGAAAATATCGTGGCGTCGAAATCGAAGAGATGAATCTGAATCCTAAGATGAAACTTGAAGTAGTCGTTGCGGCAGTTCCGGTAAATACTGTTGTTGATACAGCACGAAAAGTACTTTATACAGGAAATATCGGAGATGGAAAGATATTCATCTATGATGTGGAGAATGTAGTGAAAGTCCGTACCGGTGAGACTGGATTCGATGCATTGCAGGGTGATTAAGATTTTTATACATAAAATATTTCTGGCTTGACAACAGGGTTTCTTATGTTACAATCCCATCTTTGACAGTTGGTGAAAGACAAAACAGCCACAAAGCCTGTATTTAT
>JBJFCD010000020.1:0-5411 GCA_051888795.1 Lachnospiraceae bacterium | reverse complement strand
AAGGAAGTGATACTATGCGAATTGCTATCTGTGATGATGAAAAATCCATGGGGCAGATATTAGAAGAAAAAGTAAAAAAGTTATTACCGGATGCGGTTGTAGAAAAATATTTATCAGGTGATGACTTGATTTCAAGTGGATTTAAGCCAGATATTCTTTTCCTGGATATTCAGATGCCGGGAAAGGACGGAATGGAAACTGCAAGAATTGTTCGCCAGAATAATAAGGACATGATTCTGATTTTTGTTACAGCGGTGGAGGAGTATGTCTTTCAGGCATTTGATGTTGGAGCATTCCATTATCTGGTTAAGCCTTTTTCAGATGATAAATTCGAGGAAGTTGTGAAAAGAGCAATTAAAACGATTAGAGAAAATTCTTCAAACGAAGATGACGATAAATATATGATGATACAGTCGGCAGGAAGTCATATAAAAGTTTTTTTGCGTGATATTGTGTATGCTGAGGTATTCAATAGAAAGGTTATTATTCACACACGAAATGCTGATATTGAATATTATGGAAAATTACAGGATTTAAGTGATATGGCAGGAGCGGATTTCTTTCGGACACATAGAGCATATCTTGTCCATTTTAAATATGTTGTAAAATATGATGCAAATTGTGTAACTTTACAAAACGGAACTGCAATGATAGCCAAACAGAATTATCCTGAGTTTGTAAAGCAATACTTAAAATATAATCAGAGGAAAGGAAGCAGGATAGGATGAGTTTGGTAGAAAAATGCTGGATGATTACATCGAATGTTTCTGTTATTGCAGTTCTGATTATTACAGGAATATGTTTTGGTATTTTCGTTCGTCCATATATGAAAAAGAAAAAAGAAGCCATTGCAGTAAGTAATGTTTACATTACGGTAATGCTTGTTTTATACATTGTTCCACCACAGATAGACAATTTTTCTGCATATTTGTTGGGTATTATGGGAGCATTTATTGTGATGTATGCAGAAGATAGAAGGAACATATACCAGAAAATATTTCTTGCTGTCACCTTCTTTTCCATTCGCTGGCTGGCGGTTGCAATGGCAGCCAGACTGGATGACCTTATTACGAAGGCTTTCGTCTTTCAAAATACGATTGCAAGCAGGGAATGGCTTCAATACGGACTATATGCAGGAACCAGAATTTTAAATCTAATTTTCTGCTTTGTTTTTATAGCAGGTGGGGTATGGCTGATTAATAAAGCATTTGTGTATAAAAAAGACGAAATGAGTATCAAAGAGATGGTTATGTTAATGATACCTTCTCTTGTAGGGGTTACCGGGTATGGAATTTTACAATACTATTTGAACATATATGAAAAGGATACAGGGAAGAATTTGATTGACACCTATGGATTTTATGGTGCTTTGAGCTTTTTGCATTATCTTATCTCTATCATTGCAATTCTTGTTATGATTGTGATGTTTCAAAATTGGAAGGTGGCACAGGAGGAACAGTTTGAACAGGAGCTTGTGTTAAATCAGGTCAGTGATATGGAAAAACATATAGGGGAAGTAGAAAAGTTGTATCAGGATATCCGCTCCTTGCGCCATGATATGGGAAATCATATACAGATACTGGAACATCTTGTGGCACATAATAATATGGATGATGCTGCAGAATATATGGAGCATTTGCAAAAGGAGTGGAATGATGTATCTCCAGAAATAAAGACAGGAAGTCCGGTAATTGATGTGATTTTAATGGAAAAAATGAGAGAAGCAGAAGAAAAACGGATTCGGTTTACATTCGATTTTTATTATCCGGAGAATACGAAGTTGAATGCGTTTGACATGAGTGTGATCATGAATAATGCACTGAATAACTGCATGGAAAATGTAAGTGGAGATGATCCGTATATCAGCATTTCTTCTTTTCGGAAAAACAGTATTTTTATGATAACCATAAAGAACAGCTATCAGGGGGAGTTAAACTATAGTGACAGCGATCTGCCAGAAACAACAAAGTCAGGTAAAGGACATGGTATCGGTCTGAATAATATTCGCCGGGTTGCCAAAATGTATATGGGAGATATATCTTTGGAGCAGGTGGATAAGGAAGTAATTTTAAGTATTATGTTACAGGTGGAATAGAGACAAGAAGCATTAAGTATCTTGAATTTTGAAACTAAGATATTTAGTGCTTTTTTTGTGCGAATATAGATGAAAATATGCTGCTTCACAACAAAAAAAGGTCGGTTCACAACATCTTACTTTTTTTCAAATGTGAAGATGCCGAAAGAATAAATAAGAAGTCGTGTAATGCAAATTTATAAGAAACGGATTTCAAATTCTTTATCAAGGAGGACAAAACGATGACAGTAAATGGTATTAGTGGAGCAAATAATGGTATGCAGGCAGGAAGTTCAGGAAGAATTACCCAGCTGGATTCTGTCAGCAAAAATATTCAGAATCAGATAGCAAATGCACAGAAAAAGTTGCAGGAATTATCTTCTAATGAGGAACTTTCTATTGAAGATAAGATGAAGAAAAGACAGGAAATACAGCAGGAAATCAATAATCTGAATCAGCAGTTACGACAGCATCAGATGGAGCAGAGAAAAGAGCAGCAGGCGAAAAAAACATCTATGGATGATATGCTTGGAGACAGCAGAAAGACTGCTCCGAAATCAGGAAATCAGAGTGCAGGTCTGTCACAGGCAAGTATGCAGGCGATGATTTCCGCAGATTCCTCTATGAAACAGGCAAAGGTACAGGGTAGTATGGCAACACAAATGGAAGGCAAAGCAGGTGTGTTGGAATCTGAAATTAAGATGGATAAAGGTAGAGGAGCAAGTACAGAAAAGAAAGAGGAAGAACTGGCTGATTTACAGGCAAAGGCTCAGGCGGCAACAGCGGCACAGGTATCCACACTTGCAGATGCAAATAAGAAGATGGAAGAAGCTGCAAAGGCAGATCAGAAGGTTTCAAAGACTGAGGATAAAGATAAGTCTAAAAAGAAGAATGCAGATGACAAGATTGATGAAGATAAAAAATCAGAAGCAACTGGAGAAAATCAGGATATTACAGTTGATACGAATGATTCAGTTTCAGAGGAAACGATGGATGCAATACCAGATGGTGTAAACATTAGTACTTCAGAACCTGTTGGACATAATGTTGATGTGAAACTGTAGGTTTGTTAATGAAAAAAATCTTGCATGGATGCTGATAAGGACAAGGAGGTTGATGAAATGTCAGAAATAAATAGTTTTAGTGATTATACAAATAAATACAACAGTAACGTAGATTACTCAGCATTGTTTGGAGGAACTTCAAATTCGTCCTCATTAGGTAGTACAAACATATTATCAGATTACGCATCTATAAAAAATGGAAGTTATGGGAAACTGTTAAAAGCCTATTATGCAAAGCAGGATGCGGAAAAAACAGCAGGAACGGGAGATACCTCACAGAAATTAACTCTGATGAAGACCAGTGCGGATTCCTTAAAAAAATCCGCAGATGCTCTGAATGCTAGCTCTCTGTGGGAAAAGAAGAAAATCAAGAAGAAAGATGAAGAAACAGGCGAGGAAACAGAGGTAGAAGATTATGACTGGGAGGCAATCACAAAAGCGGTAAAATCTTTTATTGAGGATTACAACGATGTAGTCAAGGAAGCCGGGGAATCCAATACCAAAGATGTGCTTAGGAATGCTGCATGGATGACAGGCATGACGGATAAAAGCAGTAATATCCTTGCAAAAATTGGTATTACCATAGGAAAAGGCAATAAGCTGGAATTAGATGAAGATGCTCTAAAGAAATCAGATATTAGTTCACTGAAATCTGTTTTTACAGGCTACAATTCCTATGCAAGCAAAATATCGCAGAAAGCAACAAGTATTGGAAATGCTACGTCAAGGTCTAAGGCAGTAACATATACAAGCAGTGGTAGTTATTCGAACACCCTTTCAAAGCTGGTTCCCAGCACAGTGGATGAAAGGGTAGGAGATAAAGACAAGAGTTCAGACACATCTTCAAAAACCACTGAAAAATAAAGAGGAGAAGGAAGAGGATGACATTATGGCAATTACAGAAATAGGAAACAGTTATCATAATAATGTGTATAAAAACTCATATGCGGCACAGAAAAATGATATTTATTCTAAAAATCGGAAAGGGAATGAACTTGCAGATTTAAAACATATGGAAGAACAGCCTGTAAAAATTTCTATTTCTGATGAAGGAAAGGAGTATTACCGCAACAGTATACAACAGAACGGGCAGGAAACTTATGATACTGTGCTTCAGCGGAGAGAACAGTTAAAAAATGAGAAAATCAGTATGATTGATTACGGTTATGAAATTCAAAAGCGAGCAGCACAGCAGAACAAAAATGCTGATACCGGAAGAAGCACCTTAAGCATTATTGACAAGGCAAATGGCTATGTTAATGCGTATGCAGAGCTGTATGATGAAATTGTGCAGGGCTATGAAAATGGAACCCGGGAAATATATGTAGCAGATGAAAGAGGAACGCATAAACTCACAAAGGATGAGGAGTTAGATGCTTTAGATGTTGCGTATAAGAAAACAGTAGATAATTTTGTGACAATGGAGAAAACGAACCAACACGCTCGTGAGATTATTGGAGAGGAAATGGAGAAAATCTCAAAGATAACTTCAAGATCAGCTTTAGCAGCAACCTATCTTGAAGAACAAAAGTCAAGAGGAACGGACGAAATTCCTGAAAACTTAAGCGAGAAGATGTATGATGCAATCTTCTCGTTTAAGGAGAAATACGCAATGTTTCATTCTGATGCAGATAACTTATCGCAGTTATTGATCAGTGTTAAAATTTCATAGGTAAAAGCAGCAATGTATGTTGTACCTGATTTACCGAAATTTTTTGGAGAGTGATTATGAAGACAGTAACAGATGTAAATACAGTAAAACAGCTATTGACATATTCAAAGCAGGCAGAGGCAGGAATGCACCAAAAAGCAATACAGATATTGCTTGGAGCAGGAAATAATAAAAAGCAGGACAGTTTAAGTATTTCTGATACTGCCCGGAGCTTTTCAAAGGAATCCATAGCTGCACTGATAGACAAAAGTGCGAATATTTCCACAAGTGAATTGGCTTATTATTTTGCAAACTATAATAATTCAAGTGCTATTCTGGATGCAATCAATTTTGGAGAGAATGTTTCCTGCGGATATAATTCTGATTTTAAGGAGTATGGGGTTATTTCCTTTGACTATAACGGGAGCAGACAGGTAGTGCCTAATTATGCAGTACCGAAAATCAATACAAGTACCCTGTCAGATATTTGTGCTGTAAATAATTCTCTGGTACTAAGTAATAAAAGCTATTATTCATGGACAACATCAAGCGGCGGTAAATACACGTGGACTGTTAATAACGGAAAGATAGGCTGGGCAGTTTCAGAATCACTTCTTGCAGA
>JBJFCD010000019.1:0-5538 GCA_051888795.1 Lachnospiraceae bacterium | reverse complement strand
TGATATGGGAAAGGAGGAAATTGTGGATGATTTTCTTTTAATACTGAGAATGAAACAGGGGAATGAAGATGCTTTTGAGAAGTTTGTCCGGAAATACTATTCACAGATACTGCAATATTGCAGGTATCACTGCTTTGATATGGAACATGCGGAAGATTTGACACAAGAAACCTTTCTCAAATTCATTAGCAGTCTGCAATCCTATCATCATATGGGGAAAGCAAAAAACTATCTTTACACCATTGCAGGAAATCTATGTAAAAATAATGCCAAGAAGAAAAAAGATATACCTGTAGATCAGGATGTATTGGAACAGGAAATTGGTTTTAGTAATGTGATGGAGAGGACAGAAACAAAAATTTGTATTGAACAAGCTCTGGATGAACTTTTACCGGAACTTCGGGAAATTATTATTTTGTTTTATTTTCAGGACTGTAAGATTGCAAAAATTGCGGATATACTGCAGATTAGTTTGCCTTTGGTCAAATATCGGCTGAGAAGGGCAAAAGAAGAACTAAAGAGGCTGCTTGGGAAGGAGGAAAATTATGGAGCTGGAGAAAGAACTTCGGATGTATAAGGATCAGACAACAGTGGTGGCAAAGGAAGAAAAACTATTGGAAACTACCAGAAAATCGAAAGAAATATTTTTATTATGTGAGCAACAACACTCTATTCATTATTTTGAGTTTTTGATGGCACAATTTCGGTTAATAAGAAAAAGATGGTGGGTACTCCAAACACTTATGTTAAGTCTAGTTTTTATCATTTTACCCAATATGCAGGATAAGGTTTCCATGCTCCGAATATTGGGTGTCATAGGAGTTTTGTTTGTGGTGCTTATGATACCTGAATTTTGGAAGAACAAATCCAATGATTGCATGCAGATAGAAGGTACTTGCCTGTACTGCCTGCGACAGATCTATACAGCCAGAATGATTTGGTTTGGCATGGTTGATATGTTTATCCTGACTTGTTTTTGTATGACTATCCGTGGAAAATTAGGTCTTGCGACAGTTGAACTTTTTGTACAATTTTTATTCCCGATGTTGGTTACTGCTTGTATTTGCTTTGGAACATTATGCAGTAAAGCACTGGCAAATGAAGGAACAGCCATATTGTTTTGCTTACTGTGGAATGCAGTATGGTGCTTTATTATTTTAAATGAAACAGTATATAAGGCAATTACTTTTCCTGTTTGGTGTGCATTGTTCGGTTTTTTCGTGGTATTTTTAGCAAGAGCTGTTTACAAAACAATATATGATTGTAATAAATACTGGGAGGTGGATTTAGGTGGAATTACAAATGGTTAATTTAACAAAACGCTTTGGAGATTTTACGGCGGTAGATAAAATGAATATTAGGATTACAAATGGGGTGTATGGACTTTTAGGTGTGAATGGTGCCGGAAAGACTACCTTAATGAGAATGATATGTACTTTGCTTACACCCACAAGCGGACAGATTTTGTGTGATGGAAAAGATATTCAGAAAATGGAAGGAGAGTACCGAAATCTTTTAGGGTATTTACCACAGGAATTTGGCTTTTATCCGGAATTTTCGGTGAAGGATTATCTTTTGTATATAGCAAGTTTAAAAGGCATTCGTCCTGTTGTTGCAAAGAAAAGAGTGAAGGAGCTGCTTGAGCAGGTGGGGCTTAGCAAAGCTGCCAACAAAAAAATGAAAAAACTGTCCGGTGGTATGAAGCGCAGGGTTGGAATTGCACAGGCAATATTAAATAATCCAAAAATATTGATATTGGATGAACCTACAGCTGGACTTGATCCAACGGAAAGGGTGCGTTTTCGCAACCTGATCAGTGAGCTTTCTAAGGAGCGTATCGTCATACTGTCCACGCATATTGTTTCAGATGTTGAATATATTGCAAATGAAATATGGCTCATGAAGAATGGAAGGCTTATGCAGCAGGGAAGTCTGGATGTTATTCTGGATTCTATGCCTGAAAAGGTCTGGTCTCTTGTTACATCACAGACAGAGGCAGCTAAGTTCATGAAACAGTACAAGGTTTCCAATATGAAAACAGACAGGGATGGTGTAGAACTGCGCATTATCTCAGCACAGCAGCCTTCTGCTTATGCAGAAGTGGTGCAACCTAATTTAGAGGATGTATTCTTATATTATTTTGGCGTAAAGGGTGGTGAGCTGGAATGATTCAATTTGAAATAAAGAAAATATTATCAAGAACAGGCAGTAAGGTAGGACTGTTGGTGCTGCTTATAACACTGGTGGTTTCCTGTTATTTAGCAATAGAATATACAACATATTTGGATGAAGAAGCCGAGAGACATACCGGAATAACAGCTATAAATAATCTTCGCAAAGAGAAAGATGAATGGTCCGGGATGATGACAGAGGATTATCTGAAAGAAGTCATTCATAAAAACAATGAGATTAATTCGGTACATCCTTACGACCCGGGTGATCCGGTAAGCAGTGATATTGGGTATTCCATGGCACAAGGCATTGAAGATATTAAGGTTATGATTAACTGTGCATTCGGAGAATTTCGTTCCTATAATTTCTTAAAAGTAGACAGTGTGACAGAGGACGAAGTAGGAAATCTTTATGACAATCGTATCCGAAATGTAAAAACATGGCTTTCTTCTGATGGAGTCAGGGAACAATACAGTGAAGCGGAAAAAGAATATATTATAGACAGCTATGAAACCCTTAAGACCCCTTTTTATTATGAAGCTGCGGATGGTTGGGTTGCGGTTTTGGAATATGCATCTACTGTAATTGTGCTAACGATGTTGGTTTTGAGTTTTTTCGTGTCTGGTATTTTCTCAGGTGAATTTCAGTGGAAGGCAGATTCTATTTTCTTTTCCACAAAAAATGGCAGAAATAAGGGAACTCTTAGCAAGATAGCTGCAGGGCTTATCGTGACTACGGTGGTTTACTGGACGATGATTTTACTCTATTCCCTGATTGTATTTGGTGTCTATGGTACCGGTGGAGCGAATTGTGCCATTCAGACCAGTCTTGGCGGATGGAAAAGTCTGTATCATATGACATTTCTTCAGGAATATCTGCTTGTAATTGTCGGGGGATATGTGGGGACTTTGTTTATTTTACTATTGTCAATGCTGGTATCCGCGAAGACACATACAACGGTTCTGGCTGTAACCATACCGTTTATTATGATATTTATTCAGTCATTTTTCGGGGAATTCCCAAATTTGACAGATGTATTGGGACTTTTACCGGATCAACTTTTACAGATGAATATGGCGGCCAACACCTTTGTGCTTTATGAAATTGGAGGAAAAGTGATACCGTCCGTGCCGATTCTCATGACGATATATCCTATTTTATGTGTAGTCCTTCTTCCGATTATGTATCATGTATATCATACGACGGAGATAAAATGAAAGAGAATAGTATTTTGGAAAGATGGAGAACCAAAGTGCAAAATTAAAAGAAATGATTTTGGATTCAAATGGAATTGATAATATAGCTGTACGCAAAAAATGTGATGGGTGTACTCAAAATTAGTCGAACGGCATAAATTTGAGAATTACAAGTTTTATAGCAAACAAGAGCATCAGTAAAAGTGGCTTGGGAAATATATAATAATATCATTGTTATTTTTAATAGAATGTTGACTAAAAGTAATTGAATCGGGTATAATTTTAAAAAGACTACTTGAATCAAGTACAAGGGGGCATAGTATGTATAAGAACGTGAAAGAAATTAGAGAAGCTACTGGAATGTCTCAAAAAGCTTTTGCAGAGTTATATGGAATACCACTTAGCACTTTGCGTAATTGGGAGCAGGGAACTAATTCACCAGCTCCATATGTATTAGGGTTAATTTCAAGAACACTTCCATGTATGAATTCAACTTTAAAAGAAATACAAGGAAAAAGCGGACGTGCATACTATTATGATAAAAATCAAAAATGTGTTTTGGATATAAACGGGAATAGAATCTATGTAAAAGAAAATTTGGAAGATATTAAAGCACAAAATCTTCCATTATATTTGGATGACTTGTTTGAACGATTTTATGAGATACAGGAAAAATTTGATCGAGATTGCAAGTATGATAAAGAAGAAGATATCTTTTGGATTTAAGAGGAGGGGATGTTTTTATGCTTAGACAGGCAAAGGAATATTTCTTAATGCATAAAGATATTCCTGTATGTTTAATGGAAATATCAGATGACGGTGCATTAGGAAGTGTACGAAGAAATGAAGCTGCGTCAGCACATTTTCCGCTGGGCGGTCAGATGAATAATATGAAATTTCATGAATGGTGGAAGGATCGAGCAATACCAAAGACAAGGCATGGAGCAAAAAGTGCGCTCCAGAAACTTGGATATTCGTCTACGAATAGCGCATTGGTAAATAACCTTGCGTTAAGTTTATCAGATTGTTATTGGATACAGCCGCGAGGTGAAGGCTTAACATGGAAAGATACCAATCTATTTACAAATGATTTTGTTGATACTTTTGGAGAGATAACGATTAATCAAGATCATATGATTGATTTGAGAAAAGAGACAAGATTTAACTGCGCTACATCTCAAGGTGAATTGCAGAAAAAATGGTGTATTGATAAAGATGGGCGCCGTTATATGATCAAAGGAAATTATGGACAGTCTTATCAGCAAAGTTTGAATGAAATATTTGCTACAAGATTACATGAACAGCAAGGCTTTACAAATTATACACCATATTCACTAGTACAGGTGCAGGTGGATGGTGGTATAGAAGGTCTTGGCTGTATGAGCTATGATTTTTGCAATGAAAACATAGAGTGCATCAGTGCCTGGGAATTGCTGCAGACAATTAAAATAAAACAGAATGAGTCATTTTATTATCCGTTGAAAAAAGTATGTTTAGGACTTGGAATTTCGGAAGAAGACTTTACGAAATTTATGGATTATCAAATCATGACGGATTTTCTTATGACAAATACAGATAGACATATGAATAATATAGCAATCATGAGAAATCCTGATACATTAGAGATATTAGGCTTTGCACCAATTTATGATTCGGGAAATTCTATGTTTTATAATGTTCCTTATGAAAAGCTCTCTCAAATCAGAATAGACGAGATTAAGACACATTCTTTTGTTGAAAAAGAAGTAAAGTTACTTCAATATGTTCATGATCGTTCACTTGTAGATATCGAGAAGGCAGAAATGGATTTTGATATTTACGAAAGAGATGTTTGGGAACGTCACATTAGAATTCCGAAGTTAAGAGATTTATATGAAAGAAAACGGGAAAATTTAAAAGCATTTCAAAATGGGAAAGATCTTTGGAAGAATCGAGAGTATAGACGATATTAAATAAAAATAGTTCTGACGTACTTAGCGAAAGGCGGGGAGAAAATGTTACCAGTAATCAATAAAATGAAAACGGGAATTAATTTACGTTTAATGATGGATGAACGTAGACTTACAGTAAAAGATGTTCAGCAGTATCTTAAATTGGGAAGCGTTCAGAGTGTTTATCACTGGCTGAATGGTATCAGTTTGCCAACAGTTGATAACTTATATGCCCTTAG
>JBJFCD010000018.1:0-23538 GCA_051888795.1 Lachnospiraceae bacterium | reverse complement strand
GCAAACATTATTTTCCACCTCCAATTCCACAGACGCACCATCTCAAAACCGGGATGCGCCGAATAGCCTCATAGAGAATAAGCGCTCCTAAAAATGCGGCTGCACCCACCAACAGGTACATAGCCAAAGGTGGCAATGCGGTGTAGAGATGTAAATACCAGGCGCAGGCAGAGAGGGGCAGGTAGTGGAACAGGTAGAGCCCCCAGACTTTCCGCCCCATAAAGCGAGAAAACGAATTTTCAAAATTACCCCATTTTTTCATAGCCGACAGAACTGCCAGAGTGGCAATCCAGGCGTAAACGTTGCACAGGAAAGTATCTAACACCTGATGCTCGGCATAGGGTGCGCCCCAAAAGGCGAACACAAAGCCAATGCCCAATCCCAGCGCCGCCATGGAAAGAGGAAGCCACCATTTTTCCAGCCTTTCCATAACCGCATCGTGGGAAAAGATAAAATACCCCAGTAAGAATCCCGCACCATAGATACCGAAACGGTACACGACAATCACTGGCGTGTTTAAGATCTGGGCGGCACCCCAAATCACAGGGGTCAGGCAGAGCAAAACAGGAAGGTTCGCCTTTTCACACAACCCATAGAGCCTGTCTTTCTCGATTTTGCGTATGAAAATCAGGAACAGGGAAACTACCCAGAGCAGCTGGATGTACCATAGAGCACCGATGCCACTGACCGCCATTATAACAAACAGGAGCGGTCTGGGTATTGCGGACATATTTTCAAACGCACCACCGATCATCATGTTGTAATAGCCCTGAATCCACCAGAAAACAAACAGACCTATTGTGGACGGAACCAGAAGCTTGGTCGTTCTGCTTTTCAGAAATTCCTTATCTGAATGCCCATTCAGATAAAACCTTGCGCTCATGCCGGATATTACAAACAAAAGCAGCATAAACCAAGGGTAGACGATGTACTGAACACTGTCCTGATACTGAACCGGTGTGAAGGGGCCGATCACGCCGCTGGTTACCTCGCCATTGAACATATAAAACACATGGTAGATCACAACGATGACTACAGTCATCCATCTGATGTTGTCAATGTAAGTCTTTCTCATATTTTTACCACCTTTGCTATTAATCTTAACATCATGGTAGCATGAGCAAGGCAGTATTTCTACCAATGAAAGCAAACAATTCTGCATGATTTTTGTTAAAAAAAGTGGCATCTAGATTACAGGGGGCAATGTATCAAGGCAATCATGTCCTCCCATTTTTAGAACAACTTATAAGAGTTCAATTGATTTATTCTTTCCAGAAAAAACGAAATTTGTGTTTTATGTCAAATTATAAGATGCCTGTAACCATCATTGTTGAAACGATCTGAGCCGCTTCGTATTCCTCTTGCTCCTCAGGTCTGCATATTGGCACCCAGATTCCGCACTCATAATCCGGGCTTTGCATATCTCCGGTAGAATAGACCTCCAGCATGGCATTTCCGTTGCCCATATACTTCTGCCCCTCATTTGGATACCACTCCTGCCATACCTGAGTATTCAAGGTTTGCAAGGAGCCAGGCAACGGACCCTTGGCTGAAAACATTGCCCAGTCGCTTTCCGGGAAGGTATAGAGCTTAAGCCCTTCCGGCACCTCGCCGCCCTGATATAATCCGGCGATCCAATATTCAAATGTACCTTCCTTTTCATCACAGATGGCAAACATACCCACCCCATTTTCGAGGATGGCTTTCTCTACCGGATTTTCCGGCTTCATAGTCTGCCAGAGCCGTGCATATTTCTGTGCATACTCCTTATCCCAAAACTCAGGGCACTTCTGATAGCCCTCCTCCGGACAAATAGATGTAGAAAATCCGATAAATGTCATTGCTGATTTATGTTCATATATAACGTTCATTTGTGTTTCTCCTTTCTTCTGAAACAAAAAATCCTGTGAGAATCACATGGATTTTCTGAGATATTCCGCTGTGATTGTATGGGAATGTTCCACCATATCCTTTGGAGTACCGGCAAAGACAATCTCTCCACCGGAAGTTCCACCGTCCGGGCCTACGTCGATAAGCCAATCCGCCTGTTTCATCACATCCAGATTATGCTCAATGACGATAACGGTGTTGCCTCGGTCCACCAGGCTGTCCAGCAGTTCCATGACTTTCTTCACATCAGAAGCGTGAAGACCCGTGGTGGGCTCGTCCAGCACATAGATATTGCCCTTCTTATCCAAATATTTGGCCAATTTTATCCGCTGGCGTTCCCCACCAGAAAGCGTGGACATTGGCTGCCCAAGTGACAGATAAGGAAGACCCACCTCCAACATGGCCCCCAGCGCCTTCCTAATCTTCTTGTTCTCCTTGAAAAACTCATAAGCTTCTCCGGCAGACATATTCAGAATCTCCACAATGTTCTTTCCCTGATAGCGATAGGATAGAGCTTCCTCGCTGTAGCGTTTTCCTTCGCAAGCCTCGCAGATGGTGGTAACCGGATCCATGAACACCAACTCCGTAAGGATCTGTCCCCGCCCTCCGCAGACAGGACACCCACCCTTACTGTTAAAAGAGAACAAGGATGGGGTCACACCGTTTTCTGTCGCCATCACCTTGCGGATTTCATCGAAGAAACTTAAGAATGTGGCGGGAGTGGAGCGCCCGGTAGCAGTCACTGGGGACTGATCTACCAGCACCACCCGATCCTCATACTCCTTAGCAAACACATCACGAATGAGGGAACTTTTGCCTGATCCGGCTACGCCGGTGACAACGGTCAGGATATTCAGTGGAATGTCCACAGATATATTTTTCAGATTGTGAACACTGGCATCCCGCACCGAGAGAAAGCTTTTTGGCTTCCGAGGAACAGCCTTAAACGGTGTTGTTTGCTTCAGTGCATCTCCGGTGAGGGTACCAGATAAAAGCAGTGCTTCATAACTTCCCTGGAACAGAATCTCACCGCCGTTCTTTCCAGCCAAAGGACCAACATCAATGACTTCATCGGCAATGGAAATCACATCCTTGTCGTGCTCTACCACCAGAACGGTATTTCCCTTGTCCCGCAGGTTTTTAAGAAGCCTTGTCATACGATACACATCCCTTGGGTGCATACCGGTGCTAGGTTCGTCAAAGATGTAAATCATGCCAGTGAGACTACTTCCCATGTAGCGCACCAGCTTGAGCCGCTGTGCTTCACCACCGGAAAGGGTGGACGACTCCCTGTCCATCGACAGATACGGTAGGCCAATGTCGATCATCCGGTTCAGGGACGCTGTCAGGGTATCCACAATGGTTTTGGCTCTTGGGTCGTCGATTGTTTGCAGCACTTTGACGAGTTTGGAAAACTCCATAGCGCACATTTCATCGATACTGTATCCCGCCACCTTACAGGAAAGAGACCTGGCATTAAGCCGCCTTCCTCGGCAGTCCGGACAGGTTTTTTCCTCCATAAATTTATTGAGCTTACGCAAAGTATAGTCATTCTGCTCTTCCGGGCCTTTCATCAGACACAGACGCTGAAACTGTGTTTTGATTCCTTCCACCTTCTTATGTTCCCGAGGTCCCCCCGGTTCCCTGCTGCCAAACAACAGGAGATTCCGCTCTTCCGGTGTATAATCACGGTATTTTTTATCCAGGTCGAACAAACCCGATCCTGTGTACTGTTTCCAGTAGTAGTTTCCCACACCGAAAGCAGGAAGTTCCAGCATACTTTCGTTCCATGATTTATCCGGGTCTATGGCACGTTCAATGTCCAAGTCCATAATTTTTCCTATTCCAGAGCAAGTCCTGCACATACCGTTGGGATCATTGAAAGAGAAATAGGATGCTGTTCCCACGTAAGGCTCTCCAATTCTGGAATAGAGCAGCCGCAGAGCGGCATACATATCGCTGATAGTTCCCACGGTAGAGCGGGCGTTACCACCCAGACGTGACTGGTCCACAATGACGGAAGCAGAAAGATTGTCTATTTGTTCCACTTTTGGCTTTTCGTATTTTGGTAGCCTTCCCCGTATGAACGCCGTGTAGGTCTCGTTCATCTGCCGTTGGCTTTCGGCAGCAATAGTATCAAAGACAATGCTGGACTTTCCGGAGCCGGAAACCCCGGTAAAAACAACAATTTTGCCCTTTGGAATATCCAAAGAAATATTTTTCAAATTATTCTGCCTAAGTCCCCGGATTGCAATCTTATCCATATCGAATCGCCTCTCTTTCTAACATATTTTAGGGCGAACCGGAAATAACTCTATATATCCTCGCGTGCCGATGGGCTCAAGTTGAATCCTTGGGTTTCTGCTATCCCACTGATATCCAATAATAGATGGGTCATACTTTTTCTCAGACTCCCAAATTTCCGTAATTGCCTGCTCGTAATCTTCCTCCTTAAAGGGTTCTCCCTGGAACATAAGATACTGTGCAGCCGGAAGTTCAATCATATCGAAGCCATCGGGAATTTCTCCGTTATAGTCCTCGGATACCTCAACACCTTGTACATACTCACTTGTTCCTGGTTTGATATACTCCTTTGGGAGCCAGAGGCAAACAGGTTCACCACAAAGAGATTTCATACTGACCAGAACTCCCCAAATATCGCATCCAACTTCCTCACAATACTTCCAATACTCCGTTGCTGTTTTTCCTCGTTTGATGATAACCTTTCTTTTGGGCTTGTCGATTACTTGAATAAATACATTTTTTGTACTCATGGTCGTTTTCTTCCTTTCTATAAACCTAAACTTAACACCATAGGGAGTAAACAAATGCAGGGGAATCGGCTTGGCAGAATACTCACTTGGATTGCAACCGAACTCTTTACGAAATGCTCTCTGATATCCGTCCACACTTCCAAAGCCAAAATCAAGAGCTACATCCAAAACTTTTACGTCTTCATCCCGTAATTTCAAGGCAGATTGTTTTAATCTTAGCTTTCTGATGTAATCAGCCGGCGTTACACCTGTATATTCTAAAAACAACCTCCTTGCATGCCATGGAGAAAACAACGATACTTTTGCGACATCTGCAAAGGAAATATCCTCTCGCAAATGTTCTTCGATATACTCTTGCATACGTTGTACTGCTTCGATTTGATCCTGCACGTTCTCACCTCCAAACGTAATTATCTTACAGCTATGTAGTTGGAATAATCTCGACCATTTTTGCTATTATATTTATATTTGTTTTTCTCCTTTCTGAAACAAAAGATTATTCACCTGTTCCGTTACCCATATTTCATCTTCTGTCTGCATAAGCCTATAACTATCAATAATTGACTTTTCATGTCTTGCAAGGATCTTTTCATATCCTTCTGCGGTGCTCTTTTTCTTTGGGAAACGGATTTCCGAATCAAAAGAACGAACAAAATACATATTATTTTCTCCGCATATTTGCACCCACTCATCCTTTGTATAGAATTTTATATGTCCATCCTTCTTAAGCTGCATATATTCGTCTATAAATCTTGTAATGTCACAATCATTCGGTCTGGGGTCCGATATAAAGAATAGGCCATCGCTCTTCAATACTCGAGCCACTTCATGAATACTTTTCCTGATTTCCGGAAAATGATGAAGCGCATATCTTGTAACAACCAAATCAAAGGAATTATCCTCAAACGGAAAAGTAATTCCATCATACGAAATAAATTTCAAATTTTTTATATCCACTTCCTGTGCCTTGACCGTGTTTCTCTCCAAGGTATCTTTTACAATATCCAATCCAACAACATATGCATTTTCATTCTTTTTAGCTATTGGGAATGTCAAATAGCCGCTGCCACAACCAAGGTCTAAAATCTTCATTCCTGGTTTGATATTTATCGCTTTCAATATATTGTTTAAATGATTTTCGTCCTGCGTTTGCTTATTATAAAAATCCGATTCTTCAAAGCTGGCTTCAAAACCAGCCCTTGTTGCTTCAACACTCATATTTCCACTCACTCTTCCCACCCCTTAATCTGCTCTTTTCCTCTTTCCTACTACTCTTTCGTTCTTTTATGATCGTTTTGATTTACTTTTTTGTATCAATGATTTTCTGTCCGCCATGTAATCTGTCCCTAAAAAATGGATTGCCAACTCCTCTGCTGATGCAGTAAATGCCAATATACACACTGCCCAGCAATATGCAACTCTAAACGAGGAAAATAGGAGATATGGCAACAAGAATACTGCTACACCAGTCAACTTATTAAGCCATGTGTGCAATGATACAAAGCAATGATATTTTACTGCAGCTGTGACATACGATGTTAGACGTACGATGACGATTCCTGTTACAGCATACCAGATTTTTCCCGGAAGTATCTGATATAGGACAGGGAAAAAACGGATCAATATAACACCGTAAAACAACAAATCAGAGACACTGTCCAATTTTGCACCGAACTCACTTGCGCTTCCGGTTTTTCTGGCTATCCAGCCATCTAATACATCTGTCAAACCAGCAAAAGTATAAATAACCAGAAACCAAATGGATTTTAACGAAAGAAAAAGCAGAAAAAAAGAGGCTGCCATCCGTATCGAGGTCACTGTATCTGCTATATTCCATTTATGCACTTTATTGAACTCCTGGTGCATTATCAATCTCCTCCTCTCCATAAAGTATCATGCACAATTTTTTGTCATAACTCCCCCATTATGATCCAACATAATTTTCACCCTGCAATATATCGAGACATGATTCCTTCTGTAACAATTTCTCCACCAATGCATTCATATGAAATATCTTTTTCATCTTGAAATCCAAGCTTATGCAGAACTTTTGCTGAACTTGAATTTTCTTTTGCGTATGTTGTAATACATTCGGTCATACCAAGTTCTCTTTCTGCAAATTTCATAACAGTCTGCATTGCTTCCGTCATGTATCCATTTCCCCAGTACTTCTTCCCAAGATTGTAAGAGATATCCCAATGACTCTCGTTATCCTCATCGTTAAAAAACACAAGGCAGGTTCCAATTATTTTCCTTGTTTCTTTCAAAATAATCACCCATCTATTCCATTTTTCATTTTCAATTTGCTGAAGTTCAAATTCAACAAACTCCTGAGCTTTGGCAATATCTTTGCTTGCTTTCCACCACATATATTTAGAGACACTCTCATCCTGCATCCAACAATCAAAAATCTCTTTTACATCAGTTTCCTGCACTTCTCTTAATAATAATCGATCTGTCTCCAACCTTGGCGTTTTCATGCTCATCTTTCCTTCACTCATAAACTATATATTTGTATATTAGAAATCGTTTACTTTATTTCTTTTTCAAATCTAAAAAAGTAATTATTTTCCAATGGAATATTTCCGGCAGTATCCCTTGTTTGATGCGGGTCTTTATGCTTTGGATTAAAAAATTCTACAATCTTGAAACCACAACGATTTATGTAGAAATGAATATTTCGTTTGTCGTAATATGGTGTATGTGTTTCCCAAATCTTTGTTTCAGGATGTAACTCTTCAATAGCTTTCCATATTCTAAACCCATTACCAACATTTTGTGAGTCTGCTTTCACATATAAAAGATGAAGTGAATTGTATCCAGTTTTATCATCTATTACTATTATCGCACCCCCAACTCTTTCTCCGTCAATTTCTGCAATATAGGCTTCAGAGCCTTTAGTTTCAAAAGACTCTTCAATATCTCTTGTTGGAAGAATTGTCTTTTCATATTCTCCAAACTCTTCTACGTAAGCTTTTTGAAAAGCTTCTTGAATTTCACTTATAAAAGTGTTCTTTTCTTCATCAGAAATAATAGCTCTTAAAATTAATTTGTTCATTTATCTTATTTTCCCTCCCGATTTTTTCAATTCTACAAACTGAAAGTTTGCGCTCAGTTCTCATATTTCAGCTTGATCTTTGCAAAATACGTTTCCTGTCTTAACTAAAAGCCCACAAACAAAATCATCCGTAATCAATCCACTTCTAAGTCTCTTTGTGTTCTTTATGTATATGATTTCCTGTTTTTGTTCTTGTGCTTCTAGAATTCGTTCGAAGTTGCTTTCATGGATTTCGATAACCGTATTTCTTTTACCAAAAGATATACTCCATATATTCCACATACTAAAAGAATTATATCTTCATAAACGGCAAAAATTACCGATTTAATTCCTGTCAGTCCCCATATCGTCAGTAATAAAATCAACAACTTATTTTTTCTTTTATATCCTGCATACACAGCTAAGCTTAAACTAACAATAGGACATGGCATAATATGTGTAACCATCTGTGGAAACCGGTTTCCTAACACTAATGAAAACAACGGGTATAAACAATATAGTAAAAGTAATATCATTTGAAATATATTAGGTCTTTCAAGAACATCATTTTTATTGTGCCAGCCTTCATATAAAAACAGGAAACCGCAAATCAAATACAATGGAAAAGCAAAATATTTCTGAATCGGTTGAGTCCCATAGCATCCGAAAAATATGATTCCTATAAATAAATTTGCTATTCCCAACATCAATTTCGCAGAACATGCTACTTTGTTGGTATATGATAGCATCACTGCAATAACAATTAAAAGAAGCAGTATCACTTGAATAATAATTGTATTCTGATTATATTGCCCAATTACATTCCAAAAGGCTTGTGCATCCATTTTATTTGCCTCCATAAATTTCGACTAACTTATTTCTTTTTTAATTCCGCAATAGCTCCATAATGCAAAATATTAAACTCCTCTGGTGCAATTTCCTTTAATAATGCAACATGTTCCTGTTCCCAACTTGCAATTTCGCTCTCCGCTAGAGAAGCCCCAATTCCCCGACAAGCTTTCATCCTGCCATTCCAGCTTTCCCGGGTAAAATGTACCTGCAATGGATATTCTTCATGGTATACCATCTCAAATCTTTCACGATAACAATCTGGAATCTGAATCGGATGCATAGTCTCACCTGCTCCACTCCAATTAGGGCTATATTTCAATACAAGCTTTTCACTTTCTCCAGCTATGTTATCTTCAAAGGGCAGCCATGCCATATACAAAACCAAAATTCGACCGTCTGTTTTCAAAAATCTATGTAGCTTTGGCATGATCTGCTCATGATTAAAGTACCAGAAACATTGACAGGCAGTAATCACATCAAACGAATTATCAGGGAAGTCTATCATTTCTGCAGATTGTGCATAATAGTCAATATCCATTCCTTCTGAAAGAATTCTAGCCTGTTCAATTTGATTTTCCGAAATATCCGTGCCTGTCCATTTCGCCCCATAACGGTACATATTTCGCGGAAGGACTCCCGTTCCCGTACCAATATCAAGCACATTCTGTCCACTTATGCACAGATTACGTTTTATTATTTTGTCATAAAACATTTGCGGATAAATATCACGAAACTTCGCATAATCGCCCGAGGTTTTCCCCCAGTCAAATGCTTTACCGCCATCTATATTTTCATCGATTATATCCATAGTACAAACCCTCACACTCCATAAACATTCACGTCATGCATTGTAAAATCAATTCTGCTCATAGAGAGCCGAACCAGTTCTTCCAACGAATCAACGCTTACAATGCATCTCTCGGGCAGCTTTTTACACATTCCATACAAAGAATACATTCCGTCCCATTCTTTCTTTTCCTGGAGTTGTCAGTTATATCCACATCCATCGGGCAGACTCTTTTACATTTTCCGCAGGAAATACATTTTTCTTTATCGCATTTGATCCGAACCAGAGAGAAATAACTCATTGGTTTCAAAAACACTGTAATCGGACATGTGTATTTACAAAAAGCCCTGTTATCCTTAAAAGCAAAAGCCAAAGCGATTCCAACGGCGTAATAAATAATATTTCCAATCAGAAAGCTCCAGAACATAATACGTTCCTTATTACCGACATGGCAAAGGAACAAAGATGCCACAAATAGAAGCGACGCAAAAAACGTTATGTATCGGATAAAACCAATCTTCTTTCTCGGCTTTTGCGGAATCCTATATGGCAG
Source organism: Lachnospiraceae bacterium (assembly GCA_051888795.1). GTDB lineage: Bacteria > Bacillota > Clostridia > Lachnospirales > Lachnospiraceae > MD308. Next base: position 13,645 of record JBJFCD010000018.1, on the reverse strand, counting down.
GAAATCTAATACCATCGCTGTCCAACAGGCATATCCGCACCATCCTCTTCCGAAAATCAACGGTCCAAATATCTTTGCTACAGCATAATGGATCGTTGCCGCTTCAAATACTCCCGTAAACAGATAATACCAGAATCCTTCTATCTGCATATTCTCATTTGAGATCAAGCCAAGGTAGATAAGCATATAAAGCCCCACCAGTAGCTGAACAACTCTTCGGGCATGTTTGTAATCTCTTTGAAACAGGATAAGCCCCAATGTTATCGCTGTGCCGATATAGCTGAAGTTTAATAAATAAAAGATATTGTCTTTTGTTTGCCATAAAGTTATCGCAACAACTTCAAATATTGTAAAAAACATAACGGGAAGTAAATATTTCTTAAATGTACTCATTTTCTGTTCTCCTCTATGGCAATCAATGACTTAGTTGCTCTCATTGTCAAGCGACAAATATTTCAATATAGCTTATTGTTTTCTTTGGATCAGCATCTGTCACACCATAGAAGGAACCTTTATACCAAAGTATAAATCTATTGTCGTTATTTACTATGCAACACAGCGGCAATTGGCATGAGCCGCCTTTGGTATAAACAGCCTTTGACGCATAGGGTATCCCATAATAGTCCAATGTTTCTAATATTTTTGACCACGATGCGTGACCTTTTCCCATCAGCATGACCACATCGGAAAGAGGCACACCGGCAAGCATAGCAACGCAGCAATGACCACAGAATCCGGTTTGAATTGGTATTGTTTCAATACAATCTATTTTCCGTATCGGGTGTTCCTTGGAATATGGGCTGTCATGATTGATTCTCGATAGCGTTTCAATCGGTTCCATTTCAATTTCATATTCTTCTTCAGGCTCAAGCGCCGACAGCGTTTTCTTTGTTATAGGGATTAAATATTTTCCGTTCCCCTTGGGAATGAGTTTACATTCAAAAGAGAAACCAAAGATAGACACCCTGCATGGAATATTCCCCTTTATGCCTGTCTCTTCCCACACATTAAATGGTATCTTGATAAATGCGCGACCGCCCTCAGTATATATCCCCGCACAAAATCTATATATCATTTGACCACCATCCCTTCACGTATTTTGTTATATATAATCCCGATTTCTCCAGCTCCAAAAACTGGAAGTTTATTTTCTAATTACAACTTTTCCCTCAGAATCAAGAAGAGGGGTAATACCACCGGCATAACCCGATTTCCAAACTAAGTAATTGACGCCTGTTTCCCCATCCACAAGAATTTGCCGCATACCAGAGTCTTTCATCTGAGACCCATCGGTAAATACAACATCAAATCTTTCTTCTTTTTTCCCCATTTTCTAATATCCTCCATTAAATATTTTTATATATTCCGATTTATCCATTTCTACAGATTGGAAGTGATATCAATCTTTTTACGCTCATATGTAACTACAAGTCCGAATCCCATTGCCTCATTTGGCGTTACAGCGATTACTCTCCACCCTTCACTTGCTAACTTATTCATTTCATTTTCAGCAACTTTAACCTTATAAGTTTCTACCTTGTATTCGTACATATCTCTTTCCTCCAAATTCTAATTGTTTATTTCTTCTTTTTCGATTTTGGTGTTGGCAATTCATCATACATAATATTAAACAGGCCTGTCAAAAATTCTTTATTATCAACCTCATCCACTAACAGCATTTCTTTTGCCCCCTCATAAGGAAACTCATAAGAAACTGTATGCATATAGGAAATTGCTGATTTTATTGGCTTTACAAGTAATCTATCATCATAGATACCTCCAACAATCTTACCGCGATAGTAAATAATGAATTCTCCCATCATTGCTCGGTAAGTAATATCTTCTAATTCAGATAACTGTCTTAAAATGAATTGTAAATAATCTTTACTTGACGCCATAACTCCACCTCAAATCCCGACTTGTACTGATTTTTGTCCAGTCAATAGTTAAGCCCTGAATAAACTGATGGTTCACATTTACCCCTCTCTCTCATACGCATTCTAAAATTTTCTTGAACAAAACATTAATGCTACAAAAATATTGATTATTTGCGTTCCCTATAATTCAGAGAAAGCAGCCCTTGCGACACTTATTTATACATTAGTACTTCATCCTTTTACCGTTTATCTAACCACTGTTCCTTTGTAATATAGGTAAAATGCTCTGTTCTGACATCTCCCATCAATGCGCATGGTTTATTCTCTTTTGTATGATGGTAAATAAACCCACACTTTTCCATGCAGCGTTTCGATTTCTCATTGCCATCATAATAAGCGCACCACAATGCCTCACATCCCAAATCTTTAAATGCATGCTCCTGCAATCTTCTTACTGCTTCAGGAATATAGCCCTTTCCCCAGAAAGGAACCCCAATCCAATAGCCCACTTCCATTTCGTCTTCTTTTGCAGTTGTATGAGTCTGTGATGATGGTAAAAGACCAATGCTGCCAATTGCAATATTATTTTCCTTGAGACATACCGCATATGTTTCTGGTGCTGATAAAACATTTTTTATGATTTCACGGCTGTTTTCAATACTGGTGTGAACTGGCCAGCCGGCAACAGGACCAACTTCCGGGTCTTTAGCATATTTGAATAAGCTCTCCGCATCTTCCTCCTTCCAGGGGCGAAGTATTAATCTTTCTGTTGTAAATTCCATAACTCCAATTCCTTTCCTATACTATCAAAGCTTCATTTTAGCGCATACATGCTTTTACAAATCTCATTGGCACATCCATACGTTCTGCCACCTGTTCTGGAGTCATTCCCTCATCTAAAAAGCGCCTGCAGACAACCTTTATATTCTCTCCCACTTCGATAATATACTTGTCCGGATCATAAAAGCGAACCACACGCTGTCCCCAGGAATGCTCTTTGACTGGGTGAACATACTCAACGTCGTATTCTTCCAGTTTGTTTACAAACCTGTCAAAGTCATCTTCTTCAAAATAAAGTTCAAAATTATTACCACCATAAGAAATGTTTTCTGTATCGATAAAATCTCTGTATGTTTCAGCCGTTTGGAGAGCTAAACCACCAGTTAATGTCTTATTTGCTCCAAAATCCATAATCACATGAAGACCCAATACTTTTTTGTAAAACTCGACCGCCTTATCTATATCTGTTACAACCAACATAGGATTTTTAAATTTCATTTTTCATATCCCCCAAAATATTTTTTTCATTTATCTTATCCTTACAAAATCACATTAACTACCCAATGCAAAATTGCAATTGAAGGCACACCAATCTCGTCATCTGTATTGTAAAAAAGCATTCTCAACGCTCCAAAAATCGCGCCCAAAAGAAATGTTATCGCCACTTGTACCATAATACATTCAAAACTGTTTACGTTTTAACCCACATAAGCGTTTAGCTTTATAATTTATGCTTCATGACAATTTCTTCTTCTGTTTCACCTATTACTGTATTGACTTTTTGAAAACCCAGCTTTTCATATAACAACCTGGCAGGATTCGATTTCTGGACAGATAAAGAAACATATTGATATCCTTCTTCCCAAAGAATTTGCATCATGAACTGCAAAAGTTTTGTCCCTATTCCTTGTCCCCGGTATGGCTGATGAATTGCCAATGCCAACGAAGGAGTCTCATCATCAATATGTCCATAGTCATTCATAATCCTGGCCCAAATTGCTCCGACGATTTTCTGATCTACAACTGCTACCAATCCATAATCACTCTCCATACTCCCAAAATTTTTAAGATAAATCTGCAATTCCGGAGTCTGAATAATATCTTTTGGCGGTCTTTCCATTCCTTCAGGAATAAAAATAGCTTCATAAAGGAATTCCTCCAACACACTATATTCCTCTTCTTTTATTTTTCTAATTTCATACTTCATTCACAATAATCCTTTCATCGATTATCACAAAACTTCCCGAATCATTGAATACTCATTAAGTAAAGTCCCGTCTTTTAATCGGATTGCATTGGGTTTCACTCCAGTTATTCTAAAGCCCATTTTTTCATACAATGCCCGTGCACGAGTATTTCCCTCTACAAATTCAAGTTCTATTTGTAATATATTTTTGTTTTCTTCTGCTATATGTATTAACTCTTGTAATAATCTTGTTCCGATGCCTTGATTCCAAAATTCACTTAATAGCGCAATTGCAACACTTGCTCGATGTCTTGTTTTTATTCCCTTACTCCATGAAATCTGACAATTCCCGACGACTCTTCCCTCAACCAAGCATACAAGCATGGCCTCATTGTCGGATTCGTTTATTCTATCAAACAAAGCTTTTTCACTTTCAACAGTATATTTACTACACTCCTCAGGATAACGTAAAATGAAATCTGTTTCACAGGCTGAAATATAGAGATATTCTAACATACCCGGGATATCCTCATCCCTAGGACTACGAATTAACGCTTTTCTTCCATCTTTAAGTATATATTCGATATCTTTAATTACCATAAGTCACGCTCCAAACTTCTCATTTATATTCTTACATTTATCTATTAATCTCTTCCACAAATGCTTCCGGTTTGACCGACAGTTCAGCCCACGCTGGATAGAAACCACTTTTTATTGCATTTCTCGCCGAGCGAATATTAGACCATGCACAGCAATAAAATGGGACTCTTTTTCTGTCTAATGTTTCCATCACAAGCCTACTCGTAAGGGCTGCCGCAATTCCCTTCCTGCGGTATTCAGGCAAAACGTCAACGCCAATCTGCCACATATCGGCACAATCTTCTGAACATCCTGCCAGTCCAATCAGATTTCCGTTATCATAAGCACCTACACCTAGAATATCCAGTTCTTTTCTGTCTTTGCATAATGCATTGCTCCACTCAGGAAGATATAGATTACTAAAATCCTTTTGCTCCAAAACTCGGATTTCATAATCACATGGCAAACATTTAACTTTGTTCACATCAGGCAGAAAATATTCCGCCATAAAGCACACTCTTTGTCCTGCCTCTTTCATACGACTGTCAAGCCAGTGAAGATTAGGCGTTTCGAAACAGTGAAAAAATTCAAATTTATTCACATATTCTTCCACCAATTCTCTATACTCATCTTTTACTGAGGCAACAATATTACTTCCATATGACACGAGATTACATGCAATTGGTTCCTTATAATATTTTCTTGCCAGAGGCCCAATTTCTGAACGTACAATCACATTTTCCGTTTTCAGAAAGTCCTCAGCACAACAGTTCATATCTAATGCTGACTGCCTCATTGCTATATTTCTGATCTCTTCGTTCGTAAACATATAAATTTCTGCCTCCATCACAATACTGCTCTCTTTTATTGATACGAATTGGAATATTTATATCTCAATATCTATCCGAAAATTTCTGATTCAAACCGTTTTCTATATACGCGAGAAGGTTCTCCATTAATATCCTTCATCATTTGATAGAATTCACATCCATATTTTTCGTACAATCCTTCATGATTCGTTGAAATAAAAACTTCAGTGACGTTCTCAGATTTTGCAATTCTTCCAATCTCCACAAATAGCTTTCCCACATAATGATGCCCTCTTCTTTGCGGAAATGTATAAACCCATCCAATCCAGGGTGTCAGATCAGTTGGCTGAATATCATCTTTCTCTGCATAAGTGCAGTAAGACACCAATTCATCATCATCTACAAGCAGCAATACTTTCACATTTTCGCCCACATAGTCCTTAAGCTCTCCGCTCTTTAACAACTTATATAAAAATTGACCGGCACTCCAATCGCTCTTTCCAATTTCCGCCAGCCAGTATTCCTGTCGATCGCTTGCAAAATAATTTATTACTTCCACGTAATTTTCACTTCCTTTCTATGAGCAATCTTACAAATCCAGTTTCATATAAATGGAAGTATCCATAGGACTGTCATTATAGCTTTCTATTTCATAAAATCCATATCTCTTATACATATGGACTGCGCTTTCCAAAAACGGAAGCGTGTCCAAAAGCATATGGGAATATCCAATTTTTCTGGCATCTTCTATGATTTTCCGAATCAGCTGATCTCCGATATGATTTTCCCTAAACTGCGGTCGGACATAAAGTCGTTTCATCTCACAATTTTGTTGATCAATTTTTCTCAATCCGATACATCCAGCTACTTTTTCATCACAATAAGCCAGATACAACCTTCCATAAGGCTTCCCATACTTTATTTCCAAATGCTTTATTTCATCATCATAATGTTGAATATCCAGATATTTCTGAAAAGAAGGATCCCCTTCAATCAACATTTGTGTATATTCCGAAAATAACGCTTTTACTTCCTGCGGATAATCATATGCAGGTACAATCTGAATTTCTCTCATAACATAATCTCCATATCAATTTTATCAGTTTGTTATTCAATGGATAATCCCAGACGATATGCCTCATCAAGAGCAATAATTGAACCGTAATCAAACCACTTCCCACACTTTAACAGGAACCACCTTCATCTTTTCTGCACATAACCGAGTCAGATTAAACCAGCTCTTACATTTGTCCAATATCATAGCATCTGCTGTAATCACATACTCTTTCTCCTGCAATGTCCGGTCAACATCATTGATCACTTGAATATCAAGTTCCATTGCATAATTTCCCCACACGTCTGCAATCAAATTCTTTAACCGTCCTGAATTTGATACAGGAGCGTCTAGGTAGAAGACAGCTTTTTCAACTTTTATTTGTTCCAGTGAATCAGCAATTAGCCGGACAGCCTCTGGTGTAGCTTCAATCAAACGATAAGTTCCTCGCAATCCCGCCAAATCCCGTATGGTTCCATCCATACACTCGAGTAACAGAGATTGACACAGTGCAATTTCCAAAGTAATGATCGTATTAAATCCATCAATATGAACCGTTTTTCCAATAAGCTCTTCTGCCACACATTCCTTTTCTTTCCTCAGACGAAGCTGTTCATCAGTGGAAATGCTGCGCACTAAAGCCAGTCTTTGACGTTCCGACAAAAGGAAATGATTTCCTACAAACGTAGAAGCACTTTTTATAGAATATCCTTCATTTATCAGATACCGGATGTGACCGGAAGCCTTTTTTAATTTTTGTACAGAACATTCAGAAAAATCCTTTATATCACTTTCCACACTGCCCCTTTTCGACCGCTTCAAAATAAATTCCTGAACCGGACTTCCGAATTCTTCTGTCAGCCTTCCTTCTCTAAAACCTATTTTTTTATAAAAAGCTCTTGCTGCGATTCCTTCCGGAACTCCTTCTCGATACGTCGTAACAGCAATATCTTTCCCTGGATCCACGAGTGTTAACATCAAAGACACCATCTTTTCTCCGATATGCTTCCTGCGATATTCCCTGTCAACTGCTAAAAAGCAAAGCATATTATCTTCTTTTGAAAATAATAAACTTCCCACAACTTTATCATCAATCTTTGCGCATATAGCAGATTCTCTGCTCATGAAATCCAGAACCGTATTTCTATGTTCTTCCATGGCTTCCTTCGTTTCAAGCCCCGGGAAATTATCTTTCACACGCTCTACAAGTTCCATCCAGCTATCAATCTCTGAAGTTGTTGCAAGCTCAATCTTCAATGTTTCACCTCTTTTCACTCTAAAAGCAGTTGTCATTTATAAAGTTTTTTCTACCGAATATCGGTCATGTGGCATATCAACACCTCGATAATGCTTCACCCACGAATCTTTCACAGTCATACCATTTCTCAAAGCAACTTTCTTGGAAGGCGTATTGATATCTCTGATAATGGAGCAGACTTCACACGCATCCAATTTTTCAAAAGCATATTTCTTACACGCTTTTGCTGCTTCCGTCGCATATCCTTTGTGCCAGCAGTCTCTCCGCAGCAGATATCCGATTTCAAGCACTTCTTTCTCTTTCCATGGCTGCATCGTAAGCCCACACTGCCCGATCATCTCATCTGTTTCTTTTAAAACAACCGCCCATAGACCAAATCCGTACTTTTTATATCGTGAAATCTGTTTATCCAGCCACGCCCAGGTTTCTTCATCGTTAAATGCACCGTTATAAGCATACATTGTATCTTCATCCTGTAGAATCTTACTCAACGCCACAAAATCATTCTGATTCATTTCCCTCAGATACAATCTTTCCGTTTCCAATATCATTCTCTTCGTCCTCTCACACTACACACTTCTAATTATTCACTATATCGTCGGTGATTCCAAAAAACGAATTGTTTTCTTTTCACAATTCAATTCTGTCTCAATCCCATAGGGCAGGATCCCTATTGGCTTTGCATGTCCTATATTGACATTGTAAATGACAGGCAGATTGGTTAAATGTTCTTCTTCAACAATTACTTGTCTGATTACCTTTTTGTACTCTTCGTAATAAATCTCACCAATCGGTTTTCCGACAATGACTCCATTAATTACATTCAAAATTCCCTGTGCAGCCAGATTCCTCAAAGTCCGTAACACGAAATCAGGACTCGGTCTTTCCTCACTGGTCTCAAAGAAAAGAATTGCATTTTTCCACTCATCCAAGGTTGGCCATATGCTGGTTCCGTTCATCATCATGAACACATCAATGCACCCACCCAGCAGATGCCCTCTTACAATGCCTTCCCCATTGAGCACTTCATACCCATGCTCATCTCTTTTCATCGTGTGAGTTGCATTTATATTACTTTCCTGCCAGGGAACATGACTGTCCGTCCACTCAGGGCTTGGAAGTAAGTCATACTCCTCCCATGTACCAAACAGGATATCCTCCACTGCTTTTTTCGTGTAGTCAAACATTTTGACATACTCTCCAAATTCACACATTACTGAAGGTCCATAAAAAGATCCCACTCCCGCTTTGTACATCATAAAATGATTCACTGTAGTATCCGAATATCCCATGAAAATCTTCGGATTCTTCCTTATTATATCAAAATCAATATATGGAAGCGTACGGATAGTATCATCCCCTCCAATCGCACTGAAGATTGCTGCTATAGAAGGATCTTCAAATGCTTCCATCAGATCCTGAGCCCGAAGTTTCGGATTCTCAGCAACAAACTTGCTTCCCTTTAACGCGTGAGGCATGCACTTTACTTCCAGACCAAAATCCTTTTCCAGCCTCTCTTTAGCAATATAATATTTATGAATCAGATCTTCATCTCCAAGACCACCCCAGGACAAACTGACAATCGCAACCTTGTCCCCTCTTTTCAGCCTTTTCGGTTTAATCATGCACACCACCTGCTTTCTTAAGTATTCTCTTTTATTATTCTGGTCAATCCCTATCTTAATACTTTTTCTATGTAATCATCCGCTTCTTCCCTTGACTTGAAGATAATGATATTCCTTCCATCTTGATATTTTTCTAATAACTCATATATCTGCGGCAACTGATCTTTTGAAAAATCAGTAATCCACTGTCTGAATTCTTCATCAAATTCCGTCTCTATCCACGGCAAATCTTCCCGTTTTTTCCCGATACGTGATGCTGCTCCCTCAAGGCATATTTTAAGCGGATAATCCATAAAAAAGACTGTATCACATTCATTCAAGCGCATTTCCAATGTACGCAAATAATTTCCATCAATGATCCATCTGTCACTTTTAACTATCTCATTTAACCGTATATCAAATTCTTCTCTGGAAATATTTGTCTGGTCAGGCTTATGCCACAACATATCCAGATAATATAATGGGAGCCCCGTCACATCCCTTAATTTTCGGGCAAATGTACTTTTTCCTGCACCGGGACATCCAATAACAATTACTTTTAACATGACTTAATACCCCTATTTTATCCCAAATAGCCGTTGCATCACTACCATCACAACATGGAACTTTGTCAACCAGTGGTTGCAGTAACTATTTTTTGTGCCAGTTATAAAACTCCTTCAATTCCTTCTTCCTCTCATCAGGAAGCATTGTTTTCTTGATTCCCTGGATGGCGCCTTCCAGCGCCAGAAGTCTGTGTATACACGCAGATTCATCAATCTGCTGTATCCTTAACCAGGCCTGCTTGGCTCCAACTTCTTTTAACTCTTCTTCTGTATAAATTCCTACCTCATTAAGCTGCTCTTCAACAACTTTTCCAATGTTTGGCAATTTTGATAATTCACCCATAGTATTTTCCTCTGTAATATTATTATTTATTAACCATTAATTCCCATACTCAAACAATCGGTAAATCTTTCGTGTCATTTTCCCTGCAAACATAAATCTAAAGAAGCCTTTATCAAACCCTCTTAATTCTTCAATCAGCTTTTCCGGTGTCATCGTATGTTCATTCAAGAATTTAATATTCCCATTTACTGTAACCATATAAGGATCATCAATGCCATGTAAGATCGTGACACCAACACCATTGACCGGATTCTTGTATTTTGAAGCTTTTGCTCCAAATACTGTATACACATCCATGAGTATGCTGACACAATGATATTTTTTCTGAAGAATCTCAAACAGAGTAACAACCTCTTGATTTTTAAGATACATACTGATTCCTTCCAGTATAATGATTGCTTCTTCTTCATCCGGAAGCTTCTCTAATTGCTCTGCTTTCGATGCATCGCAACTAATCATCCTGTAATTATCAGAACTTTCATAGTATTTTTTTCGTTCTTCAATTACATCTGGGAAATCAATATCGCACCATTGTTTGGCTTTTTCTCCTACTCTTAAATATCTGCTGTCCATTCCGCATCCGATATGGAGTACAAGTGCATTCGGATGTTCTTCGATTTTCATCTCAGTCCAATCATCAAACACCTTTGCCCTCATTGCCATATAATAGGTAAGCCATTTCGACTTTGCTTTTCCCTTCAATGGAAATTTCTCCTTTTCCCATATTTCTTCAGCCTTTTTATCTTTCAGGATAATATTTTTCTTACTTACCTGTGCTTTCCCATATAAAGGAATATAAAGTGTCCTATTAACTTCATTCATTGATAACTTCCTCTGACTTCCAAAAAATCCTATTCACACAATCCTACAATATCGTTCAATTTATCAAGATCCACAAAATCCACTTTTTGATTGTAGGTCTCTATCATCGCCTTTGTCTCTGCATTCTGCTTTTCCGGGGGCATCTTTTTCACCTTATTGTATAGTAATGACATCATTGTCTTATGCTTAAAATTCAGTTTTTCATAATCAATGCCGCCTCTTAGATGAAAAATCTTTGCATTTTCATATACTCCCTGAGAAATCTGCGTTTTCATGGATTTTCTGATATTCTGAATATTCGCCTGATCCGTCGGATCTGCTAAACCTACCGTTATAATTACAATATCTTTACCAGATGGCTCTGCCAATTTCCTGAAAGTTTTAGAAAGGCCAAGCACACCTCCGGCATATAAACCTCCGAAATAGATTATTTTGTCATACGCATTAATATCATCTATTTTATCATAAGGGACACATTCTGTCCCTGTTATCTGAGACATTGCCAGTGCATACTTTTCTGTTGTGCCATAACAGCTTCCATATATAATAATTGATTTCATAATCCACCCTCTCATTCTTTCAATTAGTCGTTGATTCATGCAATTGTTGATGCTGTATCTCATCCCATTCTCTGTTTTCACACCAGTAGATTTCCCTCTCTGTAACATCAAAGACCATGGATACTACCGTTGGGCAGACTGTCTGAGCTGTCATTTTAAGTATTTCAAAGCAGTCGCTGACACACAGGTTTTCATCTGCACTTTCAAGCATGGAAACTGCCTTTTCATATCTGTCAAGTCCCATCCACGGATGTTTTTCCCTGTCTCCTTTAAATGGAGAGAAATTTGTGAGAACCGAATATTTTGGTCTTTCCATATATCTAAATCCCTGCCCCGGAATGATCTGTAAAACATTTCCCGATCTGTCAGAAAGCTGAGCCTGAAAAGTAACTCCCGGCACACTGAAAACAGGTTCTTTTTCAGCAATTTCTTTTATTTTTTCAAAAGTCTTCTTCCTAAGCAAAAGATCAATATCAAGTTTAATAATATTCAGATCCTCCGCATTTTTAGGATCACTTCGCTGATCATATGGCCAGCAGGTAGGCATCGCAACAAAATCGCCTCTTGCATTTGCGCCAAACAGCGGAAGCCATCCCTCTTTTTCATCATTGATAGCAATATAGACAGCCTTATCATCCGCCACAACTTTATGCTCCATATCCAGAATGTCCAGATTCCAGCCAACAATTGTTTTCTTTCCATTATATACAATACTTGTACACATTTTTCTTTCCCCCTAAAATCCGTCACAGATATTTTTCTATATATTTTTTAAGTTCAAAAAAGTTTTCTGCCTTGATGCCGGATTTGTGAATCATATTTTCAAGTTCTGTAGCAAGTGCATTCATTTCATCTGCCGCATTCATTGCATGGTCAGATGCACAGATTTTTCCCAGAAATGTTGCACACATCAGCCGGTAAAACCGATAACACATCTTGCGGTATTTCTCAGAGTGATAATTCTCCTCGCCTTTCGGAAGTAATTCATGCCCAAGCGTTTCAACAGCCAGATAGCATTCCGAATTTGCATCAATGATTTTATAAATAAATGCCTTATCATTTTTTATTTTCTTCAGGTTTCCATCTGTGTAATAGCAGGCAAACGCTGCCGGAATAACAAATGCTGCATGACTGATCAGATAATCTCCCACATTCGGTTCATAATCAATCTTATATTTCGTCCCTGAAAATATTTTGCTGATAAACTCTTCGTTTGACGTCCTTGTTTTCAGATCTCCGATTGTAATCTTTCTCATATCAATTGAAACCACACGGTCTTTTTCGCGGTGTCCCGCTGAAGAGGAAAACCCGAGCATTACCTTTTTATCTGCCAGACTTTCTGCTGTTTTTTCTGCATTTGCATTATTTCCGATAAATACAATATTTTCAGAAAGGTTATTTTTCAGTGTCTCAATCATCGAATCCAGCTGTGTGTATCTGACACAGACAAATATAACATCATATATGTCTTCTCTCTTAAGTTCACTGACAATAGGAATCCTGTCACAGGATGGTCTGATTGAAAATTTATTCTTTATGACCAGCCCTCTTTCTTTCAGCGTTTCACCCCACTTGCCACGCGCCAGCAACGTAACATCTTTTCCGGCTTTCCAAAAATTATGCGCCATGTTACATCCTAAAACACCGGCACCAATAATCAATATTTTCACTCTGATTCCCCCTCTTTCATTTATTTCACATCTGCATCTTAAACATTCCATGCCTGTTGCAATAAGCATAAATCATCCCATGCCCTTTTTTTCGAAATCTCACAGAGATGTCCTGTTCCGGATATAGTTTTGTGATTACCACTCCGTTAGATGTCACATATGCGACAAAAGACACATAATGCTCCTTACTCATTGGATGGTCTATCATTACATGGTATTCATCATCTACCGTTTCAAGCTGTATCATATGACTTTCATCACATTTTTCTGCTTCCTGCTCTAATAAAGTGATTCCGCAACAGGAAAATGTGCCTTGCCCGACAGATGTAATAATATTTCCACAGATTGGACACACATAGAAATGTGCTTTTTTCATATTAGCGGACTGATTTTCATTCTCCTTAAGATCACCTGTAAACAACTCCGTGATGGACGTGCCCAAGGCCTTCGCTAAATCCTCAATAATCGCAATATCCGGCAGCCCTTTTCCTGTCTCCCACTTAGAAACCGTCTTATCGCTCACACTAATTATTTCTG
>JBJFCD010000017.1:0-23664 GCA_051888795.1 Lachnospiraceae bacterium | reverse complement strand
GTCCAGAAGGCGGCTTCAAGAGAAGAGGCGGCGGACGCAGAAGAAAAAAAGTTTGTGTGTTCTGTGGTAAAGAGAACAACGAGATCGATTACAAAGATGTAGCAAAATTAAGAAAATATATTTCTGAAAGAGGAAAAATTCTTCCAAGAAGAATTACAGGAAACTGTGCAAAGCACCAGAGAGCTCTTACAGTAGCAATCAAGAGAGCACGTCACATCGCTCTTATGCCATACGTACAGGATTAATCTGAATAGTTAGTGAGTAAAAAGCTCCGTAAACCGAAAGGTTTGCGGAGCTTTTTTTCATAGAATAAATTACATATAAATGATAGCTATAAACATATTGGCATTATCAATTGGATTGGGTAGCAGGAGCGCTGTATAATGGATAGTGAAATTTATGTCAAAGGAGGTGACGGACAAATGAGTAAAAGAAAAGGGATTTTGATAAAAATTCTGAAGACAGCTATGCTGCTAACGTTAATAACAGGTGTGGCTCCTTCGCATTCCAAGGCTGCTGATATACCGAAATATCATAGTATTCCAGCATATCAGCAAAAGGATATTTATGCAACAGAGACAGTGAAAATACGGGGAATAACTGTTGAAGAGGTTGAAGATGGTGCGACAAAACCTATTGAAAAACCAGTAAAATTTAAAATTTTCAATAGTACAAAACAGGAGGTTGAGCAAGTCGTACAATCGAGTAATGGGGTACTTCCTGACCTGAGTCTGATAAAAAATCATAATTATATTATTTTTGCTGAAGATTCAGAGTATGAGATGCCAAATGTGTATATTTGGGTAAAAGATAATGGCATTGTTAACATCAAGAAGAATGCGGCTGAAGCGCCATATGACTATCCGGAAGTTACAGGTTTACAGTTATCTAAAAGAGAAAGTCTGGTAACATCGCCGGAGGATGAGAACAGAGTTTTTATTAATTTACCAGTTAAGTATGGGGAAGGCTTGATGTATAATGTCAAGTTTAATTTGGTAAGTGCTGTAGAGACAATTTCTGTTACTACAGGTAATTCCGGAAAGTTAAGAGCAGATCTTCTGGAAGATGTAACATATATGGTTACAGTAGAAAATAATCTGTATGATGTAGAATCCTTTCCGATTGCGGTAAAAGATAAGTCAGAATATGGAGCTGGAAAATACACATATGATCATTCCAATTGTCACAGAGTTGAGGAAATTCTACTTGTGGATAAAAAAGATGCACATAAAAATGACACAGCCGTTACCAGTTTGTCTGGAGGTACGACAGTAGAAGGAATTAATTTCAGTGATTTTCTTGTGATTGATAAAAAAATTGATAAAGCTTCGGTTAAAGGTCTGGACGGGAATAATTACGATGTGATTGATATAAAAATTGTAAATCCACACAGATGGGAAGTATCAAAACTAGCCACAGGAGAATTTCATGTTACAGAGATAATAGACGGGGAAAAAAAGGTTAGTCATGTTTACTGTCTGGACAACGAAAAAACCCTTCAGGAAATAGAGTTTGACCAAATAGGGAATGAGATTTATTTTACACTGGACAGCTTATCACTTCATCCTGTTGTAGTGGAATATGAGCCGATAAAAGTTACAAAGGTCACACTCAGCAGTTCATCAGAAAAAATTGCGGCAGGTAAAAGCATTCAGCTTAAAGCTGTAGTTGCTCCATCAAATGCATCAAATAAAGCAATTGAATGGATGACTTCTAATAAAAAATATGCCACGGTAAGTTCGAATGGAAAAGTTACATTGACCAAAGCGGGCGCAGGAAAGACCGTTAAGATTACCGCGAGAGCAACGGATGGAAGCGGGAAAGAAGCTTCCTGCAAAATCAAGATCATGAAGCACGCGGTGAAGAGCATTAAGCTGACAGCAAAGAAGACTGCAAAAGCGGGAAAGAAGGTGACTGTAAAAGCATCTGTCAAAACTACAGGCAAAGATGCAAACAAGAAGCTGAACTGGACGGTTTCGAACCCAAAATACGCGACTGTGAACTCGAAGGGAGTTGTTACGACCAAAAAAGCAGGAAAAGGAAAAACTGTTAAAGTCACTGTAAAAGCAACGGATGGAAGCGGAAAGAAGAAAACAGTCAGGATTAAAATTAAATAGTAGTACATATTTATGATGGAAAGGATGAATTAGATTATGAAGAAACTTATTAACAGGATTCTTGCATGTATGTTGACCATGGCTATGGTTATAGGTACATTTGCAGGAGCAGGAACACTTGTGGCGAATGCTGCAGTGGGAGACACGGATCTTTATGTTACCGTATGTGACCAGAGTCAAAAACCGGTAGAAGGGATTTCTCTTGTGCTTGAGAATAAAAATAACGCTGAGGATATTCTGGAAATCCCAGATGAGACAGATAATTGGGGCGATACAGAATACGATTCAATGGACATAACTGGCGAGGGGACATATCTTCTTAAACCCGCTGAGGATAGTGGATATGTTGCTGTAGAAACTGTAGAAATTCATTATGGATGGAATTCGGTTGGTTATGGCTCACCTTATATTGATACTGTGAATGGAGAAGCTTATGATCCGGATGAAGGTATCATCCTTACAGTAAAACCAGAAGGAAGCAGTGAAATATCAGAGTCAAGTATCAACGAAATATCTGTGACACCACAGGAAATTTCCAGAGATGGTCAGGAAGTTACTGTGACAGTAAAAGGAGAAAACCTTCCTGCTACATTATATTATAAAAGAAGCTATAAATGGACAGCAGGAAGCTCTTCTGCTGTAGAAAAGGTGGATGCAGCAGCTCAGGAAATTACTGGGTTGACCGGATCAGAAACAGAAAGAATATTCAACGTAGATCTTACCAATACCATTCTTGGATATGATAAAAACCTGGCAGAAGAATATTATATTGAAGTTGCAACTTCTGCAGATGGTACATATTCCAAGGCTGTTCTTCAGCTTGAAAGTCTGCCGGAGATTACAGATGTATCTGTAGCTCAGGACACAACAATCGGAAAAGAAGGCGGTACAATTACCGTGACAGTAAAAGGACAGAAACTTCCGGATGAATTATATTATAAGAGAAATTATAAATGGGGAAATGAGTTGGCAAATGGAACAGCAGTTACAGTAGGTCCTGTAGCCGCTACAGGCACAAGCGAAGAAAAGACGATTGAAGTTGAACTTCCTGCAGTAGAAGGAGTCTATGCAAATGCAAGGCAGTGGACAATTACAGTAGGCTCTTTCTCTCTTGGATATAAACCGACAACTCCAATCATTATTCCGATTGATGGAATAGAAGCTTCTCCGGAAATTACAAGTGTAACAGTATCGCCTGAAATTGTAAGTGCTGAAGGTGAGGATGAGGTTACAGTTACTGTAAACGGAACTACTCTTCCGGATACAGCAAAATATAAGATCATGTATTTATATCGTAATGGTGAGGGTACAAAAGCAGGATCGACAGGAACGAAAGATGTATCGCTTACAGGAGAAAGCAATACAAGCAAAACCTTTACTGTAAATCTTCCGAAAAAAAGTGAGGTTGAAGAAACTTATCCGATAGACGAAGTGATTGGCTGGAGAATTGATGTGGGTATCGGTGGCATGTATGGCACATTCATATCCAGTAATGATATAGCAATTGAAGGAGTAGAAGAACCGGAAGAACCGACATTCGACGGAAAGACTTTGAAAGTAAAAGTTGTAGATAAAGATGAAAATGCAGTATCCGGTTTGACACTTCAGATGAAATCAACAGATACATATATGGATCTTCCGGTTATCGACATGGGAACGACAGATGAGAACGGAACAGTCAGCTATACATGTCAGAATAATGAAGATACCTATGCTCCATATAAGGTTTTATTGAAATCAGACAGCGAATATGAGTTTGCAGATGATGCTATGATGGTCGAATTTAGCTATGAGAGCGGAAGCTATAGCAAAACAATTATCGACAAAGTTAATAGTAAAAAGTATGATGGTGCAGAGAGTGTGATTAAGGTTCAGGAAAAGGCACCAGAAGCTACAATTGGTAGCGTTATGACAGAAACAAAATCTGTAGACAAAGCAGGAGAGACAATTGTTGTAAAAGTTGCAGGAGAAAATCTTCCGGACAAATTGTATTATCAGTTGGGATATAAGTGGGCAGACGATGACGGAACATTGGTAGAAGGAAGATATGAACTTCAGGAACCTGTTATTGCCAGCGGTTCTTCTACAGAAAAGGAAATTAGTATTTCACTTCCGTCTGCTGAGGGAACAAACAGAAGAGTTTGGAGAATCAAAGTAGGAGCAACAGCAGATGGTATATTCAAACAGATGAGTTCAGATATCATAATTAAAGGTTTTGAAGAGACATCTGAGCCGGAGATTAATTCCGTTTCCTATTCTCTTACAGAGGCAAAACGGGAAGGTGAGCCTGTAACAGTTACTGTAAAAGGAGCTGCACTTCCTGAAAAATTGTACTATGCAATTGTGTACAAAAAAGCAAATGGTGAAGAGAAATATGTAAAAGAGGATGTTATTGAGAACGCAGAAGGAACCGACAGCGAGAGAAGCTTTACAGTAGATATCCCGGCAGTTTCTGAATATCCGGAAGCAGTGGCATGGAGAATCGGAGTGAATATGATTCCGAATGATGGATATTATTTCCAGAAAGATGGATTTGCTGATAAGGATATTCCTGTTGCAAAAGATGTTGTAACAGAAGAGACAGAAAAAGCTTTGAATGAAGCAATCGAAAAAGCAACTGAAGAATCAGAAGCGCTTAATAAAGAGGACTATACTGAAGAGAGCTGGAATGCATATATTGCAGCTATTGAAGCAGCAAAAGCTCTTGTTGGTAAAGAAGATGCGACAAATGAAGAATGTAAGAATGCAATCAAAGCAATTGATGAGGCAAAAGCAGCCTTAGAAGCAGTAAAAGAAGATATTAAAGAAGTTAAAGTAACTAAGATCAGTATTTCCGGTCTTTCAAAGAAGATTGCGGCTGGCAAAAAGATTCAGCTTACTGCAAAAGTTTCACCTTCTAATGCTACGGAAAAAGACGTAGTCTGGACAACAAGCAATAAGAAATATGCAACAGTAAGTAAAACAGGTGTTGTTACTCTGAAGAAAGCTTCTGCTGGAAAGACGGTTACAATCACAGCAACAGCTAAAGATGGAAGTGGCAAGAGCGCAACCTACAAGATTAAATCTATGAAAGGTGTAGTAAAGAAAGTCTCTGTTTCCGGAAACAAGTCTGTGAAGGCAGGAAAGACTCTGAAGCTTACTGCAAAAGTTACTGCATCAAAGGGAGCAAACAAAACACTGAAATGGACTAGCAGCAATACAAAATATGCGAAAGTAACAAGCTCCGGAAAGGTAAAAACTTACAAAGCAGGAAAAGGAAAGAAAGTTAAGATTACTGCTATGGCAACTGATGGAAGCGGTAAGAAGAAAACTGTAACTATCAAGATTAAATAAAACAGAAGAAATTAGCTTATAATGAAATCTACAGCCCGTCTTCAATCTGAAGACGGGCTGTATGATTTGTGTTATATTTCAAAAGTTTCAAGATCATCCGGTACATATAAATCCCCGTGAAAATATTGCTTTCCCTCTTCGGTGTAGAGTCTTTTTCTTTCGGCAAGATGGGATTCCTCTGTATGATATAAAAGTAGATTTGGAATACCCAACGTTTCTGCGAGCTGGCAGGCTTCCTTTACTGTGCTGTGGTGTTTTTCGTATGGCTTGAATTTATCAGCTTCCCCAAACAGACAGAAAGCTTCGTGGAGAAGCCAGTCACTCCCTTTTACATATTCATAATTAACTTCATTATACGGTTCGTCACCTACACAGGTGAACTTTCTGCTATCGTGAAGCAGCATTGTGAATCCAAACTGCTTTGCCTTTGTAGATGCAATGTCAAAAAATGTCACAGGGCAACCAAGAACAGTTCTTGTATCACCGTCTTTAACAACATCGAACCGAATTCTTTCGCCCATATGCTTGCAAACCTTCTGCTGAATAGTCATATTTGCAATTGCCTGAATTTTTTCGGAAAGTTCTTCGTGACAATAAATGCGAAGCTCACCGTCATATTTTCCCTGATTCATACGCTGACCGATGATACGGATAAGCCAGATGATACCGAGAACGTGATCGACGTGTTCATGTGTAACAAAGATATCATGAATGTCACAGATATCAATACTTGTATCTTTTAAGACTTTTAAAATACGGTTTCCGCCGCCGGCATCTATAAGAAAATGTTCGTTTCCTTCGGACAGGGCAAAACAAGTGTTATAGCATTCCGATACAGCTGCATTTCCGGTTCCTAATATAGTAAGTTTCATAAGAGAATTCTCCTTTTTGATCTAAAATTATGGACATATTATATCATAACAAAAAATTGGATACAAATGTTTCGCCTTCCGGTGGTGGGCCGGAAGGCGAAACATTTTCTATATATTTAAAGAAGAGTAAGGGGAAACTAAATACTTTCTGCAATTTCTTTCGTTGCAATCAGGAACTTGTCGATATCGTCTGTTCCGTGACAGTGGAGCGGAGATACACGAATTGCTCCTTCAAGTCCGAGAGATTCTACGATTCTCTTGGAATATGGGCTTGTGTTCAAGCGCTCGAATACTGTTACGCCATGTTCCAGATATTTCTGGGAAAGTTCAGCAAATTCAATGCCTTTGATTCCTATGGCAACAATAAGATCTTTGTATGTAAGATCTTCCATGTCGACATAAACTTCTGCTTTGTCAATGTGGCGAAGTCCCGGTACTTCCTCAGTTCCCTCAAGCATGCGGTATAAGAGCGCACGTTCCTGAAGGTGAATGCGGTGCATTCCTTCTACATATAAAGTACGTCTGTCTGTGCTGTCAATGAAGTGTGCACCGATTTCGCATACATAGTCAATAACAGCCATCATGGCAGCGAAGTTACCTGGTGTTGGTGTTCCGAGAGCCCATACATGATCATCTTTATGAATCAGTTTGTGGTGCGGAAGTGCACATACACGGTCAGATACATAGCAGAATCCGCATCCGCGAACGCCGAAGAACTTGTATGGTGCGAAGTTAGATACATCAACTCCCCAATCTTCTACATCAATTGCTGCATGAGGAGCATGCTGTACAGCATCGCTGACAATATAGATTTCCGGATTGATCTCTCTTGCACGACGGGCAATCTCTTTGATATCCATAATGTTTCCGGAAATGTTGGAAGCTGCCATTATGCTTAACAATACAGTGTCTTTGTCTACAAGCTTCATGATCTCATCTACATCAAGACCGCCTGTTGTTTTATTTGCCTGTACAACACGGAACTCACGACCGGTTCTGTTGCAGTAGTACTCAACTGCATCGTGTGCGGAAGGATGTTCCAGTGAAGAAGTAACAGCGTTTGTTCCCCATTTTACATTGGACATGATTGTTCCGACTGCCTGCCACATAGTCTGGGAAGCTGTCAGCTCCGTGAGAAGTCCACCGCTTTTTGCTCCAAATACAGTTTCAAGAATATCTTTTGTTCCGTCAGCTACATAATGAGACAGTTCATATCCTCTTCCGCGAACACGCTCTGGGCAGTCAGGAAACTCCTCAACTGCAGCTTTCACTTCTACAGCTCTTCTTAATCTCAGAGAACCGCCGGAGTTTTCAAAAAATAATCTTGCTCCATGTTCCGGATCGGCATCTGCATAGCAAAATTGGTCTTTCAGACTTTTCTGGTACTCATCAGAAAATAAGATTCCGTTTTTGGTATCCATGATAATCCTCCTTAATAACATATCTTTTGTTGGCATTTTGTTAGGCATTTCTTTTGGTTTTCTTTTTGATTTGTACTAATCATAGCACGTAAAAACGAAATTGAAAAATGAATAATTACGCTGTATAATATTAATATAATTTATATTTAAATGCTGGTAAAAAGCAGATACGGGGAACGAAAAGAAAGAAATGAGCATGAAGAAAGGAGGATGTGCATGAATCTTGCTGAAATAGAAACTTTTTTAATGATAGTAAAAACAAAAAATATCACAAAAACAGCGGAAAATCTTTTTTTATCTCAGCCTACAGTGAGTCACCGTCTGAAGCTTTTGGAAGAGGAGCTGGATGTTAAACTGATCACAAGGAAAAAAGGATATAAGCAGATTGAACTTACATCCCAGGGGGAGGAATTCATTCCGATTGCAGAGAGATGGATATCTATATGGAGAGAAATGCAGCTGTTAAAGGATCAACATGAGAAACTTTACCTTACGATTGGATGTACGGATACTCTTAACAGTGCCATTCTTTTTGACTTATATAGAGGAATGCTTGATGATGAAGAACAGATCATGAATCTTCATATTAAGACGCATTATTCTTATGAGCTTTATGGACTTTTGGAAAATTACGAGATTGATCTGGGTTTTGTGTATCATCATCTACAGTTTAAAAATATCATTGCAGAGCCGGTGCTGAAAGAAAAAATGTATATTGTACAGTCAGCGAACACAAAGTTAAAAAAGCCGGTTATCCATACAGATGAACTGGATAAGGAATGGGAAATATTTTTAAGCTGGGAGGCCAACTATCAGATCTGGCACGATCAGTGGGTGACAAAGGGGGCACGTCCGCGCGTGCAGGTAGACACATTTGAGCTTCTTCTTCACCTAATGTCTAATGAAAATATGTGGGTGATTGCTCCGATTTCTGTTGTGGACAGGCTGAAGACTCTGCGGGAAGTCTATGTGAGTGAGATTGCAAACGCAGTTCAGCCACCGGAACGTATTACTTATAAGATTAAACACAAATATCCTAATGAGGCAACCTTAAAGTCCATCCAGCTCTTTGAAGAGAGAATGGAACCTTATCTGAAGGAAAAAGGATGGGTATAATTTTTTTGGTGTACAGTAAATGTAAAAATGTCACAAAAGATTATTCTATTTAAGGACCAGGCAGCATGGATTTTCGTCATGCTGCCCTTTTGTTGTACAGCAAAATGACTAAAAATAAAAAAAGTTAATATATTATAGACAAATAATTCATTTTATAAAAGATTTTTGTTGTGTTATATTTTAATCAATAAAAATGATACAAAAAACAGGGAAAAACAAAAGAAAAGTAAACGAAATGCACAAAAAAGAAAGGGGATGCCAAATGGAAGCAAAATTTTTGATTTCCGGGGATTCAGCCATTTCCGTTCAGATGGGAGACGTAATCAGTCTGGAAGTAAATCAGCTTGTGCGTGGACTAATGACAGAACTTACGGAACATCCAATTACGGGGATCACGGAGATGGTACCAACTTATTCAGCTCTTATGATCCATTACAGACCACAGGTAATTCGCTTTGGTGAGCTGAAAAAAGAAATTCAGTCAAGGCTTGATCGGATGGAAAAGGCTGAGCAGCAATCCGGTATTGTAAAAGAAAT
This sequence comes from Lachnospiraceae bacterium, assembly GCA_051888795.1. GTDB lineage: Bacteria > Bacillota > Clostridia > Lachnospirales > Lachnospiraceae > MD308. The sequence continues at coordinate 14,268 of JBJFCD010000017.1, read as the reverse complement.
TCCGATTTGCTATGGTGGGGAATTCGGCCCGGACCTTGAAGACTGTGCCCGCTATGAAAATGTATCGGTAGAAGAGTTCATCCGGATGCATTCGGAACATGAGTATTATACATATATGTTAGGCTTTGCGCCGGGACATGCATATGCGGCAAGATTTGAGGAACCGTTTCATTTTAAGAGAAGAGAGTCACCCAGGGTAAAGATTCCGGGACAATCTATTGTAGTACAGCTGAATCTCTCTAATCTGATACCATTCCCACAGCCATGCGGATGGAATATCGTGGGAGCAACACCGCTTACAATCTGTGATTATGAAAAGGCAGACCCATTTCTTGTACATGCGGGTGACTGGATCAAATATATCCCGATTACAGAGAAAGAATACCATCAGATCAGAGAAGATGTGAAAAAAGGAACTTATCGTGTAAAAACATATAAGAAGGGGGCAGAGTAATGGGAATTATTGTTGAAAACCCCGGAATATTGACAACTGTACAGGATGAAGGAAGATTTGGCTATCAGCAGTTTGGTGTGTCACCGGCTGGACCGATGGATACAAAATCTTTCTATCTGGCAAATATACTGGCAGGGAATAAGAGAAATGAAGGTATGCTTGAGATGACTTTTCAGGGTGCAACTCTTAAGTTTACCAAAGACAATATCGTAGCAATTACCGGTGCGGATATGATGCCGAATGTAAACGGAAATCCGATTCCGATGTATCAGGCGGTGATTGTTCGCGCCGGAGATATCCTCTCATTTGGAATGACAAATGGAAACGGCTGCAGAACTTATATTGCATTTGCGGGAGGATTAGATGTACCTCTTGTGATGGGAAGTAAATCAACACTGATGAGAAATGAGCTTGGAGGAATTCATGGAAGAAAGCTTGAAAAAGGAGATGTGATCGCGTTTACAGACCCTAAAACAGAGCTTCCGAACATGGAACTTCGCAAACTGATGCCGGAAAAATTCCCCCAGAAGGAATTAACACTTCGTGTGGTGACAGGTCCGCAGGACAGTGAATTTTCAAAAGATGAGCTCCGGAAATTTTTCTGGTACGGTGCTAAGATCACAAACGAGTTTGACCGAATGGGATGCCGCCTTGAGAGAGAGCAGCCTTTGAAGCACATAGGTGACGGAAATATTATCACTGACGGAATCTCTTTTGGCTCCATACAGGTTCCGCCAAACGGACAGCCAATCATTATGCTGGCAGACAGACAGAGTACCGGAGGTTACACGAAGATTGGAAGTGTCATCTCAGTGGATCTGCCGAAACTTGTACAGAGCATGGCAGGATACAAGGTGCGCTTTATCAGGGTAAGCATTGAACTTGCGCAGGACCTTTACGTGAGAAGGCTGAAAGAGTTTGAAAACCTTGAGAAAAAATTAGGACAGAGCTAGATATGCAGGCAAGCGTCGATTTGAAATAAAAGAAATGAAAAAACAAAAAGAAAAAAAGAAGAAAGTGGAGGAGAACAACATGAAAATCGTAGTATTGGATGGTTACACATTAAACCCTGGCGATATCAGCTGGGAAGGATTCGAAGCAATCGGAGAGGTTACAGTATATGATCGTACAAAAGCAGAGGATGTCGTAGAACGTATCGGCGATGCAGAAGTTGTATACACTAACAAGACACCAATTACAAGAGAAACTCTGGATACATGCAAAAATGTGAAATTTATTGGTGTTCTTGCAACAGGTTATAACATTGTAGACATTGAAGCTGCAAAAGAAAAAGGAATTCCGGTAGCAAATATTCCTACATACGGAACAGCAGCAGTTTCCCAGTTCGCAATTGCACTTCTTCTTGAACTGTGCCACCATGTCGGCGAGCATTCAGATGCTGTAAAAGCAGGCGAGTGGAGTTCAAATCCTGACTGGTGCTTCTGGAAACATCCACTTGTAGAGCTTGCAGGAAAGACGATGGGTATCATCGGATTCGGACGTATCGGACAGGATACAGGAAAGATTGCACAGGCAATGGGTATGAATGTTCTTGCTTATGATGCTTTCAAACGTCCGGAGTTAGAAAGCGAGACATGTCACTATGCAGATCTGGATACAGTACTTGCTGAGTCTGATGTAATCGCTCTTCACTGCCCGTTATTCCCAGAGACAGAGGGAATTATCAACAAAGATACTATCGCAAAGATGAAAGACGGAGTTATGATCATCAACGATGCAAGAGGTCCACTCATTGTAGAAGAAGATTTAAGAGATGCTCTTAACAGCGGTAAGGTGGCAGGAGCTGCACTGGATGTAGTATCTACAGAGCCAATTCGTATGGATAACCCGCTTCTGGATGCAAAAAATGTAATTCTGACACCGCACATTGCATGGGCACCAAAGGAGTCCCGTCAGAGATTGATGAATATTGCCGTAGATAACCTTAAGCATTTTGTTGATGGTGATCCACAGAATATCGTAAACAAATAAACTGCAGATAAAAGGAGCGAAAGAAAATGTATAGTATTGACCTTAACAGTGATATGGGTGAAAGCTTCGGAGCATATAAGCTTGGCGGAGATGAGAATATTATTCAGTATGTAACAACAGCAAACGTTGCCTGCGGATGGCATGCAGGAGATCCGATTGTTATGAATAAAGTTGTAAAGATGGCAAAGGAGAGAGGCGTTGCAGTAGGCGCACATCCTGGCTATCCGGATCTTATGGGATTTGGAAGAAGAAAAATGGTTCTGTCCTTTGAGGAAGTAAAGAACTATGTCAGATATCAGATTGGTGCATTGTCAGCGTTTACACAGAGCTACGGAATGAAACTTCAGCATGTAGCACCTCACGGAGCTATGGGAAATCAGTGCCAGTATGATGAAGAAATCTCTACAGCTATCGTAGAAGCAATTGCAGAGTTTGATAAAGACCTGATTGTTTATTACTGCGCAGGAGCAGTTCTCGGACAGATTGCTGAAAGCAAAGGACTTCGCACTGCATCAGAGATTTTTGCAGACCGTGCATATATGGATGATTTGTCCTTAGTACCGAGAAAGATGGAAGGTTCCATGATTACAAATGAAGAAGTTGCAATTGCAAGATGTGTACGTATGATCAAGGAAGGAAAAGTAACTTCTATCAATGGAAAAGAGCTGGATATTAAAGGAGATACACTCTGTGTACACGGAGACGGACCCAAAGCTTTGGCTTTTGTACAGAAGATCCGCGAGACCTTTGCCAAAGAAGGCATTGAGATAAAACATTTATAAAACCTACAAAGGAGGAAAAGAGAGAAATGAGTAAAGAAACACAAAAACAGCCAATGACCGTTGTAAAGAAAATGATGATTGCTCTTGTTGGTGGTCTCATCGTAGGATTAGCATTCCTGTTTTTGCGAGAAAATCTGATCGCATCCGGCAATGAGGCAACATGGACGATGATTAATAAGTTATTGTTCCAGGATATCACAGTAGAAGAGGGTGTTGGAGCAATCGGTATCTTCTATATCGTGGGACAGATCTTTATGAGAGGTCTTCAGCTTGCAATCGTACCATTGGTACTTGTATCCTTAAGCCTTGCAATGTGTAGTATCTCCAATTCCACAAAGCTTGGACGTATTGCAGGACGTGCCCTTCTTGGATTCTTTGGATTCTATGTATGTGGTGCAGCTCTTGGATGTGCAGTTGCTTATGGCGTAAAGAGTCTTGGATTCTTCGATGTAACTCTTCCGAGTGAAGGAATTGCAGAGGCAGCAACAATTGAAGCATTCAATCCGCTGGCAGTTGTCGTTAACGCATTCCCGTCCAACATCGTTGGTGCAGCGAGTACAAATAACAGTATTCTTGCAATCGTAGTTGTAGCAATTATTCTTGGACTTTGCCTGAACCAGATGGGCGAGAAAGCAGATCCGCTTAAGAAAGTGCTTGAGAATTTAAGTGAAGTTATCAATATGTGGCTGACATTCCTTATTAACAAGGTTGGTCCAATCGCAATCTTCTGTCTGATCTCCAGAACATTTGCGATTTACGGAGTTGAGTATCTTGCACCGGCAGCAGCTTATGTTGTATCTGCAATGGCAACACTGCTTCTTATGGTTGTAACACTTTACCCACTTGGTATCTGGCTTACAACAAGAATGAATCCAATCAAGTTCTTAAAGAAGATTGCAAAAGTAGGTGTGTTCGGATTTTCCACAAACTCTTCAGCAGCATGTCTTCCGCTTAATACAAGAACATGTCTGGATGAACTTGGATGTAGCGAGGAAATTACAAGCTTTGTACTTCCTACAGGTATGACAATTAACATGAACGGAACAACGGTTATGCACATGTTCGCTGTTACATTTATCGCAACAGCAGCAGGAATCAATGTTACACCTGCAAATATGGTAGTTATGGCATTCCTTTCTATCTGTGCGGCAGCAGGAACACCTGCAATCCCGATCGCAGGAACAACAATGATCTTCACTGTTTTGTCAGGTATGGGATGGACGACAGAAGCATGTCTCATCGGTTATGCGCTTGTTGTAGCAATTAACCGTCCGGTTGAGATGGCACTTCTTCCTCTGAATGTTATCGGTGACGCAGCAGTTAACGTAATCGTAAACGCAAAAGAGAAAGAGCTTGATAAAGACGTATATAATAGCTAATCAAAAGATTTAAAGGGCAGCCATTGGCAGAACGCCTGCCTGGCTGCCCCTTTTTTTAAGATAAGTATGACAAGATTTTAACAGGAATATGAAGATCTAGTACGACTACAAGGATAAGAAAATTTTGGAGGATAAAAATGGATACAATAATGACACTGTTAGAAAGCTTTCAGGCGTTTATCTGGGGACCGCCGACACTGGTTCTGCTTATGGGGACAGGACTTTACTTTACATTTAAATTGAGAGGCATACAATTATTTAAGTTTCCGAAAGCACTAAAAAGCATCTTCGAAAAAGAAGATGGTGCGGGAGATGTATCTGCATTTGCAACTTTATGTACAACACTGGCAGCAGATATTGGTACCGGAAGTATCGTAGGTGTAGCTACGGCGCTTAGGATTGGGGGACCTGGAGCGATGTTCTGGATGTGGATGTCAGCATTTCTTGGAATGACGACAAAATACGCAGAAGCTCTTCTGGCAGTAAAATTCCGTGTGAAGGATGAGAATGGACAGATTGCGGGAGGACCGATGTACTACATTCAGAACGGCATGGGAAAGAAATTTATCTGGCTTGCAAAATTGTTTGCATTCTTTGGAATCGTAACAGCTCTTCTGGGATGCGGTACCTTTCCGCAGGTAAATGCTATTACAGAATCGGTCAATATGACATTCCATATTCCTGTATGGGTGATTGGCATTGTTGTGACAGTGCTTACGGCGATCGTAACGATTGGCGGTATCCAATCCATCTCTAAAGTAGCGCAGTTTGTGGTTCCTTTTATGGCAATCTTTTTTATCGGGGGTTCCTTTGTGATTCTTTGCTGGAATTATGACGCAATTCCGGGTGCCTTTGGCGAAATTATACGCTGTGCATTTGCAAAACAGTCTGTGCTTGGCGGAGCAGCCGGAACCGGTGTCATTACACTGATGACTGCCATTCGTACAGGTGTGGCAAGAGGGGTATATACCAATGAGGCCGGGCTTGGAAGTTCCCCGATTGTAGCAGCTGCAGCAAAGACGAATTCCTGTGTGAAACAGGGCCTGATTTCTATGACAAGTGTATTCTTTACGACTCTTGTGACATGTACAATGACAGGACTTGTAATTATTTCCAGCGGACTGCTTGATGGATCGAACCTGAGTGGAAGCATTCTTGTGACTCAGGCATATAATGCAGGACTGCCGCTCGGAATCGGAAAATACCTTGTAGCTATCGGAATTATCTTTTTCTCCTTTACAACCATACTAGGTTGGAATTATTATGGAGAAAGATGCGTTGTCTATCTGACAGGAAATACGAAAGGGATTAAGCCGTTTAAAGTAATCTATATCGTTGCGATTGCGTTGGCGCCGTTCCTTACATTGGAGCCAATCTGGCTTCTTGCAGATATTACCAATGCTCTTATGATCATTCCGAATCTGGTTGCACTTATCGGACTTCGAAAAGTTGTAATCAATGAGACAAACAATTATTTTGACAACTTAGCAAAACGGACGATACCGTTAGGAAAGAATACGGTTGTTCAGTAGGAGAAAGGAAAAAGAATATGGCTCTTTTTTCGCAGATGTTGAATCTGCAGTTTACGTTGTTTTTACTGATACTGATCGGAATAATTATGAAAAAAAAGGGGATTATTACACGGGAGGGAAAGAAAACGCTTTCGGACCTTACAGTAAATCTGATCCTTCCGTGTAATATTATCCATTCTTTTATGGGTAATATTAACGCCTCGGAACAATTTGTAAAAAAATGCTTCGAGGCGTTTTTAATTTCACTTGTGATTCAAATGTTCAGTATCCTGGTCGGAAAATATTTTTTTTATAAATTTCCGACGGAAAAAAGAAATATTTTTACATATGGTCTGATTGTTTCCAATTCCAGCTTTATCGGTCTGCCTGTTGTGGATGCAATATACGGAACGCTGGGAGTTCTTTATACTTCCTTTTTTCAGATTCCGGTGCGTATCACTATGTGGACAGCGGGACTTTCCCTTTTCACTCATGCAGACAGGAAAGAAGCATATAAAAAGCTGATAAAGCATCCCTGCATTGTGGCAGTGGTTATCGGAATCATACTTATGCTTCTTCCGGTCAAACTGCCAGAGTTTGTCAGTAATACAATTGAAGGAATCAGTAAATGTACAGTCCCGGTTTCAATGCTCGTAATAGGGTGTATGCTGGCCGGTTCAGATATAAGACAATTATTTGACCGTTCAGTGCTTTACTATTGTCTGATCCGTCTTGCAGTATATCCGGCGCTGGTGCTTCTTGTGCTTAAGTTGCTCCGTATAGACAATCTTCTCTGTGGTGTTATGGTCCTGTTAAATGCTATGCCGATGGCGAATACCACAGCAATTCTTGCAGACAAATATGACAGTGGCGCGAAGCTGGCATCGCAGTCAATTTTTGTTTCGACATTATTTTCAATGCTTACATTACCTATATGGTGTCTGATTGTAGGGTGATGAAAATCACCCTGCTATTGGGTATTGATATCTCCACAAAATCTCACATGGTTTTAAAGTGATTGTTTCACAGTTCCCTTCGCCATCATAGAAGTTTGTGGTCTGTATCTCATTCGTGTTGTTCAGAATTGCATATTTCCCGCTTTCCGGATATGCATTTACTTCACAGTTTAAATTATCTGCATACCAGATATGATAACGGTCCTCTTTGTGAGCTGCGTAATACATCGCTCTCATGAGGAGACGAGTGTTTTCATAGCTGTATGGAAGACCTTCAATATATACGCCACGACCATTTCCGTAAGAATGGGCGGCAAGATGTACTTCATTGTCAGAGTATTCAATGATTTCTGTATCAGCAGATAAAGCGTAGATTCCCGGCTTGTGTTCACCAAAGTCAAAGGCAGTCTCTCTGTCTTCTGTAATGAAATGTGAATCTAATGCTTTTGTGAAATACTTGTCCGTAGACAGTGTAAATCCAAGCTCCCGGTCAACACCGAGTATATCAGCAAGCTGGAAGAAACGACCGCCATGGTGAACGGCAGTTGGTTCTCCAATACCGATAAATCCGCCACCGCTATATACCCATCTGCGGATTTCGGTGATGAGTTTTTCATCGAGCCATTCTTCACCACCGGAATAGGATGTTCCGGCATCGCCTGCATTGATGATGACGTCGATATCTTCCGGAATGCCATTCTTTCTGATATCGTCAAAGCTGATAAAAGAAACATCTACTGCAGCACCGCTTAAAGATTCCAGTATTCCAAAATAAGAATAAGTCTCTTTGTACCAGAGTGCGTGAGCTACCATGTATGGCTGCCAGGAACGAATGCGTCCCCATGAATTTAAAATAGCAACCTTTAGACCGCAATATGGGTTTTTGCCTTTTACATTATCATAAATCTGGCGAAATTCGTCTGTAATAGTTTCGATATAATCTACAAATTTCGGAAATTTGTATGCAAGGCTTAAATAGCCTCCGTAACCAATCCTGTCTACCGGGTTTCTCATAAGAGCACGCCTTGCAGAGAGCCAGTTCACCGTAGCTTCAATACACGGGTCATTTCCTTCATAGAAAGTATCCGGGAAGAAATATGGAAGAAAACGTCCCTCTGTATATTTTACGCCCGGAATATCAGAGATAAGACGTAATGTGGCACCGCCACCTACGCTGCCTACCACTGCATCCAGTCCGATATTTTCAAAATACTGTCCGTAAGGCTCTGTTCCTATCCAGTTATCTCCGAGAAACATCATAGCTTCGCGGTTTGTCTCGTGGACAAGGTCTACGAGCTCTTTTGCCTTTCTTGCAACAAAACGCTGAATAAAATCCATATAATCGCGATAAGCTTTTGTCGGTACACGGAATGGTGAGTTATAATAACCGTTGTCAACAATATCCTCCGGTCTCAGAGCATATCCGTATTCAGCCTCAAACTCTTCTAATGCCTTAATGGAAACAGTTGCGCCATATCCGAACCAGTCTACATATTTTTCCTTTGCGTCAGAATTAAATACTAATGTAAAATGATAGAAAAATGTGGTAAATCTTACAACATCAGTGGACGGATTATCAATCAGCCATTGCTTGAGATATTCTTTTGCAAATATGCCTGATTTTTCCTGGCGAATATCGAAAGGAATATCGTGAGGAACCTCGCCCCAGTTGTTAGTAATGTGATTGTACATTTGTGTAGGATCCCAGATAACATATACAAAGAAAGATACTGTGTACTCATGGAAAGGTGTAGCATCGATAATTGTAACAATATCTTTTTTTTGATCTACGGACCATTTGTCTGTCGGAACACATTCACCGGTAGTGCGGTCTATGACTTCCCACCATTTCTTTGGATCATGTATGTAATCTGCGACAACCTGCTCTCTGTAATATCCGTCAAGAAAATCAATGGAAACAGTAGAGTCTGTCGCCAGATTGTGTTTGGACATCAGGAGCATTTGCTGGCACTCATCCATGTGCTTTTCTGCAAATTCGTTATGCCCTCTGGATACAAAATAAGTGGTGTATATTTTTGCGTCTAAAGCCTTGACACTGTCATCAAGCTTTGTTCCGTCGCTGTCACGCAGTGCATCAGCTCCCCAGCGCTCAAGCATTTCTTTTGTCTGTTCCAGAAAATTGGATTCACTTGGTAAAGTAACTCTTCCTTTTGTTTTTGACATAGTAAACCTCCCACGGCTATTTCTTCTGCTTTGAGTATAGGTAATACTACGAAATATTTCAATAGCAGGATTGTCCGCTTTTTTTGCACTTTCGGAGCATTGCAAATGCTACCTGAATTTGGTATATTAAATGTATAAAAAATTTGAAATACCCGGACATTGTAATAAAAGGGAGGTGTACTTTATGAAGGTCAGAATCATTGACGGGGTGGAACAATTAGAGCAGACCACACCGTTTTTTGTAGATAAACTTTTGTGGGGGACAAAAAGCATACCGAAAACATATGGGTATCTTGGATTTGTGACAGGTGACGGTTTTTATCTGAAAATGATCTGTGAAGAAAAAGATCCGCTCCGCACTTATACGGAAGATAGGGATCCGGTATACAGAGACAGCGCGATGGAAGCTTTTTTCATGTTTGAGTCGGAGCACGAAAAAAGTGGACCACCGGTATATTTTAATTTTGAGTTCAATGCGAATGGCGTGCTGCTTGCGGGTTATGGAAAGCAGCGTACATATCGTTCTTTCTTTGCGAAGGAATTATATCCTGAGTTTTGCTGTAAAGCTCAGATAGAGGAAGGGCAGTGGAGTGTGTCGCTTCACATTCCTGTTGCAGTTCTGGAACAGGTCTGTGGTCCTCTTAATCTCCGGGAAGGAAGTGTTTTTACCTGCAATTTCTATAAAATATCTGAAAAAAAAGAAATAGAACATTATGCGTCGTATGCTCCGATCCACTCAGAGATTCCAAGTTTTCATGTACCTGAATTTTTTGAGACTGCAGAGATTGTGAAAGAGGATTAGAATCCTCTTTCAGCGACGGCTTTGATAGAAGAAGCATACTCGGAAGGAGTCATGCCGGTCAGTTTTTTGAACTGACGTGAAAAATAATGAATAGATGTGTAGCCAAGGTGTTCGGATATCTGTGTGAAATTCATGCGGTTGGTTCGAATCAGTTCCTTGGCTGCTTCTATTTTCATATGAGAAAAATATTCAATAATTCCGAGACCGGTTTTTTCTTTGAAGATTTTCTGCAGCTGAGAGCGTCCGATCAGATTATCGTGGCAGATCTGTTCGATCGTAATATGTTCTCTGAGATGGCTGGTCAGATAATCAGTTACCTGATTGAATAATTCCGTGTTGTTTTTGTCCCTTGAGACTTTTGATATGGCAGATTTGAGATTTTTCCTTTGCACGTCGAAAGGGCTCTGATATCTTCGGATTAAATGAATGAGCAAATATTCTAAATAGAGACGGACCATCTGTTCAGAGCCAAAGACATCACCTTCTTTTTTTGTCATGTTTTGAAGATATGGGTCATCCAGACGGCAGTCAAAACAATGTTTTGCTTCTACAATAATATTAGCCAGCAGGTTACGTTCGGTTTCATCAATTTTAAAAAGACCATTTCTGAAAAAGTTCATAGCTTCATCGTGGCATTCAAAAGAGATTACTACAAGGTTTGGGGCAATCTGACCTGTTGCTTTTACATTATGAAATTCATTAGGCTGATGAAAAGCAATATCCCCTTTTTTAAGAATTGTACATGTCTTACCGGCGGTTACGCTGACTTCACCTTTATCAACGCATATGAATTCCCAGAAATCATGTGTTTCTCCTTCAAAGGAAAAATTACTCATATATTCAAAATAGTGAATGCTGAAAATCTTTTCCACCGTAATGGAATTGTTTAAAAGAACGCCGGTATATGCCATGATATCCTCCAGATTAATTAAAAATTTGCAACAACTAAAAAACAGTATAGCCTGTTACAGGAGAAAAATCAAAGAAAACATAAGACTATTAGAAAGAAAACAAAAAAGGAAAATTGTGCAAGACGCTGTGTGAAGAGGGGGCTGGACGTATATTTTTGTACAAATTTTCTGTAAAACTAGGATAATTATATGAAATTATCGGATGAATGTATGAAGAATAAGGAGATAAATGAAGGTATAATTTAATTACTGAAATACACGGGAATGAGCTTGCCCGTGATTAATAAAAAGGAGGAGAAAAATATGAAAAAGTTTTTATCAACGCTTCTTATTGTTTCTATGCTGGCTACAATGTTAGTAGGCTGTGGCGGAAGCAAAAGTGAAAGTGGAAGCGACGAATCTGAGGGTGTAACATTAGATATTATCATTTCTCAGTATGGCAATTACACACAGGAGTGGTGGAAAGAATTTGAAGCTAACTTCGAGGAAGCAAATGAAGGCATTGACCTCAATATCGAAATCGTTTCCTGGAACGACATTTATGATAAGGTAAATACACTTATCTCAACAGGAGAACAGCCGGATATCTTAAATATCAGTGGTTTTGCTGATTATGTAACAGATGATCTTCTGATGCCGGCAGAGGATTATGTATCAGAGGAATTACAGGCTAATTTCATTCCTAGCTTCTGGGAATCTAATGAGATGGACGGAACAGTTTGGGCACTTCCGATTCTGGCATCCTGCCGTGCGCTGTTCTGCAATATGGATCTGTTAAAAGAGGCTGGTATTGATACACCTCCGACAACATGGGACGAAGTTCTTGACGCTTGTAAAGCAGTAAAAGAAAACTGTGGTGAAGGCATCGTTCCTTGGGGACTTGATATTTCTACTGATGAAGGTCAGGCAGCATTCTCATACTATGCATGGAACTTTGGTGGTGGATTTGTAGATGAAAACGGTGACTGGGCTCTTAATTCAAAAGAGAACGTTGAAGCTGTTAATTATATCAAAACACTTATTGATTCCGGATACTGCAACTCAGCTCCGTTTACAGACACACGTTATCCATTACAGGATAGCTTCAGCGCTGGAAAACTTGCTATGATGATCGGACCTATGAACATGGTAGCATCTGATTCAACAGTTAACTATGAAGTGGCTGATATTCCTGGAGAGCACATCGGACTTGGTGTTTGCGATCAGTTAATGGTATTTAAAGATGAAGAAGCTGGTGATGCTCGTACAGAAGCTATCACAAAATTCTTTGATGCATTCTATGAGGTAGAGACATATTCTGATTACATGGTATATGAAGGATTCCTGCCGGCAACTCAGGATGCTTCTGATAACCTTGCAAAGAATGCAGAAAATTACACTGTTGGCGGAACAGAAGATACTACTGGAAATAGCGAATATTTTGCAACATTCTGTGCAGTTCTTCCAAATTGCCAGTTCTACCCAATGCAGAAAGCTGAATGGATGGATGTAAGAAATGGTGTTATTGATGTAGAACAGCAGGTATGTAGTGGTACAACAGATGCTCAGTCTGCTTTAGATAAGCTTCAGGAAGACGTTACTAAGTAATTCGGTTGCCAGTACATAACACTATAAAGTGAATTGCGAGGGCCGAAAGTTTTCGGCCCTCGTTTTTAAAAACAAGTCGTGAATTATCAGAGTGCCATATTTATTTGTGTTTTGTGGCATGATTTTGTGAGGAGGCGCAATAATGAATAAAAAAAGAAAAGCATTATTGGGGATTCAGCCGTACATATGGTTGTTACCTAGTGTTCTCCTGATGGTAACTATGATTGTAATTCCAATCATCTCAGTGTTTAAAATATCATTTTCTGAAGTGGGACGAAGTGGTCTTATAAAAGGATTTAATGGTGTTCAGAACTATCTGGAGGTATTCGAAGAACCGGCGTTTTGGACTACGCTGCAAAATACTTTTGTATGGACGATCGCAGTTGTTGGTCTTTCTACAGTGATTGGATTTATTCTTGCAATGGTTTTAAATCAGGAATTTTTCGGACGCAAATTTGTCCGCGCTGTTGTAATTTTCCCATGGGCAACTGCTCTTATCATTCAGTCTGTTATCTGGAAATATATTATTAACGCAGATTATGGATCATTAAATGTTATTTTAAAGAAACTTGGGATTATAGACAGCTTTGTTAACTGGACGGCTACGGCACAAAGCATGTTTGCATGGGAGTGCTGGGTAGGTATTTTTGTTACATTTCCATTTGTTACATTTTGTGTATTGTCCGGGTTACAGAGTATTGATACATCATTATATGAGTCAGCATCTGTGGATGGCGCTGGATTTTGGAGCAAACTTTTTAAGATTACACTTCCTTTGGTCCGTCCAAGTCTGACAGTATCTACTGTATTGAACATTATTTATGTATTCAATTCATTCCCGATTGTCTGGACGATTTCCAAAGGAGCTCCCGCAGATCAAACGCATACTCTGGTTACATATCTGTATCAGCTGTCATTCTCTGATGGAAAGAGCGGACATGCGGCAGCAGTATCTGTTATTGGATTTGTAATTCTGGCAATTCTTGCCAGCATCTACATGTTCATGTCGCTTCGCGGAGAGGAGGAAGAATAAAATGACAGGAAAAAGAAAAGGTTGGCAGAAAGTAGCCCTATACGTGTTTGTTGTTGTTCTCTGCGTTATTATTTTATATCCTTACTTCGTAATGCTTATTACAGCTCTTAAAAATAAAAATGAGATGTATGCAGTAGATCATATTCTCCCTCAGGTATGGGAATGGTCTAACTTTGTAGATATATGGTCTGCAGCTCCGGTATTAAGGTATTTTATCAATTCACTTGTGATTGCGGGAGGAGCAACAATTCTTGCTATCTTATGTGGTATTCCGGCAGCTTATGCTCTGGCACGTATGAAATTTAAAGGAAAAGGAATTTTCATGGGTGCGATTATCATGAGTCAGATGTTTTCACCGGTAGTACTTCTGGTTGGTATTTATAAAATGATGGTTAACATCAATCTAAATAACTCAATTTTTGGACTGATCTTACTGAATGCTGCGTTTAATCAGGCGTTTGCAGTGTGGCTGCTTCGGGGAACATTTGTATCGATTTCCCCTGAAATGGAACAGGCGGCAAAAATTGACGGATGTGGAACGATTCGCGCACTGATCAAAGTGCTGCTTCCTATGGCAGCACCCGGAATTATTACAACTTTGATCTTTGTATTTATCAATTCCTGGAATGAGTATACGATTGCATTGACATTGATTTCTACAGATGCATTTAAGCCTA
>JBJFCD010000016.1:0-5612 GCA_051888795.1 Lachnospiraceae bacterium | reverse complement strand
TGAGCACCATTGTCCGTTTCTAAAACTGCACTATATCAGCAGAGACGCGTGTAGAGCAAACTGATTTACAAGCGGCAATGGTATTTTTCTGCCCATTTTTACATATAAATCAGTATTCTATACCGTCTTTATCACAACAACTCTATCTAATTTATCAAAAGTATGATGTGAAAAGGAGGTACTGGACAATGAATACAAAAAACTCTATTTTAAACAATAACGTTACTATTTCACAGCATCCCGATTACAGTACAGTAATTGTCGAAATTCTCCGCAGTAATCTGGCTCCAAAACTTATTCGGGAACGCATCCTTTCTTACCACGAAAATGATATTGCATCTGCAATCAAATTATTAAATAAAGATGAACGAAACAGGCTTTACAGTATTCTTGATGCAGGCACATTAGCAGACGTTTTTGAATATTGCGAACATTTTAATGATTATATTCAGGAAATTGGTATTCGAAAAAAAATCGAAATTATTTCCAGACTAAAACCGGCAACAGCTATTGAATATTTTCAACACTTGGAAAAGTCCGACCGAAATATGCTGTTTGAATTAATGGATGATGATATAAGACATGAAATCCAACTTTTAAGTTCATTTAATAGTGATGAAATAGGAAGTCGAATGACCACAAATTATATTTGTGTGTACACAGGTGTCAGCGTTCGTCAAGCTATGAAAGAACTTATAAAGCAGGCAGCAAATAATGATAACATTTCTACAATCTATGTTGTAGATAGATATGAGACTTTTGTCGGAGCCATTGATCTCAAAGATTTAATTATCGCCCGGGAAACTACGCAACTTGAAAGTATTACAATGACTTCGTATCCTTATGTATATGCAAATGAACAAATTGAAGACTGTATAGAACGTATAAGAGATTATTCCGAAGACTCAATTCCTGTCCTCGATACAGAAAATAAACTAAAAGGTGTTTTGACATCGCAAGATATTACAGAATTTGTCGATGAAGAACTGGGAGATGACTATGCTAAATTAGCTGGTCTGTCGGCAGAAGAAGATTTACGGGAACCTTTGAGAAGAAGTGTCAGTAAACGTCTTCCCTGGCTGTTAATCTTACTTATTCTGGGTCTGATGGTATCTAGCGTAGTTGGCCTGTTTGAAAATGTAGTAGCTGAACTTACTATTATTATCAGCTTTCAGTCTTTAATCTTAGATATGGCAGGAAATGTTGGCACCCAATCTCTGGCTGTCACTATTCGAATTCTTATGGATGAACAATTAAGCTACAAACAAAAGCTTCTTCTCATTGGGAAAGAGGCACGTATTGGATTTGTAAATGGTGGTATTTTAGGCATTTTATGTTTTGGACTTATAGGTTTGTATATTATCATTTTAAAGGGACAACCTGCCGCATTTGCATTTTCAGTATCACTTTGTACAGGAATCGCTTTAATTGTTTCTATTTTACTTGCTAGCATCACCGGAACTGTCATTCCGATAATATTTAAAAGCATAAAAGTTGACCCAGCGGTAGCTTCCGGACCACTTATCACTACTATTAACGATCTGGTTGCCGTTACCACTTATTATGGACTTGCATGGATTCTGTTGATTCAGATACTTCATTTTTAAAATTTTTTACATAAAAAAGAGCATTCTTCCATATAAATTATTTTTTAATATGGAAAAATGCTCTTTTCTAAAATAAAACTAATCCTATATAAAACTAAGTCTATTTATCTGCTGTCATTTTTTTCATAACAGCCAGCGTTCCAATCATAAGCACAATACCAACTGCTAAAGAAACAACTGCAACCACTGCTCCACCCAGGAAGTTCTGCAGGATACCTGCAACAATATAAGTTACGCAAGATACTGCTGCTGCTGTAACTGCATACGGAAGCTGAGTCGTTACATGATTTACGTGATTGCACTGCGCTCCGGCCGATGCCATAATGGTCGTGTCAGAAATCGGTGAACAGTGATCTCCACAAACAGCACCTGCCATACATGCAGAAATGGACATGATCATCATTGTCTCATTCTTTCCTGCAAATACCGCAACTACAATCGGAATCAAAATACCAAAAGTTCCCCATGATGTTCCTGTTGCAAATGCAAGAAAACAAGCTACAAGGAAAATAATTGCAGGCAGAAGACTCATTAATCCTCCTGCGGCATTTTCTACCACACCAGCTACATATTCTTTTGCACCAAGGCTGTCAGTCATAGCTTTCAACGTCCATGCAAAAGTAAGAATCAAAATTGCAGGAACCATTGCCTTAAATCCATCCGGGACACAGGACATGGAATCTGAAAACTTAAGCACTTTACGTACTGCATAAAATACAATTGTAATTACAAAAGCAAAGAAACTTCCAAGCATAAGTCCTACAGACGCATCACTTCCGGAAAACGCTTCTATAAAGCCAGCTCCACTAAAGAATCCACCCGTATAGATCATACCGATAACACAACACACAATTAATACTGCTACCGGGAAAATCAGATCGATAACACCACCTTTACTGTCATCAACATCTTCTTCTGCATTAGCATATGGACGGTCAGATGTCGTATAAAGATCTCCTGCAATCGCGTTTGTTTCATGCAATTTCATCGGGCCGTAATCCATCTTCATCACTACAATTGTTACCATCATTACAATTGTGAGAAGTGCATAATAGTTAAATGGAATTGCCCGTATAAATATAGAAAATCCATCCTCACCCTCTACAAATCCTGTCACTGCTGCTGCCCAGGAAGAAATCGGAGCAATGATACATACAGGTGCTGCTGTCGCGTCAATCAAATACGCCAGTTTTGCACGAGATACATTATGCTTATCTGTTACAGGTCTCATAACACTTCCTACAGTCAGGCAGTTAAAATAATCGTCAATGAAAATCAAAACACCAAGAAGTATAGTTGCCAACTGTGCACCAACACGGCTCTTGATATGTACACTTGCCCAGCGTCCGAATGCAGCAGAACCGCCGGCTTTATTCATCATGCAAACCATGATTCCGAGAATTACAAGGAATACTAGAATTCCCATATTATAACTGTCTGTCAGAACCCCAATAATTCCATCCTGAAATACATGGAGAACTGTTGTCTCAAATGAAAATCCCGAATAAAAGATTCCACCAATTAAAATACCAATAAACAGCGAACTATACACTTCTTTTGTGATCAAAGCAAGCACAATCGCAACAATTGGAGGTACAAGTGACCAGAAGGATGCGTACATCTTCGGCACATACTCTGCAGCTTCATCTGCTGCAAATACAGTCATACTGCTCATTGCAAGAATGATTAGAAGTGTCAGAACACTCCACAGTGCTTTTTTCTTTCCTCTCATTGTAAAACTTCCTCTCTTTTCTTTTTTATTAGCTATGTCTTTTTACCACTTAAGTGGACAAAAAATGCCATGAACAACGCTTACCGGGCGCGCTCATGACATATCATATCCTATGTTTCTTATCGAAATGACCAATGTCATACAACCATAAATTGACATCTTTGAAATCTACCAATGATAGCGCTCCACTGATGTGACAGTCCGCAGCATTTTCTGACTGCGTCCCAGAAAATATCTTGGGAAAGATAATCTCTTCGGCGACTTTCCCTTTCTCATAAGACAGCTTCCCATGCTATCGCCTTATGTTACTCATGAAACCCGCACCTCTATCAAGTCCTGTTATTCATATAGTACAGTTTTATCATCTTTTTATATAGTTGTCAACTAATGTTTCCCTTTTATCGACTCTTCCTATAAATTAATCATACAAAAAACTGATATATTCATATATCTCAGCAAAGTCTACTTCACACTCTCCGTCAAACAGTCCTACCGGTACCTTCGCATCAAATCCATAGATTGCCGGAAGCTCATCATGAGCAAAATCATATACGACAACAGTCTTTTTATCCGGATCTACAATCCAGTATTCTGCCACCCCTGCTCCGATATATTTTTTTAGCTTTATACTGATATCTTTTTTCCTTGTAGAAGGAGACAGTATCTCAACAATCAGATCCGGTGCTCCATATGTACATCTATTGATAATTTTACTTCTGTCACACACTACAAATACATCCGGCTGGACCATTGTCTTTTCATCACAGTCAAGCTGAACATCTGCCGGTGCCACAAACGGAACACAGCTTCCATTTTTCTTTCGAATATAGCTTTCAATCATTTTCCAAATCTGTACTGAAAGGAGCTGATGAATATTCGTAGGAGACGACATATCATATATCACACCGTCAATGAGTTCCGCTCTTCTTTCATCAGGCAAGGAATAATAATCGCTCAGCGTATATTCTCCCTGTTTCTTACCCTGATACTGTACAGATGACTCCTTTACCATACCGGATTCTTTCTGAAATACCTTTGACAAAGACATAATGGTAGCATATCTTGGAGTATCCGTTACACCTGCAAAAATCTTCTGTACAGTCCCCAGCGGAACTCCGGACAACTCAGCTATCTGTTCATTCGTATAACCCAGTTCTTTTTTTCTCTGTCTCATCTCTTCTATCGTCATATAGCGCCCTTCTTTCCACATCTCATCTTGCTATTCATACAAAAAACTAATATACTCATATATCTCAGCGAAGTCTACTTCACACTCTCCGTCAAACAGCCCTACTGGTACTTTCGCATCAAATCCATAGATTGCCGGAAGCTCATCATGGGCAAAATCATATACGACAACAGTCTTTTTATCCGGATCTACAATCCAGTATTCTGCCACCCCTGCTCCGATATATTTTTTTAGCTTTATACTGATATCTTTTTTCCTTGTAGAAGGAGACAGTATCTCAACAATCAGATCCGGTGCTCCATATGTACATCTATTGATAATTTTACTTCTGTCACACACTACAAATACATCCGGCTGGACCATTGTCTTTTCATCACAGTCAAGCTGAACATCTGCCGGTGCCACAAACGGAATACAGTTCCCTCCTTTTTCCCGAATATAACTCTTCAATTGGTCACGAATCTCTGAGCCAATCAACTGGTGAATATTAGTTGGCGATGACATATCATATAGCACACCGTCAATGAGTTCCACTCTTCTTTCATCAGGCAAGGAATAATAATCATCTAATGTATACTCTCCTTGTTTTTTTGCGTGATATTGTACAGCTGACTCTTTTATCATATTGGATTCCTTTTCAAACACCTTAGTTAAAGACATAATAGTAGCATATCTTGGAGTATCCGTTACACCTGCAAAAATTTTCTGTACAGTCCCCAGAGGAACTCCGGACAACTCAGCTATCTGTTCATTCGTATAACCCAGTTCTTTCTTTCTCTGTCTCATCTCTTCAATCGTCATATTCAGCACTTCTTTCCGCTTTATTTCCATAATATTATCATGTCATTTAAGCAAAGTCAATGCTTTTGTTCCATTTATTTTCCATTTTAATTATTTTATTCCATTTTATTTCCACATTAAAATGTCAGATGTGTTTTCTTAATTTAACAAATGACTTCCCTAAAAAAATTGCGCCCCGCATATATATGCGGGGCGCATCTGATCATCTGATTATATCAGATATTATTGTATTTCTTATTCCTCTCCGTAAAGAGTAACAAGTTTCTTCAGATATTCATATCTG
>JBJFCD010000015.1:0-76825 GCA_051888795.1 Lachnospiraceae bacterium | reverse complement strand
GACTTTCGCAAGTAGATGCAATATGGCATGATATCATCTCCTTTGTAACTGTATGTAAAAAAGGGTACAAAAATAACAGCCTGGGAACTTTCGTTCCCTTGCAATGGCTGCCCGAAGATGATACAATGTTTTCTGTGAAATGCTGTAGCATCTCCGGAGATGTTATAGTTAAGTCGTCCAATCTCTGCAGGTCGGAGTGGGCGCAACCCGTCCCTGTTGCAGCAGGGGCGGGTTTTTGTATATAGATATATAGTAAAAGACACCCATACAATATACTTGCATGAGTGCCTTTCAACCATAATCAATATGGTTCTCTCCGTACAAGTATATTACTATATAGTGAAAAATATTACAACAATTAGAATAGTTTTTTTTGGGTATTTTAACACTTGTTATATGCAATTATTTGCATTATTTTAGTTTGATTTATCAAACTTATTGTATTCTATTTCGTCTTTGGGAAGACTAAGTAGTGTATCTAAATCAGATAAATCCCGGATTCCCATTTGACCTCGTACATATTCAAAAGCATGTGGATGAATTTTGGAACGTAAATCTATTAACATATTTTTTAACTCTAAAATAAATTGTTTGTACTCTTTTTTTGGAAGAAAATATTTGAAGTATATAATCAAATCAAATATCTTTTGCTCTAAATTTCTTGTGTAACCACGACTAAGTGCCCGTAGATATTTTTCAAGAATTCTTCCAGATTGACCGCGTCGTTCTTGTTTTCTTGTAAGACAATAGACGCGTTCATTATGAGCACATGAATTCCTGATTCTTCGCATCCAATGAAGGCTTCCAATTAAGAGCTTTACGTTTGCATGTCCATCTTCATCTTCCAATCCATATAGACTACACAAAGAATGAGATACATCCATTTTGCTACAACGTATAATGTCTATAAATGTAGAAAAATTAACAACTTTAATCATAATCCATGTTGGAATTTGTTTGTGATTGTCCATATAGAATTTCACGTAGTCAAGCTGACTCTTACTTAATTCATTGTAGGCTTTTGATATAACTGTCATTTTTTCTTGTAAAGACTTATTTGGAGAATAAGCATTTATGTCATACCAAGGAATATCCCCATTATCATTGCATTCATCAAATTTATAACCAGTTAGTGCTCTGGCTTCTTCTTCAACTTGAGTAATGTATCTCAACAAGAAAGAGCGTAATTGGTCATCAAATTTTTTCACAGCTTGGAGTTGGCTGATCGATGTACCAGATATGTAAGAATGTTTGCCATCGTCATCCTGTCCACTAATGAAAGGGTTTTTATATCCATTTACAATATTAAAATAACCAGCACGGATTAAAATTTTTTTGTGAGAAGAGCCAGTACATGTAATATGTTTATCATTTCTAAGTTTTTTCATTTGTTGATTATAAGTTAAGAAAAATTTATCATCACTCATTTAAAATACGGTTTCCTTTCTAAGAGTATCAGAATAAGTACCAAGTTCTCTAATAGATATATAAATTATCGTCGGGTATCGGGGAATTCTGATTTGAAGAGATTGCTACAATTTCTCAAAAACAAGTGTGGCCTGTATCCGATCGCCGCCTCCAAAACCTTTACTTCCTCCATTAGCAGTGGTAATGGTGTGCAATCTGTAGCCCTTAGCTGCCTGAGCGTTTATCACGTTTTCCAATTCAGTTAAATTTCCAGATCCGGTTCCAAGAAGTTTCTCTTTCAATGTAACCTGCAAAACTACATATGGTTTGTCTGTCCCTAAAAATGCCATAATCTTATCCTCTTTTCTTTTGTTTTTGGAGTTGCACGTTCCAAAAAAAGATAAGCGAACAGTAGTAAACTTCCCTCCTTACATTGAATAATCTATCTTGCCAACCTTTAGGTTGGGGATGAACATAATATAATAATCGTTTACAGTTGTACCGATACCATATTTATCTCTGTAGCAGTCGATACATTCCTGCAGGTATTCTTCGGTCACTCCTAAGTATTCTGCGGTTTCAAATCTGTTTGTGCATCCAGCTTCGTAGGCGCTGATCAGACCAGTAAGTCCGATCATGCGGTTGTATCCATTTAATCTTGCCTGCCGTTCCTGTTTACGTTTCTGAGGAGTATCAAGCTCTACGATGTTTCCTACAGTAGTGTAGTGGTGGCCAAGCTCTTCGGCTAGGATGCAAGCTTTCTCTGTTGTGGTTTCTATATCGTTCCGGATAGCAATCCGATTTCCTTTAATTCTGCCGTTGTTGTATTTTAATGGCTTTTCTTTCACGGTAAGTCCTTGCTCACAGGCTTCATCTAAAAGTGCTTCATAGCAATTCATAATCAACACCTCCAGTGTAAATGTAGTATAATGCCTGTCCCATAATCAGGACTTAGAACTCATCACTATCCATAATATCATCTTCGGATGTATCTACACCTTCTGGTATATCTATGTCTGTACGACGATTAGCTGCATTTGTTTGTAAATGAGATTGCATATCTACAATATTGCTATCCTGTTCTTCCGATTCTTTTAAAGCTATAGAGCGTTCGTATTCTTTATTTAATGTAAAGTCAACCATTTCTC
Organism: Lachnospiraceae bacterium; assembly: GCA_051888795.1. Lineage (GTDB taxonomy): Bacteria > Bacillota > Clostridia > Lachnospirales > Lachnospiraceae > MD308. The sequence goes on along the minus strand of JBJFCD010000015.1, from coordinate 74,270 downwards.
TGCCGTGCGGATCGAGGTCACGGTATTTTTTTATATGTTCATATTCGGCAAGAGTAACATCGTTCTGACGCTCCTTGATTTTTACAACGTCTTGAAACAGATAGTTTGCATCGCACCCAAGCGTTTCTATTATCTTAAATAGAATAGGCTCTTTCGGAGAGCTTATACCATTCTCGTAGTTGGAAATAGAACCAACGGTTACATTCAACAATTCAGCAAGTTCTGGGCGTGATAAGCCTTTTTCTTCTCGTAAATCTTTAATTCTGCTTCCAATACTCATTTTATTTCCGCCTTTCTTATGAGGATGTATCTATATCATAATTCAAAAATCTTGGCACGTCAATATTATAAACAAGAAATTTATTAAAAATATATTGACAAAACAAGATTCTTGTTATATGCTTTACTCGAACAAGAATATTGTTAATGAAAGGAGATGGACAAGTTGCTTGACATTTGTACATCAAACAGTGTTGTAGCAGACAATTTGAAATCTATTATTCATAGTAAGGGATTAAAGCAGTCTGCAATAGCAAAAAAAGCAGGTTTTTCTGCGCAAGAATTCAACGATATGCTTAATGGACGGAGATTAATGAGAGCAGTAGAGATAGCTCGAATTATTGATGTCTTAGATGGTGTAGATGCAAATACCTTGTTTGGTATTGAAAAAGAAACGGGGTGATTAAAATAGGAAAAATATTACTTCAACTTATTGGCATCCGAAAGGAACTTGCTGAGATAAAAGAAGAGCTCCGAGCCATAAGAAAAGGACCGGAGCCAAAACGCTGCATATTAAACGGGAAAAAGATTATTCCGGAAAATCACGATTGAATGATTTTAATGCTTCCTTGTATGTAGACATATACGCTTCATATATATCAAAAGGTTCGTCGTTAGATGATGCATTGTTATAAATGAATGGAAGAGTTGCGATTGCAAGATCATGAGCGCGTTTTTCATTATCTTTCATTTTTGGTACCTGCCTTTCTGTTAGAATTATAAGCTTCTAATGAAAGACTACCTAAAATATATTGATAAATCAATATAAAACACAATATAAAGTATTAAATTTTTCTTAAGGACTATATATTGCGAAAGGATTTTACCATAACATGAAAATATTTTCAATTATTACAGATGTGTAGGAGTTGGAGACGAGAAATCAGGGTAGGAGGTGATGTTATGGGAAATACAGTGGAAAGGAAACCATTCAAATCAATTCATATTGATATCGAAAAAGGAATTTACCTTTTGAATGGAGAGGAAGTTAAAATGGTAAGACGTTTTGATTTGGAGTTTGACAACGGAAAGTGGTTGCTCCTTATTACGAAAGACGAGTTATATGAACAAGAAGCAACCATGAAATTTAAGGAATAAACTTTGTAATGAAATCAGTGACTTCGACTATGCCATTTTTGAATCGATTTTCCATATAAATAATGAAATCATCCAGTATTACAAATCCGCCGTCGATATATTTTTTCACGAATCCTGCGTGTTTTAATTCATTTATCGTTTCGTCAATATCGTCAGGATTCCAAGTTGATAACGATTTGATATTTAAATAAAAATCATACTCAAATCGTTTTGCGTTTGGTTTGGATTCACCCGATTTTCGCTTTTCCAAATATTTTTTGTATATCAAACAGGCGAGTTTATCAGAATCTTTACTTAATTGCATTTTAAATCTCCTTTCGTATGTACTCGGCATGGAGGTGCCTGTATTTAAATTATATGACGGAGAATAGGGAGAAACAAGTACAAACCGTAACACATACATATTAGAGAGGTGGTGCAAGTGATCGTAGAAACAATTCAGAAAGGTGACTGCACATGTTACATTGACGATTCCGGATACATCAACCGGACGCCGGAAGAGATTGCGGAAACAGTCCGGAAGTATTCAGAATACGTCACCATGTGTTTACTTAAGAGAAAGACCGCCTGAGGCGGTAGAGAGGAGGGACAAGCTGTGAAAAGAATAACCTTTGAAGATGTGAAGCTTACTATCGGAATGGCAGTTATCGTATACGGAATCATCGGACTGATGCTTCTGGATTTCTTTTCAAAAGGTGGATATTAAGGAGGTGTGCTATGAGAGTGAGAAAGATTAAACAGGCGAAGCGAAAGCACCAGATCGAGAATCTTGTACTGAAGATCGTGATCGTGATTACAGTGGTTCTGGTTCTCGGAGCAGTCGGCGGAGTTGCATTTTGTGAGTATCTGTTGACGCAGTGCGGATATTAGAAGGGAGGTTAAGGGACGTGGAAAATCTGAAAGCAATTTTATTTGAAAAGACTGCGAAAAAAGTAGTGAAGGTTCAAAGGTCTGAACCTGGTACACCAACACATGATGCAGCATTTAATAGTTTTATGGCGCTGTTTAGTGTGATTGAGGATGCAGATCTGGAAGATGAATATTATGAATGGAAACGCAAGAACGGATATATGGATTAGGGGGTGAGGAAGGTGAATGATACCGAAAGACTAACGCACAAGCGGAACAATGGTATTAAGGAAGGATACTGGACACCAAGCAAAAAGGACGAGCTTATAGAACGTCTGGCAGCATATGAAAATACTGGATTATCGCCAGAAGAGATTCAGCCGGCAATAGACAAATCAAGGTCAGTTGGACTGCGTGAGATTGCAACGATCATGCCGGAACGTGAATTCAGACAGTATCTGGATAAGATGGAAGATCTGATAGAGCAGTGGAAAGATGACGGACTGAAACATTTGTCTCTCAGGCATCAAGTAATGGATTACATATTGAAGATGGATGAAGAACGTTTTTATTCCACGGATCAGCTTCGGAGGATCTTCGAATTGGCCAAATAAAAATGAGCACCCACATGAGCCGGCAAGCTCGGGCGCTCCAATAAAAAAACAATTAAAGTATATCGAAAATGGAGGAAATAGTCAAATATGAATGAAGAAATTAGAATTACAAATTATGAACTCAATTCTTTAATCGGAGTTGCTGCAGCAGAAGTTTCGTATGAGGAACAAATGAGTGATGAAGAAGCAAATAAGTTAATGATGTACGCAGCACGTATTTCTCATAAGTTGGATGACCATTTATCTGGTAGACGAAAATTTAGCGAGGAACGTATTGCATTTTCGCTTGTTTCACAGATGATGTGCAGATTATTCGGGGGGCTCCGGTAGCCCTTGCAGCGTAGAGGAGGATGAGTAGATGGCACAGGCGCAGTTTGAAATTGTAGAACAGATACATCAGTTTCCATCACCAGAAGGTTCACAGTGGCACAAGGAGCTTAATAAAGTATCCTGGTTTGGCAAGGATCCAAAGTATGATATTCGCGACTGGGCGGAAAATCACGAAAAAGCCGGGCGAGGAATCACGCTCACAGAATCGGAACTCAGAGAGCTGGTAGAAGCTGTTGAAGAGATTTTGTATTAGGAGGAATAACAATGGCAATGTATAGAACGTGTCCATTCTGCGGTAACAATCTGGATCCAGGAGAACATTGTGACTGCAGAGAGGAACAGGAAGAAAGGACAAGCTATGGGAGTAGTTTATGTAGGGATCGGACCGGAAGCCGGCAAGAAGATAGAAGAATCGGAAGCATTCCTGTATGCGTTGGAACAATGCCTGTTCGGTAGTGATACCGACCGGGAAGATTTCCGCAAGATGCTTCCGGAATGGTACTTTTCCGGAAATTATAAAAAGGAGGTAATAGCAGATGAATGATTTTTCAGTACAGAGTGTCGCTGCGGTGACACCGGCAAGAAATACACAGACTGAGATGATGGTCAGCAGGCAGGCGCAGGAAGTACAGGCGGCTATGGTAGTGGCAAAGCGTTTCCCACGGGATGAAGTGGACAGCTTTAACCGGATTATGACATCCTGCCAGAGAAAGTCGTTGGCTGAAAGAGCCATGTATGAGTATCCGAGAGGCGGGACGAAGGTAACGGGGCCATCCATCCGGCTTGCCGAGGCAATGGCGCAGAACTGGGGGAACCTTGATTTTGGGATTATTGAACTGGAACAAAAGAATGGAGAATCCCAGGTCATGGCATATGCCTGGGATCTGGAAACGAACACCAGGCAGACCAAGATTTTCAATGTCCCTCATGTGAGAGGGACTAGGAAAGGGAATGTACCGCTTACGGATCCCAGAGATATTTATGAGATGGTTGCCAATCAGGGAGCCAGACGTTTGAGAGCATGTATCCTCGGAGTAATACCTGGTGATGTCATCGATGCAGCTGTTGAACAGTGCAAGAAGACATTAACGGAAGGAAACGAGGAACCGCTGATTGACCGTGTGCGTAAGGGAATCAAGCTGTTTGAAGATAAGTTTTCTGTGACACAGCAGATGATTGAAAAATATATCGGATGTAAGAGCGAAGCATTCAGCGAGAATGACATGGTCCGTTTGAACAATGTATATCGGTCATTACGAGATGGAATGGCAAAGCGTGAAGATTATTTTGACATTTCCCTTCCTGAGGAAGAGTCGGAAGTAACAGATCCGTTCAGCGGAAAAGCGGAACAGAAGAAAGAGGAGAAAGATGGCAAGAAGGATAAAGCTGAATCAAAGTAATTATTATTCCGAGAAAGCCAATCTGCAGTATTTTTCAGTTTCTCAATATAAGGATTTTGCAAAATGTGAGGCGATGGCCCTGGCGAAGATTACCGGGGCCTATCATCCGGAAATGACAAGAGCTATGCTGGTAGGGTCTTTCGTGGATACTTATTTTGAAGGGACACAGGAGCAGTTCATGAAAGAGAATCCTGCAGTATTTACCAGAAAGAGTGAGCTCAGGAGTGAATTCCGTAAAGCGAATGAGATCATAGCAAGGATTGAACATGACGAACTGTTCATGAAATTTATGTCTGGAGAAAAACAGAGGATCATGACATTTGAATTGTTTGGTGTTCCATGGAAGATGAAAATGGACAGTTATATTCCTGGCACCTGCATTACCGACTTGAAAGTTGTACAGAGATTTCGTGGGCTTCCTTATTGGCGATATGACCTTCAGGGAGCTGTTTACCAGAAAGGTGTAGAACTGGTGGAAGGGGAGAAACTTCCGTTCTATCTGGCAGTGGCCACAAAAGAAAAGACGGTTGATCTCGATATCTTTCAGATTCTGCAGTCAACTCTGGATGCTGCATTGAATGAAGTATCACAGAATATCGGGCATTTTGCAGAAGTGAAAGCCGGACTGGTCGCGCCTTCTTATTGCGGGGAGTGTGATTACTGCAAGAGCATTAAGTCAGCAAGGATCAGAGATTACAATGAATTGTTGGAGGGATAAAGGATTGAAATTAATAAAGATTTTAAGTGATAAGGTTCAAATTAAAACGGACCAGTCAGAGTTTAAGGATATCAGGATCAATGAGCTGATTTCCCTCTCTGATGGAAGTGTGGAGCTGATCACGGTTGTGGTTTCTATTTCAGATACGGATGCAGGTGGTGCACTTGGGGATGAGGATTTCATTTTTGATACATCAGGCATCAAGACGCTGGAGTGCTCCATTATCGGAAGCGTCCAGAACGAATGCTTCAGCAAGGCTATCGAGAAATATCCCATGACGGATGTCAAAGCAGAAAAGGTAGTCAGTGAGCGATTTAGAAAAATGCTTAAGCCTTATGAAAATGAGGGATTTTACATTGGAAGCTATGCATCTTATGATTGCCCTGCTTATGTGAATGGGAATAAATTCTTCCAGAGACATGCATGTATTGTCGGAAATACAGGTTCCGGTAAGTCAGAAACCGTGGCAAAGATATTGGAACAGACCAGCAAGTTTCCAGGCACGAATATTATTGTGTTTGATATCCATGGGGAATACAGCGATCTTTCTTATGCGAGAAATATCAAAGTTGGAAATGACTTTCATTTCCCAATCTGGATGTTCAGTTTCTCGGATATGGTAGCAGATATCCTAAAAGTAAGGGAAGAGACATCGTCTGTTGTAATGTCGGCTCTCAGGAAGTGCTATTACCAGCTTTGTCCGGATGGAAAGGAGAATCGTCCAGTACAGTTTGATTTCAGGAATATGCTGAGCCTTATGGAGGCGCTGAACGTTGAAGAGGTACTCGCTGGTGAGATCTACAAGACAGGTGACAAGGCGGGTACGGCCAAAACTGTGAAAGGTGATTTTTACGGGAAGCTTTCCGGAGTGATCAATACCATGAAAGATAAACTGTCAGACGGAAGATATTCGTTTTTATTCTATGATGACCAACAGACATATTTAAAAAAGGTGCTGCACCTGATCATGGATAATGATAAGCCAGTGAAAAATATTGACCTTTCAGGGGTACCGCATGACGTAGCGCTCCCTCTGATCGGAACAATTGCGAAGCTCGTCTATGGTATCCAGCGGATGTATCGTCCTGATGAGTTAATGCCGATCACATTGGTATGTGATGAAGCCCATGTTTATATTCCGAACGATTTTCAATTGTCTGCATCACAGAAACGTATGCTTGAGACGTTTGAGGAAATCGCAAAGGAAGGAAGAAAGTTTGGTGTCACATTATTCCCGGCAAGCCAGAGACCTTCTGAATTAAATAAGACCATCATGGCTCAGTGCGCAAATTTTGTTGTATCTAAACTGAACAATGAAAATGACAAGTCGATGATCAAAGGCATGCTTCCTGATGGTGATGCCAGTGTGGTCGATGCGGTGAGCACCTTCCGCCCGGGCGAAGTTTTGATCATAGGAGATGCTGCGCCAATCCCGCTGAAGATTCAGGTGGAACTTGCAGATGAGCGTCCGAAATCCCGGACAATCGATTTCTGGGATGAATGGAAAAAAGGAAAGGAAGTGGATTTTGACCACGGAATTGATGCATATATGAATTCATAATGGAAAGGAGAAGTGAAACAATGAAACACATTAATCTTGAGACGTTCGCAAACGGAGCTTTTACCGTACAGGTAAACAGAGCCATTGAAGAAGTTACAAAAAACATTCAGGATCCGAATACAGAAGCAGGAGCCGCCAGAAAGATTACGGTTACGATCGGGTTTAAACCAAATGCAGACCGAAGCTTTGTCGCGACTGGTGTGCAGACAAAGACCACGCTTGCACCTGCGCTTGGAGCTGTTACGGCGATCCAGATGGGGAAGAATATCAAAACTGGTGAAGTGGAAGCGATTGAGATTGGAACCGGACAGATTCCGGGACAGATGTCAGTCGCGGATGTTCCGGGAGTTGTTCCGGATCAGAAAGCGTATGATCCGGATACCGGAGAGATCCTGGAACCGGCAGAATCAAGAAACATTGTAGATATGAGAAGAAAAGCATAAGGAGGATAAGAAATCATGATTAGAGAAGCATTACAGTATATCGCAGGATTGAAAGAAGAGAGTATGGAGCCAAAAGTGTTGGAGATTAATGGCGAGACTTATTGTAACAAGAGTCTGCAGAGATATCACAATTTCCCTATGGCCAGTGAGCTGCGTGTCAATACACTGACTGCGTTAGTAGATTACATCAAAGGTAAGCCGGAGGAACTCAGGGAATCCATGGTCTTACATATTGAATCACCGACACAGGTGAGATTGTATTCCGGGTTAATTGATGAGAGAAACCGTGAATATCTGATTGCTGCCAAGGCTATCGTGAACGAATTTGAGTTCGACAAGTATTATGATCAGGAACGTTTCATCATCGAGCTGCAGGCAAACTTCCTTGAGACAGAGGACCTCAATAAAATCAAGATGGTTGCCGGAAACATCCAGGCTGGAACGACTGCGAACTATGATGACGATGGAATCAGTCAGAAGACAACGATCAGTTCTGGCATTGCTAATAAGACAGATGTAATCGTACCAAATCCAGTAAGATTAAGACCGTACCGCACTTTTGCGGAGATCGAGCAGTCAGAAAGCTCCTATGTATTCCGTATTAAGGATAGTGAACGTGGTCCGGCATTCAAGCTTGTGGAAGCGGACGGAGGACTTTGGAAGAATGCGACCATGAAGAAAATCAAGGAATACCTGGAATTTGAGCTGAGTGATGAGCTTGTGAAACATAACATTACCGTAATCGCATAATAACATTTCCTTTTGGTTTATCGATATGTATCACATGTAACTGAAAACGATAGATGTATGCCCATGCTGTTTATTATGGCATGGGCAGGAAAGGAGAAGAAAAGCTTATGGGTTCGGTGACATTTCATGTTCCTGGGAAACCACAGGGGAAAGCAAGGGCGCGTACATACTATAATGCAAATGCCGGAAAGCATGTATCCAGTACACCGGATAAAACCGTCCTGTATGAGAATTTTATTAAGGACCGGTTCCTTCAGAAGGCCAATGGATTCTACCTTGAGTCCGGTGTTCCGGCAACACTTAGGATCGTCGCAAGATTTCTTCCTCCGAAGAGCAAGCCTAAAAAGGTGAAGCAGCAGATGCTTGACGGAGAGATCCTTCCGCTCAAGAAACCGGACATGGACAATATTGTGAAGGTGGTTGCAGATGCCCTGAATGGCGTTGCATACCACGATGATACGCAGGTGGCTCTTGTCATTGCAAAGAAAGCCTATTCCGCAGTGGAAGGCCTGGATATTACAGTTGAGGAATATAAGGACGGGAAGTAGGTGGTCTGAATGGGACGCGGAGCTCCAAATAAACCTGGGCTTACATACTTTCCGAAGATGTTGGATTTTTATGAAGATGATAAGATCTTCGATTTACTGGACCGGTTTGGTCCACTGGGTGTGACCGTGTATGACTGTATACTCTGTATCGTATATAAGCACGGATACTACGCAGAGATCCCCTTGGATAAGCTATCGAAAATGATCACAAAGATGATCGGGAACAAGTGGGTGAAGAGTCAAAAGGCTGTCGTGCAAGTGGTGCACTTTTGCTCTGAGATAGGTCTCCTGGATGATGACCTCATGACGAAAAACATCATCACCTCTGTTGGAATTCAGCGTCGCTATTACGAGATAGCAGTAAAGCGCATGAAAAGACAGCTCTATAGTGACAAGTATTGGCTCCTCAGGAAAGAGGAAAATGCGGAGCCTTTATTAAATGTACAAAAAAATCGAATTTCTTCGGAAGAAAATGTAATTAATTCGGAAGAAAAAACTTTAAATTCCGAAGAAAGTGCACAGAAAGAAAAAGAAAATAAAAACATATATAGTATGGTATTTCCGCCGGAACTGGAACGGGAATTCCAGACCTATCTTCTGATCCGTTCGAACAACTATGGAGAGATCCTTCCGGAACAGGTACAGGCACTGAGGGATGATCTGATAGGATTGTCTTCTGATCTGGCAGAACAGATAGCGATCGTAAAGAAAGCTGCAGCTGGCGGATATAAGACATTTTATAAGGTGGCAGGGAAAAAGAGTGAGAGCAGTAAAGGGAAGAAAGATCCTTCTTCAGGAAAGAAGTACGGATTTAATAATTTTTCCGGAAGAACTTATGATGAAGAGACCATGCGAAGGCTTGCCATGGTTGATATGGAGAAGGGAGAGAAGAAGTGATTCGGAGTCATTATTTCTAAAATCACTTGGTCGGGTCTTTGAATATACCAAATGTAGGATGAACATAAGTAAATATCAAGAAACATACAGCGGATAGTAATACTAAAAGTTTGAGAAAAACTTGGAACTCTTTCAAACGACAAGATAAGGATAATCTGTAGACAGCGTAAAATGCCGTAAGCACACATATCATGAATGTGCTGATGTCAAGGATCAGCAGACTACGACCAAGTATACCGGAATATGTGTAGAAGACAATCGGTATTAGAAGTGTGCCGAGCAGGATCCCGAAGAGCAAGGAAGACGTGACACACGGATACTCATTTTTCAGTTTCTTATTCATGTAAAAATAGTATAGGCTCATTGGGAAAAAGACCAGTTTCATATGTTCCCATGTAGATTCATTCACAGCAGATAAGTATCCAACAATATGGTTATTTCCAGACCATTCATAAGTGAAATGAAGAAGTGTTCCAGTGATTAAAGTAAAAATGATTCCATAAATCGTATAACGTTTCAGTTTATTCAAAATATCACCTCCCTGGTAGTATACGACGGAGAAGAAAAAGATATACAGAGGAAATTAAGATTGGAAGGAGAAAGAGATTGAATGGTAAAAATGAGGTATCAGAAGTATTACAGGATTTTCTAAATTACATAGATCAGTGCCGGGATGAATATCGGGCTGCAAGTGAAGCGGTTGGACTGGAAGATAAGAAGTTGCAGGACTTGCTCCATGAGCTTGAGTTCGCGAAGGATGAAAATGAGAAGAGGCGTGTTTCAACAAAGCTTCAGAGAAGCAGGCGTGAGCGCAGGAGAGCCAAGAATGAGAAGAAGCGTATGGAGCTCATTGTTAATTTCTTCAATGAATCCGAGCATAAGAGAACAATGAACAAGATGCGACAGCTCCTCGGACAGCAGCGGAAAGAAGAAAAGTTCCTGAACGGGGAAAAGGTATATAAGCCACGAGCAGGCAAAACAAACGAAGGAGAGATGTGAGATGAAAACGACAGGAATGGTAAACGGAAAGGGACCGCCGGAGCAGTCCCAGTATAGATTATCTCCATGGCCAGATATCGTCGTTGTGGCGATGCCTGCGGTTGTCTCTATGATCATCGCGACGATCTTCTCGCCTGTCATCCCGCCGATCGTCTCTGCGGTCGTTTTTACGGTCATCCCACCTGTCGTCGCGTCTGTCATCACGACGATCACGATCACAGCGGGAAGATGAACAGTCACGTCTGCGCCAATTGTCATTATTGTCAGGCATATCGAAAACTCCTTTTTGTTTAGGATATGCAGTAGCTGATAGAAAGTTAATAAATAGGAATTAACGGAGGTATAAGAATGAAGAAGTTTGTAGCATTATTATTTATTTTAACAATGATTTTAAGCACGGGCATAACGGCGTTCGCGTGTACGCCACAGTACGATGTGGACATGCCAGAGATTCCGGAAATCCACGTTGAACTGCCGGAAGAGTATAAGGATGGCATTGACAATGCAGTACAGGAGCACCTAAAAGATTTTAGGCTTTTACAGACTCCTGAAATCACGAAAGCTGCATACACTCATTTCGGAAGCAAGAGCAATCTGAAGATTCAGTGGAATTCAGTAGAAAGAGCTACGTTGTATGAGGTTCAGATAACGAAAGCGGACGGGACAAGCAAAACATACACTACGGATGGTGCAGAACTGGTCATTAAACTCGGAAAGGACGATTTTATAAAGAGATGTCCGAAGAAGCTGATTGATAAGAAATGGCTACCGGCGAAGGTGAAAGTCAGGGCAATGAATAATGATAAGGTATATAGCTTATGGAGCGAAGATGAAACAATTGGATGCAATGTGATTCATATCGGTGAGTTGTTCAAAGGGAGGAAGAAATAGATGAGCGACATAGATGCGTATTAATCCTCTTTATTACATAAATCCTGATGAGAGATAATATTTGCAATCATGTCACTGAGAGTAACAAGATCTGCGGACAGTGCTGCAAGTTCTTTTTCTTCCATGCACTCACTGAGTTTGCAGGCAATAGTAGAGAGATAAAAAAGATTTGAGCAGTTATTCATAATAGCCCTCTGATAAAGGATTTATATATGATATGCGGAAAGGAGAAAGAATGTGATTACTGTTATGTGGTGCAGCTGAATGTGAAGAAGGTTTAATTAGTATTATGTTATACAAAAGTGAAGAAGCAGGAGAGCTGTTTACTCTTCTGCCTCTTCTACAATATCCTCCAGCACGGCAATCAAGTCGTGGATAGAGTTTAGCTGCACATCACGTTCGAGAATCATGTTTTTTAAGTCGATTGACAGAGACTCAAATTTATCCCGGACTTCCGGAGATACGTAAGAAGGCATGTTATCACCCCGAAGATAGTGTGTGCAGAAAAGACAGAAATATTCAGAAAAGAGCCGGATTTCAAGACTCTTTCGTAAGCTGATCAATAACATTCTGGATATCATCCAGACAGGCACCGCAGATAGTTCCGGCACCGGTTTTATCCTGTATTTCTTTTACAGTGGTAGCACCTGAAGCAACGGCAGCCTTAACCGCGCCGACAGTGACATCCATGCAGGGGCATATTAATTCATTTACGTCCATAAAGACACCTTCCTTTCAAGGATAGGGTGCGCAGGACAAGAAAAAATATACAATCAGAGACTTTGGAAAGGAGATAAATCATGATAACAGATAAACAGGCAGCACAAGCCATTGACACCATTCGACAATACTGTGAAGAACATGATGAATGCGAGAATTGTAAGATGGATTGTTCGATGCTGAAGCAGGGAATAGCGCCTTGTTTCTGGACACCGCCTCAGGTCGAAGAAGATAACATCCGCGAGGCAATTGCATACTTTGAAGGAGAGTTGGAGTCTGTTAAGGCATTTCCAGCACAGGCGCTTCTGGTAGTGCAGGATGAACGGAAGCATCTTGAGACAGCTCTTGGCGTTCTCCGGAAAGCACAGGATGGGAAGTGACTGCCACAGATGGAGATGGTGGAGTATTTGAAACAGAAGGGAATGGTTGTAAGTGCAGATTGAAGAGAATAACGTCCGAAACGAAAATGACAGGAAGAAGGTATATCTTAGACAGTATAAAAAGCACGGACGCAAAATCAATAGAATTGAGGCAGAAATTGAGGAAATCAGAAGCATGAAGTTATACCCTTCGTTGAATAATGACGGCATGCCTCATGGCTCTGGGCAAAGTGATTTGTCTGGATATGCAGCTGAACTTCAAGAGAAAGAAGATGAACTTTATCAAGAGGGGATTGAGCAGGTAAAAACATACAACGATATCTCACACAGAATTAAACTGTTAGAAAATGAAGATGAAAGAGACGTTTTGTTCTACCGATACATAAAAGGTATGGAATGGTGGGAAATTGCAAGAACTATGGATTATAGTGAAAGATGGATTTATGAATTGCATGGAAGGGCACTGGAAAATTTGAAAATTTCTTAAAGAGTGCAGTTCACTGCAGTTTTGTATGTGATAATATGCTATCATCAGAAAGAAACAGAAAAGAAAGAAATCTTTCTGGTACGGATTCATTGATGTTTCCTCCAACTCATAATTGACTCGAAGGGCACTCTGTAGAAATATGGAGTGTCTTTTTCGTTGAATAATGTCTGAAAAAGGGATATTATGGTAATAGGTTTATTTTGAGTGTTCGGGAGGAAGGAAACATGGAATGGTTAAAGGTACTTATAGCAGGTGGACTTATAGCCGGAGTAATTAGCATGATAAATTTTTTATTACCAAATTATGGCTTGAAAGGAAAAAAGAAAATTGAGATAAATACGGAACAAGCAAAAGATAAAATTAATGCGATAAAAAAAGTTATTGAGTTTGAGCAAAAAGCTAATATAATAGAAGATGTAAATATTGTACATCCTAAGTTGTTTGGCATAAGGCGTATCACTCCAGGAGAGAATCAATTGATTTATATGTCTATTGTAGAAGATAGAAATAATTTGATTGATTTTTGGAATGAATTAGCAGAAATAAGGAGGTCTGAAGATATTTGGCTCAGTCGAAAAGTTTCAGCCTATTTACTTTATGCTGAGAAATACATTATGGATTTTTTAGAATTTCTTAAATACATAGAATATATCGAAAACGATTTGTATCCATTCGGATTGCTGATTGCACCCGATATACAAAGATGGCAAAGGAAACTTGATGCAATTTTAGTGCAAGAATTAAATGATGTTCCGTTTGAAATGGAATCGCATAGCGGAGATGAATGGGAGTATGAAAAAGAAATTTTAGAAGAATCATATAAACAAACAGTTCTTTATAGCTTAATCCATAAAACAGATGAGGAAGCAACAAAATTGATGTGTTGTATCTTGTATAATTATACGGTTGATATAGCTAATGAAAGTGATAGTATGGAAGTAGTAGCTCAGCGATTGATAGAAGAAGGATATATTACTGTTGATCAAAATATTTGATTTTAGGTAAGAGATTAAGAATTATCGTATATAGTTTTTGAAATCACCTCATACTACCCATGAGGTGATTTCATGGAAGACAAGCAGGAGAAGAAAGACCGGGAACGGTTCAACAGTGTTACCCAGAAGGCAACGCCGGAGAACCAGAACCAGCATCACAATGTAAGAAAAGAAGCGGTAGATCCGAAGAGAAGACAAGTTTAAGGCATCCGAAAGGGTGTCTTTTGTTATGCGATAAAATAGACCAGAATTGAAGGTGGTGAAGTGGCAGGTTATGAAAACATAAAAGACGCGAATTCGAATCGAACTCCGGAGGAACGCCGAGAATTGGCAATAAAAGCCGGTAAGGCAAGCGGAAAAGCAAGACGCCGGACATCGAATCTCAGAGATACAATGAACAAGCTGCTCACCATGAAAGTTGAGGTTGATGGGTTGTCCGATGTTCTTCGTGCAGATGGAGGTGAAAGTACTTACGAAGAAGTGATCACAATGGCAATGATTCAGCAGGCTATGCTTGGAGATGTAAAAGCTTATAAAGCAATTATGCAGGTTGTTGGCCAGACGAATAAATCCGATGCAGATCTGGAAGAGCAGAAGTCTAAGGTTGAACTGAATAGGGCTAAGAAAGATAATCTTACCGGTGAAAGTGAAACAGATGAGGCCCTGGAAAAGTTGGATGCGATATTGAAAGGTGTGTATGAAAATGCAGTTAAGCAGGAAGCAGAATGAGTACATTGTGAATGCGACACACCGATGGAATATTAAGTCAGGTGCAGTTCGTTCCGGGAAGTCTTATGTAGATACTGCTTTCGTAATTCCTTTCCGGATCCGGGAGAGAGCCGGGAAGCCTGGATTAAATGTAATCCTTGGGGTATCGAAGGAATCTATTGAACGAAATGTGCTGCAGCCGATGCGTGAGATCTACACAGATAAGTTGATCGGAACGATTAACAACCGCAACATTGCAAGAATATGTGGAGAGGATGTCTACTGTCTTGGTGCCGAGAAGATTAGCCAGGTGGCGAAAATACAGGGCTCATCTATTAAGTACTGTTATGGTGATGAGATTGCAAAATGGAACAAAGAAGTATTCCAGATGCTGAAATCCCGTCTGGATAAGCCGTATTCCTGTTTTGACGGTTCCTGCAATCCGGAACATCCGACTCACTGGCTGAAAGAATTCATTGATAATCCGGAATTGGATATATATCTGCAGTCTTATACGATATTTGACAATCCGTTTCTTCCGGAAGAGTTTATTGAACAGATCTGTAAAGAATATGCGGGAACGATATATTATGACCGCCTGATCTTGGGGCTGTGGAAGAGGGCAGAGGGAGCGATCTACAAGAAATTTGCAGATAACCCAGATGCATTCAAGTGCGATATTGTTGATCAGTATTCCTGCGATTCAGAGCGAAAGCAATTCCGAAAAGACGATATCATATCAATTGAGATTGCCATTGACTTTGGTGGAAATCTGTCTGGACATTCTTTCGTGGCCAGAGGATACACAGACGATTACAGAGATGTGATTGCATTAAAATCCAGGCGAATCATGGCGAAAGATGAAAATGAGGATATTGACAGTAATAAGCTGGATCAGCTGTTCTGCGATTTTGTGCAGGAAGTAATAGATGAATATTCCATCTGCGAGAAAGACGGTAAAAACGTGACTTATTGCAATGTGGAATCTGTGTTCTGGGACAATGCAGAGACGGTTCTTGGAAATTCTATCCGTAATGCGGTTGAAAATAGATTTCCTTGGATTTCCGTAAAGCCGGCAAAGAAAAAAGCGATCAATGACAGAATCAGATGTACCGTCAGGCTTATGGGAGCAGGGCGGTTTTTTATTACGGATGATTGTGAATCGTTGGAAACTGCATTCTGTGATGCTGTTTACGATAAAGAGGTAAAAGACAAGGATGAGCGTCTGGATGACGGCAGCACAGATATAGATAGTCTGGACGCGTTTGAATATACGATAGAACGTGATATGAAATATCTGATACAAGAGGTGGAAGATGTTTAGTGGATTAAGAAAAATATGGGAGGGCATAAAGCGGATGTTTGGATATACGACATTAAAGTCCATCATTGGAAAAGACATCGTTCTTTCTGATGCTATGATAAATGCCATTAACGAATGGAAATCTATGTTGGATGGCAAAGCGGGATGGGTAACAGATTATATCAAATCCCTTAAGATTGAGGAAGGAATATGCCGTGAGTTTGCAGATGCTGTTTTGGTTGAAATGGAAACAAACATCAATATAGAACGGCTGGACAAAGTGTATCAAAAAAGTATTGCAAGATTAAATGAAAACCTGCAGAGTGGTCTCGGCCTTGGATCATTTGTTCTTAAGCCCTTGGGTCCCAATACATCAGAATTCGTTACTGCAGATAAATTCATTCCGATTTCTTTTGATGACGAAGGGAAGCTTTTAGATGTGGCATTCCTTTCCATAAAGCATATAGGCGGTGATTATTATACCCGTTTTGAGAGACATTATTTTACGAATGGAAATCTTACAATCGAAAATAAATGCTATCACTCACAAAGCCAGGAACGCATTGGTTCGCCATGTGATTTGAATGCTGTGGAAGAATGGGCAAGCATTAACCCGGGACCTGTAATTTATCAGGGAATGACTCAGATGGATTTTGGATTTTACCGAAACCCGATTGAGAATAAAGTAGACGGTTCTAAATGCGGGGTATCTATCTTTGAATCCGCAAAGGAACGAATAGCTGCAGCTGACATACAGGGGGCTCGTCTTGATTGGGAATATGATTCAGGGGAAAGAGCTATTCATGTAGATGACAGAGCGCTGAACCAAAACAGAAGAAATGGGAAACCCGGAATCGCTAAGCTCAATAAAAGGTTATACCGTGGATTGAATATTGAGGACGGAAAGGACAAAGAGCTTCTCAAAGAATATTCTCCTGATATGCGAGATGAATCTTTCAAACGTGGGCTGGAGGAATATAAGCGAGAGATTGAATTTATCGTTGGACTTGCTTACGGTGACTTATCGGATGTGCAGGTGGTGGAAAAGACAGCGTCCGAGATCAAAGCGTCTAAAGCACGAAAATATAACAGAGTGACTGCCATACAGGGAAATCTTAGGGATTGCCTCGAAGATTTCGCTGCGGGACTTGCGTTTTATAACGGATTGTATACTTCAGGTTATGAATTCAATTGTAAATTCAATGATTCCATTCTTACAGACGAGGAAACCGAGCGCCAACAGGACAGGCAGGATGTTGCTATGGGAGTCATGCAGCTATGGGAGTACCGGTCAAAATGGTATAACGAGGACGAAACCACTGCAAAAGCAAATCTTCCTGAACAGACCGGAGTGATCGAATAGTGAACAGAGAATACAAAGAAAAGATGTCCCGGAAGATTGAAAGTAATTTTTCCAATCTGGAAATGCGGATCATGGAAGACATTGTCAGACGGATTAAACAGTATGGGAAAATAACCAGTACTGCAGACTGGCAGATTAACCGTCTGGTTGCTCTTGGAAATTCTTCCGAGGATATTGAGAAGATGCTGAAAGAAGCTCTGGATGCTTCTTATCCGGAGATGTTTGAATTGTATGATCAGGTCATTGACTGGGAATATGTCCGGAACAAAGATATCTATGAGCAGATTAATGCCAGGTTCATTCCCTATGAAGAAAATGAACAGCTTCAGCAGTTGACGGATGCTCTTCGACGGCAGACACAGGAGGAGCTTGAGAATATCACGCGTTCTTTAGGATTCTATCTGGATTATGGGAACGGAAAGCGCGTTCTTACACCGCTTGCACAGGTTTATCAGGGATATCTTGATAATGCTATTATGGATATTGCATTTGGTGCATTCGATTACAACAGTACATTAAGGCGAGTAGTAACGCAGTTAACTAATAGTGGACTACGAGTGATAGATTATGCATCAGGAAGATCTTACAGAGCAAATGTGGCTGCAAGAACAGCTGTCATGACAGGAATCTCTCAGCTGACTGGCCACATATCTGATATGAATGCAGAAAAGCTCGGGACGGAATATTTTGAAGTTGCCTGGCATGCAGGGGCTCGTCCTTCTCATGCAGAGTGGCAGGGGAAGGTATGGACAAAACAGCAGTTATATGATGTTTGCGGGTTAGGTACAGTAACTGGATTACTTGGAGCAAATTGTTACCATGAATATTATCCGTTTTTTCTGGGAATATCGGTACGCAACTGGTCAGATGAATGGCTGAAACAACAGAACTTGCAGGAAAGTACTCCGAAAGAGTGGAATGGGAAAGGGTATACCACATATGAAGCCAAGCAGAAGCAGCGACAGATGGAAACGGCTATGCGGGCGCAAAGAGAAAAGGTAGTCCTTTTAAAATCGGGTGATGCGGATCCGGATGAGATCACTTTGGCCAGAGGAAAATATCGGGCTCAGCTCGATGAATATGCAAGATTTTCGAAAAAGATGGGACTAAAACAGGAGCGCGAACGTATCTATCTGGATATGAGAGGGCGTGTTGCATAGTTCAGGAGGTGATTCAAGATCTCCCATTGAGGCGCAGGGTTATGCGTCTTATTTTTATGTCAGCAGATAAGACGTAAAATTGTCTGAACTTACTGTAAATCAGAGGTGCGACCTCGTAGAAAAAGCGTAGATGAAAGGAAGGTATTGTAACTATGAAAAGAAAAGATTTGGAAGATCTGGGAATTGAGAAAGAGAACATTGATAAAATCATGGATTGGAATGGAGCAGATATTGAGGCGGAAAAGGCTAAGACAACTGCTGCTGAAGGTGAGCGTGATAATTATAAATCTCAGCTAGATACGGCAACGGAAGAATTAAATAAGCTTAAGGATATGAAGCCGGAAGAAATGCAGGAAACTATCACAAAACTTCAGAACGATCTGAAAGCAAAAGATGACGAATATGCAGCAAAAGAAGCGCAGCGACTGTTTGATGATTCGCTTGACAAAGCAATCACAGCAGCCGGTGGCCGTAATCCGAAAGCAATCCGTGGTATGCTCGATCTCAAGACGCTTCAGGAATCTAAAGATCAGACGGAGGACATTAAGAAAGCATTGGAAACCATTAAGGAATCTGATGCTTATTTATTTGGAGTAAATGAACCAATCAACAATCCTGTGGGGCCAACCAGTGGCGGTGGCGGAATAGACGCGACTACTGCAGCCATGAGAGCAGCAGCTGGATTACCGCCAGTAAAGGAATAAAAGAAAGGAAGGTATAAGATATGCCGAACACAATTGTTTTAGCAAAAAATTATATTAGTATTTTGGATGAAGTTTATAAAAATGCATCTGTTACAGCAGATCTGACATCAGATGCATCAATGATGAGAGCAGGAGCAAATAATAATGAGATTTTGTATCCACAGCTTGAAGTCGGAGGTCTCGGGGATTATGACCGTAATTCCGGATATACTTCTGCGGCTGTGAAATTACAGTGGGCAACAGCAAAATTCAATTATGACAGAGGCGCAAAGATTGAGGTAGATGTGATGGACAATGAGGAGTCCAGAAACATTGCTTTTACAAGGGCAGGAGCTGAACTCCAGCGCACAAAGGTAGCTCCGGAGGCAGATGCGTTTACATTTGCTACGATTTGTGGATTTGAAGGTATCACAATGAAAGAGGAGACACTTGCAGATGCAGTAGCATTTCTTGCAGCATTAATCGCAGCAAAAAATGTGATGGATGAGGATGAAGTTCCGGAAGAGAATAGAATCCTTTATGCAACACCGACCCTCATGAATGGAGTTATGGCGCTGGATACTACAAAATCAAGAGAGATCTTGAATAGTTTTCCTGTAAAAAAGAAGGTCCCTCAGTCAAGATTTTACACAGCAATTGATCTGCTGGATGGAAAGTCTCCAGGGGAAGAAGCAGGACACTACAAAAAATCCGATACTGCAGCTGATATCAATTTTATGATCATCCACAAACCGGCAATCATCAAGTTCGACAAGCATGTGGCTCAGGACGTTATTCCGGCTTCCCTGAATGCGAATGCAGATGGAGACATTCTGAAATACAGAAAGTATGGTCTTGTTGATTACTACAAAAATAAGGCTGCGGGAATCTATGTGTCCCATAAGTCATTAGCGTAAAGGAGGGGTAAATAGTGCGTACGGTAGGAAAGACTCTTAAGAGAAAAAAGGCAAATATTAAAAAACCGAATAAAGATGAAATCATGAAGATTCTTACTGAGAAAGGAATTGAATTTGACAAAGATGCAAAAGTAGAAGAGCTTTTGGCATTGATTCCAAAGGAGTAGGATTATCATGAATAACTATGTGAATTACGAGTTCTATGCGGAATCATATCATGGGAAATTAGGAGAAGAGGAGTTTGGACAAGCAGTCATTAAGGCTACTTCGTACGTCCGGAGGATTACTTTCGGGCGTGCGGATGGCTGCTCAGATGATGAAGAGGTCAAGCTTGCGACATGTGCGGTATGTGATGTGATTGCTGCAGATGAAAATTTCAGAAAGAAATATCAGGGACGGAATATTACATCAGAGAATAATGATGGGTATTCTGTTTCTTTTGCCCAGGAACAGAACGCTGGAGAAACTGCAGAAGAGATATTAAACCGAAAGGCTTATAAGGCTGCAGAAATGTTTTTAAGTCCGACAGGGCTGCTTTGCTTGGAGGTATAAAAATATGATCACTAATGCAGATGCAACTATATTCCACCGGATCAGAAATAACGACGGTGACAGTTGGCAGAAAACATATCTTTCGGAGGTGTGGTGGTATGAAAACTGTAAGTCAGGTGTTACCACAAACGGATTAAAAACTGCGGATGTTTTGACCGTCAGGATACCCGATACTTCTATTGAGGTGAAAAAGGGAGATTACATTGTAAAAGGAAAATGCGATATAGAGATGAAGACAGTCAAAGATCTGTCTACAGTGTCCTATCATTGCATTGAAGGTGCGAATTATAATACATTTGGCATGAATCCGCACATTAAGGTGGTGGCTACGTAATGGCAAACTCAAAGATTGTAATTAACCAACCACAGGGTAAGATTATCACATGTGAGACGTCTGAGGGCAAAATGCTTGCAAGGCTTGTATGGAATAGTGGATTTAGGCAGAAATATACCGAGAGTTTTAATAAAAAACAGGCATTTATTGATCAGGAATGTATCCGCAGAATGGAACCTGAAACACCAAGACTGACCGGAGCATTGATCAAATCTGCTACACTCGGTACTTCTATAGGGTCTGGTGAGATTCATCAGGTTGCTCCGTATGCAAGAAGACAATATTATGAGCACAAAGAGAAATCTCACTGGTTTGAGCGAATGAAGAATCGCCACAAGGATTCGATATTGAGAGGAGCTGAGAAAATTGGGTAGCATGATAGAATCAATCAGAAACTTTATTTCTGATTGCCCGCTTCTGAAAGATGGCAGGGTAAATGTTGATTATATTGGAACAGATATGTCATATTCTCTGGATCCTCTTCCGTGTGATCCTGTAATTACCACATATGTGGATGGAGGAACGAAACGACAGTTCCAATTTGCATTTACTAGCAAAGAGGAATATGACGAGGATGCCAGGGTAAATATTGATAACAGTGAGTTTTGCCAGAAATTTGAGGACTGGTTAGAAGAGAAAAATAATGCAGATAGCTTTCCGGTTCTCCCGGATGGCAGGATTCCAATAAAATTTGAAACTTTGAATAAAGGTTATTTATATGATATCGACGGCGCTCTTGCGAAATATCGCATAGAGTGCCGTTTGTTGTATGAACAGGAGGTATAGAAGATGAGTGATACAGTTGCAAAAATCGTAAAACGTCATCAGAGGGTTGCATTTATGAATACAGATACAACTGGTAGCTCTCCAAAGTATGAGAGAATGACCGGGTTTACGAATATGAAAAATGCAAAGAATGCTCAGGAATACAGTCGTCATTATGTGGACAAGGAGTCTGAAGATACGGACGTTGTAGGATACTCCCCTGCAACGGAGTATTCCTTTGACAGACATACAAATACTCCGGTCCATGAGCTGATTGCTAAGATTCATGATGGAGAGCTGACCGGAAGTGATGCACTGGTGGATATTATCATTGTCGATCTGTTTACAGCTGATGAAACGAAAAAGTGTGTGGCAAGAAAGAGAACATATGCAGTAATTCCAGATGCGGATGGAGACGGAACAGATGCGCTGATTTATTCCGGATCATTTAAATCCAAATCAGATGTTGAAACTGGAAGTGCAGTCTTATCTGATGACGGAAAGACAGCAACATATACAGCACCAAGTGAAAGTGCATAATAGTTGAAGGGAGAAGAGCCAATGAGCCAATGGAAATGGAATGATATCGAACTGGAAGTTGACATGGAAGATGTTGACTTCCAGGAGAAAGTCGAAAAAGCATATGAAATCATGGAAGTAGAAGAACAAAACCTGCAGAAGATAGGAAAAACTTCCGAAATCACAAAAGCATACTGCAATATGTTTTATTCGTTCTTTGATAATGTATTTGGAGAAGGTACCGGAGTTAAGCTTCTCAGTGAAAAGAAAAACTTAAGAGCAGTGGATGAATGTTATGATTCATTTTTTGCTATTATGAAATCAGATGTAGAAAATGCCAATAAAAAGAGATTTGCGCGTGTTAAAAAGTACAAAGTAAAAGGTAAGAAGTGAGAAAAATGAATCTAATGTACGAAGATCTTCCAGAGTCTATTGTTGTATCCGGTGAAGAAATTCCGATTCAAACAGATTTCAGGGATTATGTTCGATTGATAGATATGCTTAGTGATACTGAACTTCTGCCGTATGAAAAGAAATATCTCATTTTACAGTATTTCAAAAAGCAACCAAAAGATTTTGAGGAGGCAATTGAAGCACTGACAGATTTTGTAATCATGGGAGCACTGAAGGAATGCAATTGTAAGGAATATGCGGAAGATGGAGAGCAAGAACAAGAGAGTCAAAAACCAGTTTATTCATTTTCTTATGACTATCCGTATATCTTTTCTGCGTTTCTCTATGATTACAACATAAATATACGGACCATTCCATATATGCACTGGTGGGAATTCCGCATGCTATTTGACGGACTTTCGAAAGATAATGAGATTAAGCAGCGGATTATGTATCGGAGCATTGATTTAAGTGACATTAAGGATAAGGACGAGAGAAATCGGATTGCAAAGATTCAGAGAGAGATTAAGCTTCCGGAAGATATTTTGACAGACTATGATATTGGGGATGCATTTGAATGGTAAAAAGAAAGACAGATATTGATTATATAGATGCTAGGATTGATGTCAAAGCATTTAATCATAAGATTAAAAAAATTCGGATTCCCCCGATAGAAAGACGGTGGTATAAGTGTCCGAAGTGTGGTGCTAAGTTGGCGATTATTGATAATACGACACGATGCAGTCATTTGTTTATCAAGTGTCGTGTATGCAAAAATGAAATAGAAGTGAAGATTTAAGCACTTTAAATTGAGCCATTGAGCCTGTGCTATCTGAGGAAGGTAGGGATAGTATGGGTTACGATGGCTCTTTAAAATTTGATACAAGTATTGATTCTGGTGGTTTTAATTCTGGAATAAACAAGATCGGAAGCATTGCAAAGACAGCGCTCGGTACGTTAACTGGTCTTGTAATAAAAGACGGTTTAGATGCTATAGTCAGGGCTAGTAGTGAAGCAACTGTGAAAATTGGAATGAGTTTTGAAACTCAAATGTCAAAAGTTCAGGCTATATCTGGTGCTACTGGAGATGAATTTGATTCCCTGACGGAAAAGGCAAAAGAGATGGGGGAGAAAACGAAGTTTTCAGCTACAGAATCCGGACAAGCCTTGGAATACATGGCTATGGCAGGCTGGAAGACAGAAGATATGCTCAATGGTATCGAGGGAATCATGAACCTTGCTGCCGCGTCCGGAGAGGAACTGGCAACAACTTCGGATATCGTAACAGATGCATTGACGGCATTTGGAATGTCTGCATCCGAATCCGGTCATTTTGCAGATGTATTGGCAGCGGCTTCATCTAATGCAAATACAAATGTCAGCATGATGGGAGAAACATTTAAGTATGTTGCTCCTGTAGCTGGAGCATTAGGATATTCTGCAGAAGATACAGCACTTGCAATTGGATTGATGGCAAATAGCGGAATAAAAGCTGGACAAGCAGGTACCGCACTTAGAGCCATTATGTCGAGAATGACTAAGCCAACTGATGAAGTAGATGCAGCAATGCAGAAATTGGGGATATCGCTGACGGATAGCCACGGAAATATGAAATCGCTTAATGAGGTAATGGTGGACCTCAGAAATGGATTTTCTGGATTATCCGAAGCAGAGTCTGCACAGATAGCTTCAGCTCTTGGTGGACAAGAAGCTATGACGGGTCTGTTGGCGATAGTGAATACGTCCGATTCGGATTTCAAAAAACTTGAATCGTCTATTTATTCATGCGATGGCGCTGCTGCACAGATGGCGGAGACGATGAATAATAATTTGCAAGGGCAGCTGACGATTTTAAAATCATCAGCAGAAGCACTTGGACTTGAATTATATGATTCAATCAAAGAACCGCTTACTGACATTGCGAAGACCGGAATAGAAGAGATCAATAAACTCACACAAGCTTTTAAAGATGATGGTGCGGGCGGATTAATTTCTGCAGGTACGCAAATCATTGCAGATTTAATAACAGGTATTCAAGCGGCGGCTCCAAAGGTTACAGATCAGGCAGGAGAGATTGTTTCTGATCTCATGACAGGCATTCAGAAAGTAGCACCTCGGATGCTGACATCTGCTGTTGAAGTGATTGCATCATTTGCACAGGGAATTGGAGCGCAGCTCCCGACATTGGTACCGCAGGCACTGAATATGATTGTAACTCTGGCGGATGCGGTGATTTCGAATATTCCAACAATTGTACAAGCCGGTATATCCATTCTGGTCGGACTTGTTTCCGGGATCATAAATAGTCTTCCTACATTGATCCAGGAAGGACCGCGGATTATCAATGAATTTTCGAATGCGATTTACAATGCAATAGGGACACTTCTTGGGACTGGTCTTGCAATGATCGCCGAACTCGGGAAAGGAATCATTAACAATCTTCCTCTGATCATTGCGAATGCGGGAGCGATATTAAAAGCAATCGTTAATGTCATGTCCCTTTCGAGCATGATAAAGCTCGGGAAAAATCTGATATCGAGCCTGGGAAAAGGAATCAAGTCAGTTGCTCCTACAATTAAGAGTGCCTTGAAGAAAATCGGTGAAGATGGTCTTGCTGCAATCAAAAATATTAAATGGTCTCAGGTAGGAAAAGCGATTATCACTTTTATATCTACCAGTTTGAAATCAGCAGGAAATTTGGTGTCATCTGCATTAAAATCAGTCGGATCCAGTGCGATGAGCGCTTTCAAGAGCATAAACTGGGCAAGTGTTGGACGAGCGGTCATTACTGGAATTGCAAACGGAATTACCAGAGCCGTGGGAACGATTGTTTCTGCGGCGAAAAAAGCTGCTAAATCAGCGCTTAATGCTGCTAAGAATTTCCTTGGAATTCATTCTCCGTCTACGGTGTTCCGTGATCAGGTTGGTAAGTATATGGCATTAGGTATTGGTGTCGGATTTGAGGATAATGTTCCAGTCGATGATATCAATGAAAATCTTGAAAAAGCAGTAAAAAGCATAGACGTGGATTCACTCCAGATAAAATTAAGCACTATTGTAAAATCTCTGCAGGGCGAAGCAATTGACAGCGTGTCCATACCGACAACCAATTCCGTAGAGTCTGTGAGCAGAAAGAAAGCTCTGGAATCTTCTGAGTGGAAGGGATTCTTGGATGAATGGGAGCGCAAGCAAAGGAAGCTCAACAAAGAGCGAGACAGTAGACCGATCTTCCTTGGAACAGAAAGGATAGATAAGCCATTACCGAAAGGAGCAGTGCCGGCATGGTAGTATATTATGAAAATTCAAAAGGACAAAAACTGAATTTATTAAAAGCGCCATACCGGGTAGTGGATGCTGACTGGTATGACTCTGACTGGAACGAATCATCAGACGGATATGAGAAGAAGGTAGACATTGACGTGTTCGGCAACCGGTCAGAGTTTATTAAGAATATGGAACATTTATACAGCATTTTGGCCGTAGATTCTGAAAAAGGGGTCTACGGCAAATTATTTGTAAATGGATCTTATTTGAGATGCCGGATACAGGAATCTAAGAAAAGCAGTTGGAAAGGCTATGTGTATTCTGAAGTAGAACTCAAATTTTTCGCTCCTAAACTGGAATGGTGCCAGGATGTCTCGAAAAGCTTTTATCCGCAAGTACAGGAAGTAGATGCTGACGGATTGGACTTTGAATTTGATTTTGAATTTGATTTTACTGCAGAAAAAAATGACGTGAAACAATGGGAAATCGATCATGTTACAGCAAGTGATTTTGAAATGATCATATACGGACCATGTGTGAATCCTAAAATTCTGATCAATGGTCATCCTTATGAAGTTTTTACTTCGCTGGAGAAAAACGAGTATTTGATCATAGACAGCTATGAAAATACGATCATGAAATATCTTTCCAATGGAACAACTTCAAATTTGTTTGATGAAAGAGGCTATGAGTATTCCGTGTTTGAAAAGATTCCGTCCGGATTGATTACTTTTAGCTGGTCAGGAGACTTCGGGTATGATCTTACACTGCATTTGAAGAGGAGAGAAGCGCTATGGTAATACTGGCAACAGAACAAAAAGAGATAGGTTCAATCAAAGATGCAAATCTGACAATAAATCCAAACGGAGAGAGTAAGGAGTTTTCCCTGCAGATAGCCAGATCAAACTGGTTTAAGGAACTGACCTTCTCCAGCATGATATATGTTCCTGACACAGAGCATGGAGGAATCATAGGTGAAATGCTTACAGATACCACTCTGGATTATGTGGAAGTAAAAGGCTATACATGGAGAGGCATGCTCGGGAACAAAGTGATACAGCCACCATCAGGAAGTGATTACAAGATTGTCAGTGGAGAATTACATACAGTTATGAAAACACTGATAGAGCCTGAATTTGACGGGCTGTTTGTAGTTTCATCAGATGATACGGGTGTGAATGTTTCGGATTATCAGTTTGACCGGTATTGTACACTGCTGGATGGAATTACAAAGATGCTAAAAAGCGTCGGGTATAAACTTCGTATTTCACATAAACGTGTGAAAGGAGAGCCCAATTATGTACTGGTAGAGGCAGTTCCGGCAGTAGATTATTCTAAACGGATTGAGCTGTCAAAAGACTGCAGACTCAATTATACGATGGATGATAAGAGGAATGGCGTGAATCATCTGATCGTAGCAGGGAAAGGCGAGCTGCAGGACCGAAACGTATTTCATCTATATGTGTGGCCGGATGGAAGTTTCCGGGAAACGCAGTATTATACCGGAAAGGATGAGATTGCAAAGGTATATGAAAACACTTCAACGGAGACTGACGAACTTCGCACCCAATCGGAGGAAGAACTGAAAAAGCTATGCAATAAGAAGACATTCAAAATGGATGTGGCCAGTCTCGGGATAGAAGCCGATATTGGAGACATTGTCGGTGGCAGGGATTACCTGACAGGCTTATATGCTGCAAAGCCGATTGAGAATATTGTGTACAGCATTACAGATGATGTTGTTTCTAAAACCTATACATTGGAAGGAGAGGATGAAGAATGAAAATAGTATCCGGAAAGACAGGGACGCCTCATGTATCGTCACATGAATTCCGCCAGATCATAGACGGAACAATCGGACATGGGAGTTATATCTTGAGTGGAGATGACAATCTGGAGCCGGAACTTGTATCAAATAACCTGCTTAGGATCAAAAGCGGGATGCTTGCACATCATGGAAATGTTTCTTCTGTTGAAAATTATGACGAGATTGAACTGACGAACGGTTCTCAGGGAGTCAAGAGGATAGATCTGGTTGTAGCAAGATATACAAGAAATGATGAAACCAAGATAGAAAATTCATCGTGGGTATTGATCCAGGGAACACCGGATGAATCTTCGCCGGTTGCACCGAGTTATGAAGCCGGAGATCTTCAGGAAGGAGATCTGATCGATGACTGTCCATACTTAGAAATCCACTATGATGGAATCAGTGTCACTGAGGTGAAGAAGCTACTGACGGTTGCTAAGACAACTGACGATTTGTTTGAAAAATATAATGAGTTAGATGGATCCATTGGCGCTGTTAATACTTCAGTTAATAGCCAAGATGTAAGTATTCCAAGTGGTACTTCAAAATATGTTACCTTTACTGCTTTACCAGCCGGAACATGGATCTTGATAGGAAATGCCCGTTTTTCCGCAAACGCATCAGGGTATCGGCGTGCTAATATCAGTGAGACGGGTAATAATTCTACGGATATTGATGTAGGAGCAGCTGCATCTCCGTCAGGGGTAACAAATTTACAGATAGTAAAAATTGTAAAAATTGATTCTACATCGGCATTCTTTTTGAATTTAATGCAGGGCAGTAATTCAACACTTACCTGTCCGGCAGGCTTCGGATATATACATGCGATCAGGATAAGGTAAGATTGATTTAATGTGCGACGTCGCACAGGAGGTAGATAATGAGAGAATTGAAATTTATTGTGTCTGGCCAGACAGTAAAGCAAGATCCTTTATGTGATTTCTCTGGTCTGCAGTCGGGCACGTCCGGATATTTAAAAGCAAGCTTTGCATTCGACGAAGAGTGGAACGGATGCGCCAAGATTGCAGAGTTCCGTACATACTTAGATTCGAATCCCGTACCGGAACGACTCGTCGGAAATGCCTGCATCATTCCGGAAGAAGTGTTAGCTAAAAAGGAATTCAAAGTATCTGTAATCGGAATCAAACCAGGATACCGAATCACAACAGGAAATGCGGAGGTGAAACAGAATGGCTAGTACAACAGAAGAATTAGAAGCGCAGATTCTTGCAGAGATGGAAGCGAATCCGGAAACTTATTTGGTGGAACCGGTGAATGATATCTTAATGATTGATCCGGAAACAAGAATGATCAATGTACCGGCAAGCGAGACATTATTTGGAACATCTGGGGAATGTGATGTTGAAAGAAAATATTTCAAATGCCCGAAAATCGTGGGAGACAACATCGACTTATCCAAGCACCGGATATACATTTCTTATATGTCAGTAAAAGAGAAGAATATAACCTCGATTCCGGACACGACACCAGATATGTATTATTGTGAAGACATGGCGGTGGATGGGGATTATATCACATTCTCATGGAAGTTATCCGGGAATGTCCTTAAAAATCCTGGATTTATCGGATTTGCAGTTGTGGCAAAATTCGCAGATGGGGATTCGTTAAAGACAAGGTGGAAAACAACACCTGCAGTCGGAACGGTATTATTAACTTTACCAGACGGAGAAGCGATTGAAGAAAAATATCCGGATATCATCACACAGCTACTGAACCGGATGGATGAGGTGGAAGCCATTGCAACTCCGGAGGCGATGCAGGGGTATGTGAATAATTATATGGATGAGAATCCACCGTCCGGAATGACAGCAGATGAAAAAGCACAACTGAATAAAAACACGGAAGATATTAGTTCACTTTCTGGGGAGATTGGTAAACAGACTGGAACTGGACTCTCCACAGAAGCAATTGACAAATTGGAAGAAGTGGGGAATTATCTTGCATACACCACTGCCGATGGCGGCTCTAAATGGACAGAGTTGATTGCTATTTTAAGAAATGGTGAAACTGTTCCAGCTACAGGTATTACGCTTAACAAGACAACATTATCCTTTACAGATTCAGCAACACAGACTTTGGTGGTAACTGTGGAACCTTCGAACAGCACAGATAAAGTTACATGGGAATCAGATAATGAAGAAATTGCGACTGTCGCAAATGGCGTTGTAACACCTGTTTCAAATGGTTCCTGTACGATAACTGCAAAAGCAGGAAGTTACTCTGCAAGTTGTGAAGTAACAGTGGCGGTAGAGTCTGAAATCGTAACATATACAATCACGAACAATCTTACAAATGTGTCAACGGATAATCCAGTAACTACTATTACAGAAAACAGTCCTTATGAAGCAAATCTTACACCAGACACAGGTCATGAATTTGATTCTGTAATTGTAACAATGGGTGGTATTGATATTACTGATATTGCATACGCAGATGGAGTAATTACAATTGGCAGTGCTACAGGAAACATTGTTGTCACAGCAAGTGCAAAGCAATCAGGAAGCACAGAAGAAATTACGATCTTAAAATCTATCACTGGAGATGGAAATTCATATATTGATACTGAAGTATTGGCAGACGTTGGTCACAGATACGAATTTTGTATGAAGTTATCAGAACCTACAAAATATTTCTTTGGTGCTGATATGTACAACGTTGGCACAGCTTATAAAAATTTGTATTTGTACAATGCGCAAAAAATGTCAATTTCTTGCATGTTAAACGGATTAAACAATACAAATATCGGAACTTGGAACGGAACAGATGCGAATTTGCTTACAAATAAACAATTTTATTTTGTGCTGAAAAGCGGTTTACAGGCTGTTTATCTTGATGCTGAATATACGACACAACAATCGAATGTAACAAACGGTACTGTTTCATTTGAAGACAGTGAAACTCTTCCGATTATTCCTTTATACTTGTTTAAAGTGAATTATAACGAACAGACGAATCCGGGAAATATGGCGAATTATGTTCCTGCTGATACCACAGTATATTGGTTTAAAGTTTATGATGATTCCACAAACGAATTATTGCATGAATTTGTACCTGCAATGATCGTGGGGAAAATTGGTATGTATGACACTGTGACTGGTAAGTTTCATGAAAACAAAGGTATCGGGACATTTAGTTATGAGGAGGTATCGGAATAATGAGTTTGTATGATATTAATGGAAATAAAATCACATCCGACGGCACATCATCTTCCGGTTCTACTGTTTCGGAACTGCAACGTAAATTCAAAGACAAAAATATTATCTGGCTTGGCGATTCCATTCATGCTTACACACAACCTGATGGTGTTACAATTCCTTATTTGTTTCAATATCATAGCGGAGCAAAATGCTATAACTGGTGTCAAGGTGGTACTACGATGGCAAAAATGGGAGTTGCGAACTATGATCCTTTCAGTGGTGTTGGAATGGTTGATGCTTTAATATCAGGTATATTTACAAATCAGGAGGCATATCAGGAGGATAGAAACTTTACTTCCCAAGTATCTGAAATGAAAGCCTTTGATATGTCAACTGCTGATAATCTCATTATTGATTTCGGAACCAATGACGCATTAAAAGATGTCACATTAGATAATGAAGAAAACGAATTTGATACTTACACGACAGGCGGTGCTCTACGGTACATGATTAAAACAGCACAAACTGCGTACCCGAAACTTGGTATTGCAGTTTGCAATGTACAGAAAATGACGGGTTGGTTGGACTCGGAGCATACGAAGCCTTACAATAGCAAAAATCAAACAGATTTAATCAACCAGATCTGCAGCGACCTATCTATCCCGATAATTGATATATACAATCTGATAGGCTTAAACGATTATACGTTCGCAACATTGTTGAACGATAATCTACATCGGTCACACGTAGGAAAGTTAAAGCAAGTACAGGTTATAGAAAACCGAATGGTAGATTTCTATTGATGGAAACATATTCTATTATCTGGCATAATAGAAAGGGCGAGGATTGAGTCCGCGCCCACTATCTTTATCATTTTGTCTTGAATATCTGGTTAATCAGCAAATCAAAAGGTTTTTGTATTTGTTTAATTCCGATTGAAACAATTAGAGTTATGAATAATAATAACGAATAAATAAGAATCGGGTATTTAGCAACAAAAACAAGATTTATAAAAATGTATTGAAAAAAGAACATATGAGTTAACCAGAGGTTAGTAGAATGGTTTCCGATAAACTCAAGAGTATCAAAAGGTTTAGTTTTATCATAAATCAGGTGATAAGAAATCAAAATTATTGTGCCGGTAACTGGTGCGATAATAAGAGAATGTGTTATCAGGGTGTGGGCGGCGATTAAAATCAAATTTACGACGGCTAATCCGACGTATTTGCTCTTACCTTGAATTTTATTCCATATATTGGAGGCTTTACGAAATACTTCGTATTTCCTGAATAGTATTCCTATAGAGTATTCAAAAACCGTCATGCCGTATAAATACGCCTGTCGTATGAACCAGTTTTCTGACGGATGATTAAAACGGATAATATAGGATACTCCGTAAATACAGGTCAGGACTAGGAACATAATAAGGCTATGTTTTTTAATTAGTTTAATTACAGGAATGGATGTAAAAACTAAGATTATGTAAGTTAATAAGTACCACCATGCGCCGTTATAACTAAGGTTGTAGAGGAGTAGATTCCCTAAAAAATCGTTTAATGATCCCGGAATTTCAGCTCCATTTCCGATGATTAAGCTTATCAAAGTAAACAGTATTAAAACAATCCAAAAATTTACAATCAATTTCAAAAGACTTTTTATTCTGTTGTAGAAATAAAATCGATCAGTTTCAAATAAAAGATAATGGGCGTAACCGCTACAAAAAGCAAATCCCATAACACAAAAATCTGATATTTGAGCAAAGTAAAAACAAATTGGATACCCAAATAAGTAAAATATCGGTGTGTATAAATTTGAAAAGTCATAGCGACAAAACAAATGAAGGCAAAGCATTGCTAATACTGATAAGCCTTGGATAGATTTTATCTCTGATTTAGATGCTTCCATAATAGATATACCTCCTAATGGGCAAATTATATCACGAGAAAAAATAATTTGGAAGATGGATGTATTGTTTTAATAATAAGTTATCTTTCTTGGTAGAATGTTAACTAAAGCTGACTTAAACCACTACTGGTAGCAATCAATGCTGCCAGTACGGAAAGAGGGAGCCACATAAACTTCACGTCCGACCTATGGTATTGACCATTCGTTTTCTAGTTACATAATAGAAAAGCATTATGGAATTTTGCAAATAAGAATGCTAGAATAAAATCAGAAAATCGGAATTTGTGGAGGTAAATACTATAATGACAAGGGATGAGTTGAACAATATTTTGAATCGAGTAGAATATTTACGTAAACAAGTTATTTCTCAATTTGCAGGGATAAGTATAGATATGGATTATATGCTGTGTATCCCATCTATTCATGCGAAGTATCAAGAGAAAGAAATTGTTATAGATTTTGCCGGTCATATCCGACAGAAAAGCGATACGTTTCCACAAGACAAAGAAGAAATGCTTATAAAATGGGTAAAACTACATGAAAAAGAAATTATTGAAAATCACTATCGAGTGAATAATACTCATGAATTGCTGATTGCGATTGAGCCATTAGATATATAACTTCAAGCAAAATTTTAATTTCCAGTTTATTGAAATCGTTAAATTCCAATTTACATAAAGAGGTACACTTATTTCTGGAGACTGTACCCCTGAAATCTCGGTGATTGAATGTTGATGGGCGGAGTGGTATAATTCTCTTATTAGGTTATGAAAGGGAGGAATTCTAGATGGCTAAATGTATAAGTTGTGGAAAATCAGGAGCAGAGTATGAGCACTATAATGGAGGATATGTATGCGAAGAATGTGTCGGTGAATACTTTACATGTCCTGACTGCGGAAGGGTGTTCGATGCAGATGATTTTGAGAATGGTGATGCAGGAAATGGATTTTGCGCAGATTGTGCGCCAAATCATTAATACAAGTTTTTGATACCAACCATCAACCCGGTGGTTGGTATTTTTACGCAATCACTGACAAGTAAATTCCTTGGAAAAACTTTCCTTTTGTCGTATAATGGCGGTGGAAGGAGAAGATATATATGATAGAAGTATTATGTGTTTTGTTAGGTGCTGTATTGACAATTGTCACAGAGACAATATTTGGAATCGTTAATGGTGTAAATAAGCGTAAGCACAGTGCGAGATTATTGTATTATGATGTATTAAGTATAATTAAATATACTACACAATATAAAATAGGTGGAAACAACGTAATGCCAAATATAAGATATAATGATGAATGGCAGAATATGTTGTTAGAATTAGACTATTTAACACCAAGCCAGATTGTGATTATTTATAACCTTTATGACGCGATATATGATTTTAATTATGCCTTTGGTAGTGAAGAAACGGATGCGTATTTTAATGAAATAGAAAAGATCGTCATGAGCAACGATTTTTCGGAGTTAATGAACATAATAAAACAGAAAGCTGGAATAAACAAGGATAAGAACTGAGAGGGGAAATTCCTCTCTTTTTATACCTAGAAAGCAGGTGAAATATGGAAATCAGAGCAAGACCGTAGAGGTCTTATTTTTATGCAGAAAATTAAGACAGGAGAATGTATATGGAAACAATTATTTCAGCCTGCATCTCAGCAGGTGTGACGCTTCTGGTCTGTCTGATCAGCAATCATGGTCAGCAGGAAAAGACTCGTGCGCTCATGGAATACAAGCTTGATGAACTTACAAAAAGAGTGGAGAAACACAATAGTGTGGTTGAGCGTACATATATATTAGAAGAAAAAATGAAAGTAGCAAATCACAGAATTAAGGATTTGGAAGAAAAGGAGAATTGAGATGGAACAGATTATGAATTATGTAAAACCGGAACTTGTAGTGGTGGCAATCGTTTTGTACTTTATCGGCGTGTGGCTGAAACAGGCAGCATTTATCAAGGATAAGTACATCCCACTTGTACTTGGAATCGCAGGCATCTTTGTCTGTGGCATCTGGGTGATGGCTACGGCATCATTCGCTACGGCGCAGGATATTGCACTTGCGGTATTCACGGCGATTGTCCAGGGAATTCTGGTAGCTGGATTAAGTACTTATGTAAACCAGATAATTAAGCAGTTAAATAAGGAAGAGTAGAGGGCGAGTAACATCGTCCTCTTTTTATGGAGATTTACATGAAAGTATTGGAACTAACTGAAAATGGCGTACATCAAGGATACATGGTCACATCACCGGCAACAGGGATGAACGTTTTATTTGACAAAAGATGGAGCTTCAACGGAGATTTCGATAAGCCCACGTTTAGACCATCAATGCTGATGCAGTATCCGGTAGAAAATCCGGAAACCGGTCATGTGAGAGAGCATTTCTTTGTAACAGATGGAAAGATTCAATATCTTCCGGATTGCCATCACGATATGGCAGGAAGGACAGTAGACATGATTGATTGTACGTGGGGAGATTTATAGAGAGTCGGCAACAGGCTCTCTTTTATTGTGCGACGTCGCACAGGAAAGGAGTTTATTATGTCATATATATTAAAGAAGAAACTGGCCAACAAAAAGAACTATGGTGGAACGAGAAAACTTTCCGACATCAAATACATTGTTATTCACTACACCGGCAATAACGGTGACCATGATGAGAGCAATGCCAACTACTTCAAGGAGCATATTGTGAAAGCGTCTGCTCATTACTTTGTGGATTCCGACAGCGTCACGCAGTCTGTTCCGGATGGCTGTATTGCATGGAGCGTTGGTGGAAGCAAGTACAGTAATTGTAAAATGACTGGTGGCGGTAAACTTTACGGGAAATGCACGAACAGCAACAGTATCAGCATTGAGCTGTGTGATGATGTGAAAGATGGAAAAGTCTATCCATCAGCTCAGACGATTGCCAATGCTCTTGAGCTGACGAGAAAGTTGATGAAGAAATATAGTGTTCCGGCAAGCAATGTCATCCGGCATTTCGATGTCAATGGAAAGAGATGTCCGGCGTACTGGTGTGGAACTGCAGAGAAAAATAAGAAATGGAAGACTGCATTCCATGATAAGCTTACTGTAGAAGATTCTGATCAGAAAGGGACTGGCGAGTTCCTTGTAAAAGTTCTGGTAAATGAGCTTACTATCCGTGCAGGTGCCGGAGCTAATACAAAAGCAGTTGGATCCATTAAGGATAAGGGGACTTATACGATCACTGAGATTGAGTATAATGGAACAACTCCGTGGGGAAAACTGAAATCCGGAAAGGGTTACATCAGCCTGTTGGACAAGTATTGTAAGCGGGTTTAAAAAGGACAATCCTGATTCTTCAAAAATAGCGAAAAACCGCGGTTTTATGCGGTTTTTAAGGGATGAAAAGTTTGCGATACAAATTTTGGGTTAATTCTTCAGTTCCAATATCGGTCAGTATACCTGTTACTTCTTTATAAGGCATGGTATATCTCTGTGAAAGATAGCGCATGGATGCGGCAAGTTCACCGTCCGGACCTCCTAATGGAAAAAAAGAATTAAGACAAGTTAAAGGCGAATACATATAATAGAAAGTATTCTTAAGATGGATGGTAAGATGATGGAGGAAGAAAAGAAAAAAAATAGGCGGACGGGGGCAGCTTATGTGCGAGTTTCAACAGAAGATCAGATAGAGTTTTCTCCAGACAGCCAGATTAAAAAAATTCAGGAGTATGCAGATAGAAATAAAATTGTTTTGCCAGAAAAATATGTATTTGTGGACAGAGGAATCAGTGGAAGAAATGCAAAGAAGAGACCGGATTTTATGAAAATGATCGGAATGGCAAAAAAAAAGCCAAGACCCTTTGATGTTATATTAGTCTGGAAGTTTTCGAGATTTGCAAGGAGCCGTCAGGATAGTATATTTTACAAATCTATGCTGAGAAAGGAATGTGGAATTGATGTAGTATCTATTACAGAACAACTTTCAAATGATCCTACTGCTATTTTAATAGAAGCACTTCTGGAAGCAATGGATGAATATTATTCTATTAATCTGGCGCAGGAAGTGAAGCGTGGGATGAATGAGAAATTTTCACGGGGAGGAGTTGTATCGGTGCCGCCATTTGGGTATAGGATGGGGGAGCGATGTTTTGAAATTGAGGAAGAAAAGGCAATACTTGTTCAGTGGATGTATAAGGAATTCTCTAATGGTTCATCTTTTCGTCAAATTGCGTCAGAGTTAAATAGTAAGGGAATTCATACTGCCAGAGGCAATCGATTTGAAAGTCGAAGTGTGAGATACATATTGTCTAATCCTGTCTATGCTGGAAAGCTAAGGCGCAGAGGATATTGTGCAGGCGAAAAAGCCGATCGGTTCTACCAGAGTGAGAATGTACTGATTGTTGAAGGAGAACATGATCCAATTATTTCAGAAGAGCTTTTTCAGAAAGTGCAAGGGCGTATTCGAAAGATAGATAAAAATTTTGCTCATAAAAATGGCAGCTGCTTTTGATTCATAGCGGCTGCCATATGTTTTGTATTGATGTTATTTTGTTTCTCTTGATCTTACGATTGATTCTGCGTGTTCTATCGATGCATTGATATTCCGGCAGAAATTTTCTTCACCTATCATTTTAAACAGTCCTGCTTTTTTCATGGCCCGCATTGGCTGTTCGTTTACATGGGATAGAATCAAAGTGATATCATGTTTTTTGCAGTATTCAGAGAGACCAGATAAAGCATTCATGGCGGTACTGTCTACGGATGGCACGCTTCTCATGCGGATGATCAGGCACTGGGTCTCGTCTTTTACAGTAATTTGTCCAATAGTGTCTGCGGCACCGAAAAACAGTGGACCGGTAATTTCGTAAACACTGATGGAAGGAGAAATATGACGGAGCATATTTTGCTCAGCGGCTTCCTTTTCAGAAGAAAATTCGTCTGCACGTTTCCAGCTTTTCAGTTCTGTCTCATCACTCATTCGTTTCATAAAGAGAAGACAGGAGGTGAGCATTCCGATTTCGATTGCAACAACCAGATCAAAAAGAACGGTCAGAAGAAATGTTGTAATTAATACAGCAATATCACTTTTGGGTGCAGTTTTGACCAGGCGAAGGAAAGTGCGCCACTGGCACATATTGTAGGCAACCATAAAAAGAATTGCTGCAATGGTTGGCATAGGAATCAGTCCTGCATATGGCATCAGTACAATGAGAACCAGAAGCAGGGTAACGGAATGTACGATTCCAGCGACAGGAGTTCTTCCGCCGTTTTTTACATTAGCTGCTGTACGGGCAATGGCACCTGTTGCAGGAATTCCTCCAAAGACGGCGGAGGCAATATTACCGGCTCCCTGTGCTACAAGTTCCATGTCAGAGCGATGCTTTTCGCTGATCATACCATCTGCAACTACACAGGAGAGAAGTGATTCGATGGCGGCAAGGATTGCAATGGTAAAGGCGTCTGGAAGAGCAACCTTAATCATATTAAAATTAATCTGCGGAATATGAAAGGATGGAAGAGAGCTTTTGATTGTGTAAAGATCTCCAATCGTATTCACCTTCAGAGGCAGAAATTTAACCATAAGGATCCCGACAATGACAGCAATAAGTGATGCGGGAATTTTTTCAGTGATTTTGGGACAAATGACTAAAATAGCAAGGCAGACGAATCCTACAAACAGTGCGTCCAATTCAAAAGTGTGAAAGCCTTCTATAAAAGCTCTCAATTTCTCAGTGGTTTCTATAGTTGGCATCCCTTCCGGATAGGTGACGCCGAAGAAATCTTTTAATTGCCCGATGATGATCGTAACTGCGATGCCGGAAGTAAAACCGGTGGTAATTGTAAATGGAATAAATTTGATAAGTGTTCCGAAATGACATAATCCCATTAGAATTAACATGATACCTGCAAGTATCGTTGCGATGATCAGCCCGTCCATTCCGCTTCGCGCCACAATGCCTGCTACAATAGTAGCAAATGCAGCGGTAGGTCCGGCAATCTGGACATGGCTTCCGCCAAGTAATGATATAACAAAACCGGCAACAATTGCAGTATAAATTCCCTGTTCAGGTCCTACACCTGATGCCAATGCCAGGGCAATAGACAGGGGAAGTGCAATGATAGCAACAATCACACCTGCAATCATATCCTTCAGCAGTTGTGCTTTTGAATAGTTTTTTAATGTTGTAAATAACATGGGTTTCATTTTTTCCATAAGTTCTTTTCCTCTTCATTTTTCCTTTGTTTGAGATACTCCATATCTATTATTTATTATATAGAATTAGAATAGAAAATGTCTATGGCAAAAATCTTGTTTTTGCGTTATTTATTGTTCTTATTTAAGAACAGAAGTGTCTTTGCCATTAGGACCTCCGAATTGCGTGATGATTACCTGAGCAATTTTAGGATTGGTCTGTGTGATTTTTACAGGATATTGTAATCTTTTTTCATAATTCCACATATATTAGCATCCTCCTTCCTGCCATGGCCATGGCTCCTGAATCCACATCCAGTAGTCGGAGCAAGAGTCTGCGGTGTCAAGTGTCAGAGGACCAAAGAATCTGGCATATTCATGCAGCGCCTGAACACGGAGTTTTTTGAATTCTTCAAAGTATTCCAAAGCTTCCGTATCACATGGATGTGTATCAAGAAAGAGCTTTGCTTCATCAACAGCGAAGCTTACGATGTTTATCCATTCTAGTAATTCATGGCGGTTGGGTTTTTGGTCGTTCACTTTACACACCTCCCTGTTCCACGAAATGGTTTGTCAAGCTGTTCAAAAATAGTACCTCTACAGAAACCTTTATCTGCTTCGTAAAGCGAACACCATTTTTGCCAGGGAACATAAGCCATTGCAAGAGGCATTCGGGACAGTTCGTCGTATTTTGAATTGTCATTACAGCAGACGAAGGAGTCTGAAGATTCCGGACAGGAACTTGTACGTGAATTCATATATTGCTGCTGGCGGGATTGCTGACGGGATGAATAATAGCGGTAATTTGGCATTTTGAAATTCTCCTTCCATAAATATTTGCAATATTAGTGTATGAGAAATAGTATAATTTGTGCATGTATGGGAAATGCGTGGACATTCTCTGTAAACTTGCGGTTGTTTTTAAGGAAGTATCCAAGTATAATAGATACGATTGGAGTGTAAAGATTATGGCAAATGAACAGACAAGAGAAAAAATGAAGAAAAGACCGTCTAAAATCAGATATTATGACTATAGCCTTGTAGCAATACTGATTTTTTTAGTTTGTTTTGGTCTTGTTATGTTGTATAGCACAAGTGCATACAGTGCACTCGTAAAGTACCAAGACAGTATGTACTACTTTAAGAGGCAGCTGGTTTTCTGTCTTGCAGGGTTTGTAGGAATTTATGTGATATCTAAAATTAACTATCATTTTTACATTAAAATAGCGAAAAAACTGTATTTCTTTTCTATTATATTAATGGCGCTTGTACAGACCCCTCTTGGAAAAACGGTAAATGGAGCAAGACGATGGATCCGATTGCCGGCAGGACAACAGTTTCAGCCGGCGGAGGTTGCCAAGATTGCAGTGATTCTTTTTATACCGTATTTGATTTGTATTATGGGAAAGCAGATCCGACCACTGAGTGGTATTGCAAAGGTTCTTTTATGGGGAGGTTTTTCCGCTGCATGTGTATATTTTCTGACAGATAACTTGAGTACGGCTATTATTGTAATGGGCATCACTTGTATTCTCATATTTGTGGTTCATCCCAAGACTGCGCCATTTATTGTTTTTGTTACTGCGGGAATAGCATTTCTTCTTATTATAGTGCAGATTCTTGGGGCAACGATTGCAGATAGTGAAAGTTTCCGTTTAAGGAGAGTTCTTGTATGGCTCAATCCTGAGGCACATGCGTCTGAGGGAGGGTATCAGATTATGCAGGCGCTTTATGCAATCGGCTCCGGTGGATTTTTTGGAAAAGGACTGGGAAACAGTGCTCAGAAGATGATTATTCCTGAGGTGCAAAACGACATGATTTTGTCGGTTATTTGTGAAGAGTTAGGGGTTTTTGGTGCAATCATTATTTTGACGCTGTTTGGAATGCTTTTGTACAGGCTTCTGTTTATTGCTCAGAATGCCCCGGATATGTATGGTTCGCTGATCGTTACAGGAATATTTGCACATATAGCGCTTCAGGTTATTCTAAATGTTGCAGTAGTAATCAATCTTATCCCTACAACAGGAATTACATTACCATTTGTCAGTTATGGAGGTACTTCCGTGTTGTTCCTAATGGCAGAAATGGGAATTGCTCTTGGAGTATCAAGAAGAATTCAATTTGATGAATAAAGTACTTTCTTTTCCTGTATAAATATGCTAAGATATAATACGTAGTATTCAAAACTACATATTATAGAAATAAATGACATGCAAATACATATCTATATTGGCATGCCGGGAGGATAAGTATGAGCTATAAAGTTATTGTAGACAGCTGTGGAGAACTGACTGATGATATGAAAAGATCCGGGAATTATGAGACGGCTTCTTTAAGTATAGAAGTAGGAGGACATCATATTATTGATGATGAGACTTTTGATCAGGCGGATTTTTTGAGACGAGTGAAAGAATCTCCGGAGTGTCCGAAATCTTCCTGTCCGTCACCGGAAAAATATATGGAAGCATATTGCTGTGATGCTGACCGTGTATATGCAGTGACGCTTTCTGCGGAACTGAGTGGATCCTATAACAGCGCTGAGCTTGGCAGGAACCTGTATATAGAAGAATATGGGAAAAAGGATATTTATGTATTTAATTCTCGTTCTGCATCAGTCGGAGAGACACTTATTGCTTTAAAGATTGCGGAATGTGAAGAAAAAGGGATGAATTTTCAGGAAGTTATAAAGACTGTAGAAGAGTATATTGCACAACAGAATACATATTTTGTATTGGAGACACTTGATACTCTCAGGAAAAATGGAAGACTGACTGGGATTAAGGCAGTTGTTGCAACGGCGCTCAATATTAAGCCTGTAATGGGATCGACTCCGGAAGGTATGATCTGTCAGCTTGGACAGGCTCGCGGTATGAAAAAGGCACTTGCTAAAATGACAGAGACAATTGCAGAGAATCTTAAGAATCCGACAGAAAAGATACTGGCCATTTCTCATTGTAACTGTAGAGAGCGGGCGGAAGCTGTAAAGGCTATGCTGCAAAAAAAAGCGCAGTTCAAGGATATTCTTGTACTTGATACTGCGGGAATCAGCAGCATGTATGCCTCTGATGGTGGGATAATTGTGGTTGTATAATTTGAAAAACTGTGTTAAAATGTCTCTAGTTATTTTATATAGAAGGAGCATCGAAGCATGAGTCAGGAAAAGGTAGATAGATATAAAAAGGAAAAAGCAAACCGCAAACAGACGATGAAGAAAGAAAAGATTAAAAATGTCCTGCGCAAATGTGTTGTAGGTGTTGTGGGAATTCTTTTGATCGGATGGATTGGATATTCTGCATATGGAACATATGAGTCTAAGCAGCCAAAGCCGGAAGCAGAGATTGATTACACAGCGTTTGACGAATTTACACAGAACTTGGGTGAAGCGGCTGAGTAAAAACAGAATAGAGATATTATCAGGAGAGCAGAGAAGTCTGCTCTTTTTTTTTGTGCTTAATGGAAAATTTTCAGACAAATCCTCTGTTTTGAAAAAATTAGAAAGTGAAGTTTTTTATAAAAGGGGGTTGAAATCGTAAAAAAAGCAGTTTATAATGGTGGCAAGTGGTAGAAAGTGGTGATAAGTTGTAAAAAGTGGTTGAAATGATATGAAAGTGGCAGACCACTTTGAAAGAAGGTGAGGTCCAATGCTGAAAGGAGAGTACAGTCATAATATTGACCCAAAGGGAAGGGTTATCGTTCCTGCAAAGATGCGTGACGATTTAGGGGAGCATTTCGTCATTACAAAAGGAATGGAAAATTGTCTGTATGCATATCCTGAGAAAGAATGGACCGCTTTCGAAGAACAGCTTAGTGCATTGCCAACCACCACAGATAAAAAAGCACGTGCTTTTGCATATTTCTTTCAGGGAAGTGCAAGTGACGTGGACCTCGATAAGCAGGGAAGAGTTCCTATCTCTTCTGTTTTGAGAGACTATGCCAAACTTGATAAAGAAGTAGTTTTTATCGGTATGGGGAAGCGTGCCGAGATTTGGGACAAGGCGAGATGGGATGAAAAGAATGCTGAAGTTGAACTTAACATTGAGGATATTGCATCCGATATGGAAGCAAGCGGATTCAGTATCTAGAGGGAGAAGATATGGAATTTGCGCATAAGTCAGTATTACTTAATGAAACAATTGACGGATTAGACATTAAACCAGACGGTATCTACGTAGACGGAACCCTCGGGGGAGGGGGACATGCCTACGAAGTATGTAAACGTTTAGGTGACAAGGGGAGTATTGTAGGAATAGACCAGGATGAAGCAGCGATTCAGGCTGCAGGCATCCGTTTAAAAGACTTCGGGGAGAAAGTCACTATAGTGAGGAGCAACTATTGTGATATGAAGTCGCTGCTCCATGAGATAGGCATTGACAAAGTCGATGGGATCGTGCTCGATCTGGGCGTATCATCATATCAGTTAGATACGGCAGAACGTGGATTCTCCTATCGCGAAGATGCACCTCTGGATATGAGGATGGATACACGTCAGAAAATGACGGCCAGAGACATCGTCAATGACTATAGTGAGATGGAACTTTACCGCGTGATCAGGGATTATGGAGAGGACAAATTTGCAAAGAATATTGCCAAACATATTGTGAATGCGCGCGGTAAAAGTCCCATTGAGACAACAGGAGAATTGTCTGAGATCATAAGACAGTCAATACCGATGAAATATCAGAAAAAGTCTGGACATCCCGCAAAGAGGACATTCCAGGCTATTCGTATTGAACTGAACAGAGAATTGGATGTATTAAGGGATTCGCTGGACGACATGATTGAAATATTAAATCCAGGTGGAAGACTCTGCATTATTACTTTCCATTCACTGGAGGACAGGATAGTAAAAAGTGCATTTAGAAAAAATGAGAATCCGTGCACATGTCCAAGTGATTTCCCGGTGTGTGTATGTGGAAAAGTATCAAAGGGGAGAATTGTTACGAAAAAACCTATTCTGCCAAGCGCAGAGGAGATGGAGTATAACAGCCGTTCCAAAAGTGCGAAACTTCGTATTTTTGAACGGAAATAATTTAAATCATATTTAATGAAAGGGGTGAGCGTACATGGCAGCAAGACATACATCAGCAAAGACAAGAGAAAATTATTACAGAGCAGGACAGGAACCGATGTATGTATATGGAAACGCTGTTCCGAAACCAGCGAATGAGCCCAAAAAACGCGTAAGCAAACCTCAGAAGAAAGTAAGTCATCAGGTAAAAAGAAACCGCAGAAAAGCATTACGTGTGAATCAGGGATATGTTGTGTTCTTAGGGATTGCAGCGATTCTTGCAT
The DNA here is from genome assembly GCA_051888795.1 of Lachnospiraceae bacterium. Classification (GTDB taxonomy): domain Bacteria; phylum Bacillota; class Clostridia; order Lachnospirales; family Lachnospiraceae; genus MD308. The sequence goes on along the minus strand of JBJFCD010000015.1, from coordinate 30,020 downwards.
TGGTTGTGTGCGTGAATTATATACAGCTTCAGTCTAAGCTTACCAGTCGCTCAAAGAATATTACAGCTATGCAAAAAGAGCTGGCAGATATGAAAGAAGAAAATAATACCAGATATAATGCAGTGATGGATTCTGTAAACCTGGATGAAATAAGAGAAAAAGCACAGAAGGAGCTGGGAATGGTATATGCTTCTTCTGATCAGGTTGTTGAGTATCAAAGTCCTTCGTCAGATTATGTAAAACAGTATGAAGACATTCCGGAGGATGGTGTGCTTGCCCAGTCAGATAAAAAATAATCAGGTGATATTATATGGCAAAGCAAAGAAAAAAAGTGTTTAGAAGAAAGTTTAGCAGGTTAATGCAAAAAAAGCTGGTCATGCTCTTTGTGGCAATTGTACTGGCTTTTGTTTTCCTTGTTTTAAGGATTACCTATATTAATGCTGCAAGCGGTGATAAATATACAAAAGTGGTGTTAGACCAACAGCAGTTTGACAGTCGTACTATTCCGTTCAAGCGAGGGGATATCGTAGATCGTAATGGAACAAAAATTGCTACAAGTGAACGTATCTACAATGTGATTCTGGATGCGAAGGTAATGTTAAGTAGTGATAAGAAGTATGTAGAGCCTACGATTGAGGTGCTGACTTCCTGCTTTGAAATTGAAGAAAGTGAGATACGAAAAGCGCTTGAGGACAATCCTTCCGGAAGATATATTATTCTGAAAAAAGGTGTAGATTATAAGACTGCGCAGGAATTTAAAAAAATTGATGAAGATGATGAGAATTATCCGAATGTGAATGGAGTATGGCTGGAAGAAGATTATATACGTAAATATCCATACAATTCGCTTGCGAGTGATGTGATAGGATTTACTGTCGATGGAAATGTAGGAAGCAATGGGATAGAGGCTTCTTACAATTCGATTCTTAATGGTACGGATGGAAGAGAGTATGGTTATCTCGATGACACTTCTTCTGTTGAGAGAACCGTAAAAGAACCGGAGAACGGTAGTACAGTTGTGTCTACGATTGATGTTCAGGTACAGAGTATTGTCGAAAAGTATATTCTTGAATTTAATGAGGAACATAAAAATACGGCCAGAAAAGGTGAGGGAAGTAAAAATACCGCAGTCGTTGTTATGAATCCGCAGAATGGAGAGATCCTTGCAGAGGCTTCTTATCCAAATTATGATCTTAATAATCCCAGAGATCTCTCTGACTATTATTCCGAAAGTGAGATTGAAGCAATGTCTTCCGATGAAAAGATTGAGAAGCTTAATGAGCTGTGGAATAATTTTTGCGTCAGTGGAACTTACGAACCTGGTTCTACGATCAAACCGTTTACGATTGCGGCAGGTCTTGAGACAGGAGTGCTCACCGGAGATGAGACTTATGACTGTGGCGGTGTACTTCATGTAGGTGATCACGATATTCATTGCAGTGCGAGAAGTGGACATGGTGTTCAGAGCCTGAAACGTTCACTTGAAAATTCCTGTAACGTAGCACTTATGAAGATAGGGCAGAGTATTGGAAAAGAGGAGTTTTGCAGATATCAGAGGTTATTTGGATTTGGTGAATATACCGGAATTGACCTTCCCGGAGAAGCATCTACAGAAGGACTTCTATACACAGAGGAAAATATGGATGCAGCCAGCCTTGCAACTAACGCTTTCGGACAGAACTTTAATGTTACCATGACGCAGCTTGCAGCAGGATTTTGTTCTCTCATAAATGGCGGGGATTATTATAAACCACATGTTGTAAAGCAGATTCAGGATGAAAATGGAAATGTGACAGATAATAAGGATCCGGTTCTGGTAAGGCGCACTATTTCGAAAGAAACCAGTGAGATTATCAAAGACTATATGAGAGGTGTTGTAGCAGAAGGAACAGGTTCTTCTGCTGCTGTAAAAGGATATGATGTTGGAGGTAAGACTGGTACTGCAGAAAAGCTTCCTCGTGGCAATGGAAAATATCTGGTATCTTTTATTGGATATGCACCTCAGGATAATCCACAGGTTGTGGTATATGTTGTCATTGATGAGCCGAATGCTGAGCAACAGGCAAACAGTGGTTTTGCTACAGAGATGGCATCAAAGATCATGAAAGAGATTTTCCCATATTTAGGCGTGGAAAAGTCAACAGAGCAGGAAAAAAGTAACTAAATAAGAGGAAGAAAAGAATAACCTCGTAAAAGCTTTAATAAATTATAGAAAAGCTTTTGCGAGGTTTTTTATGAAAAATAAAACATATAACCGGAAGAAGATTCTTGTTGTTTTTATCTGTGCAGTTGTGATCATACTCGGGCTTGTCGGAAGACTTATTTATCTTATGGTTTTTGATGCGGAATATTATCAGGAAAAGGCAGAGGCTCTTCATGAAAGAGAAAGAGAAATCAAAGCGGCAAGAGGAGAGATCATTGATATAAAAGGAACTGTACTTGCCACAAACAAAACAGTCTGCACTATTTCTGTGATCCACAGTCAGATTAAAGATGCTGAAAAAGTAATTTCAGAGCTTTCAAGAGAGCTTGAGATGGATGAAAGCCAGGTGCAAAAAAAGGTTGAAAAAGTTTCTTCAATGGAAAGAATAAAGACGAATGTAGACAAAGCGACAGGGGACCGTATCCGGGATCTGGAGCTGGACGGTGTAAAAGTGGATGAAGATTTCAAGCGTTATTATCCTTATCAGGAGCTGGCTTCAAAAGTTCTTGGATTTACCGGAGGGGATAATCAGGGGATCATAGGGCTTGAAGTGAAATATGAAGAGTATCTGAAAGGAAAAAATGGGACAATACTTACCACTACGGATGCCAGAGGAATTGAACTTGAAGGTGTGGCAGAAGAACGTATTGAGCCGGTTGCAGGGAATACACTTCAGATCAGTCTGGATTATAATATACAGATGTATGCACAGCAGATGGCAGAAAAAGTGATGGAAGAAAAGCAGGCGGATAAAGTAGGAATCATTCTTATGAATCCTCAGAATGGGGAAATACTTGCCATGGTAAATGTTCCGGAGTTTAATCTGAATGATCCTTTTACTTTAAATACCGGGGAAGAAAATCTTTCTGATGAAGAAAAGCAGGATGCATTAAATCAGATGTGGAGAAACGGATGTATCAATGATACGTATGAACCAGGATCTACATTTAAGATATTTACTGCATCGGCCTGTCTGGAAGCAGGAAAAGTAAAGCTTGATGATACGTTTCACTGCCCCGGATACAGAATTGTAGAAGACAGAAAAATCCGATGTCATAAAGTGGGAGGACATGGGACAGAGACATTTGTACAGGGAATCCAGAATTCCTGTAATCCTGTATTTATTGAACTTGGTCTTCGGCTTGGAGTAGATGATTTTTATAAATATTTTGAGCAGTTTGGACTTATGGGACTTACAGGTGTTGATCTCCCGGGTGAAGCCGGTACTATCACACATAAAAAAGAAAACGTAGGCCAGGTAGAACTTGCGACTATGAGTTTTGGCCAGTCTTTTCAGATTACGCCGATACAACTGGCATCGACAGTAAGTTCGCTGGTGAACGGAGGAAAAAGAATTACTCCTCATTTTGGAATCAGAGTATTGGATGCAGATGGAAAAGAAATAGAAAAGTTTGATTATAAACCGAAAAAAAGAATCGTGTCGGAAAAAACGTCAGAGACAATGCAGATGCTTTTGGAAAGTGTAGTATCAGAAGGGTCGGGGAAAAATGCTTATGTAGAAGGATACCACATAGGAGGAAAGACGGCTACTTCGCAGACACTTCCGAGAAGTGCAAATAAATATATTTCCTCTTTTATAGGATTTGCACCTGCCGATGACCCACAGGTGTTGGGAATGTGTATCATTTATAATCCGAAAGGAGTTTATTATGGAGGAACGATTGCTGCGCCTGTAATAGGAAACATTTTTGAAAATGTATTACCCTATCTTGGCATTGAAAAACAATGAGAAATGCAGTATACTATTTAAGCTGAGATAGAAAAACTAACAAAAGAGATAAAGAGGTGTGGTATGGATTATACAGTTTTTATGCCGGTTTTGATTTCGTTTGCGCTGAGTGTGATCATGGGACCGGTGATTATTCCGATTTTAAGGAAGATGAAGATGGGGCAGACAGAGAGAGAAGAAGGTGTGCAGTCCCATTTGAAAAAAGCAGGTACTCCGACAATGGGTGGTGTTATTATCCTGCTGAGTGTAGTGATCACTTCCATATTTTATGTAAAAGATTATCCGAAGATCATTCCTATTTTATTTGTGACGGTGGGATTCGGACTGATTGGATTTTTGGATGATTATCTGAAGGTTGTTATGAAGCGCTCGGACGGTCTGTATCCGAAACAGAAAATGGCACTTCAGATTGTAGTTACAGCTATTTTTGCATTTTACATTGTTAAGTTTACAGATGTATCGCTGGCAATGCTGATTCCGTTTTCAGGAGGAAAATATCTGGATATCGGATGGCTTGCTATTCCGCTTCTTTTTGTCGCAGTGATCGGAACAGTAAACGGAGTGAATTTCACGGATGGACTGGATGGCCTCGCTTCCAGCGTTACTGTACTTGTGGCAACATTTTTTACAGTAGTTGCGATTGGTACAAAAAGTGGAATTGAGCCAGTGACATGTGCAGTGGTAGGAGCTCTTCTGGGATTTCTTCTGTTCAATGTTTATCCTGCCAGTGTATTTATGGGGGATACCGGTTCTCTGGCTCTCGGAGGATTTGTGGCGTCTACGGCTTATATGCTGCAAATGCCGATTTTTATCATTATTGTTGGAATGATATATCTGGTAGAAGTATTATCTGTGATGATACAGGTAACATATTTTAAAAAGACCGGTGGTAAGCGTATTTTTAAGATGGCGCCAATTCATCATCACTTTGAGTTATGTGGATGGTCCGAGACAAGAGTAGTTGCTGTGTTCTCTATTATAACAGCACTGCTTTGCCTGATTGCACTTATGGCTATGTAGGAGGAAATTATGGAAGTAGCAGGAAAAAAAGTACTTGTATTTGGTTCAGGGATCAGTGGGATCGGTGCAGTGAAATTGTTAGAAGATCAGGGGGCAGATGTTGTTCTCTATGATGGAAATAAAGAGCTTGATAAGGATTCCGTGAGAAAAAAACTTGAAAAGGATTCCAAAGCAGAGATTATCATTGGGGATTTCCCGGAAAAGCTTTTGGAAGAACTTGATATAGCTATTTTAAGTCCGGGTGTACCAACGGATCTTCCGGTTGTGAATGCAATGCGGGATAAAGGGGTTCTTGTTACCGGTGAGGTTGAACTTGCATATGCATTTGGCAAAGGAGATGTGCTTGCCATTACGGGAACGAATGGAAAGACGACGACAACGACACTTCTGGGTGAGATCATGAGCGCTTATAAGGATGAGGTGTTTGTTGTGGGAAATATCGGAAATCCTTATACAGTTGCGGCAGCCGAGATGACGGACAAGTCTGTTGCCGTAGCGGAGATGAGCAGTTTCCAGCTCGAGACTATTCTTACTTTCAGACCGAAGGTAAGTGCAATACTTAATTTTACACCAGATCATCTGAATCGTCATCATACGATGGAGGCTTATGTTGAGGCGAAGAAAAATATAGCAAAGAATCAGACAGAGGACGATTACTGTATTTTGAATTATGAAGATGAGCGTACAAGAAAGTTTGGAGAAAATGTAAATGCAAAGGTTCTATATTTCAGCAGTGCGCATAGAGTAGAAAGAGGCATTTACCTTGAAGATGGAAATATTATTTACAGGAATCCGGATGAGGTTACTGTGTGCAATGTAAAGGAATTGAAGCTTCTTGGAATTCATAATTATGAAAATTATATGGCAGCAATTGCCATGGCGGCGGTCTACGGAGTGCCGATGGATGTGATCCGTAAAGTGATCAAAGAGTTTAAAGGTGTCGAGCACAGGATTGAATTTGTGACAGAAAAAAACGGAGTGGCATTTTATAATGATTCCAAAGGAACCAATCCGGATGCGGCAATTAAGGGAATTCAGGCTATGAACCGTCCGACAGTTTTGATTGGCGGAGGTTATGATAAAGATTCCAGTTATGTTGAATGGATCCGTGCATTTGACGGAAAAGTTAAAAAGCTTGTTCTTCTCGGACAGACAAAAGAGAAGATAGCAAAAGATGCTGAAAAGTGTGGATTTCATGATTATGTACTGGTAGATACATTTGAAGAAGCTGTTCTCCTTGCGGCAAATACTGCAAAAGAAGGGGATGCGGTTTTGCTTTCGCCGGCATGTGCAAGCTGGGGTATGTTCCCGAATTATGAAGTACGCGGAGATAGATTTAAAGAGATTGTAAATTCCTTATAAGGAGTGCATGATAATTGCAGTCAAAAAAGAAAAAGTATGATATTACTCTTCTGACCGCGCTGTTTGTATTAGTGATATTTGGATTGATAATCTTATACAGTACAAGTACCTATAACGGTGAGGTGAAATTCCATGACGCGTTTTATTACCTGAAAAAACAGGCATTTGCTACCTGTCTTGGGATAGCGGGAATGTTTTTTGTCGCCAATATGGATTACCATGTGTGGAGACATCTGGCAGCGCTCGGATATCTCACATCAATCATTTTGGCGGTTTGTGTGCTGTTTGTAGGAGAAGAATATAATGGGTCCAAAAGATGGTTGTCTTTGGGCCCATTTTCTTTTCAGCCTTCAGAGTTTGCAAAGGTAGCAGTGATTATCTTTCTGGCACATATTGTTACCAAAAATGTGAAAGAAATGGGGAAAATGCGCACGCTCATAAAAGTTATGCTCATGATTCTTCCAATTGTGGGATTAGTGGGAGCAAGCAACTTGAGCACCGCAATTATCATTTTGGGAATTGCTGTGATCCTCGTGTTTGTTGCAAGTCCGAAGTATGGACAGTTTGTTGTCATGGGAATACTGGGAATAGGATTTATGACTATATTTCTTGCATTGGAAAGCTATAGACTGGAACGACTGGAAATCTGGAGAAACCCGGAAAAATTTGAGAAGGGATATCAGACGCTTCAGGGCTTGTATGCTATCGGTTCCGGTGGTCTGTTTGGAAGAGGACTTGGACAGAGCGTCCAAAAGCTGGGATTTGTTCCGGAAGCACAAAATGATATGATTTTTTCCATTATCTGCGAAGAACTGGGACTTTTTGGAGCAGGGTTTGTACTGATTTTGTTTTTGATATTGATCTGGCGTTTCTTTGTGATTGCGACGAATGCAAAAGATTTGTTTGGCGCACTGATTGCTGCCGGCGCAATGGCTCATATGATGATACAGGTGATTTTAAATATTGCAGTTGTGACAAACACAATTCCAAATACAGGGATCACGCTGCCTTTTGTCAGCTATGGAGGTACATCTGTTGTATTTCTTCTGATAGAAATGGGGCTTGTATTAAGTGTATCAAGAATGATATGATAGAAAAGCAGTTATGTGAAATGAAAGATTAGTTGACATTTTTTGGTATAAAAAATAAGGAGTATAGATAATGACAGGAGAAAGGTATCAGGAAATACAGAAGAAGTCGAAAAAAAAGAAGAAAAGAAAGAAAAAGAGACTCAGATTATATGCTCTTGCAGTCATTCTTTTAGGAATTGCAATCATTTGCCTTTCGGTTCTTTTGCTTTTCAGGGTGAGAACCATAGAAGTGGCGGGAAATGAGTATTCTTCTGATAAAGATATTGTACAGATGGTCCAGGATGACCAGTATTCTGTAAATTCATTATATATATTTGGGAAGTATATGATTGGTCGTGGACAGGTTCTTCCGTGTTTCGAGAGTGTTAAAATTTCATTGAAGGCGCCGTGGACAGTAGAAGTGACGGTAGAAGAAAAGCAGATTATTGGGTATGTGTTAAATAATAAAGAGTATATTTATTTTGATAAAGAGGGGCTGGTAGTAAAAAAAGGAAATGAAAAGATTGAGGATGCTGTCTGTGTAGAAGGTATCCAGGCAGACAGTATTAATCTGTATGAGCCTTTGAAAGAAGGAAAGTCTGCTTTTTTTGAAGAAATCCTTGAAACAACAAAAGAGTTGAAAAAATATGATATGAATATAAAAAAGATTGTCTGTAAAGATGACCGTATATATGTTTATATAAAAAAAGTGTGTGTAAGCCTTGGAAGTACAGTGTCTGCGGAGAAGATTGCGCAGATTCCTCCTATCATGGAAAAACTTGGAAATAAGAAAGGAACACTCCATCTGGAAAATTATTCTGAGGACAGAAGTACAATTACCTTTAATAAAGGCGAATTCCCAAAAGAAAATTAAGAAAAATCGATTAATTCTATTGATATTTTAAACAAAAGCTTATATTATATAGTATATATGGCAAAGTGTATTTCTTTAGCTTTATACATGGGATGTATAATATATTATAAGGATAACAAAGGAGGAGAAACCCTTGCTAGAAATTAAAACTAATGAATCAGAAGCAGCGGCAAAGATAATTGTTGTTGGAGTAGGTGGCGGCGGTAATAATGCTGTTAACCGTATGATTGATGAACAGATTGCCGGTGTGGAATTTATCGCAGTGAATACAGATAAGCAGGCACTTCAGCTTAGTAAAGCTCCGACACTTTTGCAGATTGGTGAAAAGATTACCAAGGGTCTCGGTGCAGGAGCAAAACCTGAGGTTGGTGAAAAAGCCGCAGAGGAAAGTGCAGAAGAGATTTCAGCAGCACTGAAAGGTGCAGATATGGTTTTCGTTACCTGTGGTATGGGTGGCGGAACAGGAACAGGAGCGACACCGGTTGTTGCACGTCTTGCAAAAGAACTTGGTGCATTGACCGTCGGAGTTGTTACAAAGCCATTCCGTTTCGAGTCAAAGACACGTATGAATAATGCACTCGAAGGAATTGAAAAATTAAAAGAGAACGTGGATACACTGATCGTGATCCCGAATGATAAACTTCTGGAAGTTGTAGACAGACGTACAACTATGCCGGAAGCACTTAAGAAAGCTGATGAAGTATTGCAGCAAGGTATTCAGGGTATTACAGACCTTATCAATGTACCTTCACTTATCAACCTTGACTTCGCAGATGTTCAGACCGTTATGACAGATAAGGGTATCGCACATATAGGTATTGGACAGGGCCGTGGTGATGATAAAGCACTTGAGGCTGTCAAACAGGCAGTTGCAAGTCCGCTTCTTGAGACAACCATTGCCGGAGCATCTCATGTTATTATTAACGTATCCGGTGATATTACACTTATGGATGCATCCGATGCGGCAGAATATGTTCAGGATCTTGCCGGAGAAGAAGCAAACATTATCTTTGGTGCAATGTATGATGATTCCAGAGCTGATGAGGCAACGATCACAGTTATTGCGACAGGTCTTCATAATGTAGGTGGCAGTGCGTCTAAATTGAAATCCAGACTGGAGAATCAGAGACCGTCACAGCAGACACAGTATGAGAAGTATGACAAATATGAGAGTTATGAAAAACCAAGTCAGCCGGTAAGAAGCACAACACCGATTCAGAAACAGCCATCTTCACCGAGACTTGATCTGGGTATGGCGCCGACAAGAACCGGAGGCACAACTCAGTCAGCACCTAGAAGAACAGTAGGCGGTACGGCTCCGACACTGGAGACACCAAAAACTCCTACACCAAAGGTAAAAGAGCAGTCTATCAAGATTCCGGATTTCTTTAAAAAATAATAAGACAAGCATATAAGAGGAAGCATATCACAGTGATTGTGGTATGCTTCTTTTGTCGTGTCCTGTCGGGAAAAACAGGTTATCTTTCTTCAGAGTATGACAAATTTTTTGCCATACAACTTCTATAATGTGTTTTGTTTATATACCAAATCGATTTAGTGTACAAAGTAAAATTGAGAAAGAAGGCAGAACGTGCAGTATGAATTATATATAGACGTATTTTTCCTCATAAATTTTATGATGGACTATATTTTGCTAAGACTGCTGAATAAAATGCTTTCATGTACTGCCACACATGGGCGCATGATAGCAGGAGCATTGATGGGGGCGATACTTACATGTGTTGTAATTATTCTTCCTATCCCATATGCGTTTATAAAATTACTGATGTTTCATGGCCTTGTAAATGTAGTAATGTTGAAAATCGGGTTAAGGATCAAGTGGGATCGATCATTTTTGAAAGCATTTCTCTTTTTGTATATCGGAGGATTTTTGCTGGGTGGTATTATGGGAAGCCTGAAACAGTATCTAAGGGCAGGAAGCCTTTTTTTTGCGCTTTCTATGTTGGGATACTGTATCGCCAGTGGAGTGTGGTCACTCATCGTGGCGCTTTCAAAACATCGCCATACATATTGTGCTGCAGTGTTGAAACAAGGCGAAAAATGCTGTCAGGTGAACGCATTGATTGATACCGGAAATCGTCTCAGAAATTCGGTCAGTCAAAAGCCAGTTAGCATTATCGGAGAAGACACAGCAAAACTTCTCGGTATTGACAGAATAGAAGAATTTTCTCAAAATGATCCGGTTCATTTCATTTCGTATCAATCCGTCGGAAAAGCATCCGGAGTGCTCCCTGTGTATGTTTTAGACAGGATGCTTTTAACTGTAGAGGGAAAAGATATAGAAATTGTTGCTCCGGAAATTGCTGTGAGTAAAGAGGTGCTAAATGGAGAAGATTATAAAATGATTCTGAACCCGGATGTTTATAATGGATTATAGTGGAGGAAAGAAAATGACAGCTTATACATCAATAGCACAGCCTGCAGGGCTACATATGTTTTCACGTATACGAACTTTTTTGTTTCCGGAGAATAATGAGATTTTTTACATTGGAGGCTCAGATGTTCTTCCGGCACCGCTTGAGCAGGAGGAAGAAGCAGAGGCAATCAGTGAATTAGGGACAAAGGAAGATGAAAAAGCCAAAAATCTTCTCATTGAACATAATCTTCGGCTGGTTGTATATATAGCCAAAAAATTTGATAATACAGGTGTCGGGGTAGAAGATCTGATTTCTATAGGAACGATAGGGCTAATTAAAGCGATCAATACGTTTAACCCTGAAAAAAATATAAAGCTTGCTACATATGCTTCCCGGTGTATCGAAAATGAAATTCTTATGTATTTAAGACGGAATAATAAGACAAAACTGGAAGTCTCTATTGATGAACCGCTAAATGTAGATTGGGACGGAAACGAACTTCTTTTATCGGATATTCTGGGAACTGAGGAAGATACGATTTATCGGAATCTCGAAAATGAAGTGGAACAAAAGCTTCTTCTTAAGGCAATCAACAGATTATCCGGAAGGGAGCGATCGATCATACAGATGCGTTTCGGTCTTGGCATGCCTGACGGTGAGGAAAAGACACAAAAAGAAGTTGCGGATCTATTGGGAATTTCTCAGTCTTATATTTCGAGACTGGAAAAAAAGATTATGCAGAGATTAAAGAAAGAAATTGTGCGTTATTCATAAATTTTCTGAAAATTTTAGAAAATAATCCCTAAAATGTGATACAATAAAAAGAAAAAGGGGTTGATTTTATGAAGCTCACTTTTATTGGTGCGGATCATGAAGTGACCGGCAGTTGTCATTTGCTTCAGGCATGTGGGAAAAACATTCTGATTGACTGTGGTATGGAGCAGGGACCGGATCTATACGAGAATCAGGAGATTCCGGTAAATGCCTCGGAAATTGATTATGTTCTTCTGACACATGCACATATCGACCATTCGGGAAAGATACCGCTGCTTTGTAAAGAAGGATTTCAGGGAGAAATTGTTACCACATTTGCCACATCGGATCTGAGTAACATTATGCTCCGTGACAGTGCTCACATTCAGGAATTTGAGGCAGAGTGGCGGAATCGTAAGGCAAGAAGAAGCGGTGCACCGGAATATGAACCGTTGTATACGATGGAGCATGCAGATGCTGCGATTAAGCTTTTGCATCCGGTTGATTACAATCAAAAAATAGTTTTGTGCGATGGAATTGATGTGAGATTTAACGATATGGGACACCTTCTGGGGTCGGCATCCATAGAAATCTGGATCACAGAAGATGGCATATCAAAGAAAATTGTATTTTCAGGGGATGTAGGAAACATTGATCAGCCAATCATTAAAGATCCGATAAAGGTGGATGAAGCAGATTATATTGTGATCGAATCTACATACGGAAACCGGATTCATTCGGATGAAAAGCCGGATTATGTCGGCGAATTTACCAGAATTCTTAAGGAAACCTTTGATAAAGGCGGAAATGTGGTAGTTCCTTCTTTTGCAGTGGGACGTACTCAGGAGCTTTTGTATTTTGTGCGTGAGATCAAAGAAAAGAATTTATTGCCGGAGCATCCTAATTTTGAAGTTTATGTAGACAGTCCGTTGGCGATTGAGGCGACGAGAGTCTTTAATAAAAATGTGCAGTCCTGTTTTGACGAGGATGCTATGGAATTAGTGAAGCAGGGAATTAATCCTCTGATATTTCCGGGTCTTAAGACGACAATCACAAGTGATGAGTCTAAGATGATCAATTTTGATGATAAGCCAAAGGTAATCCTGTCTGCATCCGGTATGTGTGAGGCAGGACGTATCAGACACCATCTGAAACATAATCTATGGAGAAAAGAATGTACGATATGTTTTGTAGGATACCAGGCAGTGGGAACACTGGGCCGGAAGCTGATCGAAGGAGCTGAGAGTGTTAAGCTTTTTGGTGAAAATGTAGAGGTGAATGCAAAGATTGAGTCTCTGAAAGGAATCAGTGGTCATGCGGACATGAATGGTCTTCTTGACTGGCTTTCAGGATTTAAGGAACCACCAAAACAAGTATTCGTTGTTCACGGAGAAGATACTGTCACTGATGAATTTGCAAAGACGGTGACAGAAAGACTTGGCTATCCTGCTATGGCACCTTATTCCGGAGGATGCGTGGATCTCGCTACAGGTGAGATTATTTCTGCAGGTGTGCCGGAACCGAAAAGAGCAGTTACGAAACCTGCGGATATGCGCAAATATAACGCGTTCCAGCGCGTGGTTGCTGCAGCGAAGAGGCTGCTTGAGGTTGTTTATAAAAACGAAGGACTTGCAAATAAAGAGCTTGCCAAATTCGAGACACAGATACATAACCTGGCGGATAAGTGGGATAGAGATTAGTGAAAATGAGCCTGGAGGCATAATTATTATATGTTTCCAGGCTCTTAGTATTACCGGTCACTTAAATACTGCCTCATAGTGCGAAGAGCATTTTTCTCCAGCCTGCTGACCTGTGCCTGAGAGATCCCGATGTCTTTAGATACTTCCATCTGTGTCCGGCCTTCAAAAAAGCGTAATTTTATAATATGTTGTTCCCGTGGGGTCAGATGTTCCATAGCTGCTTCGAGAGAAAGATTTTCCACCCATTTTTCTTCTTTATTCTTGGTGTCGCTTAACTGATCCATCACATAGAGGGCATCGCCGCTGTCATTGTATACTGGTTCCTGAAGACTCATGGGAACCTGTATGGCATCAAGGGCAAATACAATGTCTTCCTTGGAAATGCCAATTTCTTCTGCAATTTCCTGAACTGTGGGTTCCTTTTGATATTGCTTTACATAGTTTTCTTTTGCATAGATTGCTTTGTAAGCGGTATCACGCAAAGATCGGCTAACTCTGATGGAATTGTTGTCCCGAAGAAACCGTCTGATTTCACCGATGATCATAGGTACAGCGTAAGTACTGAATTTTACATCCAGATCGGTATTAAAATTGTTTATAGCTTTGATCAGTCCGATGCATCCTATTTGAAACAGGTCATCGGGATTTTCATTGCTTGCGCCGAACCGTTTAATCACACTTAAAACAAGTCTTAAATTTCCTTTGATATATTCTTCCTTTGCTTCCTGATCTCCCTGTTTTATTCTTGCAAACAAAGCTTCTTTTTCTTCTTCTTTCAGGATTGGAAGCTTTGATGTATTTACACCGCATATTTCTACTTTTCCCTGAGCCATTGAAAGAACCTCCTGTCAGATAAATTCATCTAGTAGCATTTTCTCCATACGAACGTGTCTTATTCTCTGTGTAGGGAAAATAAAAAAACTTTTAGCCCTTGACAAAAGTGATTCGGACATCTGGTATTTCAGACTGTGCGACTATTGAAGGGTTACAAAAGAGCAGAAGACACTTGAATTTTGAAGCAATGCATATTATGATTGGTGGGATGGAGGCGATGAGAATGATAAAAGCATGTATTTTTGATTTAGATGGAACATTAACAGATACACTGGCATCTTTACATTATTCTGTAAATCTGACCTTGAAGGAGATGGGACTCTCTGAGATCACAAAGGAACAGTGCCAGTCATTTGTGGGAAATGGGGCCAAATACCTTCTGGATAAGGCAATCCGTGCAGCGGGAGATCCAGAGGGAAAACGTCTTGAAGAAGCGATGGAAGTGTACAGACGAGTTTTTGATGAAAATTGTACTTACAATGTGGTACCATATGATGGGATTACGGAAATGATTGAAGAGCTCAGAAAACGGAATGTAAAATTAGGAGTATTATCAAATAAACCTCACAGACAGACGCAGAAAGTTGTGAGAGAAATTTTCGGAGAAGGTGTTTTTGACGCTGCACAGGGGCAGCAGGAAAACATTGCCAGAAAACCAAGTCCGGATGGCGTCTTTTGCATTCTAGAGGAACTTGGAGTATTAAAGGAAGAATGTCTCTATGTAGGTGACTCAGAGGTGGATGTTGCTACCGGGAAAAATGCAGGAACAAAGACAATCAGTGTGACATGGGGATTTCGGACAGAAGAGGAATTAAAAGAAGCCGGGGCAGAGTATCTTATTGAGAAACCGGCACAACTCATTGATTTTGTGATTGGTGAATAAAGGGTTTTGCAAAGTGCGGAAATTAATATGTTCAAATTAACGGAAATATATTGCGAAAACAGACAGAGTATGCTAAGAATATTATAAGAGCTGTAGTTTTGTTGAAGACTACTTAGCAAATTAACGGAAAGAGATATAATATGAGGAGGCAACTGGGATATGTATGAGTATGATGAAGAGTGTCTGAAGACTTTTTTGGAAAATCAGTCCAGATTGTTTGATGAGCCTGTTGCAGAGACGTTAGAAGAGGCGGAGGCTTTTCTGGAGGATTGTATGGCGGTTGTTGTGGACAGCATTGATGAAGTACGCCGTTTCCTGGAAGAGGAAGGACTGGATGTGGAAGGAATGTCTACAGAAGAACTTGAAGATGCATCAGAAGTATTCGCAATTCCGAATGGAAAGTATCTGATTGTTGAGGGTTAAGATTAAGAAAAGAAAAGCCATGGCTGCCTATTTGGCAGCCGTGGCTTTTTCTAATGCTTCGCTGACGGCATTTAGAAGAATCTGTGAAGTGTAAGGAGATTCACTGGATTGTTCAATGTTATCAAGAGACTGTTTCTCGCAGATCTGTTCAGCGATATCTTCGATTGCAGGCTGAATAAGAGGATACATGGTTGTGACTGTTTCGTCCAGATTAGACAGCCGGATGGAATTGATATGGGATTTGTCTACGGTGACCTCTACTTCAAGAGCTGTGTTGTTTAGTGTGACAGTTGAGGTATAGGTGCCTGGAACATATTTTTCCACATCTGCATTTGTTTCCTGATGTTTTGGATGGAACATAAAAACTAATAATATAATTAATACGATTGCGAGAACTGCAAATATTGCAGTATATACAATCTCCTTCATATGCAATACAACAATTTTAGTCTTAGAACTCATAAAAGACCTCCTCATGATTGTACTTTATTTTATTTTGTTTTTATAATGTATGAAAAAGAAAGTAAAATTATGCATGACAAATGCAAGTAATTCCTGTAGAATGGATAGGAGAAAAATTGAGGTGAAAAGGTATGTATATAATTGTGGGATTAGGAAATCCAACATTACAGTATGAGGGAACAAGGCATAATGTGGGATTTGATGTCATAGATGCCCTTGCAGATAAATATAATATATCAGTAGAGACAAGAAAGAGCCGTGCATTCATCGGAAAAGGAATCATTGAAGGGCAGAAGGTGATTCTGGCAAAACCGCAGACTTATATGAATTTAAGTGGAGAGAGTGTCAGAAGCCTTGTAGATTATTATAAAATTGATGAAGAACAGGAGCTTCTTGTTATCTATGACGATATCAGTCTCGGGGTAGGACAGCTTCGAATTCGCAAGAAAGGAAGTGCCGGGGGACATAATGGTATAAAAAATATTATTTCTCATCTTGATACAACTGTTTTTGCGAGAATTAAGATTGGCGTTGGAGAGAAACCTAAAAAGTATGATCTTGCAGATTATGTACTCAGCCGTTTTTCGAAAGCAGAAAGAGAAGAGATGGAAAAAGGTTATGAAAAAGCAGTGAATGCAGTCGCTATGATTTTAAGAGGAGAGATTGATGCTGCAATGAATGAGTATAATCGAAAAGTAAAGCAGGAGGAGGCATAGACGATGCAAGCCTTAATAAGGCCTCTGAATGAACTGGCAGAGTTTGAAGAATTATATAAGTTAAGGAGAAAACATGCAGGGATGCTTAAGGTATCCGGCTGTGTGAATTCTCAGAAAACACATATGATGTATGCATTGAGCGATGGCTGTAAATATAAAGTCATCGCTTGTTCCAGTGAGTCAAAGGCTAAGCAGGTATATGAGGAATACCGCTTTCTTGATGCCAGCACTTATTATTATCCTGCAAAAGATCTTCTGTTTTATCAGGCAGATATCAGGAGTAAGGAGCTTGTAAAACAGCGGATGGAAGTGATAAAGGCAGTCCTTTCCGATGAAACAGTGACGGTTGTCACAAGTTTTGATGCTTTTATGGATTCCCTGCTTCCAAGAGATGTGATAAAGAGCCGGATTATCAAGATAGAAAATGATTCGTCTATTGATATGGATAAGCTTTCTGAGGATCTTGCTTTTATGGGATATGACAGAGAAGTCCAGATAGAAGGACCGGGGCAGTTTGCAATAAGAGGAGGTATTCTTGATATCTATCCTCTGACAGAAGAACTCCCAATCCGAATAGAACTTTGGGGAGATGAGGTGGACTCCATCAGAACTTTCGATGTGGAGACACAAAGATCAATTGAGAATCTTACAGAGGCCGTGATCTATCCTGCTTCGGAGTTCCCAAAAGAGGATGAAAAAAGAGTTTCCTTTCTCAGTTATTTTGATACGGAAGAGACACTTCTTTTTCTGGATGAGCCTGTGCGCCTTCTTGAAAAGGGAAAGGGTGTAGAAGAAGAGTTCATGGAAGCTCAGAAACGTCGTGTGGAGAGCGGATATGATGTGACAGATAATGAGATGAAACTGTATACCACAGAAGAAGTGGTGCAGCGGATGAATGAGTATTCCAGTGTGGGATTTTTTGCGCTGGAAATGAGGTGTAAAGGATTTGAAATCCGCGGTTCCTATAGCCTTCAGACGAAAAGCGTGAACCCTTATAACAGTAGCTTTGACCTTCTCACACAGGATTTAAAGAGGTTAAAGAGAAATGGATATCGTGTTGTCCTTTTGTCCGGTTCAAGGACAAGGGCTAAACGACTGGCGGAAGATCTGCGGGATTACAACCTGAGCAGCTATTACAGTGATGAAATGGACCGTGAAGTTAAGCCAGGCGAGATCATGACCGCTTATGGTCATGTGGCGGAAGGCTATGAATACCCTTTCCTGAAATTTACAGTTATTTCTGAGACAGATATTTTCGGAAAAGTGAAAAAGAAAAAAAAGCGTAAGGTTTATGAAGGAAGGAAGATTCAGAGCTTTGCAGAGTTAAAACCCGGCGATTACGTGGTTCATGAAACTCATGGCCTTGGCATTTACCAGGGAATTGAGAAGATTGAAGTTGATAAAATTTCGAAGGATTACATGAAGATTTCCTATGCAAAAGGCGGAAATCTTTATATTCCGGCTACTCAGCTTGATCTGATCCAGAAATATGCAAGTGCAGATGCGAAAAAGCCAAAACTTAACCGACTTGGCACACAGGAGTGGAACCGTACAAAAACCCGTGTCCGGGGAGCAGTAAAAGAGATTGCTAAGGACCTCGTGGAGCTTTATGCCGCAAGACAAAATCAGGAGGGGTATCAGTACGGGGAGGATACTGTCTGGCAGAAAGAATTTGAGGAGATGTTCCCATTCGAGGAGACAGAGGATCAGGTGCTTGCAATCGAAGCTGTTAAGCGTGATATGCAGAGTAAAAAGATCATGGATCGTCTCATCTGCGGTGATGTGGGATATGGAAAGACGGAGATTGCTATTCGTGCTGCATTTAAAGCGGTACAGGAAAATAAGCAGGTGGTCTACCTTGTACCTACAACCATTCTTGCACAGCAACACTATAATACGTTTCTTCAGCGAATGAAAGATTTTCCGGTGAGAGTGGATCTGATGTGCCGGTTCCGCACGCCTGCGCAACAGAAAAAAACTATTGAGGATCTGAAAAAAGGTCTGGTTGATATCGTAATCGGGACCCACAGAGTTCTTGGTGATGATATGAAGTTTAAAGATCTGGGACTTTTGATCATTGATGAGGAACAGAGATTTGGCGTTCAGCATAAAGAGAAAATTAAAAAGATGAAGGAAAACGTAGATGTCATGACACTGACAGCTACACCGATCCCCAGGACTCTTCACATGAGCCTGATTGGAATCCGGGATATGAGTGTTCTCGAGGAGGCTCCTAATGACCGTATGCCAATTCAGACCTATGTCATGGAATATAATGATGAGATGGTAAGAGAGGCTATAGAAAGAGAATGCGCCCGCCAGGGACAGGTCTATTATGTCTATAACCGTGTGGAGGATATTGCAGAAGTTACGGCAAATGTTCAGAAGCTTGTTCCGGATGTAAATGTAGCATTTGCCCATGGACAGATGAAGGAGCATGAACTCGAGCGTATCATGTATGATTTTATTAATGGCGAAATTGATGTGCTTGTTTCTACAACGATCATTGAGACGGGTCTTGATATTTCCAATGTGAATACTATGATTATTCACGATGCGGACAGACTCGGACTGTCCCAGCTCTATCAGCTCAGAGGACGTGTAGGACGCTCTAACCGGATGGCATATGCATTTCTCCTTTATCGGAGAGATAAGATGCTTAAGGAAGTTGCTGAGAAAAGACTTGCTGCCATTCGTGAATTTACTGATCTGGGATCTGGGATCAAAATTGCCATGCGAGATCTGGAAATCAGAGGTGCCGGAAATCTTCTGGGGGCAGAGCAGCATGGACATATGGAGGCTGTGGGATATGACCTTTATTGTAAGATGCTAAATGAAGCAGTCCGGTATCTCAAAGGTGAGACAGAGGAAGAGGATTATACTACGACCATTGATCTGAATGTAGATGCCTATATTCCGGACAGTTATATTGCCAATGAGTATCAGAAGCTTGATATTTATAAACGGATTGCAGCAATAGAATCGGAAGAAGAAATGGAGGATATGACGGAAGAGCTGATTGACCGATTCGGAGATATCCCTAAAAAAGTAGAGACACTTCTCAATGTGGCGGCACTGAAGGCGGAAGCGCATAAAGTATATATTACATCGATTGAACAAAAAGATGACACCTATACATTTACTATGTATGAAAAGGCGAAAGTAAATACAGAAAAGATTCCGGCACTTATTGATAAATATAAAGGCGAGCTTACGTTTAAAGCGAATGCACAGGAACCGGGGTTTGTGTATCGTAAGATAAAGAAGAATAAAAAAGAACAGCAAATGAGTCCGCTGGAAGTTGTGAAAAATGTGTTAAATGAAATAAAGGGATTGATTGAGCGCTAAGGATAAGGTATACTAATCTAGTGTACGGTGTATTTAACATGTACCAAGGAGGAGCAATAGATTATGAAAAAAAGATTATTATTGATAGCTACTGCTATGATGTTTACAGTTACTTCGCTTACAGGATGCAGTTCTTTAAAAAAGGATGAAGTAGTTGCGAAGGTAAATGATACAGAATTAACTGCAGGAGTGGCAAATTTTTACGCAAGATATATGCAGGCTATGTATGAAACCTATTATGGAGCATATCTGGGAGATAATATGTGGAGTACAGAAGCTGAAGAAGGAAAGACTTATGAAGAATCTGTAAAGGACTCCGTTTTAGAGTCTCTTGAAACCATGATTGTGCTGGAACAGCATATGGATGATTATAATGTATCTCTTTCAGATGCAGATAAGGAATTGGTAGAAAAAACAGCGAAGCAGTTTGATGAAGACAATTCTCTTGAAAATAAAGAAAAGATTATGGCAGATACAGGATCGCTGGAACGTCTGCTTACTTTAATTGCAATTGAACAGAAGATGACAGATGCGATTGAGGCAGATGCGGATACAGAAGTATCTGATGAAGAGGCAGCTCAGAAGAGTATGGATTATGTGTTATTCTCCTACACAAAGGAGGATGCAGAAGGCTCAGAAGAGGATGCAGATAGCTCAGAAGATTCTGCTGAGATGACGGATGAAGAGAAAGCAGCAGTAAGAAAAGAAGCAGAAGAATTTGCAAAAGCTGCAAATGAAGACAGTTTGAAATTTAAAGAACTGGCAGAGGAAGCAGAGGTAGAAGTTCAGACTGTTACATTTGATTCAGAATCAGAGACACCATCCGCAGATCTGATCAAAAATGCGGATAAATTGGAAAAAGGTGAGATAACAGGTGTTGTTGAGACAGACGATGGATGTTATGTTGCCTGTGTAACAAGCCTTATGGATAAAGATGCTACTGAGTCAAAGAAAGCAGAGATTGTTGAGGAGAGGAAATCAGATCTTTATGACGAAGTAACAGAAAAATGGATGGATGATGCAAAGATCAAAGTATACAAAAAAGTATGGGAAAAAATTGATTTTAACGATGTCAGCGTGACAATCAAGCAGACAGAGCAGGATCCGTATTCTGATGAGATTCAGACAGATGATCAGTCAGACGGAAGCGACGCAGCTGAAGAGTAAAAGAAAAATAAGATCATACATATTGAAAAGAGGGAAGATTTTCAAAAAATCTTCCCTCTTTTCATGCTCTATAATACCACAAAATGGCGAAAAAATCAAGTCTGGTAACTATTTGTCCGAGGCAGTATAATCAACGGACAGTATTTGAGAAGTTGAGGAGGAATGTCTGTGGATAACACAAACTGGATGATGGAAATATCAAAACAAGGACAGCTGGAGAAATTAAAAAAGACGAATGAGTTTACAGAAAAATATGGTCTTATGTTATCAAAAGAAGATGCAGAACTTTTGATACAAAAGAGAATGGACAGCCTTAAGGAACAGCAGAGAGTAGAGTTTAAAGATGCGGTACTTCCGAAAATCATTTATGAGTTTTGTGATTCGGATTATATTTATCAGCAAAATTATGTGGAGACTATGGGAAGGCTTCAGGACATATTTTATCTGTATAAAAATGAAATGATGGATGAGATTTCTGATGATGAACTTCTTCATTTTATGAGAGAGCAGTTTGATACTGTGTGTCATGGAGATGTGGAGTATTTGGAAAGTACATGTCTTGAAATCTTTTCACAGGCAATCAGAGCCGGATATTGTGGTCATAAAAGAAGCGATGGATACGGCGAGTATGAAAAATTTGATATTGTTCCGAGATGGGAAAAAGAAATCTTTTTTGAAACGTTGAGAAATCTGGGATTGGAGTAAAGAATAAATGGATTATGAGATGAATGAGTTATTGCCGATTGTCGCAAATCTGGCAGAGAAATATACAGCAGGACAGAGTACATCTGTAACTTATGAAAGAGCACAGAAACTGATGGAAGCTGTTATTTATTGTATAGAAGAATTTGAAAAAACTGAAGGAATAAAAGCAGAAAAGATTCCCGCACAAATGGCCTATGAAATAGGATATGAAAAGATTCTTGAAGAGACAAGGGAAGTAAAAGAAGAGTATGATGCAATGATAAAAACTTTTCAGGCATACGGAAATAAGAATTATTATGATACGGTGACAAAAGCGATTCCGGGATTTTTTTTATATTATGATGCAAGATTTGCTCCGCAGGAGACAATCATAACTATGGATTATCCGACACTTTTACCGGTATTTGGAAAAGCAGGAATCCGTGCGGTTGAAAAGTATGTAAAATATATTTCTCTGGAACAAAAATTTTTGTCAGGACTTCCGGAGGTTTATGTCAGACGGACATTAAAATCATATTGCAGGGATTATGAGGAACATTTTTTCAATATCTGTAGTATTGTTTTAAGAGATATCATGATATGTCTGCTTATGAAAAAGAAGGTGGGAGAACCGATTGAGGAATCGGAATATGAAAAATTTAAAGCTGATGTGAATAAGAAAAGCATAGATGAGCTGGAAAAAAGTTTGAAACAATTACTTCAGTGGTTGATAAATGAAAAATATGAAGGGGATAGGATGCTTTGTTTGTATCTCAGCGGAGATATGAGGGATTTCGCTGTGTGGTTAAAAGAATGCATGTCGTTTCAAAATATGATGTAAAAAGCATTAGTTGAAGAATATAATTAGTCTTGACAGGCTAGCGTTCACTAGCTATAATATAGAAAAGCTAGTGAACGCTAGCCGTGTTTTATGAAATTGAGTGTTTTACATATAAGAGTTAAGGAGTGAGCGGGATATGGAGAGAAATCAGTTAGAAGAATACTTGAGTAATGGCGTAGAGCGAATTGTAAAAGGCATTTTAAAGGCATCTCTTAGTAATCCACAGGAGAGTCTTTTTATGATGCGATATTCCGGTGAAAGTAAAAAAGCGAGAGAAATCCGCAGAAAAAAAGAAGAAGAAGGGGCTCATATCCCGCCGTTTTTAATTGCCAGCATTACAACAAAGTGTAATCTATACTGTAAAGGGTGTTATGCAAGAGCAAATCAGAGTTGTAAAAAAGAAGAATCTATGCTTAGTTGTGAAGAATGGGGCAATTTATTTGATGAGGCCCAGAAGCTTGGAATCGGATTTATCCTGCTTGCCGGAGGGGAGCCTTTTTTAAGGCGTGATGTCTTAAAAGAAGCGGGAAAATATAGAAAAATATTATTTCCGGTGTTTACAAATGGTACAATGATAGATGAGGAAGGTTTAAAGCTTTTAGAGAAGAACAGAAATTTGATACCAGTACTCAGTATAGAGGGTAATGAAAACATCACTGATGAAAGACGAGGAGAGGGGATCTATAAAAAGCTTTCTGAGACAATGAATCATTTTTATGATAAAGGGATACTGTTTGGAGCATCTGTGACAGTGACAAAAAACAATATTGATGACGTGTTTTCCGAAGAGTTTATACAGAGTCTAAAGAAAAACGGATGCAAGGGAATCGTTTATGTTGAATATGTGCCGGTTAACAAGGTTACGAAAGATCTTGCACCGGATGATGAGGCACGAGCATACATAATGAAACGGTTAGAGGATTTAAGGATGATAGAAGATGAGATGGTATTTGTGGCATTTCCGGGAGACGAAAAATCAAGTGGCGGGTGTCTTGCAGCCGGGCGGGGATTCTTCCATATTAATGCCTATGGAGGGGCAGAGCCATGTCCGTTTTCATCTTATTCAGATACCAGTCTCAGAGAAGTATCTCTCTTTCAGGCATTGAAATCTCCGCTGTTTATGAGGTTAAAGGAAAATGGTAATCTTGAGAAAGAACATATTGGTGGCTGTGTACTTTTTGAACAGGAAGAAGAAGTGAGAAAGATGCTTTAGTTAGAAGCAGGAGGGAATAAAATGACGACAAAAGAAAGAATCGTAGACGAAGCGCTTTCCCTATTTTCTGTGAAGGGTTTTAATGGAACGAGCGTGAAAAATATTGCAGAGGCAGTTGGAATAAAAGATAGCTCTATTTACAAACATTTCGGAAGTAAAAAAGAGATTTTGGATGCTATTGTAGAGGGGCTATCAAAACGAATTGAGACGATGTCCAAAGCGATTGGGCTTCCTCAGGAAAGAAGCTATGAAGAAGAAGCAAAACTATATGGGGAGCTTTCTTTAGAAGGACTAAAGGAGCTTAGCAGGAAAGTGTTCTTATTCTATCTGAAAGATGAATATATCTCACGTTTCTGGAGACTTTCCATGATAGAGCAATATCAGCATGAAGAGATTTATGAAGTATATTGGCATCTGTTTATGGAAGAGAGTATCGCGTATCAGTCTAAGCTTTTTGAAGAAATGATAAAACAGGGCATTTTCAGAAAAGCAGATCCTCAGGTACTAGCGATGAGCTTCTATTCGCCGATTTATTTTTTGTTAAGCAAATACAGTAAATTTCCGGACCGTGCACAGGAAGCTCTGCAAATTCTGGATAAACAGATTGAAGATTTTTATCATAATTATCGGAAATAAAAGAGAAGTTTTTGGAAAGAGGTCTTTAAAGTATGAAAAATGAAGTTAAGATAAGGGTTGCCACTGTAGCGGATGCTAAATTCCTGTTGGACATATATGCGCCTTACGTAGAAAAGACAGCGGTTACGTTTGAATATGAGATACCGACGCTTTGTGAATTTGAAAACCGGATCCGATCTGTGCAGAAAAAGTATCCTTATCTGGTTGCACAGGTGAATGAAAAAATTGTGGGATATGCTTATGTCAGCCCGTTTAAGGAGAGGCCAGCCTATGACTGGGCGGTAGAGACATCCATTTATATTGCGGAAGATGAAAGAAGAGTGGGAATCGGAAAAATGTTGTATGAAGCTCTGGAAAAATGTATGAGTGAGCAACATATTTTAAATATGAATGCATGTATCTCCGTGCCGGATGGAGAGGATGAGCATCTGACATATGACAGCGTGAGATTCCATGAAAAAATGGGCTATCGGATGGTAGGAGAATTTCATAAATGCGGATATAAGTTCGATCGCTGGTACAATATGGTATGGATGGAAAAACATCTAGGAGAGCATAAAACAAATCCGAAGAAGGTTAAAAGGTTTGATGAAATAGCAACGTGGACTTACCCCTGCGAAAGTAACTTCCAATGAAACAGTGAAGGCACTGAAAGCCGGAAAAGGCAAGAAAGTAAAAGTAACTGCAATGGCAACATATGGAAGTGGAAAGAAGAAATCTGTAACAATCAAAATTAAATAGAAGAACGAAAAATAGCTATGCTAAAATACACACAAAGCATTTTATTTCTATTTTCTATGCGAAAAGCGTCTGATCCCATTTCTAAAATCAGAAATTATTAGGAATCTCAATGCTTGATCACTCCAAATACAGCAGAGGATTTCTAAAAGGCTATGATACGCGGGAAAGACCTCTGTATATTTAGAAAAAGGAGGTCTCTTATGAGCAGAAGAAAAGTAAAAAAGCGGAACAAATTCACAGACGCAGTCCACTGGAGGATGCAGTGGAGCAGGCAATCACAGAGTGTATCAGGGAAGGGATTCTGTCAGAATTCCTGTCAAAGAACAGGGCCAAGGCTAAGCGAATGAGTATATATGAATATGATGAAGAAAAGCATATGCGTCAGACCCGGGCAGAAGGATACGAGGAAGGCGAGGCTGCTGGCATGATAAAAGGCGAAACTTTTGCTATAGGGCATCTGAATCGTCTGAATCAATTGCTTGCGGAGCAAAAGCGTACAGAGGATATTGTGAAGGCGTCATCGGATCAGGAATATCAGAAGAGGTTATTGGAAGAGTTTGGGTTATAATCGTACCCCATATTCTGCATCTAAAATTTGCACACAAAAACTGCGTACAATATTTGTACGCAGTTTTTGTGAGACTTTATCTTGTTTACAAAACAAAAATTTCTACTGTAAAAATGTTGTGAAAATATCGTTGACCAGTTTTCCGTCTGCTTTTCCTTTTACTTTTGGCATAAGAACTTTCATGACCTTGCCTTTGTCTTTTGCAGTAGGAGCTTCAATGCCAACTTCTGCTAATGTAGCTTTGATCACTTCACGGATTTCAGTTTCATCCATCATTTTCGGGGCATAGCCTTCCAGAACATTCAGGCGGGCAGTACACTCTTTGATGATATCTTCGCGGTCAGCAGGGGTCATATCAAGTGTTTCTTTTACCTGCTTAATTTCTTTTAAGACTACCTGAGTCTCCTCCTCGGGAGTGAGGTCGCTTCTCTTATCAATTGCTTTATTTTTCAGTGCGGATAACAAAAGTGACAATGTCTCTTTGGTTTCTTTGTCACCTGCTTTCATAGCTTTCACCATGTCAGCTCTTACTTCATCGATTTTACTCATGATTCATCCCTCCAAATCTGTTGTGCAATCTGCATTTATTTATTCTAGCAGAAAAGGTGAGCAGTTGACAAGTGCCGGACAAGATATTATTACCTTGATATATCATCATTATTTTTGTATTCTAAACATAAGAAAAGAATCAGGAAAAGATAAGATGAGAGGTGAGGTTTTATTTATGGGAAATGATAATATTGCTATGTTACAGGAAACTTTAGAGATTATGAAAAAGGGATACTATGTTATTAATGGACAAAAAATAATTTTAAAAATGTCAGAAAAACAGAGAAAAGAAGCACATGTTTTACTCCCAGATGACATACATAAAATTAACAACTGGGAAGGTTCGGGAAAGGCGTGTTCCAATAATCGGAATTTTTATAGTTGCGAAAATTCGGATTCTTTTGCTTTGGCAAGAAAACTTTATCATAATACGGAAAATTCGGTTTCTGACATATTGGTATTAAATTTTGCAAATCCGGTTCATCCAGGCGGGGAAGTCAGACGCGGTGCCAGGGCACAGGAAGAGGAGTTGTGTCGTAATAGCTCTCTGCTTATGTCATTAGAGAGTAGTTCTGCCAAAAAGTATTATGATTATAACAAGTCATTGCATACCTATCTTGGCTCGGATGCTATGATACTTTCCCCTTATGTTGAGATTATCCGTGATGAAGCTGGAAAACTTCTGGAGAGGCCGGTTGTTGTGGCCGTTTTATCCTGCGCTGCACCGAATGTGAATACACCATACGGAAAATATAATATGACAGAAAAACAGTATCGAAATATGATTTATCATCGTATTGAGGGAATATTGAAATGTGCCGCTTATTCAGGATATGAAAATCTTGTGTTAGGTGCTTTTGGATGTGGAGCTTGCGGAAATGATGCGTCTGTGATATCTGATTTGTTTTATCGTGCTCTAAAAAACTTTAAGTATAATGGGATGACTGAGAAAGATTATTTTCGAACCGTCAGTTTTGCAGTGCGGGATCATTCCGCTAAACAGTATAATTTCAAACAGTTTTTCAGAAATTTTAACAATTTTTATCGTGATGAAGATGAAAAAATAATTCAATCGATTAAGAAAAATATTATTAATACTGAGAAAGAACTAGATCAGATTAAAGGCTCTCTGTTTGGAGGTGCAGTAGGTGATGCGCTTGGTTTTCCAGTTGAATTTATGAATGAGAAGAGCATAGTAAAAAGATATGGACAGAGGGGAATTCAGAACTATGAGTTGGATCCCAAAACTGGAAAAGCATTAATTTCCGATGATACCCAGATGGTTCTCTTTACTGCGAATGGTTTGCTCGTGAGAGATACCAGAGGAAACTCTAGAGGAGTTTGCGGTTTGCCAAGAGATTACGTGGCTAGAGCATATTGCGATTGGCTGACAACACAATATACTAGTTATGAAGAAAACGAGAGAAAGCAAGATGATTTATGCTGGCTTTTGGATGTACCTGAACTTTATGCCAGAAGAGCGCCTGGAATTACATGTCTGAATGCGTTGAGACAGCAGTCATATAGTAAAAAACATGTGGAAGACTATATCGAGAATCCTGTGAATGATAGCAAAGGCTGTGGGGGTGTTATGAGAATCGCACCGATTGCATTTGAACGCTATTGGGAAATTAAGCAGCTAGATTTGGAAGGGGCCCAACTTGCAGCAATTACACATGGGCATCCTCTTGGATATATGCCGGCAGCTGTGCTAACACATATTCTGAATCGAATTGTGTTTCCAGTCGAAAAAAGAAAAAAATTGAAAGAGATTGTTTTAGAGGCCAGAGACACTATTGCTGAGATTTTTTATGGAGAACAGCATCTGAAAAAATTAGTATATATTATTAATCTTGCAGTAGAGCTTTCTGAAAACCATGACAGTGATTTGGAAAATATTCATCGCCTTGGAGAAGGATGGGTGGCAGAAGAGACACTTGGAATTGCATTATACTGTAGTTTGAAATATCAGAATGATTTTTCAAAAGGTGTGATTGCTGCTGTTAATCACAGAGGCGACAGCGATTCTACAGGGGCTGTAACAGGAAATATTCTTGGGGCATGGCTGGGGTACAGTAGAATTGAGAAAAAGTGGAAAAAAGATTTAGAACTTGCTGATGTGATTCTTGAGATTGCTACAGATATTTGCCATAGATGCCATACGTATGAAATTGGTCCTTATTACGATGAAGAGTGGATGGAAAAATATTTTTATATGCATTGGAAGAAAAAAACAGAATATGTATTTTTCTGGCATGAATATGAAAAGGATGGGGAGTTTAGTAATTGGTACACAACAACTTTTAATGTTGATGGAGTGAGATATCATAATGTAGAACAATATATAATGGCACAGAAAGCAAAGCTTTTTCATGATGGTAAAATTTACATACAGATATTGAATACAAAAGATCCCAAAAGCTGCAAAGCATTGGGAAGAAAAGTGCATTCTTTTGATCCTGAGATATGGGATGTTCATAAAATCAGAATAGTTATGGATGGTAACCGAGCAAAATTTGCGCAAAATCCTGATTTAATGGATAAGCTTCTTTGGACTGGAAACGCGATTTTGGCAGAAGCAAGTCCTTATGATAAAATTTGGGGAATAGGTTTGAGTCGAGAAGAAGCTATAAAGATGCAAGCTGATGAATGGCCGGGAGAAAATCTTCTTGGAAAAGTCCTCATGCAATTAAGAAAAGAATTTTCAAATTAAAACATGAAATCACTTCATTCGTTCAAAATGTATTGCTAAGGCAATTTTACTTTGATACGATGTAGGCAATAAGAAAGGGTGTGAGGAGATATGGCGATTATACAGGAGAATTATATCACTGTGATTTGGCTCGTACTTCTGATCCTTCTTTTGATTGTTGAGATCATTACCGTGGGTCTGACCTGTATATGGGCAGCAGGAGGTGCGTTGGTTGCTCTGTTGTTGAGTTTCCTTAAAGTACCTGTTATGTGGCAGGTCATTGCTTTCTTCGTTGTAACATTTGTCCTTCTCTGGTTTACAAGACCATTTGCTGTGAAAGTTATTAATTCACAGCGTGAGAAGACGAATTATGAGGGGATTATCGGAAAGACAATCCGCATTTCGGAGAGAGTGGATAACATTCATCAGACTGGAATGGCGGTTGTAAATGGTCAGGAGTGGACAGTACGGGCGGAAGATGACAAAGAGATTCTGGAGCCGGAGACTTTGGCGAAGGTTGTCAGCATTTCGGGAGTAAAGTTAATTGTAAAAAGGTATGAGGAGGAATAAAAGATGGGTATTGTAGGATTTTTTTCATTATTTATTGTTATTGTTATTTTGTTATTTATTCTGATTTCCTGTATCAGGATTGTAAGACAGGCGCAGGCACTCGTTGTTGAAAGACTTGGTGCGTATCAGGCAACATGGAGCACCGGACTTCATTTCAAGATGCCGATCATTGACAGGGTAGCAAGAAAAGTTGACTTAAAGGAACAGGTTGTGGATTTTGCGCCGCAGCCGGTTATTACAAAAGATAATGTTACGATGAGGATTGATACAGTTGTGTTCTACCAGATTACAGATCCGAAGATGTTCTGTTACGGTGTTGCAAATCCAATCATGGCAATTGAAAATCTGACAGCTACAACACTCCGTAACATTATCGGTGATCTCGAGTTAGACCAGACACTTACATCCAGAGAGACAATCAATACAAAGATGAGAGCGTCTCTTGATGTTGCAACAGATCCGTGGGGAATTAAGGTCAACCGTGTAGAACTAAAAAATATCATTCCACCGGCAGCTATTCAGGATGCAATGGAAAAGCAGATGAAAGCAGAACGTGAGAGACGTGAGGCAATTCTTCGGGCAG
>JBJFCD010000014.1:0-24274 GCA_051888795.1 Lachnospiraceae bacterium | reverse complement strand
ATGTAAATGGAAAACAGTGTCATGAATTTGGATCATCAGAAGGTAACTTAAAAGACCAGCTCGTGCTTAATAAAGCAGGTACACCGGGAGATAATGATGTGATTATATCCTTTGATGTTACACTTGCAGCAGGAATGGGACAGGAAAGACCGGGTCCTACAGAAGCACATTTGCTTTGTGATAAATTCATTAATATTTTCAGAGAAAAACTGAAAAAATTTAATGGAAATCAGTGTACAGAGAAACATGTTTATAATGATGTCGTGCGTCCTGGAAAGAAACGTGTTTTGATTATCAGACAGGTCGCAGGACAGGGAGCTATGTATGACACTCATATGTTCCCGAAGGAGCCATCCAGCTCTATCGGAACAAAGTCCATCATTGACATGGGCAATATGCCGGTGATGATTACGCCAAATGAATATAGAGACGGAATTATCCGTTCCATGCAGTAAGACAGGAGGGAAAGATTATGGGAATTGGACCATCGACAAAAGAAACAACATTACATCATTTTAGAGATCCACTTGTGGAGGTTGTATCAGAAGACACAGATCTTGACCTTCTTGGCATTCTTCTTGTAGGAACACCAGATGGGAACGAGGATAAATTGTTTGTAGGAACAAGAGCTGCGGTCATGGCAGAATGTATGAGAGCGGACGGTGTGATTGTTTCCTGCGACGGTTGGGGAAACAGCCATGTGGACTATACAAATACCGTTGAACAGATTGGCTCTCGAGGAATTCCGGTGACAGGAATCACCTTCAATGGTACGGTTGCTCAGTTTGTTGTTGTAAATGATTATCTGGATGCGATTGTTGACATCAATAAGAGTGAGAGCGGTGAGGAAACAGATGTTGTTGGAGAAAACAACATGGATCGTATCGATTGTCTGAAAGCAAAAGCATTATTAAAACTAAAGATGAGAAAAAAAGAACAAGAAGAAAAATAATAGGATTGAAAGGACTTTACGGAAACATAAAGTCCTTTTATTTTTTCATGAAAATTAAGATGAAAGAGGAAGAATAGACAAGGCTTGCGTATGAAAAATTATTATATGTGTATTGAAATTATCAATAATCGATAGGAATGCAATGTTCTTCAAACCCTTGAAAAACGTGGGAAATTTAAGATACGTGAAAAATGCAACAAAATTGTGAAATTAATAACGCCAAATACTGTACATAATACACAAAAACGAATGTTGACAAATAAAAAAATGATGGATATAATAAAACAAACTTAAAAGCAAGTGATTGGTAGATGGATTCGAGAGAGATTTTTTTGTATATCGAAAAAAACGCCGAAGGGGCAAGAACAGACTCGAAACTCTCAGGCAAAGGAATCGGATTCGGACAATACTCTGAAGAATAGACGACAGGGAACTGTAATATCTTAATTACGCTGATATTAGGGTTCCCTGTCTTTTATTTAACAGAAGATTCTAAAATAAGGAGGAGAAGAAAATGGAATTAAAAACCCCACTTTATGATGCACATGTAAAAGCCGGCGGAAAGATTGTACCGTTTGGCGGATATTTATTGCCTGTTCAGTACGAAACCGGTGTTATTAAAGAGCATATGGCAGTTCGTACTCAGGCAGGACTTTTTGATGTATCCCACATGGGAGAGGTTTTGTGTGAAGGAAAAGATGCTCTTGCTAACCTTCAGATGATCCTTACAAATAATTTCAGCAATATGGTAGATGGTCAGGCAAGATACAGCCCGATGTGTAATGAAAACGGCGGTACAGTTGACGATCTGATTGTATATAAAAAATCCGATGATCATTATTTTATCGTTGTAAACGCAGCAAATAAGGACAAAGATTATCAGTGGATGTTAGATCATCAGTTTGGAGAGGTTACATTTACTGATGTATCAGCAGATTATGCCCAGCTTGCTCTTCAGGGTCCTAAGGCAATGGAAATTCTTAGGAGACTTACTGCTGAAGAAAATATTCCGAAAAAATATTATCATGCAGTATTTGATACGGAGGTTGCTGGAATTCCATGTATTATTTCAAAGACTGGATATACAGGAGAAGATGGCGTAGAGCTTTACCTTGACAGTAGTAATGCAGAAAAGATGTGGGATGCACTTCTTGAGTGTGGAAAAGAAGATGGATTGATTCCGTGTGGACTTGGAGCAAGAGACACACTTCGTATGGAAGCTGCAATGCCACTTTACGGACATGAGATGGATGATGAAGTATCTCCGTTAGAGACAGGACTTGGCTTTGCCGTAAAGATGACGAAAGAAGATTTTATCGGAAAAGCTGCGTTGGAAGCGAAAGAAAAACCACAAAGAACACGTATTGGTCTTAAAGTAACCGGAAGAGGAATTATCAGAGAACATCAGGAAGTATTACTGAATGGAGAGAAGATTGGACAGACGACATCAGGCACACATTGTCCATACCTTGGTTATCCGATCGCTATGGCATTAGTTGCTGAAGGAAGTGTAGACCTTGGAGCAAAAGTAGAAGTAGAGGTAAGAGGACGTAAAGTTGAAGCAGAAGTTGTTGCATTACCATTCTACAAAAGAAGTAAATAAGAATAAAAGTCAAACTAAAACAAAAAAATAATAATAAAACATATAAAGGAGATAAAACAATGGAATTAAGAGAAGGCTTATTGTATTCAAAATCACATGAGTGGGTAAAGGAAGAGGGAGATGAGGTCGTAATCGGACTTACTGATTTTGCTCAGTCAGAACTTGGAGATCTCGTATTTGTAAACCTTCCTGAAGAAGGAGATGAAATTTCAGTAGGTGATGCATTTTCTGATGTAGAATCTGTAAAAGCTGTATCTGATGTATACGCTCCTGTATCCGGAACAGTAAGTGCAATTAATGAAGAACTTCTGGACGCTCCGGAAAAAATCAATGAAGCACCTTATGAGGCATGGTTTGTAAGAGTAAAAGATATTACAGATAAAGAGGAATTATTATCAGCAGAAGAGTATAAAGCTTTCGTAGAGAGCGAGCAGGAATAATATTCTAAACATCAAAAAGGTGGTGAATGAAAAATGGGAAGATATGTTCCGGGAACAGCCAAGGAACAAAAAGAAATGCTGTCTGAGATTGGCTTTAATTCAATGGAAGAATTATTTGGTCATATTCCGGATGAAGTGAAAGTAAAAGGCGGGCTTCAGATTCCAGATGGCATGTCTGAGCTTGAAGTAAGAAGAAAAATGCAGAACATTGCTGCAAAGAATCAGGTATTCCCTGTGATTTTCAGAGGAGCAGGAGCGTACAGACATTTTATTCCGGCAGTTGTAAATAGCGTAATTACAAAAGAAAGTCTGTTGACAGCATATACACCTTATCAGGCAGAGATCAGTCAGGGAATTCTTCAGTCGATTTTTGAGTATCAGACAATGATCTGTGATCTGACAGGAATGGATGCTTCTAATGCATCTGTATATGATGGAGCTACAGCAGCTGCTGAGAGTATTGCAATGTGCAGAGAGAGAAAGAGAAGCAAAGCGCTGATCTCTGCTACAACAGATCCGAAAGTATTAGAAGTAGTTAAGACCTATTGCTTCGGAAACGGAATGGAATTGGTTATTGTTCCGGAAAAAGATGGGCTCACAGATATTGAAGCACTTAAAGAGTTAGCGGATAAAGAAACAGCTTGTGTATATATTCAGCATCCAAATTATTACGGAAGCCTGGAAGAAGCTGAAGCAATCGGTGAGATTACACATGAGGCTGGAGCAAAATATATCATGGGTGTAAATCCGATTTCTTTGGGAGTTGTTAAAACACCTAGAGAATATGGAGCTGATGTAGCTGTAGGAGAAGGACAGCCATTAGGATTATCTATTGCATTTGGCGGTCCGTATCTTGGATTTATGGCATGTGTATCAGGTATGACAAGAAAACTTCCGGGACGAATTGTAGGACAGACAGTTGACCATAACGGAAAGACAGGTTATGTACTTACACTGCAGGCAAGAGAACAGCATATCAGAAGAGAAAAAGCGTCCAGCAATATCTGCTCTAACCAGGCATTATGTGCATTGGCAGTAGGTGTGTACCTTGCAGCAATGGGTAATGAAGGACTGAAAAAAGTAGCAGTTCAGTGTACATCAAAAGCACATTATATGGCAAAACAGCTCGAAGAAGCAGGATGTAAGGTGGAAAACAAAGGAGATTTCTTCCATGAATTTGTTACAGTGTCTGAAGAACCGGCAGAAGAACTTCTGAGCGCTTTGGAAAAAGAAGGAATCCTTGGAGGATATCCTCTGGATGAACATAGAATTTTATGGTGCTGTACTGAGATGAACAGTAAAGAAGATATCGACAGAGCAGTTGCCATTGTAAAGGAGGTGTAATGGATGTTAATATTTGAAAAAGGCAAAGAAGGCAGAGGTTTAAGCCTGATTCCTGAGTGCGATGTAGAAGTTGTACTTCCGGGAGAAAAGGATAAGAGACAGCTGGATTTACATATGCCGGAACTTTCCGAGAATGAGATTAGCAGACACTACACAGAGCTTGCAAAAAAATGTCACGGAGTAAATGATGGATTTTATCCTCTTGGTTCCTGTACAATGAAATATAATCCAAAGATTAATGAAGATATGGCTGCTTTACCGGGATTTACAGAGATTCATCCTCTTCAGCCGCAGCATACTGTTCAGGGATGTCTGGAAGTAATTAAAACTGCGGAAGAATACTTAAGTGAGATAACAGGTATGGATCATGTGACATTCCAGCCGGCAGCAGGAGCTCACGGTGAGTTTACAGGATTATTGCTTATCAAGGCATATCACAAGAGCAGAGGCGACGAAAAACGTACAAAGATTATCGTTCCGGATTCTGCACATGGAACTAATCCGGCAAGTGCTGTAATGGCAGGATATTCTGTGATCAGCATTCCTTCCGGAGAAGATGGATGTGTAGATCTTGAAAAACTGCGCGAAGTTGCAGGAGATGATATTGCAGGTCTGATGCTTACAAATCCGAATACAGTTGGATTATTTGATAAAAACATTCTTGAAATTACAAAGATTATTCATGAGTGCGGTGGTTTATGCTATTATGACGGAGCAAACTTAAATGCGGTTATGGGAACAGTTCGTCCCGGAGATATGGGATTTGATGTAATCCATCTGAATCTGCATAAAACATTCTCTACCCCACATGGCGGTGGCGGCCCGGGAAGCGGACCGGTAGGATGCAAGGAAATTCTTGCGCAATTCCTTCCGTCAGTAAGTGTAGAAGGCACAGATGAACTTAAATTTACAAAAGCAGAAAACAGTATCGGTGATATGAAGAGCTTCTACGGAAACTTCCTCGTAGTCGTAAGAGCATTGACTTACCTGATGACACTTGGAAAAGAAGGTATCCCAGAGGCAAGCAGTAATGCAGTACTGAATGCAAACTATATGATGAGCAAGCTGAAAGATCTCTACACAATGGCATATGATGAAGTATGTATGCATGAATTTGTAATGAGCCTTTCTGATCTGAAGAAGAAGACAGGAGTGTCTGCAATGGACATTGCAAAAGGACTTCTTGATAACGGAATCCATCCACCGACAATGTATTTCCCACTTATTGTTGAGGAAGCACTTATGGTGGAACCAACAGAAACAGAATCTAAAGAGACTCTCGATGAGGCAATTGCAGTATTAAGAAGCTTATATGAAACAGCAGAAAAAGATGCTGAAAAACTTCACAATGCACCGGTTACAACACCTGTAACAAGACTTGATGAAGTAGGTGCTGCAAGACATCCGGTTTTAAGATATGAGTTTTCATAAATAGATTTCTAAATGAGGTATAAAGATGATTGATAAGATAACTTACATAGAGACAGACAATACATATCCTTATCGGAATCTTGCAATGGAGGAGTATTTACTCCTCCACTGCGATGAAAATGAGTGTATTTTGTATTTGTGGCAGAATAGAAATACAATTGTAATTGGACGAAATCAAAATGCATGGAAAGAATGCCTTGTAAGTAAATTGGAAGAGGAAAATGGATTCCTTGTACGAAGACTTTCCGGAGGCGGAGCAGTATACCATGATCTGGGAAATCTGAATTTCACATTCCTGGTCCGTAAGCCGAATTATGATTTAAATAAACAGTTGGATGTTATTTTAAAGGCTGTTCAGAAATTAGGAGTTCATGCTGAAAAATCAGGTCGAAATGATATTCTGGTAGATGGACATAAGTTTTCCGGAAATGCATTCTATGAGCAGGGAGATTTCTGTTACCATCATGGAACGCTGATGGTAAATGTAAATCTTGGCGAATTGTCCCGATATCTGACAGTATCCAAGGAAAAATTACAGTCAAAGGGTGTAGATTCTGTAAGGGCAAGAGTGGCAAACCTGTCGGAATATGCACCGGATATGACAGTTGAAATTTTAAAAGAAAAGCTTCTCGAAGCATTTGAAGAAGTATATGGATTGACAGCAAAAATCATAAAGACTGAAGATCTGGATGAAAAAGAAATTGTCGAAAGGACAGAAAAATTTGCTTCATGGGATTGGATCTTCGGTAAAAAACTTGATTTCCAGTATGAATTGTCCACCCGTTTTGTGTGGGGACATGTTGCATTGCAGTTCAAAGTCAAGAATGGAAAGATTGAAGATATGAATGTATTTTCTGATTCCATGAAACCGGGACTTATGCAGCAGATCAAGGAATATCTTAAAAATATTCGTTATGATAAACGTGCAATCTGTACAGAACTTGGACTTTACTGGTCTGCGGATAAAGAAGAAGATCAGATGATGAAAGATATCATTGCCTGGATTGAATCAGCAGATTTATAAAGGAGAATATCTATGGGAGAGAAATTTGACGTAATTGTAGTTGGTGCGGGACCGGGAGGATATGTTGCAGCAATTAAAGCTGCAAAAGCCGGACTCAGTACAGCAATCGTAGAGAACAGAAGAGTTGGCGGGACATGTCTGAACAGAGGATGTATTCCTGCAAAAGCGATGGTCCATGCTTCATCTATTTATCATGAGATGCAAAATGCAGAGCAGTTTGGAGTAAGTGCATCTGAAGTGACCTATGACTATGGAAAAATTGTTTCTTATAAAGAAGAGACAACAGAGAAATTATGTCAGGGTATTGAACAGCTTTTAAAAGGAAATAGTGTAAAGATTCTTGCTGGAAAAGGCACATTGGAGCAGAACAGAATAGTGCGGGTAAAGAATGATGAATCGGAAGAATGCTATGAAGCTGATCAGGTGATTCTGGCTGCAGGTTCTAAACCGCTTATTTTACCAATACCGGGACTTGATCTTCCGGGAGTTTTGACAAGTGATGAGTTGTTTAAATTAACTGAAATGCCTGAGAGCCTTGTGATTATCGGCGGTGGAGTTATCAGTGTAGAGTTTGCCAGTGTTTATGCAAATTTGGGATGTAAAGTAACGATTGTAGAGGCTATGCCGAGGCTGATTCCGAATATGGATAAAGAAATCTCACAGAATCTTAAGATGATTTTAAAGAAGCGTGGGATTGATATTCATACTTCTGCATCGGTACAGCGTGTGGAACAGGAAGGCGATCAATATACATGTGTATTCCTCGAAAAGGAAAAAGAAATCAGAGCATCGGCACAATATGTATTGTGCGCAATTGGAAGATGCCCAAATACAGACGGATTATTTGGCGAGGGTGTGGAACCTGAGATGGAACGCGGCCGGGTTGTAGTAGATAAAGATTTCAAGACAAGTATCGAGGGAGTTTATGCGATAGGAGATCTGGTAAAAGGAATGCAGCTTGCGCATCTGGCAAGTGCACAGGGTGTCTGTGTTGCAGAAAAGATTGCCGGTGAAGAGCCTTCTATTGATTTAGATACGGTACCTGGTTGTGTTTATACTGATCCTGAGATTGCATCTGTCGGACTGACGGAAGATGAAGCCAAAGAGCGTGGATTGGAAGTAAAAGTTGGAAAATTCATTATGAGTGCCAACGGAAAGAGTCTTATAACAAAAGAAGAAAGAGGTTTCATCAAAATAATTGCCGATAAAGAAACAAATGTAATTGTAGGCGCTCAGATGATGTGCGCAAGAGCAACAGACATGATTGGAGAACTTGTAACAGCAGTGGTTAACCGGATGACGGTACCGCAGTTATTAAAAGGTATGCGTGCTCATCCGACTTATAATGAAGGTATAGCAGAAGCTCTGGAAGAGATCATGGGCGGAGCTGTACATGTAATGCCAAAGAAAAAACGTTAAAGAAAATTGGAAGAATGAAAATGATAGAAAAGTAAAGGTGGTATGTCAAATGGGATTTAAAAGTGATATTGAAATTGCGCAGGAAGCGCAGATGAAAGTCATTAATGACGTAGCTGACTCTATTGGAATTCCGGATAAATATGTGGAAAATTATGGGAAATATAAAGCAAAAATAGATTATCGTTACTATAATGATGAGCTTGTAAATCGTCCGGATTCAAAGCTGATTCTTGTAACAGCAATCAATCCGACTCCGGCAGGAGAAGGGAAAACAACAACAACTATCGGTCTTGCAGATGCTATGAATCGTCTTGGAAAGAAGACAATGGTAGCATTAAGAGAACCTTCTCTTGGACCGGTATTTGGTGTAAAAGGTGGTGCAGCAGGTGGAGGTTATGCGCAGGTAGTACCTATGGAAGACATCAATCTTCACTTTACAGGAGACCTTCATGCAATCGGTGCAGCAAATAACTTAATTGCAGCTATGCTTGATAATCACATCCATCAGGGAAATGCACTGGATATTGATACAAATAAAGTAACATGGAGACGTTGTGTAGATATGAATGACCGTCAGCTTAGAAATATCGTTGATGGTCTTGGAGCAAAAGCTGACGGTGTAACACGTCAGGATGGATTTGATATTACTGTAGCATCAGAAATCATGGCAGTATTCTGTCTGGCAAATGATATTCTTGACTTGAAAGAGCGTGTATCTAAAATAATTGTAGCATACTCCAGATCCGGAAAGCCGGTTACAGCCGGAGATCTCCATGCAGAAGGAGCTGTGGCTGCTCTTCTCAAAGATGCACTGAAACCAAATCTTGTACAGACATTGGAAGGAACTCCTGCATTTATCCACGGTGGTCCGTTTGCAAATATTGCACATGGTTGTAATAGTGTTATTGCAACAAAGATGGGAATGAAGCTTTCCGATTACATGATCACAGAGGCAGGATTCGGAGCAGACCTTGGAGCAGAAAAATTCATTGATATTAAGTGCAGAATGTCAGGTATCCGTCCAAATGCTGTTGTTCTGGTTGCAACAATCAAAGCTCTGAAATATAATGGTGGTGTGGCAAAAGCAGATCTTCAGCAGGAAAATCTGGAAGCACTTGAAAAAGGTATTCCTAATCTTCTGAAACATATTGAGAATATTACACAGGTTTATCATCTTCCGGTTGTTGTGGCAATTAATGCATTCCCTACAGATACAAAGGAAGAGCTTGAACTTGTACGTGCAAAATGCAAAGAGCTTGGAGTAAATGTAGCGTTATCAGAAGTATGGGCAAAAGGTGGAGAAGGCGGAGAAGAACTTGCAAATGAAGTAGTTCGTCTCTGTGAAGGTGACAGCACAATGGAATACGTATATGATGTTGAAGCTTCAATTAAAGAAAAGATTGAAGCAATTGCGACAAAAGTATACGGAGCAGATGGTGTTGACTATGCGCCGAAAGCTAATAAAGAAATTAAGAACCTTGAAGCTCTTGGACTTGGAAATCTTCCGATTTGCATGGCAAAGAATCAATATTCGTTGACGGATGATGCAAAGAAACTTGGAAGACCAAGCAACTTTAGAATTACAATTCGTGATATTACTGCTTCTGCAGGAGCAGGTTTCCTTGTAGCCCTGACTGGCGATATTATGAAGATGCCAGGACTTCCGAAAGTACCGTCTGCTGAAAAGATTGATGTAGATGCCAACGGTGTGATTTCAGGACTGTTTTAAGGAGGAGACATAAAGTCTATGATGTTAGAACAAAAAACAACAGAATTTCTTGAGGTATTATCCTCTGCCGCACCGGTTCCGGGCGGCGGAGGTGCCTCGGCAACTGTCGGAGCATTTGCTTCTGCACTTGGAATGATGGTTGCAAATCTGACTGTAGGAAAGAAAAAATATGCAGATGTCGAGGACGAAATCCTTGAAATCAGAGAGCATCTTCTTTCTCTCAGAGAAGATCTTGTAGCGCTTACAGACAAAGACGCAGAAGCATTTGAACCTCTTTCAAAAGCTTATTCGCTTCCAAAAGAGACAGAAGAACAGAAGGCAGAAAAAGAGCGGGTTATGGAAGTAGTTCTCTATGATGCCAGCATTGTTCCTCTCCAGATAATGGAAAAAGTATTTGAAGTTATGAAATATCTGGAAACACTGGGAGAAAAAGGAAGCAAGATAGCGGTAAGCGATGTCGGAGTTGCAGTTTTATTTGCAAGAGCAGCGCTTGAGGGCGCTTCACTTAACATTTTTATTAATACCAGATTGATGAAAAATAGAGAGAGATCAGAAGAGCTGAATCGAAAAGCAGATGAAATGATTGAAGAATCCCGAAATCTTCAGGAACGCATCTATGCGGGAGTTCTCGGCAAAATCCGATAGGAGGAAAAAGATGAGTGTATTAATGAAAGGCGCAGATGTGGCAAATGCTATGAAAGAGGCGCTGATAATAAAAACAGAACAGCTGAAAGAAAAAGGGGTTTCTCCTTGTCTTACGATTATCAGAGTTGGAAACCGTCCGGATGATGTCTCTTATGAGCGTGGCGCAAAAAAGAGAATGGAATCAATCGGAATTGAGTGCAGGGTTGTTGAACTTCCGGAGAAAATTTCTCAGAATGAATTTGAAAAGAAATTTTCGGAAGTAAATGATGATCCAGAAGTACATGGAATCCTTCTGTTTAGACCACTTCCAAAACATCTGGACGAAGAGCCTATAAAAGCAATGATCAATCCGGAAAAAGATATGGATTGTATGAGTCCGCTCAATATGGCAAAAGTATTTTCCGGAGATGAGAGCGGTTATGCTCCGTGTACAGCTCAGGCTGTCATGGAAATGCTTGAATATTATAAAATCGATCCAAAGGGAAAGAGAGTAACAGTTGTAGGACGAAGTATGGTTGTGGGAAAACCGCTTGCAATGATGCTGCTTAAGAAACATGCAACAATCACTGTGTGCCATACCAGGACAGTTAATATTTCTGAGACATGCAGAGATGCTGAAATTCTTGTTGCAGCGGCAGGGAAGGCGAAGATGATAACAGAAGACATGGTTGGTGAAGGTGCAGTTGTTGCAGATGTCGGAATCAATGTGGATGAATCCGGAAATCTTTGCGGTGATGTTGATTTTGAATCAGTAGAGCCAAAAGCTTCTTATATCAGCCCGGTGCCGAGAGGTGTGGGAAGCATAACGACTTCGGTTTTGGCTAAACACGTAGTATGTGCGGCTGAGAAGACATTAGCTGTGTAAATACATATAAAGCTCCATTGCGGTATAAGATTCCCCCTTTCGCAATGGAGCTTGTTGCTTATTATTAAGAAAAGTGGGAAAAATATTAAAACTGTGCTACAATGTAAAAGACGCTGCAGAAAAAATATGGCGTAATGTAAGGAAAGGATAGAAACATGTTATACGAAGAAGCAAGGGTATATTTGGATAATGTATCGAAATACGGAAGTGTACTTGGTCTTGACAGTATAAAGGGTTTACTAAAAGAACTTGGAGATCCGCAAAAAGATCTTACATTTATACACATAGCAGGTACCAATGGAAAGGGTTCGATACTGGCATATCTGTCCACAATTCTGACTGAGGCAGGATATCGGACGGGAAGATATATTTCTCCGACAGTCATGGAGTATCTTGAAAGATTCCAGATTGATGGGAAATATATGGAAAAAGATGAGTTTGCGGAGATTACCGGCGATGTGAAGAGAGCAGCAGAACGGCTTTTAAAAAGAGATCATTTATCTCCGACTGCTTTTGAGATAGAAACTGCGATAGCTTTTTTATATTTCAAAAAGAAATGTTGCGACTATGTTGTCGTGGAAGCCGGTCTGGGAGGTATGCTGGATGCAACAAATGTTATTGAAAATACAAAATTATGTATATTTGCCTCCATCAGTATGGATCATATAGGTGTTTTAGGAAACACACTGGAGGAAATTGCAGAAGATAAAGCGGGGATTATTAAAAAAGGGGCAGAAGTTATAACCGGAGCGCAAAAGAAAGAGGTACTGAACGTTCTGAATAGAAAAGCGAGAGAAAAAGGATGCAGTTTATCACAGGCTGATCCGGAAAAAGTAACGGTGATGCAAAGGGATATTGACTGCCAGTGTTTTTCTTATAAAGAATTTGAAAATATTAAGATTCATCTTGCAGGGCAGAATCAGATTGAGAATGCGGTAACGGCGATTGAAGCAGTGAGAGTCTTGCGGAGAAAGGGAACAGATATCAGCGATCAGGCAGTCAAGGCAGGACTGGAAAAGACACAATGGCTGGGGCGTTTTACAGTACTTCGAAAATCTCCACTGGTAATTGTAGATGGAGCGCATAATGAAGACGCAGCGAGAAGACTTGCACAAAATGTAAGTATTCTTCTGAAAGATAAAAAGATCATTTCCATTATGGGAGTGTTTAAAGATAAAGAATATGAAAAGATCACTGCAATCATGGCACCGTATTTGCAGTATGTTTATACAGTTGATCTTCCTAATCGGGAGAGAACCCTTGAAAAGGAAGTGCTATGCCGGACAATTAAAAAAGAAGGTGTAGAAGCAGAAGCAGTGAATAGTATAGAAGAGGCGCTGAGGATGGCAAAACAGCGAGCAAAAGAAGATGGAGTTGTACTTGTGTTTGGCTCATTGTCTTATCTGGGAGAGGTCATCCGTTTAGAAAGCAAGGTTGCGGAAAGGAATAGATCATGGTAGACAAGGAAAAGGTAGAACAGGCGGTACGGCTCTTGCTTGAAGGAATTGGTGAAGACGTAAACCGCGAAGGACTTATTGAGACTCCGGAGAGAATTGCAAGAATGTATGGTGAAATCTGCGGAGGGATGGATGAAGATCCCGGTGAGCATCTGAAAAAGACTTTTACAGTAGATAACAATGAAATGGTTGTAGAAAAAGACATTACGTTTTATTCTATGTGTGAACACCATATGCTTCCTTTTTACGGGAAAGTGCATATTGCATATATTCCGGATGGAAAAGTAGTAGGCTTGAGTAAGCTGGCAAGAACAGTAGAGGTTTAT
The DNA here is from genome assembly GCA_051888795.1 of Lachnospiraceae bacterium. Lineage (GTDB taxonomy): Bacteria > Bacillota > Clostridia > Lachnospirales > Lachnospiraceae > MD308. Next base: position 11,039 of record JBJFCD010000014.1, on the reverse strand, counting down.
GCGAGAAGGCTTCAGCTTCAGGAGCAGATGACAGCCCAAATTGCAGATGCGCTGATGAAACATCTGAATCCTAAAGGAGTAATGGTGATGACTGAAGCGGAGCATATGTGCATGACAATGAGAGGCGTGAAGAAACCAGGAAGTAAGACTGTCAGTATCGCAATGAGAGGCGAATTTGAAGAAAACGAAAGACAGCAGAATCTGTTTTTTAAGATGATAGGCAGGTAAAAAAAGTGAATGCATTCAAAAAGCAGGAAGAAATACAGAAGATGAAGAGAGTTTGGCAAATTTATTGTCATCCATTATTTAAAAACTGTCTGGAAAAACTTAAGATAACAGAGGAAAAGCGTATTTTTTGCAGACATGATCTGGTGCATTTTTTTGATGTTGCCAGACTTGCATATATATTTTCGATGGAGAGAAGCTATGAAATTTCAAAGGAAGAAATTTATGCAGCGGCTTTACTCCACGATATCGGAAAATGGAAACAGTATACGGATGGTACACCTCATGAAAGGGCAAGTGCAGAGATTGCAGAAAAAATATTACGGGATACGGGTTTTTCGGAAGAAGAGCAAAATCGTATAATTTCTGCGATTCTCTGTCATCGTAAAAAAAATGGGCAAAATGAATCAGACCCACTAGCTGAGATTTTGTATGATGCGGATAAAATTTCGCGGAGCTGTTATGCATGTCCTGCAGAGCCGGAGTGTAACTGGAGTATTGAAAAAAAGAATTTAAATATAACTTGGTAAATAGGCAGATATTGAAAAGGGGATAACATTGAAGATAGGAAACAGAGAATTCGACACGAAAAATCACACATATATTATGGGAATACTGAATGTAACACCGGATTCATTTTCAGATGGAGGGAAGTGGAATGATTATGATTCCGCTATGCGCCACACAGAAGAGCTTTTAAATGATGGATGTGATATTCTGGATATAGGGGGCGAGTCGACAAGACCGGGACACCATCAGATAAGCGAAGAGGAAGAAATTGAAAGGGTTGCGCCGTTAATTGAGTCTGTCAAGAAAAATTTTGATATACCGGTCTCCATTGACACATATAAAAGCAGAGTCGCAGAATCAGGGATTCTGGCAGGTGCAGATATGGTAAATGATATCTGGGGATTTCAGTATGACGAAAAAATGGCGGCACTGGTGAAAAAATATGATGTGTCATGCTGCCTTATGCATAATCGTAAAGAGGCAGTATATGACAACTTCATTGAGGATATGTATCGTGATCTGCAGAAATGTGTAGATACTGCAAAGACTGCCGGAATTGCCGATGACAAGATTGTGCTCGATCCCGGAGTTGGATTTGGGAAAACTTATGAAATGAATCTGGATGTGATGAAATATCTGAGCCGTTTTAACGAACTTGGATATCCTATGCTGTTGGGAACATCAAGAAAATCTATGATAGGACTTACATTAGATCTTCCTGTGACAGAGCGTGAGGAAGGAACACTTGTAACAACAGTGATGGCTGTACAGTGCGGTTATGGATTTGTGCGTGTCCATGATGTGCTTAAAAATTCTAGAGCAGTCAAGATGACAGAGGCGATTTTAAGGCGCCCTTAAATAATGTATGTGAAGTAGTCAAAGAAAAAGACAGAGAAAGGGAAGAGTATGGACGAGATAAAGATTGATAATCTGGAGATATTTGCCAGACACGGTGTGTTCCCGGAAGAGAGAAAGCTGGGACAAAAGTTTCTTGTAAGCTGCGTTTTATATTTGGATACACATAGAGCAGGAATTACCGATTCCCTGGAAGAATCTGTAAATTATGGGACAGTCTGTCATTTGATCAAAACCCAGATGGAGGAAAAAACTTTTCAGCTGATTGAAGCAGTGGCAGAGAATCTCGCGCAGGCAATTCTCGAATTTGATGAAAGAATATGTAAAGTGGATGTAGAAATTAAAAAGCCATGGGCGCCAATTGGACTTTCGGTTGATACAGTGTCTGTTAAGATTAGTCGGAAATGGCATGAAGTATATGTGGCATTAGGATCTAACATGGGAGATAAAAGAAAGTATATTGAAAATGCAGTAGAAGCTTTGCGCAGAACAAAGGGCTGCAGGATAGAAAAAGTGTCAGAACTGATTGTAACAGAGCCCTATGGAGGGGTGGAGCAGGATGAGTTTTTGAACGGAGCATTAAAACTCAGGACGCTTCTTTCTCCAAGAGAAATTTTAGACAGACTTCACGAACTGGAAAATGAGGCAGGCAGAGAGCGGCTGATCCATTGGGGGCCAAGAACTCTGGATCTCGATATTCTTTTATACGATAATGAAGTTATAGAAGAAGATGATCTTTGTGTTCCCCATCCGGATATGCATAATCGTAAATTTGTATTAGGACCGATGTCAAAAATTTCACCAAATAAAAGACATCCGGTTTATGGGAAAACAATGAGAGAGATGCTTGCAGATCTTGAATGATTGAAGCTTCAATTATTGATTGACGATTTTTTGAAAAGAAAAGGCACGACATTCCGAATGTCGTGCCCTTTCTTTTTGGTATGTCATTGAGAGGTTTTTCCTCGTTGCATTGCAGTTTTGTTTATATACAAAGCTGGGGAATGCTCCTCGTAAAGAGGATGTATATGTTAATTGGAGTTTACCATTGCAGGATTGTTCTTGGGGGAAACAATCGGCGTTGGCATAACTGCAATTGCAACCATTATTGGTTATCATAACTTAACCAGTCATTTTAAAATGGCAGTTCCCCTAACATTTGAGAAACCGCCTTTGGTTATCACTAATTAAGTTGGCTTTAATATATCACTTTTGCTTTAGCGTGTCAATAAGGTAAAGTGATATTTGTGAAAAATTTATGCTTTTGCTGCATCTTTAAAGAAAATAATAGCACAAATTACCATAACAGCTGTAACGATCCATGTGAGAACTGTAAGCGGAAGTGAGGTAATAATGAAGCATGCAACCAATACACCGATTACACCGGTAATAGTAAGAACAAGTGATGTCGCACGATTATATTTTCCTTCTTTTACAAATTTAATTCCTGCAGACGGCATAAGAAATGCACAGGAACCCATCATGATTGGGAATGCTACATCAGCACTCATGCCGAGAAGAAGTACAAGAGCCATACATGGTGCATAAAGTCCAAGCCCTACAATCATTAATGCTCCGAGTACAAAATTTGCAATAACACCAATGATAAGTTTTATTCCGGTTAATCCAGTAGCCGTACCAACGATTCCAAAAGGCCCAACACCAAGAAGTTTGCAGACCATAACGATTGCCAACGCAATTAAAGCAGCACCGAGAGCGATACGGACTTTTTTAAGATCCCATTTCGATACAACAGATGCTCCAATAACAGCGCCAAGAACTGCAGCACCGATCATCAATACTAATGTAAGAGGATCTACTGTTACTTTCTGGATAAATACAACTGCTTCTGTCACTACCGGAATGGCATAAGCGACATTCAAGGTACCGGGAATTAAATCATCCGGGCATGTTTTAGTGAATTTGAAGGCAGTTGTTGATGTTGCATAACTTCCGATTCCCAATGTATCAAAGAAGTTTGCCAGAACACCGATAATAATGGTGGGAACGTACTTTACATCTTTAAAGTCTTCTTTGTGTTTCAGAACATCTCTTACATAATATACGCCGAAAACAACTGTCCAGATTATAAGGACCCATACAAGTATTTTTGCTACACTCATTTTCTCATCCTCCTAGATTGAATGACATATAACAGGGGACTGTTATATGAAAAAAGGCGGTTTCCGTTTGGAAACCGCCTTTGGTTAATTGTGACACAAATACTATACTATAATATAAAATAATAAGTCAATAGTTTGTTAAAAAAATATTTAGCATTATTTACTTTTACGTGCATCTTTAAAGAATGTCAAAGCACCGATTACCATTACAACGCATACAACATATGTAAGAACTTTTAATGGCAGGGATGTGATGATATAACATGCAACTAATACACCTACTATACCGGATAATGTAAGGACAAGTGCGCTGCCTCGGTTATATTTTCCTTCTTTTACAAATTCAATGCCTGCTGCAGGCATAAGGAACGCACAGGAACCCATCATAATCGGAAATACGACTGTAGGACTCATGCCAAGCGCAAATACAAGGGCCATACATGGATTATAAAGTCCGAGACCAATGATCATGAATGCTCCCAGGAAGAAGTTACCTATAATACCGATTACAAGTTTTATTCCTGTAAGTGCTGTAGCAGTTCCGATTGCTCCGAAAGGGCCAAAACCTGCATTTTTACAGAACATAACAAATGCGAGAGCGATCATTGCAATACCCAGGGCGTACCTGATGGTATTAATATTCCATTTAGAAACGATTTTTGTACCGATTACAGCACCAAGCACAGCAGCTACAATCATTGTTACAAGGGTTATAGAATCTACTTCGACTTTTCCCATAAAAACGACAGCTTCTACGACAACCGGAATACAATAAGCACAGTTTAACGTACCTGGAATTAAGTCGTCCGGGCATGATTTTGTGAATTTAAAAGCGGTTGTAGAGGTTGCGTAACTTCCGATACCCAAGGTGTCGAAAAAGTTTGCCAGTGCACCTATCAAAATACTTGGCACCATCTTTACATCCTTGAAATCTTCTTTGTGTGCAAAGATATCTTTGAAATAATATACTCCAAAGACCGCGGTTTCGATTAATAAAAGAATAATTAAAATTTTTGCTGCATCCATATAGCAAGCCCCCTTTAGTTTGGTGTGAGATGTAGGATTATAAAAAAAGACAGACTCCAACAGATAAATGGCTTTCGGGGGCTGTCTCCTTTATAAATTAATACATCATACAATATAATATGTTAAAACTATATCATAAAATATTTTTTAGGTCAATTAAAATGAAAATATAGTATAAAAATTAACAATATATTATATATAATAAATTCTAAAAAAGGGAGCTAAAAAAGCTTGTATTATGATTTTTCAATCATAATACAAGCTTTTTATGTATTCTCTATTCAGTTAATATAACTACATGCTTATAATTAAGCTGCAGATCCTTTCTTGATACCATCGCGAAGGAATAAGAATGATGTGATGTATACAACAACTACAACCAGTTTTGTAAGAGTAGCGATTGGCAAGCTCTTTACAAATACGTAAGCACATACAACACCGATTGCTCCGAAGATAGCCTGCATCAGAGAAGCATACATATCATATCTGCCTTCCTGAATGAACTTAGGGCCATTACCGAATGCCATCAGGTATGCACAAGATCCCATCATAGCTGGGAATGCACATCCAACGTTAAGTCCTAACAGTGCACAGAGAGCCATACAAGGTGCGTAAAGACCTACACCGATACTCATAAGAGCTCCAAGAATGAAGTTAACAACAACTGCAATAACGAGCTTAGCACCTCTTAAGCTTGTTGCTTCGCCAACGATACCGAATGGTCCAACTCCGAGAACTTTGCAAAGCATTACAGTTGCAAGAAGGAACAGACCGATGAACATTGCAAAACGAACATGCTTTCTGTCGAATTTAGATACAACACCTGCCATAAGAATAGAACCTGCTACAGAAGCAATAATCATAAGTACAAGTGTAAGGATATCCATCTCTACAAGACCAAAGAATAAAAATGCCTCAACACATACAGGAACAGTATCACCAACATTAAGTGTACCAGGAACAAGAACGTCATCTACAGATTTTGTCATCTTGAATGCTGCAGATGATGGTGCGAATGAACCAATACCTAATGTGTCAAAGAAGTTAGCAAAGAAACCAACGATAGCGGTTGCGATTCTGTGGCTCTTCTGATCCTGCCAAAGTTCTTCACCTGTCATTCCGAGAGCTTCATCTTTTGCTGGGTTTGCACGCATCTCTTTGTTCTTCTTGAGCATCAAAGCTACGTTCAGGATAATACCGATAATGCAAAGCCCCTTCATAATGTACATTGCCATAAATCATACCTCCAGATTATAAAATATTAAATTGTTATTGGGTAGAATGTAAACTAAAAAGCTGCCCCCGATTGCAACCAAGCATACATCCTAAATATGATATAATTGTAACATTAGCATTAGCAAAAGTCAACTAAAAGATGGGCGCATTGTGAAAGGATATTGGGTAAAATGAATAAAAATGAAGAAATAAAAATGAAGAAAGCAGTAAAAACAAGGGTTGCATGAGAAAGGGATAAATCTTATAATGGAAACCATAGCAGAAAGAAGAATAAAATACTCTAGGGAGGAAAACGATGACAATATTATATGAAGTAAAAACAGGACACACGGATAATGTGCTGAAAGCAGTCGTGAAATTTTACGATAAAAAAAGAAGCGACAGAAACAAGATTATGATACAGTATGCAGTCCTGGCAGCGCTTTTCTTTATGCTGCCGAGAGCGATGAACATGCCAACATATGGTTATGCTATATGCTGGGTGATTGGTGCTCTTGTTGTAGTATTGGCTCTTACGAAAAAACAGCTGACATATTTAAATATGAAACGTAAGGACAAATATTATATAGAAAAAACAGAGATTACCATGTCTTTTGGACATTCGGGGTTTGAAATTAAAGACGAGGAGAAGCACTCTTATAAATATCATCTGATTAAAAAACTCTATGAAGATAAAGAAATGTTTTACTTTTTGATGGAAGACGGAGATCTGTTTGTTGTGCCCAGAGGGGATTTTGTGCTTGGGAATCCGGATGATTTCAGACAATTTGTGGAGCAGGCAGCAGACAAGAAATTTGAAGATATCAATTCGAAGCAGGATTTCCTTGGGGCAAAGACAGTGAGGCGGGAAGTAGAAGACAAAAAAAGATAAAACAAGTTAAACACAATATAATAAGGAAGAAGAACTTCTGAATTTATTTAACGGGGAGAAAATATTGTATCTAAAAAAATACAATATTTCGATAAAAACACTTGAAATATGGTTATCTATCATATATACTAAGAGAGCTGTGACATGATAGCTGTGAAGCGTGAGGTTGCTGCCTGTAATGGCAGGTTTTCCGTGGAGCGAATGTCAAGTTAGGAAACTGGCGACAAGTCACTGTACGAAACTATAACAGCCACTGAGATGTGGTAACAACGTGTGAGGTTCTCACGACACACACGGGAGAGTGTACAGTCACCGCTTGTCGTACTGAAGTTAAAAGTACGAAAAGGAGGCGACTTTTTTTATGGCAAGTCAAGTAATGAGAATCACTTTGAAAGCATATGATCATCAGTTGGTAGATGCATGTGCTAAGAAAATCATCGAAACTGTAAAGAAAAACGGATCACAGGTGAGCGGGCCGGTTCCGCTTCCTACAAAGAAGGAAGTTGTGACAATTCTTAGAGCTGTTCACAAATATAAAGATTCCAGAGAGCAGTTCGAGCAGAGAACTCATAAGAGACTGATCGATATCATTACACCAACACAGAAGACTGTTGATGCATTGTCCAGATTGGAAATGCCGGCTGGTGTATATATTGATATCAAGATGAAAAATAAGTAAGAGATACTTTGAATCATCTGAAGAAACAAGAAAGCAGTATTCCTATATTTAGGATGAACGCAGATATGCGTTCCGCTGTAAATCACAGGAGGTATTTATAATGAAGAAAGCTATTTTGGCTACAAAGGTCGGAATGACCCAGATCTTCAGCGAAGACGGAACACTGACACCGGTTACAGTTCTTCAGGCTGGTCCTTGTGTAGTAACACAGATCAAGACTGTTGAGAATGACGGTTATGAAGCTGTTCAGGTTGGCTTCGTTGATAAAAAAGACAAAGTTGTAAACAAAGACAAGAACGGCAAAAAAGAAATCGTTCATCGTCACGGCGTAACAAAGGCTGAGCAGGGACATTTTGCAAAAGCTGGAGTTTCCGGAAAGAGATTTGTAAGAGAGTTCAAATTTGAGAATGCTAGTGAGTATGCACTCGCTCAGGAAATCAAAGTTGATATTTTTGAAGCAGGCGACAAAGTTGATGCTACAGCAATTTCCAAAGGTAAAGGATTCCAGGGCGCGATTAAGAGACATAATCAGCACAGAGGACCTATGACACATGGTTCCAAATATCATCGTCATGCCGGTTCTAACGGAGCAGCTTCTGATCCAAGCAAGGTATTCAAAGGAAAGAAGATGCCTGGACACATGGGAAGCCAGAAGGTAACAATTCAGAATCTTGAAGTTGTACGTGTAGATGCAGAGAACAATCTGCTTCTGGTAAAAGGCTCTGTACCGGGACCGAAGAAATCTTTAGTAACTATTAAAGAAGCAGTAAAATCTATTTAGGTTTTGACGAGGAAGGAGGAAGACTAAGATGGCAAACGTATCTGTTTATAATATCGAAGGCAAAGAAGTTGGCACAATCGATTTAAATGATGCGGTATTTGGTGTTGACGTTAACGAACACCTTGTACACATGGCAGTTGTAAGCCAGCTTGCAAATAATCGCCAGGGAACACAGAAAGCTAAAACACGTTCTGAAGTATCCGGCGGTGGAAGAAAACCATGGAGACAGAAAGGAACAGGACACGCTAGACAGGGATCTACAAGAGCTCCTCAGTGGACAGGCGGTGGAGTTGTATTTGCTCCGGTACCGAGAGACTATTCCTTTAAGATGAATAAAAAAGAGAAGAGAGCAGCATTAAAATCCGCTCTTACTTCCAGAGTAGAAGAGAACAAGTTCATCGTTGTTGATGAGATCGCATTTGATGAGATCAAGACAAAGAACTTTGCAAATATGTTAAAGAACTTGGATGTATGTAAAGCATTAGTAGTATTAGAAGATGGAAATGTAAATGCAGAATTATCTGCAAAGAACATTGCTGATGTTAAGACAGCTAAGACTAATACAATCAACGTATACGACATCTTAAAATACAACACAGTAATTGCTACAAAAGCTGCTGTTGCAAAAATTGAGGAGGTGTACGCATAATGGCTGATATTAAATATTATGATGTAATCCTTAAACCAGTTGTAACTGAGAAAAGCATGGAGCTTATGGGAGAAAAGAAATATACTTTCTTAGTACACCCGGACGCAACAAAATCTCAGGTAAAAGAAGCTGTTGAGAAAATGTTCGAAGGAACAAAAGTTGCAGGCGTTAATACAATGAACTGCGAAGGAAAGAAAAAGAGAGTTCGTGGAACTTTCAAATTCGGAAAGACAGCTAAGACAAAAAAAGCGATCGTTCAGTTAACAGAGGACAGCGCTGATATCGAAATCTTTGAGGGGTTATAAGATTTCGCGAAGCATACGGAATGAAACCGTGAGAATAAACAGTATCGAAAGGAGAAGCAATCATGGGAATTAAGACATATAACCCATATACGCCTTCCAGAAGACAGATGACTGGTTCTGATTTTGCTGAGATTACAAAGACAACACCAGAAAAGTCACTGTTGGCTCCAAAGAGCAGACAGGCAGGACGTAACAACCAGGGAAAGATCACAGTTAGACACCGCGGAGGCGGAGCTAAGAAGAAATATAGAGTAATCGATTTCAAGAGAAATAAAGATGGAATCGCTGCTACAGTAATCGGCATCGAGTATGATCCGAACAGAACAGCAAACATTGCTCTGATCTGTTATGAAGATGGACAGAAGGCTTACATCCTTGCTCCGGAAGGACTTAAGGATGGAATGAAAGTTATGAATGGACCGGAAGCTGAAGTAAGAGTAGGTAACTGCCTTCCTCTTTCTGAGATCCCGGTAGGTACACAGATTCATAACATCGAGATGTATCCTGGAAAAGGTGGACAGTTAGTTCGTTCTGCCGGAAACAGCGCACAGTTAATGGCTAAAGAAGGAAAATATGCAACCCTCAGACTTCCATCAGGAGAGATGAGATTGGTTCCAATCATCTGCAGAGCTTCTGTAGGAGTTGTTGGAAATGGTGACCACAACCTGGTTAACATTGGTAAAGCAGGTCGTAAACGTCACATGGGTATCAGACCGACAGTTCGTGGTTCTGTTATGAACCCGAATGACCATCCGCATGGTGGTGGTGAAGGTAAGACTGGAATCGGACGTCCGGGTCCATGTACACCTTGGGGTAAACCAGCACTTGGTCTTAAGACAAGAAAGAAAAATAAGGCTTCTAACAAGTTGATTGTAAGAAGAAGAGATGGTAAAGCGATTAAATAATTTTCACAAGGAGGTTAAAACCTATGGCACGTTCAATTAAAAAAGGACCATTCGCAGATGCAAGCCTGCTTAAGAAGATTGATGCTATGAACGCAGCCGGAGACAAGTCTGTAATTAAGACATGGTCCCGTCGTTCTACAATCTTCCCAAGCATGGTTGGACATACAATTGCCGTTCATGACGGAAGAAAACACGTTCCGGTATATGTTACAGAAGATATGGTTGGACACAAACTCGGAGAGTTCGTTGCAACAAGAACATATAGAGGACACGGAAAAGACGAAAAGAAATCAAGAGTTAGATAATTAATGGTGAAAGGAGGGTTCATCCATGGCAAAAGGACATAGATCCCAAATTAAAAGAGAAAGAAATGCTAATAAAGATACAAGACCTTCTGCTAAGCTGTCTTACGCAAGAGTTTCTGTTCAGAAAGCATGTTTCGTATTAGATGCCATCAGAGGCAAGGATGTAACTACAGCACTTGGTATTTTGACTTACAATCCAAGATATGCTTCTAGTTTAATAAAGAAATTACTGGAGTCTGCAATTGCAAACGCTGAGAATAACAACGGTATGAATGCTGAGAACCTTTATATCGCAGAGGCATATGCAAACAAAGGACCAACAATGAAGAGAATCAGACCTAGAGCACAGGGTAGAGCTTACAGAATCGAGAAGAGAATGAGCCACATTACACTGGTGCTTGATGAAAGATAAGGAGGGCAAACATGGGACAGAAAGTTAATCCTCATGGCTTAAGAGTTGGCGTAATCAAAGATTGGGACTCCAAATGGTATGCAGAAAAAGATTTCGCTGATAACTTAGTAGAAGACCATGAAATCAGAACGTATCTTAAGAAAAGATTATACAGCGC
>JBJFCD010000013.1:0-24656 GCA_051888795.1 Lachnospiraceae bacterium | reverse complement strand
CCGGCCAGGAAGCCGGAATACCGGAGATGGCTTCGGCGGTATTGATGTACATATTTTCACCATAGTAATAGCGCAGAATCTCAATAGGAGAATATCCCTGGTCGCCAAGGGATTTAGACCCCCATTGTGTCATCCAGTTTGGGCATTGTACTCTTCGCCCGTCACAGTATTGAGTGAGGATAGGTTGACGCACATTCGGGCGTGATAAGTAGTTTCCGAACAGTTCGTCTACAATTGCGGAAATTGTATCAAAAATGTTGCGTTCCGGAATCCATTTGTGGTCGTAGGCTGTAGAAGAAGTAATTGTAAAATCAAAGCCCTGGTTCCGATACCATTCAGTATATACCCGGTTTAAAGTAAAAGACATGATAGCCAGTACATTTGCACGAATGGTATCTGCAGGCCATGTGGCATATATTTCACTGGATGCAACATTTTTAATATAATCTTTATATGGAACATAATAATCTTTTGCAGTGGAGTCACGAGGACTTCCGTCATGCACGACGATATATTCCGGGACAACAACCCGGCTCAGTACGATTTCACCGGTTTCATTGACCGGCTTGATTTCATCTTCCGGTATTTTTGCAGGGTAATCTCCATATAAAGTATGTGCCGGAATGACATAGATTTCGTTCGGGGCTTCATCGGATATGAGAGGACGAAGCTGGATGTTTTGAAGTGCTTTTACAGTGGGAAGAATCTCGGTACCTGCAATACTGATGTCTTCATATCCCGGAGCACTTACATCAAGAGTATATTCGGAATAGGGCTGACTCTCAATTGCAGGGTTCAGACTGTACTCCAATGGTGGTGCATCGAGGTCGATTGTCTCAGTTTGGCCAGAGGAGTCTGTGGTCAATTGTTCAAATTTGCTGTCTGGAACTCCGGTATATGAAATAGAGATAGTGGCGTCTTTTATGGGAAATGATGTAATCTGAGAGGTGATATTAATCTGAAGCTGACCTTTATCGGGAGTTTCATTAAGAGAAGGATTGGTTGTAGGCATAGAAAAACCTCAAAAAGACTCTGTTGGTATTAGGATATTCAGAAAGTGGAAGAGTGTGAAAATAGTTGTTTTCAAATTTATTTACTTATTTTATAATTAAGAGAGAAAGAATCTATATTAAAAGGAGGAAGTTGATGATATGAATCGAAAAAGAATTGTTAAAATGATTTTGATGGGGTGTATATTTACACTGTTTTTGTGCTGTTTTGGAAAGACAGAGGTTCAGGCTGCTTCTAAGGCAAAATACAGTTACAAGAAAGTGGATGCGAGTAAATCATATGATTCCGGCAGAGTAACTGCTACTGTATATTATAAAAAGCCTGTCCTTAAGGGAAAATCGTCTGCAATTAAGAAGATCAATAAAGCAATTGAAAAAGACTGTAATGGGTTTATTTATTCAGAAACCGCAAAGAATTTATATGAATATGCCCAAAATGATGCCGAAGAAGGATACATGAAAGACGAGAAACTGCAATATTATTATTATGCAAATGCGAAAGTTACATATAATAAAAACGGTATTATCAGTATAAAAGTGAAAACATTCTGGTTTGCAGGTGGAGTTTCAAATTCAGATGTTTATGGCTTGAATTATAGCTTAAAGACTGGAAAGAAATTGTATTTGACAAATGTATGCAGCGGTTCAAAATCTTCTATTAAGAAAAGTGTATTGAAAAAAATCAAAAAAGATCCGGATGCAGCTAATATGAACTGGGATACCTTGAATTCTTATAATGTAAAGAAAATGCATTTCTTTATAAAACCGGGGAAGAAAGCGGTTGTCTGTTTTGGACCTTATGAAATCTGCTATGGTGGATGGTATCGAACCTATACGATTAAAAGTAAATATAAATAGACCATTAACAAAAAGCAGAGAGACACAAAAGAAATGGAGAAGGTTATTACTGGGCAGCAGGTAATATAGCCCCACTGGAATGAATATAATAGTTTCGGCTTATTTATTATTGTGAGTGTGGGGAGATGAAATATGAGACAGAGAAAGCATAGGGGTAATAAGAAAAAAGGCTGTTTTGGGTGCATACTGACTGTGATGATCCTGCTGCTTTGTGTGGAAGTTATTGTTGCAGTCGGAGTATTTCATGGGAAGATTAAGGATAAGCTCACAGCATATCTTTCGCCAGAGATTCCATATCAGAAAGTAGAGATTGACAAAGAAGAGTTAGAACAGAAGTTTTATTACGAACAGATTTCAGATGAAGAAAAGACTGCTTACATGGAAATATCACAGGGAATCAGGGATCTGGAAGAGGAGATCTATGTACATTCTTCAGATGCAAAACGAACAAATAAGTTATTTGAGTTGGTGTTAAAGGATAGTCCTGAAATTTTCTGGTGTGACGGAACTGCCAAGACTACAAGCTATGAGGGCAAAGATAAATATACTGTCTTAAAACCCTCGTATTTATGCGACGAACAGGAAAGGGAAAGACGTCAGAAAGAAATTGACAGGGAAGTGCAGAAGTGCCTTGGCGGAATAAATAAAAATGCCACAGATTATGATAAGATTCTTTCTGTATTTGATTACATTGTTGATACTGTCGACTACGATTCGGATGCGGAAGATAACCAGAATATTTACAGTGTATTTGTGGGGAAGAAATCAGTATGTGCGGGTTATTCTAAAGCAACACAGTATCTTCTTGAAAAACTGGGGGTTTTTTGTACTTATGTGACAGGTAAGACCGAGAACGGAGAGAATCATGCATGGAATCTGGTTGTCTGTGAAGGGGATTATTATTACCTGGATACAACATGGGGAGATCCGGTATTTCTGAATGAAGAAGAGGCGGTCGATAAAGATTTATTCAGCTATGATTACATGTGTTGCAATGATGAGGAATTGTTTCGAACACATATCCCGGATTCGGATGTTATTCTGCCAGAATGTACTAAGATGGATTATAACTATTATGTTGTCAATGGTATGTATTATGAAAAAAATGACAGTGAGCTTATGCTTGACAAAATGAATGAAACGATATCAAAGCAGGGTAATCCTTCTCTTTTTAAGTTTTCCGATTCTGAAACTTATGAAAAAGCAAAGAGTGAGATTTTTGGCACATTGCTTGAACAAGCTGCAAAAAATCTGTCACAGTGGTATGGGCTTCAGAGAGTAAAGTACACATATATTGATGATCCCAAATTGAATAAAATTGTAATTTATTGGAAATATGAGTAAGAAGTGCAGGAGAATCTGAAGCTTAGATACACGGTTTTTGTGGGTTTCAAGTGTGGGGGAGTTAATTTCTATACATTTTAATTTATTTTTATGCGTTTTCTGTTGAAAAAGCTATAGATATGTAGTATAATCTTTACAATTTGTGAGGACATATGTGTCTTGAACAAGAAAGTATACAGCAAGGCAGTTGTGCGTGCACATACTGCCTTTTTTATGGAAGGAAATAGGTGGATTATGAAAGCATTTCTTATTTTGGAAGACGGAACTGTCTTCACAGGAACCAGTATTGGCTCAACAAGAGACGTGATTAGTGAGATCGTTTTTAACACTTCTATGACGGGGTATCTTGAAGTGTTAACAGACCCTTCTTACGCCGGACAAGCAGTAGTTATGACATATCCGTTAATTGGAAACTATGGAATTACACCGGATATGGAATCAAAAAAGGCTTGGCCTGACGGATACATTGTGAGAGAGCTGTCCAGATTACCGAGTAATTTCCGGTGTGAAGGAACCATTCAAAGTTTTCTGAAGGAACAGGATATTCCGGGAATAGCAGGAATTGATACGAGAGCGCTCACAAAGATTTTAAGAGAAAAAGGTACAATGAATGGAATGATCACTACAAATGAAAATTATAATCTGGATGAGATTATTCCGAAGCTTAAGGAGTATGTAGTGGGAGATGTTGTATCAAAGGTAACCTGTGAGGAAAAATATGTTTTGGAAGGCGATGGCCCTAAAGTGGCTCTTATGGATTTCGGGGCAAAGAATAATATCGCCCGTTCATTAAACAAGAGAGGATGTCAGGTGATCGTTTATCCGGCAGATACTTCTGCGGAGGAAATCATTGCTTCCAATCCAGACGGAATTATGCTTTCAAATGGACCTGGAGATCCTGAGACGTGTGTCACGATTATTGAAGAGATTAAGAAATTGTATAACACTGATATTCCTATTTTCGCTATTTGTCTCGGACATCAGCTGATGGCTCTTGCTAATGGCGGAAAAACCTATAAATTGAAATATGGTCACAGAGGAGGAAATCATCCGGTAAAAGATCTGAGTAATAACCGCGTGTATATTTCTTCTCAGAACCATGGATATGCGGTGGATGCATCCACATTAGACAGTTCTATCGCAAAAGAAGCATTTATCAATGTAAATGATGGAACTAACGAGGGATTTGCCTACGAAGGAAAGAACATTTTTACGGTTCAGTTTCACCCAGAGGCATGTCCGGGACCGCAGGATTCCGGTTACCTGTTTGACAGATTCATGGATATGATGAAAGGAGCAAAATAATGCCTAGAAATAAAGATATTAAAAAAGTATTAGTAATTGGCTCCGGTCCTATTGTCATTGGACAGGCTGCAGAGTTTGATTATGCGGGTACGCAGGCATGTCGTTCTTTGAAAGAAGAAGGGCTTGAGGTTGTACTTTTGAATTCTAATCCGGCAACAATCATGACGGATAAAGATATTGCAGACCGTGTTTATATTGAGCCATTGACGGTTGAGGTAGTAGAACAGCTTATTCTGAAAGAAAAGCCGGACAGCGTTCTTCCGACACTTGGAGGTCAGGCTGCGCTTAACCTTGCCATGGAACTTGAGGAAAACGGGTTTTTGAGAGAGAATAATGTCCGTTTGATCGGTACGACTTCTGAGACAATCAAAAAGGCTGAGGATCGTCTGGAGTTTAAAACGACGATGGAGAAAATTGGTGAGCCATGTGCTGCATCTCTTGTTGTTGAGAGTGTAGAAGATGGTGTAGCGTTTGCGGAAAAGATCGGATATCCTGTTGTTCTCCGCCCAGCATATACTCTTGGAGGAAGCGGTGGCGGAATTGCTCACAACAGAGTCCAGCTCGTGGAGATTCTTGAAAATGGTCTCAGACTTTCTCGTGTGGGTCAGGTTCTTGTAGAACGCTGCATTGCCGGATGGAAAGAAATCGAATACGAAGTGATGCGTGACAGTAACGGAAACTGCATTACTGTATGTAATATGGAAAATATTGATCCTGTCGGTGTTCATACCGGTGACAGTATTGTAGTTGCACCGTCTCAGACACTTGGAGATAAAGAGTATCAGATGCTTCGTACATCAGCTCTTAATATTATCAGTGAGTTGAATATTACAGGTGGATGTAATGTGCAGTATGCACTTCATCCGGAGACGTTTGAGTATTGTGTAATTGAGGTTAACCCTCGTGTCAGTCGTTCTTCAGCACTGGCATCAAAGGCTACAGGTTATCCGATTGCGAAAGTAGCAGCTAAGATTGCGTTGGGCTATACGCTTGATGAGATTAAAAATGCGGTTACGCAAAAGACCTATGCGAGTTTTGAGCCTATGCTCGACTATTGTGTTGTTAAGATTCCGAGACTTCCGTTTGATAAATTTATCAGTGCAAAGCGTACGCTGACTACACAAATGAAAGCAACTGGAGAGGTTATGAGTATCTGCGATAATTTTGAAGGTGCGCTGATGAAAGCAATCCGTTCCCTGGAACAGCATGTGGACAGCCTTATGTCTTATGACTACTCACATCTTGGAAGAGAAGAGCTTTTGGAGGAATTGAAGGTTGTAGATGACAGACGGATCTGGAAGATTGCGGAAGCTATCAGACAGGGGATATCTTATGATGAAATCCATAAAATTTCCAAGATCGATAAGTGGTTTATAGATAAAATAGGAATCCTTGTGGAGATGGAGCTTGCGCTGAAAGCGTGTGCGCCGGGTATTGCTTCCGGTATGAAGAGTCTTGATGTAGATGTTTTGAAAGAAGCAAAGCGTATGGAATTCCCGGATTCTGTCATTGCAAAGCTTACCGGACTTACAGAGAGAAAGGTCCACGATCTTCGTCATGAATATGGAATTACAGCATCCTATAAGATGGTAGATACCTGTGCGGCTGAGTTTGCTGCTGAGACACCATATTATTATTCTGTATATGGAAGTGAGAACGAGGTAGAAAAGACAGAAGGTAAGAAGAAAGTTCTTGTACTTGGTTCGGGTCCGATCCGTATCGGTCAGGGTATCGAATTTGATTTCTGTTCTGTGCATTGTACATGGGCGTTTGCCAAAGAAGGTTACGAGACAATTATTGTAAATAATAATCCGGAGACAGTAAGTACAGATTTTGATATTGCGGATAAACTTTATTTTGAGCCGCTGACACCGGAAGATGTGGAAAGTATTGTCGACTTAGAAAAACCGGACGGAGCTGTTGTTCAGTTTGGAGGACAGACAGCTATTAAGCTTACAGAGTCCCTTATGAAGATGGGAGTGCCGATTTTGGGTACTTCAGCAGAAAATGTTGATGCTGCGGAAGACAGGGAACTTTTTGACGCAATCCTGGAGAAATGTCAGATTCCGAGACCGACAGGCGGAACCGTATTTACTGCCGAGGAAGCAAAAGAAGTTGCTAACAGGCTTGGATATCCGGTACTTGTGCGTCCTTCTTATGTACTTGGCGGTCAGGGTATGCAGATTGCCATCAATGACAATGATATTGATGAGTTTATTGGAATTATTAACCGGATTGCACAGGATCATCCAATCCTTGTTGATAAATATCTGCAGGGTAAAGAAATTGAGGTTGATGCAGTGTGCGATGGCGATGATATTTTGATTCCTGGAATCATGGAACACGTGGAGCGTGCGGGAATCCATTCCGGAGACAGTATCTCCGTATATCCTGCACGAAGCATTTCCGAAAAGACAAAACGTACCATTGAAGAATATACAAAGAGACTTGCACAGTCACTGCATGTTATCGGTCTTATTAACATCCAGTTTATTGTGTGTGGGGAAGACGTTTATGTCATTGAAGTAAATCCTCGTTCCAGCCGAACGGTACCATATATCAGCAAGGTAACAGGCATTCCGATTGTACCACTGGCAACAAAGGTTATCATCGGAAATAAAATCAGAGATCTTGGCTATACACCAGGACTTCAGCCGGAGACAGATTATTTTGCAGTTAAGATGCCGGTATTCTCATTTGAGAAAATCCGTGGCGCAGATATCAGTCTTGGACCAGAGATGAAGTCAACAGGAGAATGCCTTGGAATCGCAAAGACATTTGACGAGGCTCTCTATAAGGCATTCCTTGGTGCGGGTATTAAGCTGCCTCAGCATAAAAATATGATAATCACAGTCCGTGATGAGGACAAAGAAGAAGCTGTAGAGATTGGACGCAGGTTTGAAAAGATCGGTTATCGTATTTTTGCTACAAGAGGAACAGCAGAAGCTATGAAGGCAGCGGGCGTGAAGGCAAATGCTGTTAATAAGATTGAACAGGAATCTCCGAACCTTATGGATCTGATCCTTGGACATAAGATTGACCTCGTTATTGATACACCTCCGCAGGGAGCAGAGCATTCGAAGGATGGCTTTGTGATCCGAAGAAATGCCATCGAGACGGGTGTAAATGTATTGACAGCAATTGATACCGCAGAAGCACTTATTACAAGCCTGGAAAATACAGATATTAAGAAACTGACACTGATTGATATTGCAAAGATATAAAAAAATATAGCAAAAGTGTAACCATATGCTATAATAAAAATCAGAAAAATTCAAAGGAGGTCGTTCTTATGACGAAAGCGGGAGAAAGAGAGATTATTAAGGCAGAGCATGCATATGGCGGAGCAGGATATATTACAAAGGAAATGTTGATTTCTGATGAGGATCGTGGGGAAGCTTGTAAAATGTATGCAAAAGTTACTGTACCGGCAGGATGTGAGATCGGATATCATGTGCATCAGGGAGACGCAGAAGGATATTATATTTTAACAGGAACCGGTGTTTATAATGATAATGGAAAAGAGATGCCACTTGAGCCGGGTGATTCTTTCTTCTGTAAAGAAGGAGACGGACATGGAATAAAGAACACAGGCGAGGAAGACATTACATTTGTTGCGCTGATCTTAAAGAAATAAGCATTGACTGATTAATAAGAGATTAGAATAATTTCCCGGGATTTATATGAATTCCCGGGAAATTTTTTTGACCATATGAAAATCAGATGTTTTTAAGTACGTTCAACAGCCTTTCGTTATCTTTTGGGTTCATGATGCAGAAGCGCACAAATTCTCCATCCAGACTTTTGAAGGAAGAACAGTCACGAATCATCATTTTTTCTTTAATTGCAGCTTCAAATACGTCGAAAGAAGTCACGCCTTCTTTTAAAATTTTAAGAAGAATGAAATTTGCAGAGGGTGGATATACTTTGAAGGAATCCAGCTTTTCGATTTCCCTGCACATTTTTGAACGCTCGGAATCAATTAGGTTCCATGTTTTTTCAATATAAGACTTGTCCTTTAACATAAGCTCTCCGGCAAAGGCACCGACACTGTTTAAGCTCCATGGATTCTGGTGAGTCAGGAGCATACTGAGAAATTCTTTATTACTTGTGATGCCGTATCCAAAGCGAAGACCGGGTGCCGCAAAAAATTTGGAGACACCTCGAATGACCATGAGATTGTCATATTTGTCTGTGAGAGGAACAGCAGTAATGGAAGACATGTCAGGTGCAAATTCTATATATGTTTCGTCTATCATTACAAAAATATTGAGCTTACGGCATGCGGTAACGATAGTTTCCATGTCCTGATTGCTTATGGCTGACGATGTTGGATTATTTGGGTTGCATATAATAAGAAGATCGATATTTTCATCCAAAGTATTGATCAGGTCAGGTACATCCAGTATGAAATTGTCGGATTCCTGAAGGTTATAGTAATGCAGGCATCCTCCTGCAAGTGAAAGTTCTCTTTCATATTCGGAATATGTAGGCCCGAGAACAAGGGCTTTTTTTGCAGCTTTCTGGCTGATGAGAAGAGAGATAAGCTCAGTGGAACCATTACCTACAACTATATTTTCCGGACGGATGTCACAGTATGAACTGATTGCAGCTTTCAGATCTTTGTACTCACGGTCAGGATACCGGCTGATGATGTCCAGATGTGAACGTAATTCATCTTTTACATTTTCCGACAGACCGAGAGGATTTACATTTGCCCCGAATTGAATAATCTCTTCTTTCGGAATATGATAATATTCTTCTATTTTTTCCAGATCACTTCCATGGAATTCTATTTTTTTTGACATTTTACTACTCCTTGACACATATTTGTAAGTTTTTGCGTTTCAGCATTGCCATGAACCGCAAAACAATGCTATAATTTATTATAGTATGTTTTGTAAAAAAAGCAACGAAAGAAGCAGGTGTCAGACTTGAAAAATAAGATTCAGAAATTTTCCAAAGGAGACTTTCGGCTTGTAAGGCCGGAAGTAGTATTTGAAGAAACGAATCTGGTACTGATTATTGGTGAAGGGGAAGTATACAGGGGAAGTTTCCAAATAAAGAGTAATAATGACAGCAAAATCAGGGGACTTGTGTACCCTTCTTCTTTTCGTGTTCATTTTAAAGAACAAGGATTTGAAGGAAATCCTGCAAAAGTAGAATTTACCTATGATGGCCGGGGGCTCAGACCCGGACATGTTGAAAAGGGAAAGTTTACTGTTGTATGTACCGGAGGAGAGTATGAACTCTCGTTCACAGCTATTATTGAAAAACCGTATATTATGACTTCTTATGGAAAGATTCAGAGCACAGATGATTTTCGCAAACTTGCAATCAAAGACTATTCGGAGGCGGGACGTCTGTTCCGCTCAAAATCTTTTTATGAGATTTTAAAATATGAAAATGAGCGTATATTTTATCTTTATGACAATATGCGTAAATGGTCACTTGGCGAACAGGCCATGGAAGAGTTTCTGGTAGGCATCAAACAGAAGGAATGTATTTTCCTCACATTGGCAGGCGAAGGAATGCTGTTCGAAGATATCCATGAATCGACGAAAGGAATTATCTCCATTATGAAAAATACATGGGGATATATGCCTATACACATAGAGGCGGAGGGCAAGTTCCTGAAAGTGCTCAGGCCGGAGATTACATCAGAAGATTTTGTGGGGAATACTTTTGAAGTGGAGTATCTTGTACGCCCGGAATTTCTTCATGGAGGACGTAATTTTGGGGCGATACATTTTGTTACTCCATATGAAACGCTCACATATGAGATAGAAGTGCTGCAAAATCTGGAATATGATGAAAATCATCATATGCCGGAACTTGTTTGTGCACAGATTTTAAAAGAATATGTAAGCTATATTGCAGGAAGAACAGAGTTGAAAAATTGGGTGGAAAGCGCAACTGAAAAGGTTTCGACTCTTCGCAAATCAGATCCGCTCAATGAATCATACCAGTTGCTTCAGGCTAATATTTATATAAAAGGGCGAAAGATTGAAGAAGCAAAATGGATTTTGGAAAATTTTAATTATAATCGTTTTGCTATAGGAAAAGATCCGATTATTAACTGCTACTATCTCTATCTGACTGCTCTGATACGTGGAAAAGGAAGCCATACGGAGCGGGTTTTGGATGAGCTTGGAAAAACATATATGCGTTATCAGGATAACTGGGCTCTGTTATACATGATCATTCGTCTAGATCACAGATACAGAAATCCATATAAACGCCTGGAGGTTTTGGAACAGCAGTATGAATTTGACTGTCATCAGGTGCTTTTTTATCTGGAGGCTTATCTGTGCTATCAGGAAAAGCCCACCTTGCTGAAAAAGCTGGGAACTTTTGAAATTCAGGTTTTGGGATTTGCGGCAAAGTATCGTCTGATGACAAAAGAGCTCGCACTATATGTGGCAAATTTTGCAAGTCAGCAAAAGACATACAGTGAATCATTATTCCGGATATTGGAAAAGATTTATGATATGTATCAGGAAAAAATGATATTAAATACAATCTGTACTCTTCTTATCAAAGGGAACAAGATACAGAATAAATACTTCGTATGGTATCAGCGCGCGGTAAATGAAGGTTTGAAAATTGCTCAGCTTTATGAGTATTATATGATAACACTTGATACAGATTCTGTGAGGGGGCCTCTTCCGAAATCTATTTTTCTTTATTTTATGCACGGAAATTCATTAGATTACAAGAAGGCGGCTTTCTTATATGCGAATTTGCTGACATATGAAGTTGGCGGCGAGGATATGTATTTAAATTACCGTGAACAGATGGTAACTTTTACGTGGGAACAACTTCTGAAAAGGCATATAACAGAGCATCTTCGTGTACTGTATAAGAGATTCTGTGTGAAAGAAGAAATGAATGATGAACGTATGGAAGCGATGCGAGACATTTGTTATGCATATTCTGTATCTACAAAGGTTCCGGATATGAATTATGTTCTGGTGATTGAGAAAGATGGAAGTGTCAGACAGAGAGTGCCTTATGAGCATGACAGTACGACGGTGATCTGTCTGTATGACAAAGAATCACGTATCGTGTGGGAATCAGTTTCGGGGCGCTATTATACAGATTCGATCCCTTACGAAACAAAACGTCTTTTCTATGAACCCCGTTTCCTTGATATGTATAAAAAATATGAAGAAGATGAAGGAAAATGGCAGGAAGGCAGTAAAAAGGAAGAACTGACATTTGAAAATATACGTCAGAAAGGGATAGATGCTTTTGAAGAGCAGGATGTTTTCAGTCTCTGTACGAGACAGGTCAGAGAAACGGATTATGAAGAAGATGAATTTCTGACATATCTTTGCTTTGAAATGTTTAAGCGTCAGCAATATGATAAGATAACATTAATGTATCTGGCAAACTACTATTGCGGTGCGACAGATGATATGAGGAAACTGTGGGATGTATTAAAAGAATATGACGTTCCTGCCTATAAAGTCGGAGAACGCATTATCACGCAGATGGTATTTTCAGAGGATCTGTTTTGTGAGGAAAAAATCTTTGAAGATTATTATTTATCGGATAATTCTTATTTTCGTCTGAAGCAGGCATATCTTGCTTACGTGTCAAAACAATATGTGGTTTTTGAGAGAGACCTTGATAAAAGTGTATTTGATATTATTGTCAATGAATGTGAGCACGGAGAGGAACTGGCAGATATTTGCAAGGTAGCTTTGCTGAAACATTTTTCGTGTCAGAATTATCCGGCAGACCATGAGACTGTTCTTCATCAGATTCTCAGGGAAATGTGTGAAAAACAGATGGTTTTCCCATTCTATTTAAATTATAAAGAATCATGGCTCAGAGAGCTGCAGCTATATGATAAATCGATGGTGTTTTATAGGGCAGAACCAGGCAGCAGCGTAAAGCTGTATTATAAGATGAAGAAGGGGACAAGAGAAGAACTTGGATACCATTCTGAAACAATGCTCCCGGTATTTGAAAATCTGTATGTAAAGCAGTATGTATTGTATGAGGATGAGAGCATAAGCTATTATTTTCAGGAAATAAAAGAAAAAGAAGTCAAAACTTCAGAAAAGGAAGTTCTTAAAGCCCAATGCAGAACAAAGGTTGGCAAATATGGAAAGATCAATGCAATGATGGGAATGTCCCCTGCGAAACGTAAAAAAGCGATGATTTCTTTTAAAGAAGAAGAAAAGATGGCAGACAGGATGTTTAAGATTTATTAGATCACTAGGAGGAAACATGATGAAGAGAGGAAGTATCCTTGGATATGACCTGAATGAAAAATACTGTCAGATAAGTTATTACGACGAGACAAAAGAAGAGCCTGAAACGATGGAGATTGCCTCCGATAATTATCAGATTCCTCTGCTGATCGGGAAAGTGGACAACCGGTGGGTTTATGGTGTAGAAGCAAAAAAAATGGGAATTCTTGGTCTGTGTACTCCGGTTGAAGATCTTTTTGAAAAAGCGATTCACAGAAGGAGAGTTGCTGTAGGAGAAAAGATTTATGATGCAGTCTGGCTTCTTGCGAAATTTGTAGGGCTTACATTAGAAAAGTTTGAGCAGATCGATTATCTGACATTTACGTCTCCAATTACAAATGTAGATATGTCGAAGCTCTTAAAAGGAATCGCACAGCATTTGGGGATTTCAAAAGACAAAGTATATGTACAGGATTATAAAGAGAGCTTTTGCCAGTATATGTTCTTTCAGCCAAAAGAACTCTGGCAGTATGAATCGGCATTGTTTTTCTGCGATGATCAGAAAATCAATGCCTATATGCTGAGAAGGCTGAATGTTGCAAACAGCCGTGAAAAAGAACTGTTTGTGACGGTGGATGAGGTTGCTAATGCGCATATTAAAGAGTTGGAGGCAATCTATCCGATTCTGCATGATGACGAAAAGGCAAAGAGTGCAGATGAAAGTTTCAAATCTTTTATACAGAATGTATTTGAAAAAAAAGTGATTTCATCTGTATATCTGACCGGAGAGGGGTTTGAGAAAAACTGGTATCCGAATTCATTGCGTGTCCTGTGTAACGGAAGAAGAGCATTCGTAGGCAATAACCTGTACAGTAAAGGAGCATGTTATTCATCTATCCGCATATGCAGAGATGACAATGAGGGCCCCATTTATCTTGATGAGACTAAGATGACACAACAGATATCTCTGAGAATGAGAGTTAATGGTAAAGAAGGATGGTATCCGATCGTGTCATGGGGGACCAGATGGTATGAAGCCGACGGACAATGGGAGGTCCTTCTGGAAGATGCCTCGGATCTGGAAGTTCATATCGAATCGCTGGCGGGAGATGAATTACAGGTTGAAAGAATTTCACTTAGCGGATTGCCGGAACGAACTGATTATTCACTGAGGCTCAGAGTAGAGATTTTGTTCCTTGAAGAGCGTCTGTGCAGATTAACGCTGAGAGATATTGGATTTGGAGAATTTTATCCTGCGACAGATTTTAAGGTCGTAAAAGAAATACATTTGGGAGGAATCAATGGGCAGTTTAATTCTATGTCATAAAAAACGGGCGAAGCAGGCTTACGAAATTACGCGCGTTCATATTCGGATCTATACGATAGAGGAGTTATGCTATTATGTATGTAATAATCTTTATCTGATAGACTATACCATTATGAACCGTCAGTTGTGCGAGTGGCTTGCTTCGGAACTGGATATGGCAGAACTTGCTGATAAATTGGGCGATGAGCTCTCGAAAAACTGCTCAGAAGAGCAGTTTGTGCTTACTTTACTTCGAGGTTCTGATATTTATGCTCAGTCAGAGATTAATAAAATCCAAGGCGTTTTGGAAAGTCTTCAGAATCAGAAAGAAGTCGAAAAAACAAAGTACAAAGCAGATACTCTTCTGGAAAGTGGGGAATATTCTGCGGCAATTTTGGTTTATCAGTCGATTATCCATGCAGAGTGGGATGATTCTGTTGAAAAGAGTTTTTATGGGCATATTTATGGATGTCTGGGGAGCGCTTATGGCAGACTTTTTTTGTATGAAGAAGCAGCTTTGGCATATAAGGAAGCATATCAGATCTGTGAGGAGACGGATCTTTTAAAAGCATATCTTTATTGCTGTTACAAGGCATATCCGGAAGAGGAATATGTCAAAATGCTTTCGGGTAATTCTCTTTTTCTGAGTATGGATTCGATTTTGAAAGAACAGATGAAAAAGGTGCATCGTGAAACAGACCCGCAGATAGAGGAAGGCCAGATCGAAAATTGGAAAAATGAATATCGTAGAATTGACAACCGCAAGAGAATATGATAATATGACAAGGAATTTACTGTGGTAAAGCAGTCAATTAGTGAACTGATAAACAGGTAAATTACCAAACCGGGAAAAAGGCATGGCGAAAAAGACCATGGCAGAGGAGGAAATATTATGAAAAAGAAACTGGCATTATTACTTGCGGTTGTTCTGACATTCGGAATGGTTTTCACCGGATGCGGCAGTAAGGAAGAAAGTAAAGAAAGTGAAGAAGCAACAGAAGAAACAGCAGATGATGCATCGGTTGAAAATGATGATGAGACATTAGTTGTCGGATTTGATGCAGCATTTCCGCCATATGGTTATAAAGATGATAATGGTGATTATGTTGGTTTCGATCTTGATCTTGCTCAGGAAGTTTGTGACCGCAATAACTGGGAACTTGTAAAACAGCCGATCGACTGGGATGCTAAGGATATGGAAATTGAATCCGGTACAATTGATTGTATATGGAATGGATTTACAATGAACGGCCGTGAAGATGATTATACATGGTCAGAACCATATATTGATAATAAACAGGTATTTGTTGTAAAGAAAGATTCTGGAATCACGAGCTTTGATGATCTTGCAGGAAAACTTGTAGAGACACAGGTAGATTCCTCTGCTCTCGCAGCATTACAGGGAGATCAGAAAGAACTGGCAGATACATTTGGAAATCTTACAGAGATTGCCGAGTATAACACAGCATTTATGGATCTGGAAGCAGGAGCATGTGATGCAATCGCAATGGATATCGGTGTTGCTTATTATCAGATGAATTCCAGAGAGAATCCGGATGATTTTGTCCTTCTGGAGGAAGAAATATCTTCAGAACAGTACGGTATCGGATTCAAAAAAGGAAATGACACATTAAGAGATCAGGTACAAAAGACATTGGATGAAATGGCAGCAGACGGAACAGTTGAAGAGATTGCAGAAAAGTATGCAGATTACGGTGTTCCGGGATCACTGTGTATTGGAAAATAAAAAAGGCTTTGAAAGGGACTGACCGAGAAAGGCTCAGTTCCTTTCTTTTACGGTCTGAAGAGTTTGGAGGATAAAGATATGAGTTTTGTAGTACTGATAAGAGAGCTTTGCAGCGGTATGGTCACTTCTGTGGAAATATTTGTTTTGACACTTTTGTTTTCATTGCCGCTCGGACTTTTAGTCGCTTTTGGAAGAATGTCAAAGTTTACACCTCTTAGACTTCTTGCAAAGCTGTACATATCAATTATGCGAGGAACACCTTTGATGCTGCAGCTTATGGTAGTGTTTTTCTGCCCGTATTATCTTTTTGGAATACAGATATCAAGTTCTTATCGAATGACGGCTATCCTTATAGGTTTTGCAATAAATTACGCAGCGTATTTTGCAGAAATATATCGTGCGGGAATTGAATCTATTCCGGTGGGGCAATATGAGGCTGCAAAGGTTCTCGGATATTCTAAAGTTCAGACTTTTTTCCGGATTATCTTTCCTCAGGTAGTGAAGAGGATACTTCCTCCTGTGACGAATGAAGTTATTACACTGGTAAAGGATACATCTCTTGCTTTTGTGCTTGCAGTTCCGGAAATGTTTACAACAGCAAAGCAGATTGCAGCAGCACAGACGTCTATGGTTCCGTTTATTGCAGCGGGATTGTTTTATTATATTTTTAATCTTCTGGTTGCTGTAGTGATGGAAGCGTTTGAGAAAAAGCTGAATTATTATAGATAAAGAGAATGCGCAACATCTGATAAGAGGAGGAATAGAATGAGTCTGCTTGAAATGACAAATATAAAAAAGAGCTTTGGTGAATTAGAAGTGCTGAAAGATATTTCGCTGACAGTAGATAAAGGGGAAGTTCTTGGAATTATCGGACCATCGGGGTCTGGAAAATCAACTTTACTTCGCTGTGCAACTGGTCTTGAAACACCGGACGAAGGTGTTATTAAATATGATGGATCTTTTGGTCTGGTTTTTCAGAATTTTAATCTTTTCCCGCATTATTCTGTGATGAAAAACATTACTGATGCACCGATTAAAGTGCAGAAAAGGGATAAGAAGGAAGTGTATGAAACAGCGAGAAAGCTTCTTGGGAAAATGGGACTTTCAGATAAAGAAAATGTATATCCTTATCAGCTTTCTGGCGGGCAGCAGCAAAGAGTATCAATTGCCCGGGCACTGGCTATGAATCCGGATATTTTGTTTTTTGATGAACCGACATCGGCTCTTGATCCGGAGCTTACCGGAGAAATACTGAAAGTTATCCGCGACCTTGCTGCAGAACATATGACGATGGTTATCGTTACACATGAAATGGCATTTGCAAGAAATGTTTCAGATAAAATTATTTTTATGGATAATGGGTACATTGCAGTGGAGGGAACGCCGGAAGAAGTATTTAACTCTTCTAACGAAAGAATGAGGGAATTTCTTGGGAAATTTAGTAACAATTAAATAATTGCTTTTCCATTTTCCATGTATTATACTTATAGCGTAATACAGATTGTTTACTGCTGCTTATTAATGGGCAGTTTCAAAATTAATACAGTAAGGAGCTTGCGTTCATGGACTACAAAAAAGTGACAACTGGTATGGGAGAGGAATGCGGAGTGTTTGGAGCCTATGATATGGATGGCGGCGATGTTGCCCCGTCTGTATACTATGGGCTTTTTGCGTTACAGCACAGGGGACAGGAGAGCTGTGGCATTGCTGTGACAGACACTTACGGAGAGAGGAAAGTACACTCTAAAAAAGGACTCGGTCTTGTAAATGATGTCTTTGACGAAGAGTCGCTTGGGGGACTCAAAGGCAATCTTGGGGTAGGACATGTCCGGTATTCAACTGCCGGAGGGACAAGGGTCGAAAATGCAATGCCTTTGGTTCTGAACTATGTGAAAGGAACTCTGGCTATTGCACACAATGGTAACATTACCAATGCAGTTGAGCTGCGCCATGAATTGGAATATACAGGGGCAATCTTCCAGACAACCATTGATTCGGAGGTAATTGCATACCATATTGCCAGAGAGCGGTTGAAGACGAAAAAAGCTGAAGAGGCTGTGAAAAACGCAATGAAAAAAATTCAGGGCGGTTACGCGCTTGTTATCAGCTCTCCAAGGAAGATGATCGGTGTGAGAGATCCATTTGGCTTAAAACCACTGTGTATAGGAAAGAGAGATAACACATGGTTTCTTGCATCAGAAAGCTGCGCTATTGCAGCTGTGGGAGCAGAATTTGTCCGTGATGTAAAGCCGGGAGAGATTGTGAGCTTTACAAAGCATGGTGTGAAATCAGATATGTCAATGGCGATTTCATCTGAAAAGCAGGCGAGATGCATTTTTGAATACATTTATTTTGCCAGAACTGACAGTACTATTGATGGTGTCAATGTTTATCATTCAAGGATTGTTGCAGGAAAGGCTCTGGCAAAATCTTATCCGGTAGAGGCGGATCTTGTTGTCGGTGTGCCGGATTCCGGTCTGGTTGCGGCAAAAGGATATTCAGAGGAATCAGGAATTCCTTATGGTATGGCATTTCACAAAAACAGTTATGTGGGAAGGACCTTTATTAAACCGAAACAAAGCCAGAGAGAAAGCAGTGTAAAAATTAAACTTAATGTAATAGAAGAAGTGGTTAAAGGCAAGAGAATAGTTTTGGTTGATGATTCGATTGTCCGAGGAACCACAAGTGCAAATATTATTAAAATGCTGAAAAAGGCAGGAGCTACGGAAGTACATGTGAGAATCAGCTCACCACCGTTTTTGTATCCTTGCTATTTTGGTACAGATGTACCGTCAAATGAACAGTTGATTGCCCATTCCCATACAACAGAGCAGATCCGGCAGATGATTGGTGCGGATTCGCTCGGATATATGGAAATTGATAAATTAAAAGATATGGTGGGGGATTTGGGGTATTGTGATGCCTGCTTTACCGGAAATTATCCGATGAAAGTGCCAAATAAGGATGTCTCACTGGCATTCGAATAGATCACATTTAATATTTTGGGAAGAAGAGAGGAGAAAAATTATGACAAACGACAGATACCAGAGCCCGCTCTCAGAGCGCTACGCGAGTAAGGAGATGCAGTATATCTTTTCGCCTGACAAAAAATTCCGTACATGGAGAAGATTGTGGATTGCGCTTGCAGAGACGGAAAAAGAATTGGGGCTTCCGATCACAGATGAACAGATTGAAGAATTAAAAGCACATGCAGATGACATTAACTATGATGTCGCAAAGGAAAGAGAAAAAGTAGTGCGCCATGATGTAATGTCACATGTTTATGCTTACGGTAAGCAGTGCCCGAAGGCTAAAGGTATTATTCACCTTGGAGCAACCTCCTGCTATGTCGGAGACAATACAGATGTGATTCTGATGTCAGAGGCACTGGAGCTTGTCAGAAAGAAACTTGTAAATGTGATTGCAGAGCTTGCAAAATTTGCTGACGAGTATAAGGATCTTCCGACACTTGCGTTTACGCATTTTCAGCCTGCACAGCCTACAACAGTTGGAAAGAGAGCAACACTGTGGCTTCAGGAATTTGAGATGGATTTAGAGGACCTTGAGTATGTGAAGAGCACATTAAAGCTTCTTGGTTCAAAAGGGACCACAGGTACACAGGCAAGTTTCCTTGAACTTTTTGACGGAGATCAGGAAACAATTGATAAGATTGATCCGATGATCGCAGAGAAAATGGGATTTAAAGCATGTTATCCGGTGTCAGGACAGACTTATTCCCGAAAGGTTGATACAAGAGTCTTAAATGTACTGGCCGGAATTGCGGCAAGTGCACATAAAATGTCTAATGATATTCGTCTGCTTCAGCATTTGAAAGAAGTAGAAGAGCCATTTGAAAAGACTCAGATTGGTTCCTCTGCCATGGCATATAAGAGAAATCCGATGAGAAGTGAGAGAATTGCATCTCTGTCTCGCTATGTTATGATTGATGCGCTGAATCCGGCAATCACTTCTGCGACACAGTGGTTTGAGAGAACACTGGATGATTCGGCTAATAAGCGTCTGAGTGTGCCGGAAGGATTCCTTGCGATTGATGGTATCCTTGATCTTTGCCTGAATGTAGTAGACGGACTTGTT
This sequence comes from Lachnospiraceae bacterium, assembly GCA_051888795.1. GTDB lineage: Bacteria > Bacillota > Clostridia > Lachnospirales > Lachnospiraceae > MD308. Next base: position 4,787 of record JBJFCD010000013.1, on the reverse strand, counting down.
GTTTATCCTAAAGTTATAGAAAAACGTCTTATGAGTGAACTTCCTTTTATGGCTACAGAAAACATTATGATGGATGCTGTAAAAGCAGGTGGAGACAGACAGGAGCTGCATGAGAGAATACGTGAACTTTCCATGGAAGCAGGGCGTAATGTAAAGGAGAAAGGTCTTGATAACAATCTCCTTGAATTGATAGCGGCTGATCCTGCGTTCAATCTTACACTGGATGAGCTTAAGAAAACAATGGATCCGTCCAAGTATACAGGACGTGCATCTGTTCAGGTAGATGCGTATTTAAACAATGTCATTCGTCCTCTTCTTGATAAAAATAAAGATATCCTGGGCGTGAAAGCTGAGATCAATGTATAGACATTGATAATTATTTGGCAAAATGACGAAAATGAGAAATTATTCAAAAAAATAAAAAAATTGAAATGGCGTGAAACCCTTGTGTTTCCGCCATTTCTTTTTTCACTAAAAAAGATAAATTATCTACAATTTGAAAAATTGACGAAAAATATGCAAGAGAAACTTATATTGTTGTCAAAAAATCTCTTCAATGTTAATATATTAATATGTTCAATAATGTTATATAAAATATCTATACCAATGACTGCTATGCTGAAATACATATTTTGTGAGACAGAATACCGGCATGGCGAGGCAGAAGAAAAGGGGGAATTACTTTGGAAAAGGTATTAAATGACATTTTTTCAACAATAGGAAGCTATCTTTCTAACTACATTTTGATCATCGCCTTACTTGGAGGTGGTATATGGTTTACAGTGAAGCTTGGATTTATTCAGGTTCGTGGATTTGGCGAAGCGATGAGAAGAACTTTTGGCGGAATGTTCAAGAAAGATCAAAAAGCCGGAGACGATGGTATGTCTTCTTTTCAGGCACTTGCTACAGCCATTGCCGCACAGGTAGGAACCGGTAATATTGCCGGTGCAGCTACAGCACTTGCAATTGGTGGTCCGGGTGCTATTTTCTGGATGTGGATCGCAGCATTTCTCGGAATGGCTACTATCTATGCCGAGGCTATTATGGCACAGAAGTACAAAAGAGTCGGTGAAGACGGAGTTGTGACCGGTGGTCCGGTATATTATATCCGCGCAGCATTTAAAGGTAAATTCGGTAAAGTTCTGGCAGGAATTTTTGCTGTTTTGATTGTATTTGCACTTGGATTTATGGGAAATGCTGTACAGTCTAACTCAATTGCAGCTGCATGGAATACAGCATTTGGTATTCCTCAGTGGGTAATGGGTCTTGTGATTGCGGTTGTTTCTTTATTTGTATTTGTTGGTGGTATGGGACGTATTGCCAAGATCACAGAACTTATCGTTCCTGTTATGGCTGCTCTTTATATTTTAGGATCTTTAATTGTTATCATCTTTAACTTTAAAGAAATCCCATATGCATTCTATTCCATTATTGTTGGAGCTTTTTCACCAAGCTCAATTGCCGGTGGTGCAGCAGGTGCTACAATCAAACTTGCGCTTACAAAAGGTGTTGCAAGAGGATTATTCTCCAATGAAGCTGGTATGGGTTCCACACCTCACGCACATGCAGTTGCAAAGGTTGATCATCCTGTAGAACAGGGATTTGTAGCTATGGCCGGTGTATTTATCGATACATTCGTTATCCTGAACCTGACTGCCCTTGTTATTATTACAACTCATTCCATTCCGACAGGTCTGACAGGTGCAGCGCTCAGCCAGTATGCATACTCTACATTGTTTGGAAAAGGTGGAGATATCTTTATTGCAGTTTGTATGCTGTTCTTTGCATTTTCAACGATTATCGGATGGTATTTCTTTGGACAGGCAAATATCAAATATTTATTTGGTCCAAAAGCTGTAAAGATTTATTCTGTGCTTGTTGCCGTTTGCGTTTTCCTGGGATCTCTGGCAGAGGTAGAGCTTGTATGGACAATGCAGGATTGTTTTAACTCTTTGATGGTTATTCCGAACATCCTTGCACTGTTTGCATTGAGCGGTGTAATTAAGAAAGTACATGATGATTATTTTAAAAATGCGAAGAAATAGCATGATATATAAAAAATGTAAATAGTAAAAAATATACAAAATATATATATTCACTATATGCAAAATGACTAAATAGAAAAATTAAATAATAATTTATTGCAAAAAATTTGACAATGAGTTATCATAGATACAGGCAATGAATGTAATCGAATATATCTATAATTATGCTATAAGTGGGCCGATGTTTTTCGAGAGAGACCTGTATTATCAGGCGCCGAAGAGGCAAGCGATATGTGTTGGTGGCACATAAAAGTGAAACTTTCAGGCAAAAGGACCGGAAAACGTACCACATTCTGAATCTTGTGCTGTATGGTAAGAGTTTTGGATAAACCGTATTATCAGGGCAAAAGACAGGAAGGACGTTTTAATCACGGAAGTGTTTAAATCGTCCTTTTTTTAAACACTGAGGAAGGATTGGTGTTTAAAAGAAAAATGCGGTTGTGGAGTGCCGTAAATTCAGTCTGGAAAGGAAATCACATAGTATGAACAGGGGAAAATATATTATTGTGACCAATAACCCTATGGTTTACAAAAAACACGGAAGTACACACGAAATAATATATAAAGAGATCTCATATGAAGAGATTCTGAGAGAGGTAAGAGACAGAATACACGAGGGACATCAGATGTTGACACATCCTCTGTCAGGAAGTGTTAAACCAAATGAAACACCGTACAAATCTATTTTGATAGCGGAAGAGAGGGGGGACGTGGACTTAGGTTCAGTTGCTTTGATTGAAAACGCTATACAGGCATGCGGAAAGTTCGAATTTAAATCAGACCGTTATAAACCTGAAGTATACGAAGATTTTCAATTAATTGACTGTACCCTGATTGAAAGCGGAATGGCATCGGCAGATGCAATGCACTGAGATTGGGACTTGGTGCGAAGACAGTATGGTAGGTCGTTTAAATGAGGTTATGAAGCATTGCAGCTTAAAACAATAATATCTAAAAATTAAAGGAGGGAACTACAAGTGAGATTAGAAATGGGACACATTTACATTAAGGATATCCAGTTTGCTGCTGAAAGCAAAATTGAAGACGGAATTCTTTATGTATCCGAGGAGGCTGTTAGAGCCGTAGCTCTTGAAGATGAAAAGATTAAGAGCGCATCATTTGATATCGCAAAACCGGGAGAGTCTGTTAGAATTACTCCGGTTAAAGATGTTATCGAACCACGTGTAAAGGTTGAAGGAAGAGGAGGAATCTTCCCGGGTGTTATCGCTAAGGTAGACACAGTAGGAGAAGGAAAGACATATGCTCTTAAAGGAATGGCTGTTGTTACAGCAGGAAAGATCGTTGGTTTCCAGGAAGGTATCATCGATATGACAGGTCCTGGAGCTGATTATACTCCATTTTCCAAGACACTTAACCTGGTTATGGTATGTGAGCCAGTTGACGGAATTAAACAGCATGATTATGAGGCAGCAGTAAGATTCGCTGGATTCAGAGTTGCTACATATATTGGGGAATTAGCACGTAATCTGACACCAGATGAGACAAAAGTATATGAGACATGTACAATCAAAGAAGGACTGGAAAAATATCCGGATCTTCCGAGAGTTGCTTATGTTCAGATGCTTCAGAGCCAGGGACTTCTTCATGACACATATGTATATGGTGTAGATGCTAAGAGAATCGTTCCAACAATTATGAGCCCGACAGAGGTTATGGATGGTGCTATCGTTTCCGGTAACTGTGTATCCGCATGCGATAAGAACCCTACATATGTACACCTTAACAATCCGGTTGTTGAAGATTTGTTTGAACAGCACGGAAAAACACTTAACTTTGTAGCACACATTATAACAAATGAGAACGTATACCTTGCTGATAAGCAGCGTTCTTCTGACTGGACAGCAAAACTCTGCAAGATGTTAGATCTTGATGGAGCTATTGTTTCTCAGGAAGGATTTGGTAACCCTGATACAGACCTTATCATGAACTGCAAGAAGATCGAGGCAGAAGGTGTTAAGACTGTTATTATTACAGATGAGTATGCTGGACGTGACGGAAAATCTCAGTCACTGGCAGATGCTGATCCGGCTGCAGATGCAGTTGTAACTGGCGGTAATGCTAACCAGGTAATTATCCTGCCGAAACTTGATAAAGTAATTGGAACTCTGGATTATGTTACTAAGATTGCAGGTGCAAGTGAAGAGACACTTCGTGAGGATGGTTCTCTTGAAGTAGAGCTTCAGGTACTTACAGGTGCAACAAATGAGACTGGTTTCAATAAACTGAGTGCAAGATAGGAAGGGAGGATAATATAATGGCTAAATTAAGAGTTGTTCATTACATCAATCAGTTCTTTGCTCAGATTGGTGGAGAAGAAAAAGCAGATTATCCGGCAGAGATTCGTGTTGGCGAAGTTGTTGGACCGGGTATGGCATTAATGCAGAAATTTGGCGATGAAGCAGAAATCATTGCTACCATCGTTTGTGGTGACTCATATTTTAATGAGAATCTTGAGAAAGCAAAAGCTGACATCCTTGCAATGGTTAAGGAGCAGAATCCGGACGTATTCGTAGCTGGTCCTGCATTTAACGCTGGACGTTACGGTGTTGCCTGCGGTACAATTGCAGCAGCAGTTCAGGAAGAACTTGGAATTCCGGCTGTAACAGGTATGTATGTTGAAAACCCAGGTGCTGATATGTTCAAGACTCAGGTATATATTGTATCTACAAAGAACAGTGCAGCTGGTATGAGAGATGCAGTAAATAAACTGGCTCCGTTAAC
>JBJFCD010000012.1:1917-5857 GCA_051888795.1 Lachnospiraceae bacterium | reverse complement strand
AGAAAAAGAATCATATGCAAAGAACCTGATACAACTATATTTGTTCCGCAGAGAGTCAGTAACTGTGAACTGCTGACAATGACAGTAGATGAATATGAAAGTATCAGACTTATTGATTTAGAAGGTTTTAGCCAGGAGGAATGTGCGAATAAGCTTGGTGTTGCAAGAACAACGGCCCAGCTTATTTATAAAAATGCACGAGAGAAACTGGCGCAGGTACTGGTTATGGGAATGGGACTTCGCATAGAGGGCGGAAATTTTATGCTATGTGATGGAAGTCTGGGATGTAAAAGGTGCCATCTAAACAATTCATTACATGGCCATAGAGTATTAAATGAGAAGGAGAATGGAATCATGAGAGTAGCAGTAACCTATGATAATGGACAGATTTTTCAGCACTTTGGACGTACTGAGAACTTCAAAGTGTATGATGTGGAAGGAAATGAGATTATATCTTCAGAAATAGTCAGCTCTAATGGTCAGGGCCACGGGGCATTGGCAGGAGTGCTTTCTGTGAATCAGATAGATGTGCTTATTTGCGGAGGTATCGGTGGCGGCGCTCAGACGGCACTTTCTGAAGCCGGCATAGAATTATGTGCAGGAGCGACAGGTGACGCGGATCAGGCAGTGCGCGAGTATCTGGCCGGAAATCTGGTCAACTCAGGTTCAAACTGCAATCACCATCATCACGAAGAAGGAGCTTCATGTGGTAACCATGGATGCGGTTCTCATGGTTGCAGATAGAGCGATGGTAGAGATAAACAAGGCAGACTCCATAAAGAAAGCGCTTCCTTTCTGGGAGAATTTAAACGAAGAAGAAGTAATAAGAATTGAAAACAGCATGATAAACCGGAGGTTTTTAGAAGGTGAACTTATTTCCGGAAATGCAGATTCATGTACGGGAATGGTTTTTGTCGAGACAGGAGACGTTAGAGTTTCCATTGTTTCCGAAGATGGAAGACAAATTTCACTATTTCATGTAAATGAGAAGGAGCTATGTGTCACAACTGCTTCCTGCGTAATATCACAGCTTACCTTTGATACAGTCGTCACCGCTGAGAAAGATACTGTACTATGGGTGATTCCGGCAAATGTTCTGGAGAGACTTGCAGAAAGAAATGTGCATGTGAAAGCATATATGTACGAGCTTCTTACAGAGAGATTCTCAACTGTGGTCTGGGTTATGGAACAGATTTTATTCAAAAAGTTTGACCGGAGACTTGCGGAATTTCTACTGTCCTGTCGAGCAAAATCAGGAAAAGATGAGATTGTCATAACCCAGGAAGCAATAGCTGCCGAAGTTAATACAGCAAGAGAGGTAGTTGCAAGAATGCTTAAGAGATTTGCCGCTGACAACCTGGTTGAACTGAAACGCGGAAAAATTATTCTTAAGGATATTAAATCGCTTGAGAAAATATAAATTTATTTCAGTTATGTGACCAGGTTACAGATAAGAAAAGGAATTATGTATATACTCTGATTAAATTAAAGAGATTGGAGGATATACAGAATGTTAGAAATAAAAGTAACAAAACAGAATTTTGAAAAAGAAGTTCTCAATTCAGACAGGCCGGTGCTCATAGACTTCTGGGCTTCCTGGTGCGGACCATGCAGGCTGCTTGGACCGGTACTTTCAGAAATTGCAAATGAACATCCTGAGATAAAAGTCTGCAAGGTAAACGTAGATGAAGAGATGGAACTTGCGAGAGCATTTAATATAACCAGCATTCCGATGGTCGCTGCGATAAAAGATGGTAAGATTGTTGAAACTTCCGTTGGATTCAGACCTAAGGAACAGATTGTTGAGATGTTGAAGGAGAACTAAAGATGGGACTGTTTGATTTTTTATTAGGACCGGACATTAATCAGGGAATAGAAGAATGGAAAAGCTCTCCGGGAGCAGTGCTGATTGATGTTCGGACTGTCGATGAGTACAGAGCAGGACATATTCCGGGAAGTATAAATATTCCATTGGACAGTATAGATACAGTTACAAAAAAAGTAACGGACAGAGACACCAGAATATTTGTTCACTGTTTAAGCGGATCAAGAAGCGCGCAGGCAGCCGGGCATATGAAACGGATTGGATATACCAACGTAGTAAATATCGGCGGAATCAGCAGATACAGAGGGAAAGTTGAGGTGTAGAAGATGAAAGTAATTATTGTTGGAGGAGTTGCCGGCGGCGCTTCAGCGGCAGCAAGAATTCGCCGATTGGATGAAAATGCTGAGATTACAGTATTTGAGAAATCCGGATACATTTCATATGCAAACTGCGGTCTTCCATACTATATAGGAGATGTCATTACTGACAGAGAAGAATTAACACTTCAGACACCTGAAAGCTTCTGGTCAAGGTTTAGAATTCTTGTGAGGGTCAACTGCGAAGTCACAGAAATTAATCCTGAAGAAAAGAGGGTATCAGTGAAGAATCTTCTGACAGGTGAGAAATGGAGCGAGACGTATGATAAGCTTCTGCTGTCACCCGGAGCAAAACCGGTAAGACCTGATCTTATGGGAATTGATAGCGACAGACTTTTTACATTGCGAACAGTCGAAGATACTCTGAGAATTCATGATTATATAGCTCAAAAGAATGCTAAGAGTGCAGTAATAGTGGGTGGAGGATATATAGGAATTGAAGTTGCTGAAAATCTTAAGGAAAGAGGATTAGATGTAACGATTGTCCAGAGACCTGCTCAGCTTATGAATACCTTAGATTATGACATGGCAACATTCGTTCACACTAAGCTTAGAGCTGAAGGAGTGGAGTTAAAGCTAAAAAGTAATGTTACCGGCTTTCGTGATGTGAATGATGGTATTGCAACAATTCTTGAGGATGGACAGGAACTGTATGCGGATATTGTTATTCTGGCGATTGGTGTATCTCCGGAGAACAGTCTTGCAAAGCAGGCAGGCCTGGAGCTTGGTGTGAAAGGTACTATAGCTGTAAATGACAGGATGGAGACATCAGCAGCAGACATATATGCTGTTGGAGATGCTGTTCAGGTAAAGCATTTTGTAACAGATGAATATGCGGCTATTGCTCTTGCGGGTCCTGCGAATAAGCAGGGAAGAATTGCCGCAGATAATATTTGCGGCGGTGACAGCCGCTATATAGGCTCTATGGGTTCATCCGTCATCAAGGTATTTGATATGGTCGCTGCTTCAACGGGATTAACAGAAAAGGCAGCAGGGAATGCCGGAATAGACTGCGATAGTGTAATTCTGTCACCTTCATCACATGCCGGTTATTATCCCGGAGCAAAAGCATTGACAATGAAGGTTGTATTTGAGAAGAATACCATGAAGCTTATCGGTGCTCAGATTGTAGGATCTGATGGTGTAGATAAGCGGATTGATGTTCTGGCAACAGCAATTAATGCGGGTATCAGAGCGGACAAGCTGAAGGATCTGGATCTGGCTTATGCACCCCCGTTTTCTTCAGCGAAGGACCCAGTGAATATGGCCGGATTTATGATTGAAAATATTAACGAAGGTATCGTGAAACAGTATCATTTGGATGAGATTGAATCACTTCCAAGAGACGGCAGTGTTACCCTGTTAGATACAAGAACTGTCCGGGAATATGAAGAAGGGCATATTGACGGATACATCAATATACCGGTTGATGACCTTAGAGACAGAATAAATGAACTTGATAACAAGAAACCTGTATATGTGATGTGCCATAGCGGATTAAGAAGCTACATAGCAAGCAGAATACTTACGCAGAATTCTTTTGACTGTTATAACTTTTCCGGAGGATATCGATTTTACGAAAGTGTAATCCGGGAAAAACAAATGAATGATTCTCTATACCCTTGCGGTATGGAAAAATAAAGGAAAAGATTCCATTTGAAAAGCTGCCGGATGACTGGAAGTGCCCGTTATGTGGTGCAGCAAAATCAGATCTTAAGCCGGAGCAGCAAAAGGCAGA
>JBJFCD010000012.1:0-1817 GCA_051888795.1 Lachnospiraceae bacterium | reverse complement strand
GATCAAAGCAGTGACAGGGGAGCTGCAAGGATATGTGTATGGGGTGAAAATGCCGAATGGACAGATATGTATGACAGAATGGCTAGAGAGGCAGAAGAAGAAGGCTTTACAGAATTAGCTGCTCAATTCAGAGGCGTTGCTGCAATTGAAAAGATGCATGAGGAAAGATACAGAGCACTGCTTAAGAATGTGGAGTCAATGGAAGTGTTTAAAAAGAGCGGTGTTACTATTTGGGAATGCCGTAACTGCGGCCACGTGGTTGCAGGAGTGGAAGCACCGGAAGTATGTCCTGTATGCAAGCACCCTCAAGGCTATTTCGAAGTAAGAAAAGAGAATTATTAATCCGAAGATTTGCAGGAGGTATCTATTATGAAATTTTATGTATGTGAACATTGTGGAAATTTTGTAGGAATGATTAAGGATGCGGGCGTTCCGATGATGTGTTGCGGACAGAAGATGACTGAACTTATTCCCGGTACTTCAGATGGAGCGGCTGAAAAGCATGTACCGGTATTCTTTGTAGAAGGAAACAAGGTTACAGTGACAGTCGGTTCAGCAGAACATCCCATGGCAGAAGAACATTATATCGAGTGGATTGCTGTTGAGACAGTAAAGGGTGCACAAAGGAAGGCGTTAAATCCAGGTGATAAGCCAAGCGCTGTATTCGCATTAACAGAAGATGATGCTGTAGTTGCAGTATATGCATACTGTAATTTGCATGGCCTTTGGAAAGCTGAATAGAATTAAATAAGCTATTAAAAAGATATTCCATTTTGAGATGCGTGGTTTTCCACGCATTTCTTGATAAGCACAGATTCATGACAGTTATTTGAAGCTGGTGCAGAATGTCCTTAAGGGAGGGAAACCTAATGAAAAAATGGATTCCGTTAATGCTGGCAATATCAATAATATTTATTCTGGCGGGATGTGGTAACTCTACTGGACAGGAAGAAAACAGTTATCAACAGGTAAGTATGGAAGAAGCAGTAGAAATAATGGAAGAAGAGACAGGCTATATTATCCTGGATGTACGTACTGAGGAAGAGTTCAGTGAGAGACATATCCCTAACGCAATCAATATCCCAAACGAAAGCATTGGCTCAGAGGAACTTCAGGAACTTCCGAATAAAGAACAGTTAGTTCTTGTGTATTGCCGTAGTGGAAATCGAAGCAAACAGGCAGCGGAGAAACTGACCCAGATGGGCTACACTAATATTGTGGAATTTGGTGGGATTAATGACTGGACAGGAGAAACCGTTTCAGAAGATGAATAACAGCATAACAGATTAGAAGGAAGAGAAGAGTCAAAACGATTCTTAGTGCTCTAAAAAAGGTGAAGGACTTCATCACAAATTAAATAACCAGAATCAACAAAGCAGTTACCTTTTCAGGCAGCTGCTTTTTTAGTTGTGCGGCAACATTTCGAGGACATAAATTTCGCAGTACTGCTTTAGCAAGCATCGCCCATCGACTCCTCCCGGGGGCCGGTGGGCATTTGCATTTAGGGGCTGCTTCCCACCCTACATGAATCTTATACTATCGTCTATCTAAAAAATTACAAAACTGCATTGCAACTCCGTCCGACATAACCTGGAAGCCATACTTTTCGTAGAAAGAAGCGTTTTTGCTCTCCTCCGGCATGATCTCGATATAGAGATAGTTCCTGTACTTCTCTTTCACCATTCCGATCATGGTGCCGGCGATCCCGCGGCCGTGATAGGCCGGGTCCACCAGAACATAGTGCATATAGGCCACCAGCTCACTGTCGTCGATCAGCCGTACCAGGCCCACAAGGCGGTTTCCATCCCAGGCGGTGA
>JBJFCD010000011.1:0-25125 GCA_051888795.1 Lachnospiraceae bacterium | reverse complement strand
TATTGCGTTTTTTTACTTTTCTTTTGCTCATTGGCGACCTCCTTTTGTAAATATACAGAGGTTCTTTCCACGTACCGCATCTATGTTAGAAACCTCTGCTGTATTTTGGGTAATTAAGCATTGAGATTTCTAACAATTTCTGATTTTAGAGATGATATCAGACGCTTTTCGCATAGACAATATAGAAATAAAATGCTTGTGTCCATTCTAACATAGCCACCTAAAAAAAACAATCTATGCAGCCTATATATGTGTTTTTCTAATTTGCAACTTTTACTTTACTAAAGCGGAAAACTTTTCCTTTATAGAAGTAGCCCTTTTGAAATTCATCCACTATAATATTGTCTTCTTTAACAGGATCTGTGACATGCTCCACAGCTTCATGAAGCATAGGATTATATTTTGCATTCTTTGTCTCAATACATGTAATGCCATTTTTTTCTAAAGTTACTAACATTAATCGATATGCTTTCCTGAAAAAAGAATTCTCTTTAACATTTTTCATATATTTTATAGCATAATCAAAGCTATCTAAAATCTGAAGGATTTCAGATATGATTGTTTTCTCATCCTGAAGCATTTCAAGTGGAATTCGATCTACTGATTTAAATCTAGTTTTATTCACATTTTCAGACAGACTAATCGTGTTTTCTCCTTTTGAGTAAACCATATTATTCTTCTTTAAAAAATCAATACATTGTTTATGAATCTGGATGATTCCTTTGTTTAAAGGCTGACTAATATCAACCTTTCTCCAACTATACACTTTATTTTCTATCATGGATATCGGTATCATGAGCGAATTCAAAAGACATAACGGTTTTCCACTATCTTTTGATTCCTCAGACAATTTTTCTATTTCCAGTTCTTCTAATGGATAATAAGTCTTTTTCAAACCCAAATTTGTATTCCGAACTACTATTTCTATATCCATTTCAGGCGAAACATCACACATGATTTCTAATGCAGAAAAGTCTTTTTCCCACCCTTTTTCCACAGGAAGACGATAACAATATTCTCCAATATGAATCATGATATTTGCTTTATTGTTTAAGTTTTCCAGCAATTCTTTTCTTTCTTTTAGGGCAAGAATTTCACGAGTTGGTATCGTACAATCCACTTCTAATAACATAACTCTATTCCGTTTTTCCGATTCAATCCCAACACTGATAGCCTCATCAATTGTCAAAAGAATTAACAAAAACGACATTTCTGAAAATCCGCATAATTTCCCATGTTGTAAACAAGCGCCTTTAGCTCCCCGCACTTTTCCATCCCGAAATATTAATACAGGACAAGTAAATTCTTCTACGAAATCAAAATCCAGATGTTCATCATCAAATTTATATATGTGAATGCAGTCAATTTCTGTTTTTTTAATTCCTGCTTTACGAATGAGATGACTAATTAATTTTTTTAAAAGTGAAGTCATCGTTTCATTTTTATAACTGGCTGTCCCTGTAGACAACACCTCAACAACATCTTCTCCGGTTTCTATGATTGCACCGTCAAAATAGCCATTATCCAAATTTATCACTAAAGTCTTACGGATTTTTGAAAATAGCTTTTCGCACCCTAAAGTATAAAGCAAACACAAAGCTGAATTTTTGACGATTCTACGTACTATAAATCCAGCCCTTGTCATGGGAATTTCCATTATAGCTTTTCCTTTCACCATAGAAACAGGAACGCCTAACACAACAGATGAATCCCATTGTGTTCCCAATAATTCTTTTATACATATATAAACATTGCTCCAAAAATGCTCAGATATCATACTGTTAAATTCCGAATCATCATTATGATTCAAAATATCAAGAAGGTACCAGAAAGATCCATTTTGATGATTTTTCTGGTATTCAGATGCTTCTGTCCCACACAAAACAGAACCCTGATCAGAAAGAGCAACAATTGCCGGTATTTCTATTATTTTCTCACAATCAAGTCCTTGACCACTATACGCATAAACAACCAGTTCCTTTTTTCCCAAACACATGCCTATACAAGAAATATTCATAATAGCTCCTCCACTAAATAAAACTTTCTTTCCATAAACGCATGGCAGGGAAAAATTTCCCTGCCATAATTACATTCTCCAAAATACATCTGAACCAATTCCGGAATCTTTCGATGCATCAATCACTATTTCTGTTTTAATCTCAAGCTTCTCATTCGGCATCATCATCAAATTCCATGTAATAATACCTGTTTTTTCATTTACCTTTCCAGGAAGTGAAAAACTGCCACGTACATGAACATTCGAATCAACAGACACAGGAAGCTGATCTTCAACAATAATATTTGCCTACATCTTCTTCCTGTTATGAAGTTCTATAATATAAGAACCCACATACTGATTGTTCCCTTTTAATATCTTATTTTTCACATATCCCTTTTGCAGAATTCTGGAAATAGATATTTCAGGTTCAATACCAAGCGGAAATCTCAACACACCCTTCGCCATATGATCTTTTATTTTAATCTCACCGACATATTCATTTTCATTATACAGCCTTGCGTTACAGCTAAAAAACGGAGAATCATTAGGCTCCGCTATTTCTACAGTCTGATAAACCTGACCTGACAATTTCGGAACTGCGCAATATGTAAATGTCCATTCTCGCATTTACGTAAATTCATCTTTTTCTCCATTCCCTAACAGAACTATCTCCAATTCTTTACTATTGATATACTTTCAGGCTGAAAACATTATCTGTGCCACCAAGCGCCAGCCAACCGCCTGGATTCACATCATATGCTACACCCGTTGGAAGTTGTATATCTTTGTAAAATGTACCGTTCTTAGAATAATCTGTAATAGAAAGTTTTCCGTTAGATAACAGAACGATTGTACAATGTTCATGGCTGATCTGAGGGTGATTGATCTGTATATCACAAGTACTGTCTCGACCAATACGGCAAAGATGTCCAATTTCAAGACGATAGCGTTTGCCTCTGAATACTCCGTTAGCCCCTTCAATTATGGCATATGGCTGTGAATAATCAAGTTCATTGCCATTTCCTGAGCCACCATACGATTTGGATCCACACGAAATAGCTCTATTCTGTTTCACAATCAGGAGAACTCCTGTTGCTACATTCCATGCCATGCCTAATAAACCGCTAATAATACAGAGAGCAACCATACCCGATTTATTAATTAAACTAAAAATCATTGCTCCATAAAATATAAACGGTAATGAAATCAGTGAACTTACAAACCAAAAGACTGCAAGTGCAATTAAAACCCATTTTGTTTTAACATAATCTCGTACCAAAACAATTCCGGTAAGAATCTGAACACTTAATCCAATAACTGCAGATATTATAACAATGATTACAATAACAACAAGATAGCCAGATAAATCAAAATACTCTCCAGCCATCCGTGTTAATTCAGAGAGCATTGATGCACCAACAGAAACCCCAATAATACCAATGATTTCAAAAAAACCACCAATTCCCGCAAGTACGAATATAATGATTCCCCAGACTTTAAATAATGTGTTTGATCCTTTAATTGCAAATCCTTTTTCCATTTTCTCATTCCTTTCCAAATAGTTTTTTTACCGTAGCCTTAAAATATTATCTGCATCTCCGATTGCAAGGAGCGATCCCTTTGGCAATATGCAAGGCTTATTTTTCGGCAATAGCTGATTATTGTAATACGTCCCGTTTCCGGAATAATCCGTCACCTGATACCTTCCGTCAGACATCAGCCTTATCGAACAGTGCACCCGGCTAACCTGTTTATGAACAATCTGTATATCACAGGAGGATTTTCTTCCAACCACACATGGTCTGTTGGAAAACATCGGATATGACTGTCCACCAAATTTTCCGAACTCACCGACAACAGCACCGGAAACAACAGGCTCATAAGATTTTACGTGGTGTTGCACTGTCCTTTTCTTTTTCTTTCCTGCTCTTCTCACAAGAACAATGATTACAATGACAACAATGATTACAAGTAACACACCTACTCCGATACATATATACAGCAAAGTATGATTCTTTACTTCTTCCATTGTACCATTTTTTTCAGCCTTATATTTTTTATCAGTTTTTCCGTCTCCATCCTCATCAATCTCAAGGTAGCTTGCATCAGATTTTTCTGTGTTAGATGACGCTTTCATTGAAGAAGTAACCGGAATATTTGTAAATTGTCTTACATCATCATATTCTCCGTTTTCATTCTGGTATTTAACAGAGTAATTCATAGTACCACTGTCATAACCTTCAATATTGACATCATAATTCTGATCCGCTTTCAAACGAAGCACTTTGGCCTGTTCAGCCATGAGATTCTTTGTATAATCATCCGTCCCTTCTTCGGACATCAAATCATCTATTCCCTCGGATGCCATTTCTTCTTCTGTCAAACTGTCAAACGTCAAAGTACCAAAAGATGTTCTGGTACTCATATTTCCGTCACTCCCAACAACAGTTGATAAGGTCTCGCCGCCATTTGATACAGTTACATCTACCGGACAGGCAATACGGATATATACATACTCTGTCCCATTAATCTGACCTGCTATATCATCAAAGAAAAATACAAGCTCATCTGCCGATGTCACTTCATAATGAAGTCCCGGACTTGCAATTCCCTCCATAAGTTGTTGAGCACCAGACAGCTCATAACTGTCTACATTTTCAAAGAATCCCAATGTATAAATATAGTATCCCTGATTTTTTAATGTCTCTGCATAAGAAAGCAGCGGTCCTTCATATCCCGTACTATCACTCATTCCTCGGTTAGGTAATCCGTCAGACATCAGTACAATAATCTTCTTCTTCGCCTGACTCTGCTTAAGAATCTCATCTGCCATCTGAAGACCCGCATACATATTCGTACTTCCGTTGGAAAAAATAGTAGAGATATTCATATCCAATACGCTGCTCTCTCTGGTAAGACCACAATACAATGATGCATCATCATCATAAGCAACCACAGCTGCCCTGGTATCTTCTTCTAATACAGTATCTGAAAAACTCGTCGCAGCCTTCTTTGTCTCCTCCAGAGGCTGTCCGTTCATACTTCCGGATTGATCCAAAACAAGTACAACATCCCTCTCTGCCTGCTGAGAATCTAAAATATATTCTCCAGACTCCTGGTAATCTGAATAATCCTGATAATTCCCTTCTGTTTCCAGCGCTCTCTCAACTGCCCTTTCGGCATCCACCATAGGATAAGAATAATTCTCCAACTCATCATAAGACTTCTTTTTCATATCTCTATATCGGATTTCACCTTGTGCGGTATCCTGAATAATCTCTTTCACCTGAGCTCCGCTCAGTGAAGGATTTGCACCGAAACACAATGCCGCAATTCCAGATACATGAGGTGTTGCCATGGATGTTCCCTTCTTCTTCGGATATTTATTCGGTAATCCTGTACTATAAATATCCACCCCGGGAGCAACTACATCAACTCGTTCACCACAGTTACTGAAATCTGCAATCTGATAATTGCCATTTTTAAGATTTTTTGCCGCACCTACAACAATAATTCTATCTCTAATATCCGGATTCTGAATGGAACAGATCAAATCATCTGCATATACCGGATGGTCCTCATCATCATTTTCATTTCCTGCAGCTTTGCAGATTATAAAATCATTAGAACTACTTATATCCAAAAGCTTCTGAAGATAATTTCCTAATATCTCTGCCTGATCTTCAATTACATCTTTTGCATCCTGATCGTTTTCTGATGCAGCAATCGTAAGCTTATCCCAGCCAATACTTAAGTTAATCACCTTACATTTTTCCTGGTGGATCAAATATGTAAATGCTGCCATCAAAGCCATTGTTGAAGTATCATATTTTGACTCGGCCGACTCAAAAGACGTCCCATACAATTTTGCATTCGGAGCAACGCCACACACTCCTCTTCCATTATCGAAACCTGCACTTATTGTTCCTGATACATGATTTCCATGGAAATTATGCTCCACATCATCAGGATTTGCATTTAACCACACCTTCTCAAACTGAAGATCTTCATGGTCTACGAACACATTATCGTATATTCCAACATTGACAGAACTCAGACTATCCTTATAATCCCATGCTTCAGGAGCGTGGATTGCCTCCATTCCCCAATTGTTACCTTTCGGGTACGCATCTCCCCATTCATTTTTCCATTTTGTATCATCAGGATATACAGCAGAAATATCTGTATTAAACACTGCATTGATTGACGAATCACTTATTTCCGGGTTTTTCTCTAATTCCTCACCAATCTCTTCCAGTTCTGTTTTTGAATAACCTTTTTCAAACTGAATCTGATAAATATTTGTTGCATCAATATAACCGACAATCTTCGCCTGATAAGGAGCAATAATTGCCTCCACCTGCTCTTTTTGCGTTCCGGCGGTCACAGTGATCAACAGTTGGTTATCTGCATATTCCAATGCAGAACCAGCATCTTTACGAACATTATCGTCCTGAACATTTTCGTAATAGAGAGAATCATCTAATACAGCCTGACCGCCTTGTCCTGCATTCGGAGTATCTGCTCCACTGCCGGATCCGCCGGACACGTTCTCTGAAGTTATACTTCCATCGGATTTTTCCATCAAATAGATTCCGAGAAACAATCCGCCCATTAACAGAATGGCAAGAAGTATAATCAACACAATCACTATTTTGTTACTATTCTTGTTTTTTTGTTTTTTACTCATAACTGTATTTGATGATTCCTCTCTTTTAATCTGATTATCCGCGCTGATTTTATGATAGATTTATACTCCGAAATTAACCTAACGTAATCTCATTGCTTCCATCTGCCAGACTGAGTACAGTTCCGGCTGGAAATTCCATTGTAGCATCCTTCTGCAATCTGATTCCGTTGACAAATGTACCGTTCATAGAATGATCTTTAATAAAATATGTATTTGTTGCTGCATTATAGCGAATACTGCAGTGAACATTACTTACATTGATATTATTAATTACAAGATTTGCATTCTGCGGGCTCTTTCCTACAATTACTTTACGATCCTGCGGGAGTGAAAATCCTGTTCCTACTGCAACACCTTTTGTACATCTTACCAGCCCCATTGGCTTAGGTGCCTGTTTTATCACTTTCGGAGGTTCATTCCATGAATTACCGCCGCCACCATTAAAATGCTCATTAGGACCAAGTGTACGAACCGGAGGTTCTGATGAAATCATGCCGGAACCCTCTCCTGTAAAAGGCTCAATTGAATGCTCTTCTTGAGGCTCTTCTTGCGGTTGTCTATTTCCGATAAACATGGATAATATACTGAAAATAAGCATCAAGATTGCTACAATTAGAGCAACTAAAAATGCTATAGAATAAATACTTCCTAACATGGAAGCAGTCGCATTCTTCATTTTTCCATATATTATATTATCAAATAGATTTTCTCCTGTTAGTTTTGCAATTCCTCTCATCATCATAAATCTCATATATCCAAAAAGAATTGCTACCATTACACTATAAAAAACATCAATAGTCAGAGATATAAATTTACTCCATTTTAAAGCGAACCCTAATATCAATATAATAATCACTATGAATAGAAGACCATATGTAACCCATAAGAAAATTCTAACAATATTATATTTCTTTTGTATACTTGTAAACGTCGGATCTTCCGCTAACTTTTCGTCTTCAACATATTGTTTTCCAACTAGTTTCACAAAACTTTTTGTCATAATATTCAGCGGTGAAATCTTTTGAATTTTAGCACCATATTCGCTTTCATATGTATTTATTACGTTATCAATCCCCGCTTCGTCAAGTTTCTCACCTATCTCCACAGCATCACCAAGTACCGGAACATCTTCTAACATATCTTTTGTTTGTTCTTCTGCTGCATTTTCTACGTTTTTCTCCTGCATCTTCGTAAATGTTTTTCCACTAAAACTAAATGCCGGCAAAAACATTGTTACCAGCATGGCAATTGATAAGATTAGTATCACGATCATCTGCCATAATCTCATTGTTTTTCTTTGTTTCATTTTACTCTTCCTCCTGTAAACTTTTATCTTATATTCTCCCTTTCGGGTAAGATTCTATATGAGCTGGAACATCTGCCTTCCATGTTCCATTGTAAAAATTGTTCCCGGTTTACACTGACATGTAATCTGGTTCGGGAATCTCTCTCCATCTTCCAGAAATGTTCCATTCTTAGAGTAATCTGTGACCTCGTATATCTTCAGGTCAGCTCTGTAACATACACATAAATGTACACGACTGATATGCGGATCACTCAGTACAATCTGACAATA
This sequence comes from Lachnospiraceae bacterium, assembly GCA_051888795.1. Lineage (GTDB taxonomy): Bacteria > Bacillota > Clostridia > Lachnospirales > Lachnospiraceae > MD308. Next base: position 16,860 of record JBJFCD010000011.1, on the reverse strand, counting down.
TTTTGTACTCTTCCCGAAATAAAGCTTCTCATCTGCTTTTATCGGAAATACCACTCCTGCATATTCTCCCCGGATTCCCAAAATACTTCCTGTAGGAACCTGTTCGTTTTTTTCTCTTCTTTCATTGTCCTCTTCTGTATTTTTTTCAACCCGACGTTTTTGTTTTTTCGGTTCCTGAACCGGTTCTTTTCTCTTCAGGAAAAAACCTACTGCATTCATGATTCCTGTTATTGTACACAAAATCATAAAACTGATATTTATCGCCAGATTAAACATCCCATACCCAAGGAACACACACCCTGCAATGATTCCTACGATCACCACCAGGATGCTTACAATCAAATATACCAGATATCTTCTGTTACCCTGCCCTCTCTTATTCCACAGCAGCTCTACTCCATATGAAGAGCCTGCACCGGCTCCAACCAACAGCAGAAAACTGAAAATAGTGAGCAAAACAGAAAGTACAACATATGTTCCCGATGGAATAAAAAGAAAGATTTCCAATCCGAAAAATACACCAAAAGCAAATCCACTCACTCCTGCAAGAGCCAGTAACAGGAAACAGTCATATACAGCTACAAATCGACAATAAATCTGTTTATTATGATTTTCCATATGATTACCTCCAGCATCTGTATTATAACCCCTTGCAGGATGTGGATTCTGAAAATGTAAGATTTGACACTTTTCCTGCTAATTTTGTCTTTATTTATCCATCCGCCACCATGTCTTATTTCCGATTGCGTCATAGTAACGCTGTATCGGAATTACCGTACCGTCACGGATCTCAAATACTTCCCAGATAACACCTTTTTGATTAACCGGCACATAAAACGTCTGAATCAGTCCCTGCTTTCCATATACCCGTACAGTCGCAGAGGATCTGGACATATCCATGCTCTCCTCATTATTCATACTGCAGTTCGTAAAGTCACTGACATAGAACTTATAATGACCCTGTTTAATGTGATTAATGGTTGTTGTTTCCGGACCATATCCATCTACATCATCTACATCGAGAGATGTATTTCCCTCATTGTCAGACATATGATAATAACAGATGTGATAGTCTCCGTTTCCTGTATCATTCGGTGCAAACAAATGGGAATCCAAATCTCTTGGCGTCTCATTCCATGTAAGTACAATACGGTATTCATCCTCATTTAGCTCCGGTGTCGCATAGATGGATAATCTATTACCTGTGTCTTTGGATACAAACAGTGAGCTGTAGGTATCCATATAATTATCTTTTATCATCTGTACTGTATACATACCTGGTGCAAGTTCGACTGTTCCGCTGTTTCCATCGATATGTCCCTCATATACGGCTTCTCCGGAACGATTATTAACGCCTCGTCTGATAATTACATCAAGGTCACTTAGAATTTCCATTCCCATTCCGTCAAAGGACTTATTCAATGCATCGTAGAAGAACAGTTCACAGTAATAATTCTGTTCGTCTTCTTCCGCGAGATATACAATTTCCTGGCTGAGATCAATCACATTTTCCTCGGACTCGATATCATATAATGTCTCGTCTATATAACCATCCTTCTCAAATTCCAGATTGTATGTAAAGTCATGAATCGGCACATGAATCTCATAATAGCCGGTCTCATCTGTCAAGGCTGTGAAAAGCTTCTTATTGTAATCTACAGACTCCAATACAACCTGTGCTTCTTTCACGCCCTCTCCAGATGCCATTTCCAGATGTCCGCTGATTGTGCTGACACCATCACAATTCTGTACCTTTTCCAGCGTATTATATGCAGCATTCAGTATTTTCTTCTCTTTATTATCATATTGCTTCTTTCTGTCATTATCACAGTCAGCATACAATTTTGCCTTACGTCCACTGCTTTCTACACGCTTCTTTTCCGCCTTCGTATAACAATAGTTCGTCTCTTTTTTATCTTTTACAATTCTCCATGTAACCATCGTATCATTATTGAACAGATATCTCTCTCCGTCTCGATCCGGTGTCGCATAGCTCGGTGCATAATTCACATCTTCATAGGAATATACAAAATTCACCTTACCGTCATCTGTGTAATAATACTCGACAATCGCAAGCTTTTTATCCAGATATTCAATGCTGACTATCTTATTTATTTTATCTGTATCAGGATGGTGGTAAATTTCATATTCCACTTCATTTCCGGAATTCTGATCAATCAGTTTCTTTCTCTCAACTCGATAGGAATTGATTTTTCCATCCTTGTCGCTATTCGGATTAATTTCTTCCAGTTCATAGAAGAGTTTCTTATCCCATACTGCATCATCATTTCTTGTCCCGACAGTGAAGTTCTGTGCTTTTACATCAATAGTCTGTCGTTCCTTTGCTGAATATGCCACTTTCACAGTTCCGTCATCTGTTACCTCATCCTGCTCATGACCGCCGTTCAGCGACTCTACCTGGAATACAAAATCATCTTCTTCGGAACGGCTCATAATCGTACATTCTGCATAGACGGTGTCGTTCTCTTTGCTGGAAGCAATGAGCACACAACTCTGACCGTAACCGTTCATAACAATGTGCCCTTTGCTCCCCACTTCCAGAATATCCGTATCAGAAGATGTCCAGACTATATCCTCCGGATCCATTCCCTGACAGTTGAGGTATTGACTCATATCCATTTCCTGGCTTGCCTCAACTTCATAAGATGCAGCGGTAAATGACAGCGCCCCTGCTACTTGTGTTTCACCCTGCTGCACTGCATTTTTTAATTCATAACCTTCATCTCCGCCAAAAGCAAAAACAAAGAGAAAGAAAATGAGCAGGAGAAATAAGCTAATCCCACAGGCGAGCCCTGTTGTGAGCATCCCTGTGTGTGTTTTTTTCCCATTTCCTGACATATGATCACTTCCTACAGCAGTCTGAACTGATTTTCCTTACTTGCAATGCAGATAACACTGCCTCTCTGCACGGAATACCATGTATTTTTCGGCAATGCGGAACCGTTACTGAGATACACACCATTTGTTGAATAATCCAAAACCTGATAGAAGTTTGTTGCACCGTCAAAACGAATTGCGCAATGCTTCTGTCCAACTGTACTATCTGGAATTCTTATTGTTACACCTTCACCTCTACCGATCGTGATGGTCTTTCCCTGAATATACATCGTACGACCTGCATAAATTCCGGTAAGTCCCATGATTCCAGGTGCTGCGCCGCTGCCTCTTCCGCTTCCGCCGGATCCGCCACCGGGGACGCGGATAATCTTCTCATTACGGTTTCCTAACATTCCGCGGAAGAAAAAGATACAAAGCAGTACAACTACAACAAGTAATATCCAGAAGGTAATAGTTCCGATCCAGTAAGCGCGATAATTCAAAAAATCATGCAATCCATCATTACTTCTGTAATAGGACCAACTGCTGTCCCATGGATCACTGTTCCAGTATCCTGCTACATACATCAGGATATGGAGAAGGATCATTACGGAAGCATCTATAATTTCAAGAATCAAAAGCACCGTTGAAAGATTAAATCTTGAAAAGAAATGGATAAATCCACATATTACAAGTGCAAGTGATGTCAGCAGTAAAAGAATAAATAAAACAGTATTAAACGCTGAATACCCGGAATATCCATATCCGATTCCCGAAAAGCTCACATAATGTATCACAAATGTGAGGAGATTAAACACTCCCATACAATAAAGTACAGAAATTGCCCTTAAGCGAAATGCCATAAGCACTCCTAACCCTATTGAAAAAATCATCATCATGATCCATGTGATATTTCCTCTTCCTACAATTGCCGCAACCAGAGACATAACTGCCACGAAGCAGACAATACACCATAATACGAACTCCTTGACAACTCCGGACGTTCTTCTGTGTCCGAGTGACGAAAAAATATTATCAACCATAGTTTTTTCCTCTCTTTCCTTATCTTAATTTATAAATTGTATTTTCACTGCCGAGCCACATTTCTGTCCTGGGCGACAGGTAATACTCCTGACCTTTGTTAAGGCGTCTTCCGTTCTGAATGTAAGTCCCATTACTGGAATAATCCACCACGAGATATTTATTTAATGTCCCTACATAAGTAATCTCCAGGTGTTTTCTGCTGATCCTCGCATCGGTGATCACATAATTACAACAGGAAGGATCTCTTCCAACATTAAGTTTCCTGTCACTTTTTAACATTACCATCTGACCGATCGCGCTTCCCCGCACACATACCATTGCCCCGGAAAGCTCACTTGACATAGCCAGACTTCTCGTAACCTGCATCGAATGCGCATCATTTGCATATTTCATCTGCTCGCCTCCTGTCGTTCCATACATTCCTTCACATCATCCACATATTTCCTGCTGACCGGCACGATGTTACCGCCAACATTCAGTTCCTTTCTCGAATATTTCTGAATATAGTGAGTATTGACCAGAAAGCTCTGATGACATCTCAAAAAATCATCGTTTTTCAGCGTTTCCTGAAGATCACTCATCTTAGCATAAAAGGTTATATTTTCTGCTTCGCCTTTCTGATATACAATGATTTTTCGTCCATCCGCCATAAAGTAATCCACCTTGTCCAGAAAAATCTGAACTTTTTTTCCTCTGACATTCACATGAAGACACTTGGAACAGTTTTCCTTGAGACTCATATATCTTTTCAATTCATCTGACAGGCGATTGTAATCCAACGGCTTCAGTAAATATGAAAATGCCTGATAAGTATATCCGTCAAACACATGCTCCGTTGAGACAGTGACAAAGATAATATCCACATCAACACGATGACTCCTGATATAAGCTGCTGTCTTTAGTCCATCTATATCTTTCATATGGATATCAAGTAACAGTAACTCACATGAAAATTCTCCATTTTCTATTTCTGTAATCACCTGCTGCCCTGATTCATAAAAATGGAACTCCACTTCATCGTACTGAAACATGGTCTTGACAACCATCTCTTTAAGCAAATCCCGATGCTCTTTCTCATCATCACATATTCCTATATAAATCATCTGACTCCCCCTTACATAAGCATGAACACTTCGGTTCCATTTGCCATATAGATCATTGTACCGGGACTCAGCATCGTATATTCAGAAGCAGCCAGCAGAGACCCATCTTCAAGCTTCGTCCCACCGGATGAATAATCAATCACCTGATAGCATCCCCGATCCGTATCATAACGTATTCCGCAGTGTCTGCGGCTAACTCTTGGATTCTTAAAAATCAGCATGCAATATCTTGCGTCTCTTCCAAACACAATCTCTTCACCAAAATTTATCATAATGTGTTGTCCGGCATATTCGCCCTGAATACCGCATATTTCTCCCATCATCCTGGTCTCTGTTTTTTTACCACCACCCTGATTCCAAACCTCCGGAGGTACTTCAGACAATCCTGTAACGGTCCCGGTATGACTCTTTCCTTTTTCTGGTTTTTTAGACTTTACACTAGATAAAATCAAGGTTACAGTACTGTAAATGATCAACAACAGTGCTAATACAATGACAATGATCCAGCTGATTCCTCCACATTTATTCAACAGACTCTTTATAAACTTTGCCCCTACTCCGGAGATTCGGATTGCATCTTCTCCCACCAGGGAAAAGGATTTCACCACGTAATATCCTCCTGACCAAAGCATAGATGGAACCGCAAAGTGACAAACACACTCACAGATCATAGTGATGATTCCGTCTGCAAGTAAAACTCCCTTAAAAGGTCTTCCCTTACAGAGAACAAACACAAGCGTAATCAGATTCATGAGAAACGGTAAATAGATGAACCATCCCCACAGACGGAGCCCAAAATAGATATCTGTATTCGTAAGGCTTCTGTTTTCCGCAAGCTCAATTCCTTCGAAATCCAGACTAGCCTTGACCCGAATCACCCATCTTGCAAGAAACAGCCTTGAAATACTGTCATCGTTTCCTGTTAATTCCGAAATCCTTCTGTTATAAGTTTTTTCTGTTTCACTCCGCATCGTTCCGCCAACTCTGTAATCTTCAACAACCTTCTTTGCAGATTCCAGTCCGGAATCTCTTTCAAGTGCATATTGATTAGCTATAACTGCAGAGTCTATATACTTATCTGCACTGATTTTCAGTCCCGGCAAAAAGATCGTCATACACATTAAAAACAATAACCCGGCTGCTGTAAAAGTCGTTAAGCCCCATCTTTTTCCTTCCATAACCATTCCTCTTTCATATGTCAGATTCGACTATTCTTCATCATAAATCGTAATATTATCAATCGTTTTCTGAACCATATCTTCTGTTAAAAATTCTTCAGCATCTGAAACAATCTCTATCTCAAGTACCTGTCCTTTTTTAAGATTTGCTGCAATACGAAGTCTGGAAGACTGAACCTCATCTTCACTTTTCAAAATGCTGTAAGAATACTCCCGTCCATCCTTCGACTCGCATTTCTCTATCTCCGTTCCACACTCTGCCAGATATTCTTCTACCGTTTCAACAACTGCAGAGGAACACTCTACGCTAAAAGTGGCATAAGGATCATCCATCTCGCAGCTCACATAATACTCCGAAGAATTTCGATTTTTAAGCCCTTCATCCGGTACCTTCACCTCTACAAGCGTTGCACCATCTGCGTTTCTCCGAATCAGATATGTTCCCTCTTGTGTATAAACATATTCCTGTTCAGCCGGATTGAACTTATCATACTCAAGTTCTTTCTCTGTCTTCTTCGCCAGGCTTACGACATCCTCCGGAACAGAAATCTCTGATGCCTTATCGGAATTTACAACATAGCTAAGAGAAATATCCTGAAGTTCAAAATCGCCTCCGTCCATTTCCCATGTCTGACCAACACAGTTTGGTATCGTAAGTTTTCCAGCATTCTTATTTTCTTCTTCTTCCTCTTTGACGCTCATCCTCAGACCGTCTCCCAGATATGTTCCAAGCTCTCCGAAAAATGCAAGGAATTCATCTGATGTAATTCCGGAGCCTTTCGTTACAGCCGTTTCAAATGCCGGATTTTCCTGTTTTTTCCACTTATTATGCTCTTTATAGTAATAATTTTCTTCCGATCCGTAGCCTTCTGTTTCGACTGTACTGACATCTGTGTCAAGTGTAAGCTTACGGTTACCTTTCATATAATAATCGCCATTCGGACAGATATCTATTTTCCCCTTATAGGCATATGTATAAGGAATTTTTTCAATTCCTGCCTCTGATACCTCTAGCGTTCCTTCGGCTATCGCAGTAAATTCTATCTCACCTGTTCTCGTACTTTTGCTGTTTCCGCCACATCCGGTCAGAATTGAGATAAGAATCCCCACAAGGCACAGAGCACTGATTATCTTTCTTCGACTTTTCATTCTCATGCTCCTTACCTGATCTCTTTTATATGTCCCAGATATTCTTCTACTCTGGTTTTAAAATATTTTTCATTTTCTTTATTCACATTTTTATACGCTTTTTCCGTGATTTGTACTTCAAGATCAAATCCATCGGACACCTCTGAAAAAATGTAGTAGTCAATATTATCCCTATCATCATTTTCCTTATAAGAATACATCACAGCAAACCAATAATAAGTTTTACCGCCTAGTTCTGTTTTCTTTAAATCTGTGATTTTGTAAGTATTTCTGAAAGAGCTGTCTTCTTCTTCCGAAAGCTTTTTGTTTGCAATCTCCTCTATGCTTTCATCTTCAAAAATACGCTCATCCATCCGCCAGTAAAAACTTATATCTTCCTTTTCACTGACCGTATGAATATCCATCTCTCCACAACTGATATCCGCTCTCGCTTCTGCCACATCCTCAAACGGTGTAAGAATAAGCTGATGCTTCTTTTCACTCGAATCATAGAGCACATAATTTCCGTTATCATCCAACTTCACGGTACTCTTTTCTACAGGTTTTTCATTCATGCCAAACACAGTTTCCGCCATATTCATACAGTCTGTATCTGCTGCAACCGCTTCTTTCTCATTTTTCTTAAAAATATCCGGTATCTCTACCATTTCAGAACAAGAAATCTGGTTCCAGACATCTTTCATAATGAACATTCCATAGAGTCCTTTTACATTGTCAAGCTTCTCCATTGAAATCTCTATCCCTGTTTCCAGATCATCAATCACTACTGCGGAAATGACTCCTGTTTCATTTTTCCATTCATCCGGAGATTTCATAGTTCCGTCCTGGTTATACTGCGGTTTTCTGATTGACAGATAAATGCTCAATCTGTCGTAATCTGACAGCTTGTCCGCCCTGATAAGACCTCTGGATGAAATGACAGAACCATCTTCTTTCTGCTCTGCATCCGGCATGAAGCCCTGAACCGTAATGACTCCCGTTGTTTGATTTCTGTAAAAGCGTAATGCTCCTTTTATATAAATTGTCTCTCCATCTGCCTGAGGATAACTGTCAAGAACCCCTCTTGCCTCGTAGTAATCACATCCGTTTTTTTCTTCTAGCCATTTTACCGAGATTTCTACTCTGTCTCCTTCTTTATCTTTTATAACAAAATTCTCTCCTGAATAGTCGGCAATCAGTTTCTGATCCTTCACTGAAACATTCTTTCCTGTATACCGAATAATATAGTGACCGTTATCCTGATAATCAAAATCGGTATCTTCATTCTGTTCCATGAAAGACTCATAGGTTTCAAGAATCACAAACTGTGCTGCAGAGAAATCCTCTGTCTGTTCTTTTGTAAGATCATAACTCAGCTCGATTGACTGCTTTCCTTTAAGCTGAACCCCGGCTGCTTTTGTCAGACCGGTTCCACGTTCGCCACTCAATGCCATCTGATAAATGTAGTTCATCACGTAATCAGTATACACAGAGGAAAAACCAAGATTTCCATAGTATTCATATGCATAAGCTGCTATATTCAGATCATTGGACGGATAATAAAGAGAAATTCCTCCTGCATGCTCCACATTACTGTAATTTGCGGTTACCATCTCGTCTACCGCCGAAATCAGTTTCTGAGACTCATCTGCATATTTGTCCTGCATCTCTTCTGCCAGATTCTTTACATCTACCATATCATAACTCTGATCACCAACTTTTCCGAAGCCTCTGGCTGACAGACGCTTCTTGGCAAGCATAACATAATCACCGGAATCCAGATCACTCTGAGCAGCAATTACCAACTCCTCCAGCGCATCCGTCACTTCTTCCACCTTTGACAGATCCTGACAGGATAATGTTGTATCGGAGATAAACTGCGGATACAAAATTTCCATCACAGAATAGTAAGAATCGTACTCACTGACAATCAGATCTCCTGCCTCTTTTCCATCCGTGATCTTCTCCTCTGTCATCTGTGACAAAAAGCTGTAATCCCATCCCAGCGAAGGCTCAACCTCCTCTGATGCAATCATATACTCAGCATATGGTGACATTGCAGATGCAATCTCAAGACTTCCCATCAGACAAGCATCAAAACCAAGCCAGCTAAGCTTCTCTCCTTTCGAACAGATCTTACTATCTCCTAACGCTTGTGCAACGTCCGTAATTTCCATACTCATATTATCAAACTGGATGTCCATTCCGTAACCACCCAACGGTCCTCCACCATGATTCCATAATACGAGAGAATAACTTTCTGCCGGATATTCCTCATAGCAATAATCAAGAAATCCTCTTAATGTTTCGGGATCACACATGTTTTTCAGTTCCTCTGTCTCACCGACACACGAAAAAGAAGTTCCGGTATATTCCCATATCTGATTTCTGTCTGCTGCAATATTCAATTCCCACGCATTACACCCGCCTGTAAAGATCACGATATTATACTGACTGATATTCGGACAGGCATCCATGATCTCGGTAATATCGTTTGACGCTGCTCCGGATGTGGACTCCAGATCAGAACCAATCATATAGAGCATAAATGTCTGTTTTTTCTCCCCTTTATTCGCCGCATCTGCTTCCTGCATATAAAAGGCTGAAAATACACCTGCTGAAATAAGCACAGCTACGATATACCTGAAATATTTCCCAATTTTCTTTCGTTTTTTCATACCACTTTCTCCCGAAGCGATTCTTTTATAATAATTTTTCCATTTCTTTCTTTAATTCCTGGGCTGAACTGATCCTTTCTTTCCATTCCAGTTCCATCGCCCGCCGTATCAGCTTCATCCACTTTCCTGACAATTTCACCCGGTATTTCCATGGTGACACAAGCTTTATATCCTTGCCATTCAGCCTGCTGATAACATCTGTAGGTTTGTGTCCGGTTAACAGATAATACATGGTTGCACCTACTGCATAGATATCTGTCCACGGTCCCTCATCCTTTGGTATTCCTTCTTTCGCGGTACGGTACTGTTCCGGTGCCGCATAATCAATTTTTAGAAATGCAGCACTTAAAACCGGCTGCGATTCCACATTGTATTTTGCTGCGCCCATATCTATAAGAACAATCTCTCCTGACTTTGCGCGCATAATATTTCCCGGACTGATATCGCTGTGTACAATACGTTTCTCATGAATCGCATCCAGCGCATCCAGCACCGGAAACAAAATTTCCGATACTTCTTTCGGTGTATAAGGCTTATATTCCTTCATCCGCAATTCCCGCCCGATACTGATTCCTTCTATATATTCCATTACCAGATACGCGGTATCGTTTGTCTGAAGGACATCGTAAATCGTAATCAGATGCGGCACATGGATAAATTTTGCAGTGATCCGGCACTCTTTCAGGAAAGACTGCATTCCAAACCGGTACGCTTCCACCATTCCGGACTGTTTTACCGCGACATACTGTTCATCGCGCTCTACCCATTCCGCCGGAAAATATTCCTTCACCGCCACCTCCCGGCAAAGATTGATATCCTCGCACAGATAAGTGATTCCAAATCCGCCAATACCAATACAATCTAAGATCCTATAACGATCTTCCAGAAGAGTGTCCGGTCGCAAAACCTGTTTCTTCTGTTCACAGACATCACTTCTGTCTCTGTCCGGAATCTTAAAAGCATCTTCCGAAGCATCCTGATTCCCATCCTTCAAAAAATCCTGTTCAAACTTCTCAGAACTTAAAAATTTATCTTCCAGAGAAAAAACTAACACATCTCTGTTATCGATTTTTTTCAGGGAAAGGATTTCCAGTGTTTTCTTTCCACAGCGCCCTTCTTTTTCCTCATGACTAATCTTCATCAGCTGCTGCGCCAGGAAAAACAGCTTTTCTTTCTCATCCTTTAAACTGCGCATTACAAAACAGGCAATTCCAAGAAGGTTATCATACATTCTCCATATCGCAATGTCTTCTGTCCTTACATAAAGCTCACCCAACAGATATCTCTGCTCAAACACTGCTCCTGTCTTCCACTGAAATATATCGCTGTATTCTCTCTCAGGGTTCCACCCACAATGGGGGCATTCAAGCTTTTCTTCCTCCCATTCGCTAAAACAGCCTAAGCATACTCTGGGTGTCTCCATACTTAATTACCTCAACTTTATCTATTATTATCGGTTCTTTAATCTCAAACTATATGGATTCGTTATAAAGCTCCCGATAGAGCTCACCTATTGTCTGAAATCTATCCTCTGCTCTGATACTCATTCCTTTCCGGATTGCCCTATCCTTCTCTTCCGATATAGGAACTCCCATCACCTGCAAAAGCTGAACCGTATCTTTCTTCTCCCGCTCTCTTGCCTCCGGTATCCGCACACCACTGAGCAAATAGTAAATACTTGCACACATGCTGTATACATCTGTCCACGGACCCTGTTTTCCATCTCTGCTATACTGCTCAATCGGCGCATATCCCTGTTTAAGCAGTATCGGTGCATTTTCCGAATTTTCGAAATTCTTAGCAGCACCAAAATCAATCAGTTTCGCCTTTCCATCTCTGGTCAGCATAATATTATCCGGACTGATATCCCGATGGATGATTCCTCCTTTATGTACCGCATCCAGTGCCTTAAGAACATCCTTCAATATCATAAAAGTCTCATCCGGTACCAGCCTTCCGCCTCTCAGCTTACAGAACTTTTTCATATCAATTCCGTCAATATATTCCATGACGATATACGCCGTATTATTTCCGTAAAAGAAGTCACGGACAGACACAACTCCCGGCATAAGATAAAACCGCGACAGATTCTCTGCCTCTTTGATATAGTTTTTCAATCCGTCTACATAAGCCATCTGAACCCTGGTCGGATTGTGAGTGCGGACACTCATACTATACTGAATCGATACAGACAATTGCCCTGTATAAGTGTGTGCATTCGGATTTCTTGCCGCAATCATCCTCGGAAAATATTCTTTAATGCAAACTTTTTTACTCTGATAAAAATCCCATCCAATATATGTAATGCCAAATCCGCCAATACCGATCACTCTTCCGATCAGATATTTCCCGTTTAAGATCTCATAGAGAGGCAGACTGTTCTTCGGCTTCTGATATTTTGCAATCTCAAATCCGCAGTGGGGGCATACCCCCACTGCGTGATCCAACTGCGCCATACAGCCCATACATAATTTATTTGGATCAACTAATTTCTTTTGCATACTCTGTGTTACCTCTTGTATAAAGTAAAAATAAAACTAATGTGCATAGATTTGATTAAAAAGCAGAATAATCCATTCCTCCCCATTCATGCGAGTCACTATTGTCATCTTTCTTTTTACTAGAACCTCCACCACTTGAACTACCGCTACTCTTAGGTGTTTTTTTCGGCTTCGGTTGTGGTTTTGCTTTCTGAATGTATAGTGTCACTTCCTGATTTTCGTCTTCAAGAATGTTAATTTTCTTTCCGGCTTCCACGCTCTGCGCATTAACCTGTCCTGCGGAAATTCCGGTCACATAATTAGATGACTGCACGAACTTTAATTCCACTTTCTCAAAAAGACCTGCTTCTTCCAGCTTTTTTCTCGCGTCTGCTTCGGTAAGTCCCTTGAAATTCGGAAGCTCTTTTACGTAATCCGACTTTTTGCCAAGAGAAATATATACGATCACATTTTCACTGCTGTCGATCTTTTCCCCTGCAGGACTTGACTGCTCGTAACATTCTCCCTTCGCATAATCGTCCGAATATGCACTTTTAATCTCAATCTTGCCTGGGCGAACCTCTTCATTGGGGTTTCCGGCTTTTTTCGTCGTCTTCTTTCCTTTTTTCGGGACACTATACACATCTACATCAAAGTTATTCTGTGTAAAGAACTCAATAATCTCTTTTTTGGAATAACTGCTAAAATCCGGCAAGGTATAATACTTTTCTCCACCGCTGACTGTGAACTCTATCTGTGTCTCCTGATCCAGTCTTTCTCCTGCCTCGACAGACTGCTCTACAATTATTCCTTCCTCTACGGAACTATTAAACTCATAGATTGGAACTGCAACCGTTTCATAACCGTTGGATTTCAGGTCAGCGACTGCCTCATCATAAGTCCACTCTCCACTTCTGTAATCCTTCATTATATTTTTTTCATCTCGTTCTGAAGTCTCAAGTGCTATGGCCTGATCCGAATCATTGTTAAAGAATGCAACACTTCCGGCTATCAGTCCGCCAATCAGGCAGATTCCACACACACATAACGCTACCTTCGCCGCAATCGGGAGCTGAGCCACTTTTCCTATAATCCCTGTGTGCTCATTCACAGGTGGCAGAATCCATTCCGGTTCATATACGGGTACAAAGTTCTTCCCATCCAGAGCCTCCATGAAATCATCTGCGCTCTGCAGACGATATTGCGGCTGTACATTCAGGCAGACCATGATTGCCATCTCAGCCTGCTGCGGAAGCTCTATTCCCATCTCAGACGGTGGGATAAGCGGATCATTGTCCAGTCGTTCACTGGCCGGAATAGGCTTCTGCCCGGTAAGCATCCGGTAAAATAGTGCCGCCACTGCATAGAGATCCGTGTATGGTCCCTGCGGTGCATTCCTACTATACTGTTCAATTGGCGCATAGCCTACCTTCAACACAACATCCGACTTCATATTGGCAAGAGCTGACGCATGCTTCGCCGCTCCAAAATCGATCAGTTTGATAATACCTTCATTTGTGACAAAGATGTTATCCGGCGCAATATCCCGGTGCAGCACACCACGCTTATGGATATCGCGCAGCGTGTGTAACACCGTAAGGATCACTCGTCTGCTCCACTCATAATCCTTCTTATCTCCTGACTTTTTGAGAATGGTCTTAACATCCATTCCTTCCAGATACTCCATGACGATATAACCAGTCCCGTGCTCCTCAAAGAAATTAGAAATCGCCACAACTCCCCTGATATCCTGCAAAGAAGCAACACTTCTGGCTTCCTCAAGAAACTGCTGCAAGCCTTTTCGAAACCTGGTCTTAAGCTTATCATCCGGTACAGTCACAGTTACGCCATCACTTCCACGACCACTGTACTGCTCCGGGTAAAACTCTTTGATTGCGACCTTACGCAAAAGAAGACTGTTCCATCCAATATATGTATTGCCAAATCCACCGTATCCAATAGGGTAGCCAACGACAAACTTTCCCTGAAGAACCGTGCCCGGCTTAAGAAATCTGGCCTCTGTCTGCTCAACTTTCAAACTCTTCCCACAATTCGGACAGGTATGCAATTTTTCATTCTGAATTTGCTGCATGCAATGATAACAAAGTTTCATAGTACCTACTCCTACTTTCCATTGCCATTATCAATACTAATACCGTGACCATCATTCCCACTTTTTTTATTAGTCTTTCCAGCACTACCTGAAGATCCACTAGAATCTTGTTGACTCTCTTGCGTAACAACCGGCTTCTCTGTGGTAATTACAATATTAATATCTGAACTGTTTTTAAAATATGCTATACTGTTATCGCCCTTGTATACATTAACATCAATTACTTTTCTGGATGGTTCACTTCCGGATGCATATTTTACATGTACTTTTGAAAGCTTATCCTTTATCTCACTTGCAAGGCTCTCTCCGGTTTTTCCTCCATAGGTAAAATTTTTACCGATAACATCCAAAAGATACTCTTCATCCATAGGCTTGCTTCCGTCAAATTTCTCACCAGGTTTCACATACTGTTTAACAACATCTCCCACATCATACTGACTGCTGAAGGTATAGAAATTCTTATTAACAAGATTGGACTCCATAAGAGATTTCTTTCCGATTTTTTTCTTTTTTGTTTCTGTCAGCCACTTATAAGTGTCAAATTTTCCGTTTTTCCCTTTGATATTGATGTTATCTCCTTCAAAATCAGGCATCTGATTGAAATAGAAAAAATCTGAAGCGTAATAAGTGATATACATATCTTTTGTATATTCAATCTCTTTATCCTCTGCTTTTCCGGACAAAATATCACTTAATTCTTCTCCGGTCAAAAGCACTTCCCCGTCTTTACTTTTCAGTTCTGCGAGATCCCAATAGCTCTTACTTGAGTCCTTCTTTTCTGTCTTCTTAAACTGTTCAGACGAATCATCTGTATCATAATCAAGCTTCTTTGCTAACTTATATGCATTGATATCATTCAGTTCTTTGCATCGTAATACTTTTGTAGAATAAACAGTACATGTAATCGTTCCTTTGACGATCGGTTTATCGCTGTCTTTCTTCTTTTCAAAAGTAAGGGGTGTACCTTCTAATCCCTCCACACTTTCCTTATCAGTCAGGATAACACTAGGCAAAACATCCTGTTCACAGATAGTTCCGTCGTTCTTTTTAGTTAAGGTAAATACTGTATTCTCGCTTTCTTCCAGTTTGATGTCCCAACCATATTTATCATTCAGCTCTTTATCGACTCTCTTTTGTGCTTCTTCTAATGTAATACCAGCTGTAAGATCCAGCATATTGACATCTTTCGCAGCTACCTCTCCTACATTCTCGCTTGACAGCTTATAGAGAACGCCTCCGCCTACAATTACTACGGCTGCCAGACAAGCAACAAGTCCTTTTGCCCACAATGGGAATTTTCCTGTCTTATTCTTTTTCTTCTTTGTCTTAATTCGTTTTACATTTTTACTATTTAATTCTTTCAAAAATGCATCTGCAGACTGTGTTCTCTCTTCCCGATATACATTTAATGCATTCATCAATGCATTCTCAACATTTTCCGGAATCTTGATTCCCATCTTGGATGGTTCTTTTACTTCATCTGAAAGAACTCGCTCTACGGATTCCTGCGGAACTATTCCAGTAATCATGCGGTACATCACTGCTGCCACAGCATATACATCTGTCCATGGTCCGCGAACGCCACGGCTTCTGTACTGTTCCTCTGGAGCGTATCCTCGTTTCAGAATAATAGACAAACTTTTAGAATTTGCAGTTGTCACATATCTGGTTGCTCCGAAATCAAGAAGTTTAATATCTCCGGAATCCGTGACCATAATCGTCTCCGGGGAAATATCGCAGTGGATAATATCCATGCGATGAACTTTTGCAAGTCCCTTCAGAATTTTTGAAATAAATACTTTGGCTTCTCCAACACGGTATTTCTTTCCTGAATCTAGGATTTCTTTCAGAGTATGCCCTTCCACATACTCTGAAATCACATAACCGGTATCGTTTTCCGCGATACAATCATAAATCCTTGCAATTCCTTCCGGATCCTGTAAATGTTCGATACGATTTGCTTCATTTAAAAAATTTGTAAGACCTCTTTCAAACTGTTCCTGACCATCCCCGGAATAAATCGTAACTTCTTTTTCCCCCTCAGAACGGGTAGAAAAATCACTTGGAAGATATTCCTTTACAATAACCTTACGATTCGCTTCCCCATCCATTCCGAGATATGAAACGGTATGCCCACCGTAACTTAGAACTCGTCCTACAATATATTTGCCTCCGATAATTGTGCCCGGATCAAGATAGTAAGACTCCTGTCTCAGTGTAATTTCATTAAACCCACAATATGGACAGGTCATAAGATGATCTTCTATCTGATTCATGCACCCCATGCATAATTTCATA
>JBJFCD010000010.1:0-5956 GCA_051888795.1 Lachnospiraceae bacterium | reverse complement strand
ACAAACGAGAGTGGGTTCTGATTCAAATATGCAAATTCATTCAGGAACACATTTCCGAAATAGGTGTTTTATTATAAAAGCGGTGCAATCAATCGAAGCAGACATTGCCCGATCCGGATAATATGTCCCGGCTTCGTCTTATATTTTTCTGTTACATTTCGGCTCTTCTCAAACATCTCCATGAAGTCCTCTTTAATTGCTTTTACAGCTTCACACTGATACATGAGACATCCATTTTCGAAATGATGATACAAACTGCGATAATCCAGGTTAATGGTTCCCACCGTTGCCAATTCGTCATCACATACCATCATCTTCGCATGACAGAATCCCGGTGTATACTCATATACCTGCACACCCTCATCTACCAGTCCTGCGTAATAGGATCTTGTTACCTGATATGTCAGCTTCTTATCCGGTATTCCCGGTGTGACAATTCTTACATCCACTCCTCGCTTTGCGGCAAGCGTAAGCTCTCTGTTCATCTCATCTGTAATGATAAGATATGGTGTCACAATGTAAATGTAGTGCGTTGCATTCTTAATCAGATTCAGATATACATTCTCTCCCAGGCGCTCAAAATCCAATGGATTGTCTGCATAGGGCACAACATATCCATCCTTCTTTTCCAGGGTCTTATACGCCTCCGGTCTAATCATATCCAGATATTTCTGCGGTTCGGGGTCCGTATGTTTTACGAAATTCCACATTTCAAGAAACATGACCACAAAGCTTCTTGCAGCTTCGCCGGTCACCTTTATTCCTGTATCTTTCCAGTAGCCATAAGGATGTGTCCGGTTAAAATACTCTTCCGCAAGATTATAGCCACCGGTAAATGCAACCTTCCCATCAATAACGGTAATCTTACGGTGATCTCTATTGTTCAAAAACAGGAAGATTGCCGGAACCATCGGATTAAAAATCCGGCATTCTATACCATCTTTCTCTACTCTTTTTACAAAATCCGGACTAATGAACCAGGAGCTTCCGATATCATCATACAGAATTCTAACCTCCACTCCGGCTGCTGCTTTTTCCTTTAGCACTTCATATAGTTCATCAAAAGCACTGGCCTGCTCAATGGCATGATACTCCATAAAAATATAGTGTTCTGCTTTCTTTAATTCTTCAATCTGCGCCTTTAGTCCTTCTGATGCATCTTTGTAGTAAGTTACTTCACAGTTATCATATACCGGGAATTTTCCGTAATCCTTGATATATCGCATCTGATTCGCAACCACAAGATTTTCATCCTCGATTTTTGCAAAAGTATCTTCCTTTTGCGGAATCAGTCCTTCCATTCGGTTTGCAATGGCTTCAAAATGCTTTCTCTTCTTTTTTGTACCATCCGGTCTGCCAAGGAGAAGATACATCGTGATTCCCAAAATCGGGAACACCAGTATTACGACAATCCAGGACAGCTTTATGGCCCCGGTTGTTTTACGATAGAACATACGCAGTGCAAACACAAATGCAATCAGGCTTGCAACTACAGAAATCCAGGTTGCATAAGAGCTTAATTTCATTACAAGCACCATGAACCATACGATTTGCAAAACAATGGATACTGCCACAAACAGCATTCTTCCAACACCGTTTTTTACCCGTGATTTTTGTTCTACACGCATCTTTCTCTTTTCTCCTTCTCCGGTTTTCGTTCTCATAAGTAAATATCTCATTCTCAAAAATGGACTTCTCCAGGCTCTGAAGAAGTCCATCTTTTTAGATTATAACCTTTTTTCTCATTCTATTCCACACTATTTTGCCAAAAGCATCATAATATCATTGGAACGTTTCACAAATTTGGCCATCTGGTCTACCGTAAGCGGCTGATTTGAAATCTTTGCAAGGTCGTATAACTGCTCTGCAAACATCGGTACATGCTCGGAATCCTTATTTTCTACAATGTATTTTACAAGAGCATTGTTTGCATTTAAGGTAAGTGTCTGGTCAGCTGCAAACATATCCGGATCCATTCCACCCATGCCGCCTGCCGCATACATCTTCATCATATCCTGCATACGTCTTCCCTGCTCGGAAAGGGTAAGAACAGATGCAACCTCTGCATTCTTAAGAGCCTCCACCTTGATGGTAAGCTTATCGTTATTTAATGCTTTCTTAAATACCTCTGTAAGAGTCTCCGTTGCTGCCGAAAGATCTTCTGTACTTTCATCCTTTAAAGACTCAGTCAGATCTGCATCAATACGCATGAACTGATAGTTCTCATTTCTCTGCTCTAACTGGCTGATAAAGGAAGTATCAATATTGTGATCAAGAATAACCGCATTCATGCCCTGTTCTTTGAACAGATTGATGTACTGTCCCTGCTGGTTGATATCCGTTACATAATATACGGTCTTTTTCTCAGGCTCTTTCTCTTCGGAATCCTCGGTCTTTGAAGCTTCCTCTGCTGCCTCTACGGAATCCTCTACCGTAGTCTCCTCCGTCTTCTCTGCGGAAGCATCCTCCGGTGACTCTACCGGTGCTAAAAGTTCAGGAAGAGTCTGATACTTGTCATTGATATCCTTAAAAAGAATGTAGTCATTCATCTTATCACAGAACTTCTCATCCTTTAAGCAGCCGAATTTAATGAATGGGCTGATATCATCCCAGTATTTCTCATAAGCTTCCTTTTCCGTCTTGCACATTCCGATTAGCTTATCGGCAACCTTCTTTGTAATATACTCCTCAATCTTCTTGACAAATCCATCATTCTGAAGAGCAGATCTTGATACATTAAGCGGAAGATCCGGGCAGTCAATCACACCCTTTAACAGCATTAAGAATTCCGGAATGACTTCCTTGATGTTATCTGCGATAAATACCTGGTTATTATACAATTTGATGGTTCCCTCAATGGAATCATACTCTGTATTGATCTTAGGGAAATAGAGAATTCCCTTTAAGTTAAACGGATAGTCCATATTGAGGTGGATCCAGAATAATGGCTCCTTATAATCCAAAAATACCTTACGATAGAATGCCTTGTACTCTTCTTCCGTGCAGTCATTCGGATTCTTGGTCCAGAGTGGATTCGTATCATTAAGCGGTACCGGACGCTTTACAATCTTTGCCTTATCCTTTGCCGGAGAAACCTCAACAATCTCCTTTGTTCCGTCCTCGTTTTCCTTTTCTTCTGTCTTAGCTTCCTCGTGAATCTCCTCGATTACCGTATCGGTATCACGAACATCGGCTTTATCAATGGTCTCATACTGGACTTCCGCATTTGCCTTAGTAAGATAGATTTCCGTCGGCATAAAGGAGCAGTACTTCTCAATTACTTCTCTTGCACGATACTCATTTGCAAACTCAAGACAATCCTCATTTAAGAACAATGTGATTTCGGTTCCCACTTCATCCTTATCGCCGTCTACCATATCGAACTCTGTACCGCCATCACAGGACCAGTGAACAGGCTTTGCCCCCTCTTTATAGGAAAGGGTATCGATGGTAACCTCGTCTGCTACCATAAATGCAGAATAAAATCCTAATCCAAAATGACCGATGATCTGATCCTCTGTGGATTTATCCTTATACTTCTCAATGAAGTCCGTTGCACCGGAAAAAGCGATCTGATTGATATATTCTTCCACTTCCTCTGCGGTCATACCAAGTCCGTTGTCAATGAACTTTAAGGTTTTCTCCTCCGGATTTACAATAACCTCAATCTTTGCTTTGTAGTCAGCAGGAAGAGAATACTCTCCCATCATGTCCAACTTTTTCAATTTTGTAATTGCGTCACAACCATTTGAGATCAACTCTCTGTAAAAAATGTCGTGGTCAGAATATAACCACTTCTTAATAATCGGGAATAAATTCTCGCTGTCAATAGAAAGACTTCCGTGCTTTGCTGCCATGATAAACACTCCTTTTCGTTCAAAAATCTATCCAAAACCACTTCGGGTTTCATGTGTTAATAGAAATGATAAATCTGAAAAAGAGAAAAGTCAATCAAAAATTAGCACTCTTTAAAGTTGAGTGCTAACAAATTGTCTCAAGTGCCCAATTTACAAGCCTTTCCACATTTCTAAAATTTTCATAAACGAGGAATTATACGACCTGCTTCCAGCCTTTTTTCTGAAATACCAGATCCACCAGAAGGGCAACGGCCGTACCCAGAAGGATTCCGAATAGTACATCTGTGGGAAAATGCACAAAATTATAAAGCCTTGAAAAAGCAATCAATGTTGCAAGAAGGATTGCCGGGATTCCGAATTTCCTGTTGTTGCAAAACAGAGCAACGGCGGCAGTAAATCCATTCATGGAATGCCCCGACGGGAAGGAATAGTCCCTTGGAATTTCAACCAATAGGGCAATGGTAGTATCAATCTGGCAGGGCCGCATTCTCGCTGCAAGATTCTTAAGAATCAGATTTCCGATGATAAAGGTGATTGCTATGGACACCAGCATTTCCAAACCAATTTTTCTGGTTTTCTTAGGAATCATAAATATAATGGAAAGAAGAATCCAGAAGGCTCCTGCATTTCCCAAATTTGAAACAAATGCCATGATGACATCCAGCACCGGGTTATGAATTTCCTGGAGTGCATATAATAAACCAAATTCCCAATCCCAATAAAATACGTTCATCTACATATACTCCTTTTTCATTCATTTATACCAAATTCATTATTGTACAGCTCAAAAAAGGAATCTGTATCCACGTTCTCGGCACCCTCTAAGGTAATCCCGTTCCAGAGTTCCTCATTGAGTACAAAATCCGTGCGATCCACATATTCCTGATACAAGTCATCGAACTGCTCTTTTCTTCTCTGCAGGACAATGACCGACTTGTTGGCCTCCGTAAGCTCCGGTTCCAGCTTGCTGATACATTTTATAAAATAAAACCCATTCTCCGTTGTAATCATCTCAGATGCTGCGCCGTTATCTAAGGAAAAGGCCACCTCTTCTACTGCTTCGGGATATTCTCCTCTTGCAATGGTCGTTTCCATGGAATCTGCCTTGTTGTAGGTTCCCGCCACGGCTTCAAATTCCTCTCCGTTTTCAAGCTTTTCGGCAACCTTTAGGGCAGTTTCCTCATCCCGGACATAAATTTGATTTACCCGTATCACACGAGCCTCATCATCGCTTACTTCTTCGTTAATTCCTTCTGTCAGGGTCTCATACAGCTTCATGGCAACTGCATAATGCTCATAAGCAAGAGCAACGTCGGATTCCTTCACATTCATGAAGGCGACTTCTTCCTCGCTCAGGGAAGCATAATACTCCGATGCTATTTTTTCCACTTTTTCGGACTCTTCCTCCGTCAGACCGATTTCCTGCTCCTTTGCAAGCTCATACATGCAGATGACTCTTCCGCTCTCTGCCAGTGTCACGCCCCGCACATAATCTTCCAAGGATTCCGTAAGGTCCTCTTTATCCCAGAGCTTTATACCATAGGAATTTCCATATATATTTTTATAATTACACAAATAAATTTTTACTTCCGCAACACTGCATTTTTCACTATTAATGGAAAAAACCGTTTTATCATCGACCTTCTGCTCATAAAACACATACTCTGTATCACCAATCGTACAACCGGTCAGTATCGTCATACCAAGCATCAACGCGGCTATTTTCCCCAAAAAGTGCTTTCTCATCTGCCTTTATCCCTCAACGATCAAATATCTTCCATTCGGAAGTGCAAAGACCTCACACTCCTGCAATAGTTCCTCATCACTTAGTCCTGAAATATCGGTTCCCACTTCTTCAAAATACTCCCGGACTTCCTTCTTATTCTTACATACTACGGCCATACAGTCCTCTAAGAAATACTCCGCCTCTTCCATGGTATCCGCCACTGTTTCCGGAAACAGCTGAAGCTGATTTTCCAGGAAAAATTTTAATACTTCCTCATCGTATTCGTTCATATTGCTCTCCTATTGTATAATAAGAATTCTCCCATTTTACAATTGTGTGTCTGAATGAATTTGCATATTTGAATCAGAACCCA
>JBJFCD010000009.1:4270-25320 GCA_051888795.1 Lachnospiraceae bacterium | reverse complement strand
CGATGGTGCTGCATTTTGTGAACTTCCTTTCTGCCATACCGTTGAAGCAGAGGCGATGGGTGGCAGGATTAATTACGGCGATGAAAATGTTGGTCCCAGAGCAAAAGAATATATCTGTACTTCTGTAGAAGATGTTCTTAAATTGCCGGAGATTGATTTTACAACCGGAAGGATTCATGAAGTTCTTCTGGCCTGTCAGGAATTAAAAGAACAGGGAGAGGATGTAGTTTTGCAGATATCAGGACCGTTTACGATTTTAAATGTTTTGATTGATGCCAGATATGTCTTCAAGGCTATGAGGAAGAAACCGGAACTTATGAAGGAAGTTTTCTGGAAGCTGGGAGATCAGATTTTGAGATTCATGGAAGAGGCATGCCGGTATGGAGTGGGTATGATAAGTTATGCCGATTCGTCGGGCGGAGTGGGGATTCTTGGACCGAAGATGGCAGAGCAGGTGGTGGAGGATTTTACCTGTGAATTTTTGAAGAAAGCAGGTAAAACAGTAGGAGAAAAGACGTTGATTTTGTTATGTCCAAAGACAACTTATGCTTTGATCGGAACGGGAAAGGCAAGGCTTCGGGATGTAAAATTGCCTGCCCCGGAGAATTACGGAAAAGCATGTGTACAGATGATAGGAAAGATACAGTTTGCTGGTCAGATGTGTATAAAGAACCGGAAATACAGACTGGAGAATGGGATTATTCAATCAGTGGAACTTACATAAGTAGGGGGAAATGAGATGAGGTCGAAGGAAGAATTATTAAAAAGACTGTCAGATGGTGTTTTGGAGATGGAAGAGGATGATGTATCGGAAGTAGCCCAGGAATTTATTGATGCGGGGTATCCGGCGCTTGATGGGATTATGGAAGGTCTGGTAGATGGCATGAACCGTGCCAGCGTACTGTTTGAGGAGGAAGAATATTTTGTTACAGATATTTTGCTTTGTTCGGATGCGATGTATGCAGGACTCGATATCTTAAAACCATATTTGCCGGACGAAGAGGAGCAGCAAAAAAGAAAAGGAGTCATTGGAGTTGTTGAAGGTGATACCCATGATATTGGTAAAAATCTCGTGAAAATCATGTTGGAAACAGCAGGGTTTGAAATGATTGATCTGGGAAGAGACGTTCCTCTCCACAAATTTGTAGATGTGGCTATAGAAGAAGAAGCGGAGTTTATTTGTATGTCTACACTTATGACGACAACTATGTCTGGAATGGAGACGGTGATTCATATGTTGGAGGAAAAAGGAATACGAAATAACATTAAAGTTATGATCGGAGGAGGTCCGATCTCTCAGAGATATGCGGATAAGATTGGTGCAGATGGCTATTCGCAGAACGCAGTGGAAGCGGTAAAACTTGCGAAAAGGCTACTGAATATTGCATAGGAGCTAAAAAGGATGTTAACTGCGAAAGAACGATTAAAGATGATTATGGAAGGAAACCATGCAGATCGTCCTGCGTGTATCTGTCCCGGGGGTATGATGAACATGGTAACCGAAGAGCTTCAGGAAAAGATTCAGGTATATCTTCCTGAAGCACATAAAGATGCAAGAAAGATGGCAGAACTTTCTAAAGCTGTGTATGAGAAAGGCTGCTTTGAAAATTATGGGGTACCTTTCTGTATGACTGTTGAGGCAGAAGAAATGGGGGCAAAAGTGGATATGGGTTCTCTTGTCTATGAGCCTCATGTCATAGAGTATGTTATTGATACGGTCAGCGATTTTGGAAAACTTACTCCGGTGGATATTCATTCAGGGCGCGCAAAGGTTGTTCTGGATGCCATTCGCATTTTAAAAGGGGAAACAGAAGTAGTACCGATTGTAGGTAATATCACAGGACCGATCAGTACTGCAAGTTCTGTGATGGAACCGGTAGTCTTTTATAAAGAGCTTCGTAAGAAGAATAAAGAGGCTCATGAGTACATGGAATTTATTACAGATCAACTGATTACTTTTGGACGCGCACAGATTGAAGCGGGTGCAGATGTAATTGCCATTTCTGATCCGAGCGGTACAGGAGAAATCTTAGGACCAAAGTATTTTAAAGAGTTTGCTGTGACATATATCAATAAACTTCTGGATGCTCTTCAGAAAGAGAAAATGGGAACGATTGTGCATATTTGCGGACAGATGAGTCCGGTATATAAGGAAGTGGATGAAATTCACAGCGACGTGCTTAGTTTTGACTCCATTGTGCCTATGAAAGAAGCGAGAACACATCTGAAGAATCGTGTACTGATGGGAAATGTAAGTACATATGCATTGGAATTCGGAGATAAAGAAAGAGTGCGGACACTTACCAAAAGCTGCGTGGAAAACGGTTCAGATATTGTATCTCCGGCCTGTGGCCTGGGGATGAAATCGCCCCTTGGAAATGTACAGGCCATTTTAGAATGTCTGAAGGAGGAGATGTAAGATGCCTTCTGTGATGATATTTGGAACAGGAGAGAAAGTTAATTGTAACGAAAATGCAAATCTCCTCAGAACACTTTTAGGTGCAGGTGTTTTTGTAGATAATCCATGTAACGGGACCGGTGTTTGCGGAAAATGCAAGGTAAAGGTTATTTCCGGACAAGTGTCTGAAATGTCTGAGACAGAGAAAAAATTTGTCGGCACAGAAGAGAGAAAGAATGGGATAAGACTGTCCTGTCTGACAGAAATTCTGGGTGATGTGACAGTGGAACTGCTCCAGACAGAACGAAAACATAAAGTATTAACAGAAGGAATCCTGCCGGAATTTGAAAAAGATACACATGACAGAGGCTATGGCATTGCAGTGGATATCGGAACGACAACGGTAGTGACCTCTCTGATTGATATGCGAACCGGAAAAGAGCTTGCCAGTGCCTCAATGATCAATGCGCAGAAACATTTTGGATTGGATGTACTTACAAGGATTACTTATGAATATGAACATCCGGACACTGGAATCAGTGAGCTTCAGAAAGTAATCGTTGAGTCTTTGAATGACATGATCAAAGAAGTATGTAAAAAAGAGTCGGTGGACCAAAATGAGATTGTAGAGATTGATGTTGCGGCCAACTGTACCATGATGCATATGCTTCTTGGCGTGGATGCAAGGTCTATTGGAAAAGCGCCTTATAAGCCGGAATTTCTGGAAGCCCAGAAACTGTTGGCCAAAGAGATTGGACTTAAAGCAGGTGAGGATACCATTCTCTATTGTCTTCCTCAGGTGTCTGCCTATATTGGCGCAGACATTGTTGCCGGGGCTTATGTGTGTCAGCTCAAAAAGGAAACCGGAAATGTTCTTTTCATTGACATCGGAACCAATGGTGAGATTGTGCTGGCAAATAATGGGCGGTTACTTTGTTGCTCCTGTGCTGCCGGTCCAGCTCTGGAAGGAATGAATATCAGTTCAGGTATGCGTGCGGCTGAAGGCGCTATTGAAGATGTACAGATTGAAGAAGATGGAATTAAGTTAACGATTATCGGGGGAGAGAAGCCTGCCGGAATCTGCGGAAGCGGAATTTTGTCGGTGGTAAAAGAACTCCTCAGAACAGGGATTGTAAAAAAGACAGGAGTATTTATTAAGAAAGACAAGCTTAAGGAAACAGATTACCGTTATCCGTTGATTCGCCTTAATGGAACAAAAAGGGAATTTGTGCTTTGTGAAGAACCGGAAATTATTGTCACCCAGGGAGACGTTCGTCAGGTGCAGCTGGCTAAAGGGGCGATTCTTTCCGGATTCACAGCACTTCTTGATAAAGCAGGAATTGGGATGGAAGAACTTGACAAAGTTATGATTGCTGGGCAGTTTGGTGCTCATCTTCCGGCAGAGTCACTGACTGGAACAGGAATCCTTCCAAAGGAAGTGGAAGAGAAACTAGTGTATGTTGGCAATTCCTCCAAAGCAGGTGCGTATATGACACTCATGTCAGAAAAGATTAAGGCGGAAGTGGAGGAACTGGTAAAAGAGATGGAATATATGGAACTTGCAGAGACAGAAAACTATGAGAGAATATTTGCGGAGAGTATGATATTTCCGGAATTTTAATGAATATTGAGAAAAACAGCTTTTGGATTACGTTTTTTGGTTTGGTGATCGCTATTGTTGTGCAATCGTTTGCAGGGATTGGAAATCCCTTTGGTGAGACAATCATTTTGATGATCGTAAGTATTTATTCTGTGAGTGCTTCTATCAAAAAGGGAATCTGGGATCGCAGAATACCGGCAACACCGAAAGCAAATCTTGCAGTCAGTCTTATCGGTTCTGCAATATTTTCTGTGGCATTGATCATCGGGAATTATTATCAGTATGGGGCACTGAAAGCAGCAATTTTAGCAGGAGTCTTCTTTTTTGTATTTATTACGGTTGTATGTTTTGGAGTACTGACAGTACTGACACATTTTTATAAAAAGAAAAAGGAGAAACTTGAGCAGGAGATTGAGGATTAGATATTTATACCGGAGAGGAAAAGAAGTCAGAATAGTTGTAATCTGACTTCTTTTGGGCTATGATAAAAAATAAAGGCAGAAAACAATATTGAAAGAAAAGGGGATAGATATTATGCGGATTGGAATGGGTTATGATGTCCATAAACTGGTAGAAGGCAGAGATTTGATTCTTGGCGGAGTGAAGATTCCATATGAGAAAGGCTTGCTGGGACATTCGGATGCAGATGTGCTTTTACATGCGATTATGGATGCACTTTTGGGAGCAGCTGCTCTGGGGGATATCGGAAAACATTTTCCGGATACAGACCCTGCATATAAGGGCATTTCCAGTATTAAACTTTTGGAACATGTGGGACGACTGATCGATGAAAAGCTTTATGTGATCGGAAATATTGATGCTACAATTATTGCGCAGCGTCCTAAGATGGCTCCTCATATTGAGCAGATGAGAAAAAACGTTGCAGAAGCATTAAAGATTGACGTTGACCAGATTAATATCAAGGCTACGACAGAGGAAGGGCTTGGATTTACAGGAACAGGAGAAGGAATCTCTTCTCAGGCAATCGCTTGTCTTGAGACCATTGCAAACTACAGTTATGCAGTGGGACCGGATGGAACGAATGGATGTGCAGGATGCAGCGGATGTCCACACACAGATATTGAGTAAGAACTATTGTAAGAATGTAGCAGGGAGTATACAAGAACGATGGTAATAAGAAAGCTGGAAAAAAGCGAGAATAACAGTACAAGATTTTTATATGAAGAGATTTTTTCGGAAGACAGTAAAAATTTTGTGGACTATTATTATACGGAAAAGACAAAGGATAATCAGATCTATGTGGTAGAAGAGGATGGAGAGATCCGCGCTATGCTCCATCTGAATCCTTATGAGCTTATGGTGAACGGCACAAAAAAGGATGCAAATTATATTGTAGCAGTCGCGACTCAGACAGAATATCGCAGGCGAGGATATATGGCAGAGCTTTTAAAATGTTCTCTTCGAGATATGTATAAGGAAGGACAGACCTTTACATTTTTAATGCCGGCAGCGGAGAGTATTTATCTTCCCCATGATTTCCGGACTGTCTACGAGCAGGAAAGAAGATACTATAATGAAGAAAGAAATATGATTGGCGAAATATGTGACTCGGAAGTTTCAGTGAGCGCAGCAACCGATGAAGATTGTGAGAGTTTAGCAGAGTGGGCAAATGCGAGGCTTTCCGAACGGTTTCAGGTGTACGCAAACCGTTCGAAAGATTATTATGAAAGACTGATCAAAGAGTATCAGAGCGACAGTGGGAAACTGATGATTATGCGAAAAGGCGGAGAGATTGCAGATTGTCTTATCTCAGTACCTGAAGAGGAGCATGAAAAGCCAAAGATGATGGTTCGGATTGTAGATGTGAGAAGAATGCTCATGGCTATGAAAGTAAAAAGTCTTATGGCGGTCTGCTTTCAGATCACAGATCCTATCATTGAAGAGAATAATCGTGTCGTTGTGATCACAGGCACGGAATTTTCCGGTGTGATGCTGATGGACAGTAAACCGGAGAATAGTGAAGGAACAATGACAGTTGCGGCGCTGGCAAGTTTCCTTTTTGGTGCAAAGACAGTAGACGAAGTGTGTGAGGAAGATGGGGTTACGATGTCTGAGCGTATGAAAGGTGAGTTGGAGAAAATCATACCTCTCTCAAAGATTTATTTAAATGAAGTTGTGTAGATAAAACGGTATGAATTTTATACCGTATCATGAAAAAGAAAAGGGGGAAAAGGTGATGCAGGAGACAAGGCCATTTATAGACTGGAAACTGGCAGAGGATTTTATGGTGGCAGTTTTTGAAAAGTATGGAGTTCCTACGGAAGATGCCCAGGTGTGTGCGGATGTTCTTTTGGAAAGCGACAGAAGAGGCATTGAGAGCCACGGATGTAACCGGTTTAAACCCATTTATATAGACCGGATCAAGGATGGAGTTTTAAATCCGGTGACAGAATATGAGATTATAAAAGAGACACCGACAACAGCCGTTGTAGATGGACATAACGGAATCGGAATGGTCATCGGAAAAAAGGCGATGCAGCTTGCTATTGATAAGGCAAAAGCATATGGCATGGGTATGGTAGCGGTTCGCAACTCTACACATTATGGAATTGCCGGTTATTATGCAACTATGTGCACAAAAAACAATATGGTTGGAATTACAGGAACAAATGCAAGGCCATCCATCGCACCGACATTCGGTGTGGAAAATATGCTTGGTACAAATCCTATTACATTTGGAATTCCAACGGATGAGCCGTTTCCATTTGTGCTGGACTGTGCAACATCCATCTCACAGCGCGGAAAGATTGAGTTTTATGCAAGAAATCACATGGATACGCCGAAAGGGATGGTCATTGGACGCGATGGCAACGCACTGACTGACAGCGAGCAGATTCTTAAGGATTTAAACTGTGGGAAGGCAGCACTTGCACCTCTTGGAGGAATCGGTGAAGAACTGGCGGGTTATAAAGGATACGGCTATGCGACAGTTGTGGAGATCCTTTCTGCCGCACTGCAGGCAGGAAGCTTCCTTAAGATGCTGTCAGGAAAAGATGAGGAAGGAAATAAGATTCCGTATCCGCTGGGACATTTCTTTATAGCAATCGATACAGAAGCATTTATGGGAGCAGACAGCTTCAAAAAGACGGCTGGGGAAATCTTAAGACAGCTTCGCTCATCAGAAAAAGCACCGGGGCAAGACCGTATTTACACAGCCGGAGAAAAAGAATATGAAATCTGGCAGTTCAGAAAGGATAAAGGCGTGCCGGTTGGAGAAGCAGTGCAGAAAGAATTCATCGCAATGAGAGATGAACTCGGCCTAAGCCAGTTTAAATTCCCATTTGAGTAGTGGAAATCAGCACACAACAAAAGAGAAAACTATATGTCCGTAGCGGAGGTTAAGCGATAGCCTCGGAGCGAGGACATATAGCTTTCTCTTTTTGTATACCATTCTTTAGAAAATCTTTCGTTTTTCTCTTCTTCTCTCTTAAGATTCTTTCCCTATACTTATCCATGAAAAGAGGTGGAGTATCATGGATATACAGGAGCTTTCAAGATATTTTGCGGAGTATGGCGCATCATTCATTTTCCTGATTGTTTTACTTGAATACATGAATCTTCCGGGTTTCCCGGCAGGGGTGATCATGCCGCTCGCGGGGATTTGGGCAGCAAGAGGGAACATTGGTTTTGCATTTGTGATGATCCTTTCGGTTGCGGCAGGACTTCTTGGAAGCTGGATCTTATATTTCCTTGGAAGATTCGGTGGTGAGAGATTCTTTCGGTTTTATGTGAAGAAATTTCCAAAGCAGAGAGAGTTGATTGAAAAGAATCTGGAGGTGATCCGTAAGAAAGGGGCTTATGGGGTGTTTGTCAGTAAACTGATTCCTATGCTTCGGACATTGATATCCATACCTGCAGGAATTGTTGGACTTGGTTTTGCAAGATATACCGTTAGTTCGGTGCTTGGAGTTTTCCTGTGGAACCTTGCTTTTGTGGGAGCTGGTTATTTCATGGGAGATACAGTGTGGCAGTTGCTTGGACAGCTTGGTTAAAGGAGGAAAGAAAGATGAAGATTGCAATGTTCACGAACAATTATCTGCCGTTTGTAGGTGGAGTTCCGATTTCTATTGAAAGGCTTTCCAAAGGACTTAAGGATCTGGGACATGAGGTGGTGATTTTTGCTCCGGCTTATGTAGAAGGGAAACAAAAAGAAGCAAGTGAAGTGTGTGAAACCATTCGTTATCATTCTTTTCACAGGCGCTTTAGAAACGGTATGGCTATTCCGGATGTTTTAGACAGAAGGATAGAAACGGAATTTGCACAGAGAAAGTTTGATGTCATTCATGTACAGCATCCATTCGGAATTGGAAATGTGGCAGTATTATTGAGTCGGAAATATCATATACCTTTGGTATTTACCTATCACACACGGTATGAGGAGTATCTGCATTATCTGAAACCATTTCAGAAACAAAACTGTGAACTTACAGGAAAGATGCAGCAAACAGTAAAAGATCTGCTTCCGATCTATTTGAATCATTTTATGAAGCATTGCAGCCTTGTTTTTGCACCGTCCAAGGATATGAAAGAGGAACTTCTAAGGCAAAAGGATGTTCCCATCGTGCAGGTACTTCCTACAGGGCTTTCTAAAGAGGCTTATAAAAAAGATTTCGAAAAGATTAAAAAAATAAGAAAAAAGTATCTGAAAGATGAAAAATACTTGCTCTGTACAGTTTCAAGACTGGAAAAGGAGAAGAACCTGTATTTCCTTCTGGATAGTATCAGCCAGTTGGATCAATCTCTTAACGGAACTTTCAAAGTGATCATTATTGGCGATGGCGGTGAGAAAAATGCCCTTCAGGACTATGTAAGAAAAATAGGGTTAGAACAAAGGGTGCTTTTTACCGGAGCGATTCCGAATAAAGAAATCCGCCATTATCTTGGAGCCAGTGATTTGTTCGTCTTTAGTTCCAAATCGGAGACACAGGGAATCGTCCTTTCAGAGGCTATGGCAGCCGGACTTCCGGTGGTGGCAGTAAAAGCCTGTGGGGTCAGAGATATTGTAAAAAATGGTACAAATGGATTTATGACAGCAGAAGATACAAAAACTTTTGCAGAAGTGACAGGCAGGGTGTTGGTTAATGAAGAGATGAGAAAAAAGATGGGCGAAGAGGCACTAGCTACAGCTAGGGATTATGAAATCAATAAGGTGGCGAAACAGGCAGTGGCTGGATATGAATCTGCAATAGAAGTATGGTGGAACAATTATGAGAGGAGGGGATACAGATATGAGTGTCGGAAAGCAGATGCTGTCTAGAATCTTCTATTCGTATCTGAAGATTCTGGAAAAAACAGTGAAAATAGATTGGCAGTTTCCGGAGCGTTTTAAAACGAATCAGGTCATAGGTTTCTGGCATGAAGACAGTTTTATAATGAACCTGATCTTAAAGAAGGTGTCTGAAAAAGGTGAAAAGGTTGCTGTTCTTGTAACTGGGGACGGTAGAGGGGACTATATTCAATATACTGTGGAAAAATGTGGTGGAGAAGCAATCAGAATGGGATATGGGTTTCGCAATATAGGGCTTCTCAGGGACATTTTAAATCATCTGGATGAACAAAAAAACAGTGTTGCCATTGCCATGGACGGACCGTTGGGACCAAGGCATGTTCCGAAGAAGACCACATTTTTCCTGTCAGAACACGGAAAGACTCCTCTTGTGGGGGTGACGCTTGATTATTCAGGGAAAATAATACTAAGTCACCGCTGGGATCATTATCGGATTCCTCTTCCGTTTTCAAAGATTACAGTGCGGTTTGATAATTATGGTGTTGTTTCTTCCAAAGCGCCTCCGAGAGTAAAATCATATCAGAAGGAGATAGATTGTGGTATACTTGACAGGAACATATATGAACCTCTGGCTTCGAAAAATGTCCTGAGGCGTATTTGAATGAAAATGGCAAACAGAAAAGAGGAAGAGAGAATGGAAATGAATCATGTACTCGTGGTTGAAGATGATAAAGAGATTCGCGAGGGAGTGAAGATATATTTAAAGACAAAAGGATATGAGGTATATGAGGCTTCAGACGGTGTGGAGGGCCTTGAAATCATTGAAAAAGAAGAGATCCATCTGGCAATCGTGGATGTGATGATGCCACGGATGGATGGAATCACAATGACGATGAAGCTTCGGGAAAACTATGATTTTCCAGTCATTTTTCTGTCGGCAAAGTCAGAGGAAGTAGATAAGATACTGGGACTTGATATGGGAGCTGATGACTATGTGACGAAACCATTTACGCCAATGGAACTTCTTGCCAGAGTCAATTCCCAGCTTCGCAGGTACAAAAGATTTATGGAAAAGCTTGGAAATACAAAGGAGCCGGATACCATTCACGTGATCGGTGGTCTGGAGCTTAACGAAGAGACTGTGGAGCTTACTGTGGACGGTGAACCGGTGAAGCTGACTCCGATAGAGTTTAAGATTCTTTTGCTGCTTATGAAAAATCCGGGGAGGGTGTTTTCGGCAGATGAGATTTATGAACGTGTGTGGAATGAACGTGCAGTGAATACAGATACAATTATGGTACACGTAAGAAATATTCGGGAAAAGATTGAGATCAACCCGAAAGAACCAAAATATTTGAAGGTGGTGTGGGGTGTTGGATACAAAATTGAAAAACAGGCATAAACTTGCCATTATTATAATGATTCTTACTGTGATGATCCCGGCATTAGTGATTGCAGGAAATTATGGTTCTGCTTATTTGCAGATGAAGGAATTTGTAAAAGAGGATAAAAATAATCTCCAGATGTCTGAAGAGTTTATAGAAAAATTTATTGAGGCTACCTATGTTTTCTATAATACAGAGCAGACAGATAAGAAAACTGCAGAACATGCGAAACAGGTAGAAAGTTTTCTGAACGGAGACTATTATGGAGAATATATGGAATATGGAGGTCTGGATCTTAATGATTTTCTTTCAAAACTTGATTATAGTGTGGTAGATGAAAATGATCAGGTTGTTACAAAAATGATGACAAATTCCTTTTATGGAGATTTGAATGAAAACAGTATGAGTTCCTACAGGTTAGGAATTACAATTACTTACGATGAAAATGGGATTGCATCAGGAACGATTAACAAAAGTATTTATAAACAGGAACAAAATATCGTGCTTAAGAAATGTCTGAGCGATGGTATTTCAACGACACCACTGGGAGATATGATACGAGATCAGGAAAACTATGATGGAGAACAGGTAGTAGAGTTTGAAGTACCGAAAAACAGAACTTACTATTTTGGAATGCAGGAGGATGAGTTAAATGATTATCTGGAAGAGTATCTGGAGGTCATAGCGGGACATACAATGAATTATGCACCGGATTGGATGATGAATGTTCTGCTTTTCTGCATGTTATTTGTAGCATTGATTGCCATATTTATTCCCTGTTTTAAAACTCTCAGGACTGGAGATGAGAAAATCTTTTTCGCGCCATTTGAGATTCCGCTCATTGTGCTTCCATTCGTTGTTGCAGCATCCGTAGATGTAATCGGTGTAAGGATCAGTCAGAGTTGTGGCGATGCTTTTCCGCTGGATTTGCTGTTGTGGATAGCAGTATTTTGTGCAATATACTGGTCTGTAACCTGCCTTCGCCATTTGTTTACTATGGGGCCAAGACAGTATCTTGAAAAATCTTCTATTATAATTCCTCTTTTCAGAGTGTTAAAACGAGGAACCAAAAAAGCTGTGAAAATGGGAGCGGGAGGAATCGATAAACTGTATCATTCTTTTGATGACCTGGACTTTAGTGAAAAAAACAACAAAGCAATCTTAAAAATTGTGCTGATCAATTTTGCAATATTGTTCGTAGTAACTTGTATGTGGTTTGTTGGAATTTTCGCACTTATCATTTATTCAATACTTCTGTTTTTCATTCTCCGGAAGTATTTTAATGATTTAAAGAGCAAGTATGAATGTATTCTCAATGTGACGAATCAGATGGCAGAAGGAAAGCTGGATGTGGAACTTGATGAAGATCTTGGGATTTTTAATTCTTTTAAAAATGAGCTTGTAAAAATTCAGGATGGCTATCAGAAAGCGGTAGAAAAAGAGGTTAAAAGTCAGAGAACGAAGACAGAGCTTATCACCAATGTTTCCCATGATTTGAAAACACCTTTGACAGCGATCATCACCTATGTAAATCTTCTGAAAGAAGAAAAAGATGCGGAAAAACAAAAAGAATATATTGATGTTTTGGAGCGAAAATCTATGAGATTAAAGGCATTGATTGAGGATTTGTTTGAAGTCAGCAAGGCGAGCAGCAAAGATGTGACACTGCATTTATCTGATGTGGATGTAGTCAGCCTTTTTAAACAGGTGCATTTGGAACTGAAAGAAAAATGTGAGGAGTCAAAACTTGACTTTCGTTGTATATATCCTGAAGAGCGGCTTGTGTCAGAGTTAGATAGTCAAAAGACCTATCGCATCTTTGAAAATCTACTTGTGAATGTGTCAAAATACGCTATGCCAAACACAAGAGTTTATGTGACGATTGAAAAAGAGGACGAGATGGTTTCAGTTCAGATCATGAATATTTCTGCAAATGAGCTTACGATAAGTGCGGAGGAGCTTACGGAACGATTCGTGAGAGGTGATCTTTCAAGAAATACAGAAGGGTCAGGACTTGGTCTTGCAATAGCAAAAAGCTTTACAGAACTTCAGAAAGGAAGCTTCCATATTGAGATAGAAGGAGATCTGTTTAAAGCAAAAGTTTCATTCCCGTTAAAAAATAAATAATGGATGATTCGGTTGACAAATGTCGGGTTTTCACATATTATATGTTCTATACGGAAAAGACATGGAACGGAAAGAGTAACAGTGTATGAAACCGACAGAGAGAGACCGTCACCGGCTGCAAGCGGTCTTAGGGGAAGTATCTGTGAAGTGCATCCGGGAGTTGATTCGGTGAATTTACAGTAGCCGGGTACGTATTACACGCGTTAAGTGTATCGAGTGGAGAAGAGTTTATCATTATGTTTTAAACGATTAATAATTAAAGTGATGCTTCTCTATAAGAGTGGAACCGCGGAGTATATGCTTCGTCTCTTGAGATTTCAGGAGACGAGGCTTTTTTATTTTAAGGAGCGTAGAAATATGGGGATGATATCGTATATTAAAGAAGAGATCCAGGTGATCAGAGAACGTGACCCTGCGATAAAGTCAAATATGGAGGTGTTCTTATATCCAAGTTTCAAGGCAATCCTGAGCTATAGAGTTGCTCATAAGCTTTATGTGAAGAAACATTATTTTCTGGCAAGATGGATTTCGCAGCGTGCAGTGAGAAAGACCGGGATTGAGATCCATCCGGGAGCTACGATTGGAAAAGGACTTTTTATTGACCACGGAAGTGGTGTTATAATCGGTGAGACTGCGGAGCTTGGAGACAATGTTACTCTCTATCAGGGAGTCACTCTTGGAGGTACCGGTAAAGAGCAGGGAAAACGTCACCCGACTCTTAGGGATAATGTGATGGTTAGTGCTGGAGCAAAAGTCCTTGGATCATTTACCATCGGAGAAAACTCTAAGATTGGCGCAGGTTCGGTTGTATTAAAAGAAGTACCACCGAACTGTACGGTAGTAGGTGTCCCGGGAAGAATCGTAAAGAAAGACGATGTAAGGATGCCGAGAGCAGACATGGATCAGGTACATTTGCCTGACCCGATCAGCAATGATATTATTGAACTTCAGAAAGATAATCTTCGCCTGCAAAAAGAGATTTCAAAGTTGAAATATGATATGTTGCAAATGCAGGAAGAAGAAAAGGCAAAGGCATAAATAAAAGCTTGATGCGAAAGAAAGTGCAGAGATAGAATTTTAGGAGGAGAAGAGATGAAAGTTTTTAACACATTATCAAAAACGAAACAGGAATTTGTCCCATTAGAGGAAAATAAAGTAAAAATGTATGTATGCGGACCTACTGTATATAATTATATCCATATCGGAAACGCCAGACCAATGATTGTGTTTGACACAGTGAGAAGATATTTTGAGTATAAAGGATATGAAGTAAATTATGTATCAAACTTCACGGATGTGGATGATAAGATTATTAAAAAAGCAAATGAAGAAGGCGTGACAGCTGATGAGATTTCCAAGCGCTACATTGCAGAATGCAAAAAAGATATGGAAGGAATGAATATCAAACCGGCAACCAAACATCCGCTTGCGACAGAAGAAATCGATGGAATGATTGAAATGATCCAGACTTTGATTGATAAAGGTTTTGCTTATGAGAAGAACGGCACCGTCTATTTCAGTACAAGGAAATTCGGAGATTACGGAAAGCTGTCTCATAAAAATCTGGATGATCTTCGTTCCGGTGAGCGTTCACTTCTTGTAACAGGTGAAGATGAGAAAGAAGATCCCCTTGATTTTGTTCTCTGGAAACCGAAAAAAGAAGGGGAGCCTTTCTGGAAATCTCCATGGAGTGATGGTCGTCCGGGATGGCACATTGAGTGTTCTGTCATGTCTAAGAAATACCTTGGAGATCAGATTGATATTCACGCTGGTGGAGAAGATCTTGTATTTCCTCATCATGAAAATGAGATTGCTCAGAGTGAGGCTTGTAATGGGAAAGAGTTTTCAAAATACTGGATGCACAATGCATTTTTGAATATCGATAATCACAAGATGAGTAAATCCCTTGGAAACTTCCGTACAGTACGTGAGATTTCCGAGCAGTATGATCTTCAGGTGCTTCGTTTCTTTATGCTGAGCGCGCACTACAGAAGCCCGCTGAATTTCAGTGCAGAGTTGATGGAAGCATCCAAAAACGGTCTGGAGCGTATTGTAAATGCAGCAGATAACTTAAAATTCCTTATGGGAAATGCAAAGACAGAAGCAATCACTGCAGAAGAGACAGAAAAATTTGCAAAGACCGGGGAGTTTGTAAAAGGCTTTGAAGATGCAATGGAGGATGACTTCAATACTGCAGATGCTGTGGCAGCAGTGTTTGATCTTGTAAAGTATATCAACACAAATACAGACGCAGACAGCTCTAAAGAATATCTGAAGAAGATGTTTGATCTTCTTGTAAAACTTACGGATGTCCTTGGACTCATCGTAGACAAAGAAGAGGATTTCCTTGAGGAGGATATTGAAAAGCTGATCGAGGAGCGTCAGGCAGCACGTAAAGCGAAAGATTTTGCCCGTGCAGATGCAATCCGCGATGAATTACTGGCAAAGGGTATCATTCTTAAGGATACCAGAGAAGGAGTACAATGGAAGAGAGCGTAATGTGGCAGTTTGATTCCTGTATGAAAGAAATATTTGAGATGAGAGAGGTGGATGTGAATGCATATTCACCTCTTACTTTGGCATATATCGGGGACTGCATCTATGATCTGATTATTAAATCTTTAGTGATCAATGAAGGGAATAAACCGGTACAGGCTCTTCATCAGGAGACAAGCCATCTGGTACAGGCATCTGCGCAGTCAAAGATGATGCGAACTCTGCAGGAGCATTTGACAGAAGAAGAACATGCAATTTATAAAAGAGGAAGGAATGCAAAAAGCGTTTCTCCTGCAAAGAACCAGTCCGTGACCGATTACCGCAGGGCAACGGGATTCGAAGCATTGATGGGATATTTATATTTGAAAAAAGAGTGGAAAAGAATGCTTGAGTTGGTTAAAATGGGATTGGACAGTATTTCTGAGTAAGAAATTTGCAAAATATTTGAAAATGAGGATTTCACATGAAAAATGTAAATGAAGAGAAGCATGTAAATGAAAATATGATTGAGGGACGTAATGCTGTTTTGGAAGCCTTTCGTTCCGGAAAACCCATTGATAAGCTGTTTGTACTGGATGGCTGTCAGGACGGACCGGTTAGAACCATTGTCAGGGAGGCGAAAAAACATGATACACTTCTTCAGTTTGTATCAAAAGAACGGCTGTCACAGATGTCTGAGACCGGAAGACATCAGGGAGTGATCGCATACGCTGCCGCTTATGAATATGCGGAAGTGGAAGATATGTTGAAGCTTGCCAAGGAGAAGGGAGAAGATCCGTTTTTGATCCTTTTGGATAATATTGAAGATCCCCACAATCTTGGGGCGATTATCCGTACGGCGAATCTTGCTGGTGCACACGGTGTCATTATTCCGAAGAGACGTGCAGTAGGACTCACTGCCACAGTGGCAAAGACATCTGCAGGTGCGCTCAATTATACACCGGTGGCAAAGGTGACAAACTTAAAAAAGACGATGGAAGAGCTCAAGGAAAAGGGGCTGTGGTTTGTCTGTGCCGATATGGGCGGGGAGTCGATGTATAAACTGAATCTCAAAGGACCGATTGGTCTGGTGATAGGGAATGAAGGAGAAGGTGTCAGCCGCCTGGTAAAAGAAACCTGTGATTTTGTTGCAAGCATCCCGATGAAAGGGGATATTGATTCATTAAATGCATCTGTGGCAGCAGGTGTGCTTGCTTATGAGATTGTGAGACAGAGGCTTAACTAATATGACGAATTATGAGCATATGACCGATGAGCAACTGATAAAGAAACTCAGAGACGGTGATTCCGGAATTATTGATTATATTATGGAAAAATACAAAAATCTGGTCAGAAAAGAGGCAAATGCAATGTATCTTCTTGGCGGGGAAACAGATGATCTCATTCAGGAAGGAATGATCGGACTTTTTAAAGCAGTGCAGAATTATGATATCAGCCAGGAGAGTTCTTTTTTCAGCTTTGCGAAACTGTGTATTACAAGACAGATGTATTCTGCGATAGAAGCGTCGAAAAGAAAGAAGCACAGTCCTCTGAACAGTTACGTCTCCTTTTATGAAAAAGACGGAGAACAAAGTTCTCTTCTTGAGACAATAGAAGCCGGAGAAGAAAGTGATCCGGAAAAACGATTTGTCAGCCAAGAATACACACAGATTTTACAGAATAAACTCAAGGAAAACTTAAGTGATCTTGAAAACAGAGTTCTCTATCTGCATTTATTAGGGACAGATTACAAGACGATTGCAAAGCTTTTGGACAGGAGTCCTAAGACCATTGATAATGCCCTTCAGAGAATTAAGAGCAAGACAGAAAAGATTCTGGAAAACGAAAACAAATGATTTTATGAGTTTAAAGGGGGATGAATATGAAAAAACAAATACAGGCTGTTATTCCTATGGTTATGATTATAGTATTGTTTTTGTCATGTAGGATTTTCTCGACGGACAAGATAACAGTAATAAACCGTTATGATGGATTTACGAATGATGAGGAGATTTCCAAGGCAAATTATCCTGCAAATATAAATAAGTTTTCTCGATTTTTTGTGATGAATCTTGCGGGCCCCGGACTTACAGCCTGGGATTATGCTACGGGGAAAAATGTAAATGTCGCTGTCTTTGACGGTGGAATTGATTTGAATGATACAGAACTTAATGGGAGAATTAAAGAGTGTTACAATGCCTCATTGATGAAAGAGGGTGCTGAGTATATAACGAATAAGAATCATGGTACTTTTGTTGCTAAAATACTGGCCGGAGCCGGAAACAACAAATATGCTAATGCCGGAGTTGCTTATAATTCCAATCTCTATTTTGTTCAAGTTGATACAGAAGGAACTCAGGAATCTTTTTCAAAATCGGTAATTGAAGGAATCAAGTATGCAGTAGAGAAGAATTGCCGGATAATCTGTATGAGTATAAGTGACTATGTATATGATGAAGAGATGGAGGCAGCCATAAATGCAGTTTATTACAGATCCAAAAACAGTATTCTTTTTTTTGGATCGGCTGGAAACAGCGGAAAGGAAGAATATCGCTATCCTTCTTCTTATAAAAATGTAATGTGCATTTCCGGAGCATCGTATTCTTCAAAAACAGATACATATTCTTCATTGGCAAAAGGAACCTATCATGATCATATGGATCTTGCCGCTCCTGGAGGTTCAACAAGTGCAGCAACACCTTATGCGGCTGGAACGGCAGCATTGATCCTTGAGGAAGATCCGTCGCTTTCTGCCAGAGAATGTGAAGCTATATTGAAAAAAACTGCAAAAGACATAGGAGCTTCAGGATATGATAAGAAAAGCGGTTATGGACTTGTTCAGCCTTTGACGGCTGTTCAGTATGCAAAATATAAAACAGATTCTATTACAAGATTAATTGAAGGAACCTCTTCTTATAAAAAAACAGTGGGCTCGAAATCGTTTAAGCTGAATGCAAAGACAAGTGGTTCGGGAGTTCTGAGCTATAAGTCAAGGAATAAAAAGGTCTGTACAGTCAGCAGCAGCGGAAAAGTGACTGTGAAAGGAATTGGAAAAACAACGATCAAAGTAAGCGTTCCAAAATCCGGTATCTTTAGTAAGGCATCAAAAGAAATATCTATTACGATAAAGCCAAAAGCAACAACAATAAAATCAGCCAAAAAGACTGCAAAAAAACAGATTACAGTTAATTGGAAAAAAGACAGTAAGGTTACCGGATATCAGATACAGGTGTCAGCAGATAAAGATTTCAAAAACGTAGAAAAGTATTCTGCAAAGGTGTCTGTGACATCGAAGAAAATTTCTGTCGGGAAGAAGAAGACCTATTATGTACGAATGCGTTCTTATAAAAAAATAAATGGAAAAAGATTGTACAGTGGATATAGTAAGGTTAAAAAAGTAAAAATGTAAAATAATATTGACAAACGCATAGAACATATTGTATATTATTAACGTTGCATATTGAATATGCGTGCTGCCGTGGCTCAGTCGGTAGAGCGTCGCCTTGGTAAGGCGGAGGTCGGCGGTTCGATTCCGCTCGGCAGCTTTTGTAAACCCTTGATGATTGATTCAAGGGTTTTTTATGTTTAAAGGGTTGAAAGTTTTCGAAAGGTTGGGGATATGCATGAAAACACAAAAGACAATGACGGAAGGAGCGATATGGCGTAATATTTTATTCTTTTCTATTCCGCTCATTTTAGGAAATCTTTTTCAGCAGCTATATAATACAATGGATTCCATTATCGTCGGAAATTATATTGGAAGCGAAGCATTGGCAGCGGTTGGTTCCAGTGGTTCTATTATTAATGTCCTGATCAGCTTTTGTGTGGGCGCTTCTACCGGAGCAGGTGTGGTAATCTCACAGTTTTTTGGAGCAAGAGATAAAGAGGGTGTGAAAAAGGCAGTTCACACAACGATTGCTATTGCAATAGGAGCAGGACTTGTGATCACAGTTGTAGGTGTTGTCACAGCTCCGATGATCTTAAGGGCAATGGGGACGCCTTCAGAAGTTTTTGACTCTGCGGTGACTTATCTGCAGATTTTTTTTGGCGGAATTGTTTTTTCGGTTATTTATAATATGTCTGCAGGGATTCTGAATGCTGTCGGTAATTCGAAGCGTTCTCTGGTTTATCTGATCATTGCGGCGGTTTCCAATATTTTCCTTGATTTATTGTTTGTGATCGTGTTTAAGATGGGAATTGTGGGAGCAGCTCTTGCAACAGATATCAGTCAGTTTTTATCCTGTGTTTTTATTCTTGCATTTCTTGCAAAAAGTGAGGATATTTATAAACTTAATTTTCGGGAGATCCGGCTTTATGATCATCTGTTTTCCAGAATTTTAAAAATCGGTCTTCCTACAGGAGTACAGAATATTGTAATTTCTCTGTCAAATATCGTTGTACAGACAAGTGTTAATAGTTTCGGAGCAATGGCGATGGCAGGATTTGCGGCATATATTAAAGTTGATGGATTTAATATCCTTCCGGTAATGAGTTTCAGTATGGCGGCAACGACATTTGCGGGACAAAATACGGGTGCCGGGAAATATGACCGGGTGAAAAAGGGAATGTATGTGTCCGTGGGAATGGGAGTTTGTTATGCTTTGTTTACAGGAATGCTGCTTCTTCTCTTTGCTCCTCAGGTAATCGGAGTTTTTACGGATCAGACAGAAGTTGTGGAATACGGTGTTTATATTATGAAATTTTTCTGCCCATTTTACTGGATGCTTGCAATTTTACATGTGATTGCAGGTATTATCAAGGGCACCGGGAAAACCATGCAGGCAATGTTTGTTTTCCTTTTCTCTCTTTGCCTCTTCCGTGTGTTCTGGATCTGGGGCGCGCTTAGAATACAGCATGAACTATTCAGCGTTATGACAGCTTATCCTGCGAGCTGGTTCGTTGGAATGCTGATGATTGTTATCTATGTCTGGAGAGCAAAGTGGATGCCGAAAAACTATTACGAAAAGAAGAAGGAGGAATAATATGCCGGCGTTTTTAAGTGATTTTTCAAAATTTTACGGTACAGGAGAGGTTAATGCAGCTGGGCAGACTCTTGAAGAATTTCTTGATGATTATGATTCTCATAAATATGAGACACCCAGTTGTACTACAGATGCGGCAGTATTTTCGTACAGAGGGGATAAATGCAAGTCAGTAACAGGGATCAAGATACTTCTTGTGAAGAGAAGCAATCATCCGAGTATTGGATTCTGGGCCCTGCCGGGAGGCTTTGCGGATATGCGGGAAGATCTTTCGGAGACCGCAAGACGCGAGCTTTCCGAAGAAACGGGAGTTGAAAATCTTCCAATGGAGCAGTTTGCAGTGTACGGAGATTATGACAGAGATCCGAGAACAAGAGTGATCACGACGGCATATCTTTCGTTAGTCAATGAAAAAGATGTGTCAGTGAAGGCCGGAGATGATGCAGCTGATGCTGTATGGTGTGAGGTTTCTGTAGAGTGTGAAAAAGTAGAATGGAATAATGAGTGGACGAAAAACACTTATTTTTTGAAAATAAAGAATGAAGACTGCGGATTGGATACGACT
Source organism: Lachnospiraceae bacterium (assembly GCA_051888795.1). Taxonomy (GTDB): domain Bacteria; phylum Bacillota; class Clostridia; order Lachnospirales; family Lachnospiraceae; genus MD308. The sequence goes on along the minus strand of JBJFCD010000009.1, from coordinate 4,540 downwards.
GCAGTTGTGGAAGAAAAAGTGCGGGAAGACCTGATAAGGGAGAAAAAGTTTTCCGTGATAGATCCCGGAATGATTGCCTGTGACCATGCTGCAATCATTGTACAGGCCTATAACATATTGAAAGAACGTATCTGAGAAAGAAATGATAGAAAGAAATCTTGTTTCGAAAAACGATTTATGATACTATGTACGCATGGCAACGAGCGCACAGCCGAAGAAAAAACGACTGCTGTATACAGCAAGACGTTTTTTTGAGGCTGTATGTGAGTG
>JBJFCD010000009.1:0-4170 GCA_051888795.1 Lachnospiraceae bacterium | reverse complement strand
CAACGAACAACGAAAGAACGAGGAAGTGAAAGACGAAGTTCTTGAGTTGCGCTCGTGTGAAGAGAGCAAGCGAGAAAGTGAGTGCAACGAACAACGAAAGAACGAGGAAGTGAAAGACGAAGTTCTTGAGTTGCGCTCGCAGGAAGCGTGAGAGAGTAGATGAGTGCGAGGAGGAGCAACATGGGAGAAGAAGTAATTTCAAAAAATTTTATTGAACAGGAAATAGATAAAGATCTTGCGGAAGGTGTATACAGTGAGGTGTGTACAAGATTTCCGCCGGAGCCGAACGGATATCTGCATATTGGACATGCGAAATCCATTATTTTAAATTCGGGACTGGCTGAAAAATATAACGGAACCTTTCATTTGAGATTTGATGATACTAACCCTACAAAAGAAGACATGGAATTTGTAGAGTCTATTAAAGAAGATGTGGCATGGCTTGGTGCAGATTTTAAAGATCATTTGTATTTTGCATCTGATTACTTTGATGTGATGTATGAATGTGCTGTCAAATTAATCAAAAAGGGAAAGGCATTTGTCTGTGATCTGACAGCAGATGAAATACGTGAGTACAGAGGAACTTTGACAGAGCCTGGTAAGAACAGCCCATATCGTGATCGTTCCGTAGAAGAGAACCTTGCATTGTTTGAAGGAATGAAAAACGGTGAATATAAAGATGGAGAAAAAGTGCTACGTGCAAAGATTGACATGGCATCACCTAATATCAATATGCGTGACCCGGTTATTTATCGTGTAGCACATATGACACATCACAACACGGGAGATAAATGGTGCATTTATCCGATGTATGATTTCGCTCATCCGATTGAAGATGCAGTAGAAAAAATCACTCATTCTATCTGTACTCTTGAATTTGAAGATCACAGACCGCTTTACGACTGGGTAGTGAGAGAGTGTGAGTTTGATCCGGCACCTCGTCAGATTGAGTTTGCAAAACTGTATCTGACGAATGTGGTGACTGGTAAGAGATATATCAAAAAACTGGTACAGGAAGGTATTGTAGACGGATGGGATGATCCGAGGCTTGTTTCCATCGCAGCGCTTAGAAGAAGAGGATTTACACCGGAATCTATCCGGATGTTCATTGAACTGTGCGGTGTATCAAAGAGCCAGAGCTCCGTAGATTATGCAATGCTTGAATACTGTATCCGTGAAGATCTTAAGCTTAAGAGACCACGTATGATGGCAGTTCTTGACCCGGTCAAGCTTGTAATTGATAACTATCCGGAAGGCGAAGTTGAGTATCTGGAAGCAGACAACAATCTTGAAAATTCGGAACTTGGAAAACGTCAGATTCCATTCTGCAGAGAACTTTATATTGAGCGTGATGATTTTATGATCGAGCCACCAAAAAAATATTTCCGTCTTTTCCCGGGAAATGAAGTTCGCCTGATGAATGCATATTTTGTAAAATGTGAAAGCTATGAGACGGATGATAATGGCAATGTAACAGTTGTACATTGCACATATGACCCGGAGACTAAATGCGGAACCGGATTTACAGGACGTAAAGTAAAAGGTACCATTCACTGGGTGGCTGCACCATATGCAAAACAGGCGGAAGTAAGACTTTACGAAAATCTGATCGATGAAGAGAAGGGTGTATATAATAAGGAAGACGGTTCACTGAACTTAAACCCGAATTCTCTTGAGATAAGAAAGAATTGCTATGTAGAAGACAGCTTCAAAGAAGCAAAAGGACATGACAGCTTCCAGTTCGTAAGAAATGGATACTTCTGTATTGATTCCAAGGATTCCACACCGGAAAACCTGGTATTCAATAGAATAGTATCCTTAAAAAGTTCATTTAAGTTACCAAAATAATTCAATTGGGGACGTAGACTTTTTAAAAAAGTCTACGTCCCCAATTGAAAAATATGGTGTACCTATTCGTCAAATACCCTGTCCCAAAATGGAGCATTTTTATGAATGAGTTAACGATCAATTTGAAAACGGATTCAAAAATCCCTCTATATGAACAAATTTATACTTATATTAAAAAGGATATTCAGGCTGGAAGAATTTCTTATGGTGAAAAGCTTCCGTCTACCCGAGCGCTATCTAGGCATCTTGAGGTGAGCCGGAGTACTGTTGAACTTGCCTATGAACAGCTTTTGTCAGAAGGATTTATTGAGGCTGCACCGTACAGGGGTTTTTATGTAGCGCAGATAGATGAGTTGTATCATTTTGAGCAGTCGAAGGAAAAAGGAATTAAAAAAGAAATTGTTAAAGAAAAGTATAAGTATGATTTTTCGCCGAATGGTGTGGATTTAAACAGTTTTCCGTATAATGTGTGGAGAAAACTTTCAAAAGACATTCTTATTGACGATAAGACAGAGCTTTTCCGGGCGGGAGATTCGCAGGGGGAGTATGGTTTCAGAAATGCAGTCTGCAACTATCTTTATCAGGCGAGAGGAGTAAACTGTGTGCCTGAACAGATCATTATCGGCGCAGGAAGTGACTACATTGTAATGCTTCTTGGGATTATCCTGGGTCCCTCTCACAAAATTGCTTTTGAAGATCCGACCTACAAACAGGCATATCGCCTGGCAAAAAGTCTGTCTTACAGTACGATTCCTGTATCTATGGATAAAAATGGGATGAAAGTAAATGAGCTTTCGCAGACGGATGCGGATATTGCGTATGTAACACCTTCTCACCAGTACCCGACAGGAATTGTAATGCCGATCAAGCGCCGGATGGAGCTTTTGAAATGGGCAAATGATAAAGAGGAAAGATATATTATAGAGGATGATTATGACAGCGAGTTCCGATATAAAGGAAAACCGATTCCGGCACTTCAGGGATATGACGGAAACGGAAAAGTGATCTATCTGGGGACATTTTCAAAATCAATTGCTCCGGCGATTCGTCTTAGCTATATGGTACTTCCAAAACCGCTTTTAGAGTTATACAATAAACACTATCGATTTATTAATTCTACCGTCTCGAAGGTAGATCAGATGATTGTGCAGAGATTTCTTGAGGAAGGATATTATGAGCGTCATTTAAATAAAATGCGTGCCATGTATAAAGGAAGGCATGATACGCTGATCGAAGCATTAAAGCCGTTGTCTGATGTATGTACAATTTCAGGGGAACACGCCGGAGTGCATCTTCTTCTTACTTTTCATGGAAATGTGACAGAAGAAGAGTTGATTGAACATGCAAAAGAAAAAAGTATCAGAGTCTATGGAATGTCTGATTATCTCATTTGTAAGGAAGGAAAAGCAAAAGCAATAATCCTTCTTGGGTATGCGAACCTTTCGGAAGAACAGATAAAAGAGGCAATTCATATACTGACAGAATGCTGGTCGGGTTTGTTAAGGGACTAAGTTATGTGAAAGAAATGCTATAATAAGATGAAAACAACAGGCTCATAGCTGATATGTCAGCTATGAGCCTGTTTTATACAATTCTATTATATGCTATTCAGTTTTTTCGGAGACAGCGTCTGCAGCAGCCTCAGCTTTTTCAGCGACAGCGTCTGCGGTATCCTTAACTTTTTCAGCGACAGCCTCAGCGGCGTCTTCGGCTTTTTCAGCGACAGTCTCAGCGGCGTCCTCAGCTTTTTCAGCGACAGCCTCAGCGGCGTCTTCGACTTTTTCGGAAACAGATTCAGTAACTTCTTCAGCCTTTTCTTTGACTGCAGAAGCAGCACTGTTTAAAGATACGTATTCGCGGTCAGATGCAGATTTTAAATCATTATCAAGATCGAAATCATCATCACTGAAATCATCATCAAATTCATCGCTGTCGATTCCCTTATTTTTCTTAAAATAATAGAAAATACCTGCAGCGGCGCTACCAATTGCAGCTATTCCTAATATTTTTTTCAGCACTTTCTTCATAATCATGAATCTCCTTTCGATGAGCATTGCTCGATATTATAGATATTGTAATACTTTTCACAAAAAAAAGAAAGGGGGAGGTGATATTTTTAATAATTTGTGTTAGACTGTCTTATATGTTTTGGTTTGAATGAAAAAGGAGAGATTGGATGAGTAGAAGAAAAGCGGCGAAAACAGCAAAGAAGGGACTATTCAAGGTTATATTCAGCCGTACAGGAATCTTTTTGATCTTGATTCTGATACGGGTCTTTGACACTTGTATTTTAGAAATATTATAAAGAATCCTTTATTTAAG
>JBJFCD010000008.1:13211-25458 GCA_051888795.1 Lachnospiraceae bacterium | reverse complement strand
CAGATCAGTGGCTTCTTCAAATCCTTCCAATGAAATTGCCGGAACAAAATTTCCAACCCGGAGCATTTCATCTGCAAACGCTTCATCAATCAATGTTCCGTTGGTAAAGCACAGAAATACGCAATCGGAATGTTTTTCACAAAGTTTAATCAGATCTTTTTTACGTACCAGCGGTTCCCCTCCGGTATATATGTACATATAAACGCCTAATTCCTTACCTTGTTTAATAATATTGTCAATCTCATCATATGTAAGGTTTAGTTTATTCCCATATTCAGCTGCCCAGCACCCGGTACAGTGCAAATTACACGCACTGGTAGGATCCAAAAGAATCGTCCATGGGATATTGCATCCATACTTCTCGCGACATTCATTCTGCTTCGGCCATCCAACTAAAGCAGCATTAATAAAGAAATTTACAGCAGTTGTCTTCATAACATGAGGATCAATATCCCTTATAATATGGCGAATATATCCATAATACGGGTGCTCCGGATTCGTCATTGCCTCACGAACCGTTCTCCGTTGTGGTACAAATTCTCCCCCTGCAAATTTATCTGCCCAATCCATCAGCTTAAGAAGATTCTTTTCCGGATCCTTATACAAATAGTCAAACGCCTGCTCCAAACCAAATTTTTTAATTGTTGTTGATACATCCATGATAATTTCCTCCTTATTTCGTACATTTATTTATTCATTTGTGTTGTTCTCATTTTCATGTAACTAAACACTATTCTTCGTTATTTTAACTGTTTCTTTTACCGTCAGATGATTCATGATACCCTCTGCCAGAAGCCCACAACCATTAATGATATGCGTAACCCGTATTCCCTGAAACGGCCTTATAATAATAAGAACTCCGAAAATTCCTGCTATAATAGAAAATGTCAAAATCTCATTCCATGTTTTCAATCCGAATACTTTTGCGTCCTTAGCTGTCTGGATTTTCAAAACTGCATCCAACAGAATCAGAAGCCCCAGTGCCGGTGTCAGGTAAGATCGAATACGTAAATTGCACCCAAGGGTAATCACTCCTACTACTATCAAAAACACTCCACATGCAAGATCATGCTGGAAAGCAAGATTATATAAATCTTCAGAACAATATCCTACGATTTTAACGATTCCGTAAGCTACCAGAATAACCCCACTACAGATACAAACCGCCATTGGAGACACTGCAGGTAAGATCATATAGATTACTCCACTTATGTAAAATACAAAAGATATTAAAATATATCCGTTTCTTGCCACACGAAGTTTTTTCAAAATATTCACCTCTCTTCTCTTATTTGATGTCTCTATTTTATAGACCAAATTTCATCTCCACCATAGGCAAACATGGGCTATATATCCAAAAATCAGACATTTATCCCTCTTTTGCCTAACAAGATCAGTTACCATCTACCACTGCAAAAATCAAAACTAAATAAACTGTCGTCACAACAAAAAATAGCAGATGATATTGTCCAAACGAAAAATTCAGACAGTTCATCTGCTATTGATATACTTTTTATCCTTCCGCAAGTTCTACTATTTATTTAAATTATCATTTTATTTCTATGCCTCCAAACACACAGGTCGCATTCAGATATAATGTATACTGGTTGGCAGGATTATTTCTGCGCTCTTTTCCAGATACTCCCCCAAAAAATGAGTTGGAATTAACCTTTACATTCAAACCAGCGGGAATATAAATATCGATGCCTCCAAAAACCGCTGAAGCATTGATCACGCAATCTCCGTTGATTATTGCTCCCCGCAGATCACACTTGATTCCACCAAAAGCAGCATCCAACTGAGCACCATCAAAGACCTCACCTGTATAATCCACAGTAGAACCAGAAAAAGTGACTGATTCGTTTTTAGTTACATTTTTATCTCCTTTCAGCTGAGTGAAGCCACAATCATCCCGGTTTCCTATAGTATTGCAGAAAATCATTTTTATTCCCATAATCACTATAATCACAGGAAGTAAAAGCTTAAAGAACATATTAAAACTCAAAATGTCCTGACAGCAAAGCAGCAAAAAAACTCCGATACAGATTCCGATAATATTTCCACTCTTATCATAGCTGTTGAATAAGCCAATTATACAAGGTACGATGATAAACAATGTCCACCAGCCATCAAAGAAAATATCGATTCTGGTAATGCTAAATGCATTCAGTCCCAGAATGACGCCTATTGCCACGAGTATGGTTCCTAAAAAAACATTACTTACTTTTTTCATAACAATTCTCTCCTTATAAATGATATCATGTAACAGATTATGTAAATCAAATTAGTTCACAGACCAAATCCTGATCAGTCAAATGAATGTAGTGACTACTGTGCTCAGCTCGTACAAGCTCTCCACAAACAGTACATGACAGATATGATTTCATGATTTCCTGCCATACTGCTTCAATCTTCTGAGCTTCCTCTTCGGAAGCACCCCCAAATTCCCGGATTTCTCTACAGGAAATATCCGAATTATGTGTCAGCAACGTAACCGGAACAGGAAGCTTTTCATTTTTATTCAAAAACCCTGCCAGTTCCCTTACATTGTGTCCACCTGCATATTCTTCCAATGCAGTTTGATAGGTCTGAGCCTTACCCATTGATGAAAGAATTTCTTGACGTTCCTTTCGGGAAAAACCGTTATAATAATAAAAAGGTGGAGCACTGCCCATGACTTTTTTGACTATCCATCCCATATGTAATCTTGTCAGCTTCAAGTTCATCCGTAGCCCCGCCGTTTTATCCGCACCGCTCTTTTTAAACTCATCCTCTGTCAGTTCCATTCGGAATCGATAATCTTCCGGCGAAAGAGGATCAAGAAGCACAAGCTTTTTAACCATTTCTGGATGATCTTTAGCAAATTTCCACGCATACAGCCCTCCCTGAGAATGCGCAAGCAGAATTACTTTCTCCTCATGAGGAACCTGCTCTAAAAGAGAATACAATTCTTCAGATATATTTTCAGGTGTTCTTTTTCGTGTTGAAATACTACTGTTACCGTATCCGGCCCGCTGATATAACAAAACTGTGTGACGATCAGACAACCTTTTTGCAACCTGTCTCCACTCTGCCATAACAGCACCCAATCCCATTTCTATAATTATTTCGACCTTACTATCACCATAAATCTCGCAAGCAAGCCTGGCTGATAATATTTGAATTATTTCTGTTTTCATCTCATTTTCTCCCTTCAGAAAATCTATTCCTGTACCGTCACTTCACATACAATGTTTCTTGGAATAATATTATTATAAGCTTGCTTTCTTTGTTCTGATAGTCAGGTTTTATAGGTGATTGTGTCCGTTTTATAGAAAAAGACCAGAGCTTCCACATCGGTCTCTCTGGTCAAATCTTATTTTCCTATATACTTTTTGTATCCTCCAAAAAATCCCGGCGATACTGAGATGGTGTAACCCCTTCCGTCTTTTTGAACACCTTGGTGAACACCCGATAGTCGCCATACCCTGACTTCTCGGATACCTCCGCAATAGACAAAGAGGTGGACAGTAACAACTTCTTTGCCTTCTCCATACGGATATTGGTGAGATACGTCAGAAAATTGACACCAATCTCATTTTTAAACAGCTGACTGATATACTGACTGCTCAAATGAAACTCCTCCGCCAAAACAGAAAGGCTCACTTCTTCCTCCAGATGTTCCTGCATATAACGGATAATGCCATTAATAGCACGTTCCTCCTGTTGGTCCTCATTTTTAGAAGATTGCCGTTTAAACAGTGCAATCTTTAAGTTATCAATGCATGCTCCGAATTCTTCGTAGTTTACAGGCTTTAAGATATAATCGGTGATCTGAAGCCGCAGCGCTTCCCGACAATATGAAAAATCATCGTAGCCTGATACAATAACAAATGCCATATCCGGATGCTTGATGCGGCTAATCTGAATAACTTTCAGCCCATTCATAATCGGAATATTAATATCCATGATTGCGATATCCGGATTCAGTATATCGATCTTTGTCAACGCTTCCACACCGTCTGCCGCTTCACCTATCACCTCACAGTCATGAGCCTCCCAGTCAAAGAGTCTCTTGAATCCTTCTCGTATCATGATCTCATCATCTACTAATAGCACACGAAGTTTCTTCATTTCTATTCCTCCTTAAGCGGCAGCAGAATATGTGCTGTCACACCGCCATCTTCATTTTCCGTATACCAAAGTCCGAACTCCCGGCCACAAAGCAGCTTAATCCTCTTCTGCACATTCAGAATGCCGATACTGTTTCCGGTAAGCTTTGGTGCCTGTCTGGCATAGTTATTAAGCATTTCATCGATTGCCAATTTCTTATCCTCGGCAAAACCACTTCCCGTATCCTGGACACAAATCTCCATATGCCCTTCTTCTGTCCTTTGAGCAGAAATGAACACCGCCCCTCGATATCCTTTATTTTTCAGGCCGTGAAGCAGGCTGTTTTCCACAATAGGCTGCAAAATGAAATTAGGTACCTGAACACCTCCCAGATCCGGATCTATGTTATATTCACATGTCAGTTCCGGGTAGCGGTAACACATGAGTTCCATATAGGCTTCCAGAAGCTCCATCTCATCATCCAGAGAAACCATTGGTCGATCCACCTTTACACTGAGCCGGAAAAAGTCTACCAGCTGCATGAGAAGATCTGCCACTTTTTTATCCCCATTTAATTGTGCCTGAATGCGGATAGTGTCCAAAGTATTGTAGAGAAAATGAGGATTGACCTGACTCTTTAAGTACAGCATAGACATCTTCTGCTCCACCAGCTCCGCCCTCAGGATATCTGGATTTTCCAAAATCAGATAAAACGCCAATGTGATTAGCGTAATGCCCATCCCACTGATCAGCCAGGTATGATGAAGTCCCTGTAAAGTAGTCACAATCAGTTCAATTAACGACACAATTCCTATCGCCATTTTCCTTTTTCTCTGAATCTGTTTCCAGTTTCCAAGAAGTAGCCCCGTGCCTAGAAGAAAATAAAATCCAACACTGAGATAACAGAAAGTCACATGTATCCCATCCGAATAATTTCCCTGCGGTGTTATTGCATAATGGATTGGAAGGAGCATGTCCCCCAGTTCCGCAATGACCAGATAGATTCTGGCTAATGTATCAAGACGTCTCGGCTTTCCAGTTTCCTCTTCCACCAAAATAGCAATATACTGATAAAACAGAAAAAACACCAGAAGCATCGTTCCAATAAAAAAACGGTGTAAAGTATCATTTAAAATCCTGGGCACTGTTTCTAAATGATTCACTGTATAAACCGTTAGTCCATCGAAAACCAAATGAAATAATACAACAACCAGAAGCATAGAAAAAGTCCGGTGCAACTGGGTATATTGTTTTTCTGCCGAAAAATAAATATAAGCCACAAAAGCAAGCACAAGAAACAGTGCAATCTCCATTCTCAACATAACATTCACTCCTTTAGTGATATTATACACATTTTCTCAGCCACCGGATAGACATGTAGACAAGGAAACTACCACTTTTCTATCTCTGATTCTTCTCTGGAATCGCTGTAATCATAAGATAAATCATACCCAAAACAAGTACTGATCCAAGCATGATCATAAACATTTCTGTGCTGCTTACTACATGACTTCTAAAAACAGGATTGCAATCCAGAGAGTCTGCAATCATCGTAACTACATCATCCGTAAAACCGGTATCTTTCATCTCCTCAAAAACACCTCGAAGCATATGATTTTTTAGCATAGAAGTACCATAAGTACTTGGGAGATATGACATCCCTTTTTGAAGGCTTTCTGAGAAATTTGAGATTGGCATATATGCACCACAGATGAATCCATAACCGGCACTTACAATCGTGCCTACCGCCGACATCTGCCCCTGAGTTTTCAGAGGATAACACACGATACTTGAAAGAACCGTACCAAAAAGTACAAGTACAACAATATCTATCACCAATAAAGCAATATCACCAATACTCATATACCACCCCATTGTTCTAACATACACAAGACAAATAATAAGTGCAAGAACATTTATCATCAGTGAATTAAGTACTGTTGAGAAAAAATATCCGAGATATATGACAGGTTTTTTCACAGGTGACACATTAAAATCTTTCCGAGATCCATTGGCTCTGTCCTGAATCATCGTCAAGTTCACACAGAATGTTACGGTAACACAGCTTACTGCAAGGAGTGCCGCCGCAAGCTGTGAAGCGACAGTACCATTTATGAGTTTCTCGGAAACTCCCATCAGTTCCGGAAGTGAAGACTCAAAGGACTGTTTATACACATTTGCAAGAAATGTGCCATATAGAACGATCAGTATGATCGGTGTGATGAGGGATGAAAGCAGCATCCCCTTATCTCTGAAAAACAATTTTCTGTTTCTGCTTACCAATGCAAATAATGTTTTCATAATCTATTGATTCTCCTCTCCCAGCGATTTTCCTGTAACGGCAAGAAATACATCATCCATGCCACCTTTCACAACTTCATAATCTCTGAATAGTTCCTGATGAGACACAATCAACTGTGTTGCCACGTCTGTTGACGGCACAGAAATCTGATATCCGCCACGGATTACTTTATACTTCATATGAAGACTTTTAATCTCTTCCTCTGACACACCATAAAGTGACACATAATCCTGTACATATTTATTTTTAAGTTCGAGCGGTGTACCTTCGGCAACAATGCTTCCACTGTCAAGAATGACAACATAGCTTGCAGATGATGCTTCCTCCATGTAATGGGTTGTCAGAAAAACTGTCATTTTTTCCTTTTCTCTGAGATGTTCAATTACATTCCAGATAAGCTTTCTCGTCTGTGGATCCAGACCTGTTGTCGGCTCATCCAGAATAAGTATTTCCGGTCTGTGAAGTAAAGCCCTTGCAATATCGATTCTTCTTCTCTGACCTCCGGAAAGCTTACCTACCAGCCTGTTCATAAACTCTTTAAAATCAAGAATTTCAGATAATTCCCTTAGCCTATGATCAAACGCTTTTCCTGTAATTCCATAAAGAGCTGCTCTGCTCTTTAAATTTTCTTTCACCGTTAATGGCTTATCCAAAATACTATCCTGAAATACAACTCCAATTGTTCTTTTGGTTTCATCCAAAGAATGATCTGCATTCATTCCGTTTACAAGAACAGTTCCGCTATCTTTTTGAAGCTGACCGCAAATGATTGAGATCGTAGTACTCTTTCCTGCACCATTTACACCGAGAAATGCAAACAGCTCTCCTTTCTTTACCTGAAAACTTAAATCCTTAACCGCCTTCACAGCACCAAATGATTTGTTTAAATTATCAATTTTTATAATGGTATTTGATTGATTCATAAGTGACATCCTCCAATTTTCTGAATTTGTCTTGCCTGTATTATAAAAAACATTCTATGAAGCCGATAGATATGTTTTGTAGAAGAATGTGTCATTTTTATAGCTTACGGAATACATACCTGCAGACAAATCGACAATTTACTCGATTCCTTGAACGTTGAATTATTGACGCAATCTCAAATAACTTTTATACTATCAATAGAGAATAATTTTAAAATCATATTTATTATGATTTTATGAATTGGGAGGTTAACTATGGAAGAGAAACATTATAGCAAAGTACCAGTATTTGAAGACGGACTGGCACAGCCGGTTTTCCCATTTACTGACGGAAAAAGCGGAGAAAAATATGATCCGTCTACATCTGACATTGTTCGCTACTGTGTGTATGTGGAATCGGATTATGATATGGATGGCGATGGCAAAAGAGATCTTGTAAAAGCTCTCGTTCAGGTTCCACGCAGCGCAGTGGAAGGCAATTACAAAGCTGCATCTGTCTTTGAAGCACGTCCATACTGTGCAGGAATTCAGGAAGACGGCTACGATCACATGAAAGAAGTTGCGAATAAAGAATATCGCAAATTTGATTTTGCCGATCTCTATAAAAAAGTAGCTCCTCGTGTTCCTACAGATTTTATTAGTGCTATGGATCTCGCTTTAAAATCAGATCCTGCAGACTGGTACTATCCGGATAAAGGAAATAATAACAGTATGGTTTACGAAAATCTTGACAACTTTAATTACTATCTCGTACGTGGTTTTGCTGTCATTGTAAGTGCCGGCTTTGGAGCACTTGGTTCCGACGGATTTAATTATGTCGGATCTGATTTTGAGAGAGAGGCTTTCAAATCAGTTGTTGAATGGCTGCATGGTGATCGTATTGCTTATGCTGACCGTGAAGGTACCACAGAGACAAAAGCAGACTGGTCAAACGGAAATGTCGCTATGACAGGAAGATCCTATGCCGGAACAATGCCGTTTGCAGTAGCAACAACTGGTGTAGAGGGATTGAAAACCATCATTCCTGTTGCCGGTATTTCCGACTGGTACAGCCAGCAGAACATGCAAGGTGCACAGCGTTACTGGCCAAAAGAGATGTTAAACAGTTTCCTTGCATACTATTGCTCCAGCCGTTACAACGATGAGACATTATCAGAAAAACAACTGGATGACATTGCAGCATTTCATCACGAACTGAGTCTTCAGCAGTTGAAATGCGGTTTTGATTATGACCAGGATTTCTGGGGAAGTGGAAACTATCGTTTAAATGCAGACAAAATCAAATGTAGCGCATTAATTGTACAAGGTTTAAATGATGAAAACGTATCCACAAAGCAATTTGAAATGATGTACAAGTCATTCCAAAAGGCCGGACAAACTGTAAAATCGATCCTTCATCAGGGACCACATATCACACCTACCATGCCAAATAAAAATTATGGTATTCTGATTGACGGCAAATTCTATGACGATATCGTGAATAAATGGATTTCCCAATATCTGTACGGCGTAGAAAACAATGTTGAGACTATGCCTGCAGTTCTTGTACAGACAAACTATGATCAGAGAAAATGGGAAACTTCAAGCTCCTGGGAAACAGACCACACAATGAAACTTGAAAGCACAGAGCCTGGTGTAACAGTCATTGATACAGATTGGGACGCTGCAGGTATCAGTGCCAAGAACTTTGATGACGTTATGGGACAAAAATCCACAAACATGGCACAGCGTTATGTGACGGATCCATTTGAAGAGGCTGTAACAATACAGGGAACCGTTTGTGTGAAGTTAAAAGCAGCATTAAAAGATGGAGATATTGAAAATGATTTTAATCCTGAAAACAGAAACGATGTAGATACTCTGACTATGAAACTTGGTGCATCTAAAGTTTCAGGACGAATGGATGATGTTGAAGTTGCACTTCTTCTCTGTGATGTATGCGATGAAGAATTTGATAGTATCCAGACAGTAGATCCTGAGAGAAATATTATTCCGGTAGTTACTGTAAAAGAAGGAGGCATCATAAATGGAGGAGATCTTCCGGCATTCGATGAGGCAGAATTCTCTACAGTACATAAAAACTATCGTGTTATCACGCGTGCATTTGCGGATCTTTGTAATCCGGAAGCAGGTTATGAACCAGAAACAGCAGCCAACAGTATTGATCTGAAAAAAGGCGAATACCATGATTACCATATCTATCTGAATGCAACAAGATATACCGTAGAGCCAGGTCACAGTCTCGCTTTAGTAATCGCTACAGAAGATCCGGTAAACTGCCTGATTCACAAGACATATTCTATTGAAATTGACAATGCTTCTGTCAGTGCAGAAGTTCCGGTAACAGAAGCTTCTAAAGACCGTGTATTAAATGCAAAATAATAATAAAATGGATAATTCCAAAAGAGCGCTCCCCCTCATTCTTAAAGGGCAGAGCGTTCTTTGTATTTTTATAGTAAGTATTTATTTCTCAAAATCCGACTTATTTACTGAGATAAAAATAATAATCGTTCCTACAAGTGTCATAATAATGCCACCAATCAGAATTGCTTTGACGCTAAATCTAAGTAATTGTCCTCCCATGAAATTACCGGCAGAACACCCCAATGCATAAGCTGCGGTAATAAAAGCCTGACCTTTTACCATGTCACTGCTTTCTACTTTTGCATTCGCATAATATACTTGCGTTGGAGCCAAAAACGCATAGGATGTAGTTTGCAAAAGCTGTAATAAATAGATTGTAGTAATGTCTTTTGCAAAGAAAAACAGTATGGCTTTTATCAGAAAAGACACGGCAGCAATCTTCAAAAGACAGGTATCACCAATGTACTTATGAATATAACTGAAGCAGAAAATCACAGGAGCACCCACCATTGCTGAAATAAAAAGCGCCGTACCCACATGGCTACTGTCACCGCCCAGTGCGCCCATAATGGCAATCAGATAATTCTCTGTCATAGCATGAAACATTCCTAAAAATAAGATACCAAGCAGAGATACACAGTACCATCGATAATGAGAAAAGAAGCAGAAAATCGAACAGCTTTCTTTCACATTCTGTGCAGACGTTATTTCTTTTCGGATTTTTGGATAGCCTGCTATAATAAACATGCAAATCAGACGAAAAACCAGGAGAAACAGAATCATCCAAGTTATACCAAATTGTGCGATCACAAAGCCGAGCACCAGTGAAGAAATTGCAGTTGCTGCCGATCCGATCCCACGGGAAACTCCGTAATTGATAGAATATCCCGCCTTATTATAAGCTACGCTAAGCGCATTCAACAAAGGCACCATTGCATCGGAACTCCAAATACCAATCATATAAAAAATGGCTGTCAGAAAGAGCGGAAACTGCGGGATTAACTGTGTGGAAAAACATACACAACAGAGCGCTGACATAATAAGCAGCATTTTTATCAAGACAAACTGCTTTGCATTATCTACAATAGACGCCAAAAAGGGCTGTGTCAGGCAGGAAAGCAATCCGGCAGATGCAAGCAATATTCCAACTATACCGGAAGAAATGCCTTTCGCCAAAAGGTAGGTTGTGGCAAAGCTGGCTGCGCCAGAGGAGGCAGCCCAAAAAGTAAAATGAGTAACACTATAACGAAAGGTTAGATTCTTCATAACTAATCTCCTCATCTCAAGCACTTTTATACTACATACCCTTATTTCGAATTTCTCCATGCTTCCTTTCAAATAATTTCAAAAACTCACAGGGAACTGTATGAAACGATATTATGCGCAATACCAAACACAATCATAATAATAAAGGCCGGCATATTATGAACCCATACGGCAGCACACAGAAAATACAGCACTGGGAATACAGCCAACGGCATAGGTATTGGTCCGAAATTCTTTGTTAAAAGCGCCACATCGCGACCACCCGCAAAGTAACGAATCCAGACAATATAGTACAAGACGAGAAACACAATTCCCGCATAAAGCCAGAAGCTTCTGTAACTTATTCCTTTGCGAGTCACAAGAAAGCAAATGGCAAGCATGTATAGCATACGGGTTGCCTGCTCCACAAATTCTATGGCTCGATTTACTTTCGGCGGCTCCTTAGGTGCATTCACAGGAGGAAAAATCACATATATTATATTAATTAACATAGGCAACGCAAAAATAATAACTCCTGCCCATGACAATCCAATTTTCATTTTACTGTTCCTCCTTCGCCAAAATCTCTTTTGCCTCTTCGCACCATTCCAGATAAGCCTTATACATCTTTACCCCAAACATTGCTGTCAACATATAATATTGGTGAGCTGGCTGGGAATCATCGTCTTTTAACACAGCAACCGAACGTTCCAACGCCGGAATCAGAGCTTTACACTTCTCTTCAAAATCGTCAATGTGGCTGCGTGCTGTTTCTCCCCCGGCTTCGCCTCCGAAAAAAATTTTCAGCATGGTTTCCGAACGGAATTCGTCCCTTGTTGCAGGCTCCTTTATCCATTCATTCAATACCGCACGTCCCGCATCGGTAATCGCATATTCAATCCTTTCTCTGCCACAGTCTTTCGCCGATTTTTTACTAACATATCCCTGCTCCTCCAGTCTTGCAAGTGCCGGATAAATACTGCCATATCCCGCTTGCCAGAACAATCCGACAGGATTATCAATTCGCTTCTTCATATCATACCCTGTCATCGGTTCGTGGCTCAAAAGTCCTAATAACAGGTGGTCTGTTTTCGTATTCATAATATGCCTCCACATATATCTACTTGATATATGTAATTATATATCAAATTGATATATGTGTCAACAATAAGCACTATTATATTTCACTCGAAGAACTGTAATCCAGATACCTGAAATCAACACGGATAAGGAAAAATAAATCAGAGCATTTTCCTTTATCGCCATTCCTGTCCAAAAAGATGGCAGAAAAGACAGAAAAAAGCAGTACGGTGCCGGAACA
>JBJFCD010000008.1:0-13111 GCA_051888795.1 Lachnospiraceae bacterium | reverse complement strand
TCCTGTCCAAAAAGATGGCAGAAAAGACAGAAAAAAGCAGTACGGTGCCGGAACACCGGAAGTAGCGCCACTGTAATTACAAAAGCGATAATCGCCGGGAGTAAAATGCGCGATACGAAATATCCCTTTCGCCCCAGGCCCGTCACAAACAAATAGCTATCAATATGATCATCGTGTTCTTCCAACATTATCATCGCCGTAATGAAGCAATACATCGTCGGTGTGATGGACGCTAAGAAAATATCAAACAGACCATAATATGGGGATAGAATAGCTGAAGATCCCGTGTACTGAATCAACACTTTTTCAAGAAACGGCACACCAAAATGGATTGCTACACCTGCAAGCAACGAAGAACAGCAACGCAATTAAAACCACGGTAAACATCAGACCACCCACAGAAAACGCTCTGCTTGCGATCAAATTCATACATACATTTGCAGGATAGATTCCGATAACAGCAGGTGTAATTTTGAACAAATGCAAGATTGCAGGCACAAAAGCGAAAATTTCAACCGGCATCATTGCAAGAATAAACTGATTCAGACTTGTAATCTTTGTTGCGATAATGATTCCAAGCAACGTAAATAACACACTGTATAAAAAAGTGCCAAACAATACAAGGAATAATGACTCGCAGTTTGCCGCTACTGCCAATACTGCCGCTACAAGAAGAGCGATCAGGCTCAGGGAAAATACTTTCGAACCCACATATTCTAATGTTCTGAGCGGCGAAACTGCCAAAAACGAAGTTACTCTCTGACTTTTTTCAAATAGAACAATCGCTCCCATAAAAAACAATCCCATAGCTGCAGGATCAGAAAATATGAGAATTGCAGCGGCATTTTCTTTCCATGACGGAGGAAAGGCAAACAGTAGTACAACATAAAGCACTGTCAAAAACCATAGAGCAAGTAGAATCCATATCTTGCCTGAAATCTCATATCCCATATCATCAAAGACTTAAATCTCATACCAGTGTCCTCCCCGTGATTTCTATAAAAATATCATTTAAAGTAGGCTCACTGCTATGGATAGACTTTATACGGTTTTCTGCAATCAGTTTTTGAAGCAATCTGTCTTCCGACAACTGTTGAAGCGGGCAGCTTGCCGATTGTTCCCCGTTATCGTTCCATGTATAAGAAACCTTTGTAGCCCCTTTTGACATAATGATATTGTGCGGACTGTCAAGTGCGAATATCTTTCCCCCAACAATAAATGCTACCCGGTCACAAAGCTCTGTTGCATCCTGCATATTATGAGTTGTAAGAAGGATTGTTTTACCTTTGCTTTTCTCCTCCAGAATCATATCCTTCATCAAACGGCTGTTTGTCGGGTCAAGCCCGCTGGTCGGTTCATCAAGAAACAAAAACTTTGAATCATGCACCAATGCTTTAATAAAATTCAGGCGGCTTTTCATTCCCTTAGAATAATCAGACACCCGTTTATCTGCATCATTCTCCAGTCCCACCATATGAAGCAATTCATCGATGGAACGGGATTTTTTTTGATAAAGCGAGGCAAAGAAAAGGAGATTTTCTTTTGCAGACAATTTTTCATACATAGTAGAGAACTCGAAATCAACACCGATGAATTCATAAAAATCTGAGCCATGTTTTTTACACTCTGTACCCCCCACAATGGCTGAGCCCTGATAATCCGGGAGCATCCCCAACAGGATTTTCTGTAATGTACTTTTTCCGGCGCCTGACGGACCTAAAAATCCAAAGATTTCTCCTTCTGAAACCGAAAAGCTCACATCCTGAATAAAGGGCTTTTTTGTGTAGCTAAATGAAAGATGGTTCACCTGTATCATGTTTTGTTCCTCCTTATTACTATATGACTAAATTACATTAAATAGTCAATATAATGTTTGTTTTAAGTCCGGCAAACTGCCGGACTATTTAAATAATTTGTATAACTATACCATGGATTAAAGCACGAAGTGCCTGATCGTATTGTTCTTCCCCGATTTCTGCTTTGTGCAGTGTTGCAAAATAGATAGCGTGGAATGCGGCGCTGACAACATTCATGTCTACATCCTTTTTCACCGGAAGTAAGGCAAATATCTTTTCTATCATATCCGTATCGTTTCCGAAATGTGCATTCACAATATCTTCCGGCAGCTTTCGTGCCAGAAGCTCCACTTCATCAGAATTAAGAAGCTTCAAAACCGGCAACTCCTCCGTCATTTTGAAAAAGCTGAAAATCACTTCTGTCAGCTTTTCTGCCGAGAACTTTGGACCGGCAATATCACAAACGGCCTGATACAACTTTTGATTAATCAATTCATGCTGCTCCAGAATAACCTCAAACAAAAGCAGTTCCTTTGATTTGTAAAAAAGATAAAAGGTTCCTTTAGGGATATTCACACGCTTTACAATCTCATCGACAGTCGTGCGCCTGATCCCATATTGACTCATACAAGCAGCCGCCTCTTCCTTCAAGCGTTTCTTGATGTATTCTCGCTCCTGATCAGAAAAACACTTCGGCACTTAGTTCACTTCCTTTTTGACTAATATTGATTATATAGTCATTATACATTGACTTTTATGTTTGTCAAGTGATGTAAAGCAAAATATAAAATCTCAATCCTCTTCCTATTTACCCGAAACACAGACACTTTCTCCAACACATATCACAGAGGTAGGAAATTACCTCTTATCTTTTACCTCTTCCTCTTTGACTCTTTTTTCCCAGAGAACTAATCGCATCTGCACAAATATCCGTCAGAGGTTCTCCTATTGCCGCTTTGTAGTTAAATCCTAAAAGCTGCATAGTTTTCAAAGTATCTACACTGATTAAATCTTTTATCTGATTAAGACTTTCTCTTTGAGCTTCGACACGTTTCATTTCCTCTTCACCTTTTATTTCTGCGGATGCCATCTGGACCCCTCCAAAAAGTTCTAAAAGTCTGGCTGCCGTATTGTGCAAATGCTGAATATCCTCATCACTAATCACGACCCGTTCCAACTCTGATTTGTAGGATTGCGCAATCCGAATAGCTTCCTCCCTTTCATTTAAAAGAACGTTAATAAGTTCGTCATAAGTATTCCGTACTTTTTCCGTATTTTTTTCTTCCTTAATGGAACTTATTTTGGTAGATACCGCTGTTGCGGTTCCTTTCACAACCAATTCAGCTAATGCGGTTCCTAACGCAACCAATTCTGTTGTATACATCATTTCCATTGGTTTCCCTCCTCTTGTCAGTATTCCTTCTCACTTCTTTCACGGAATTCTTTCTACTATCCGCGATGTGCTTTTTCGCAACAATAGTAACATCCATCTGCATAGGGATAGCCGTTTCTTCTCGCATAAGCTACCGCATCAATTTCATCCGAGTGCCACCCCAAATTGTCTTGATTCCAAGGCGATGGTTTGCGTATGCATGAAGTCGTATGAACTTCATTATAACGTCCATCTGTCTTTACTTTGTTAATGATATAATAAGGCATTTGTAACACCTCCCTCCTTTTTGTTAAAGGAAGCATAACATACACCTGACACAATTTGGTGTACTCACAGCACAATCTTTAACCGCCTACAGTACAGAGAAGTGAAATAAGAACAATCAGAAATACCGTCGGCCATAAAAGATATCCTAGCCACCGAAGATACTTTCTCTCCATAAGCGGAAATTTTTTTTGTAATCCAAGATAATTCCCATAGAATGCAATTGTAAGTAATGACCAGATTAAAAAAGTCAAACGGTTTGCCCATAAGTAAAAGGGAGTCACTGCACCCCCGTCTTCTTGAGTAACCTCCATCGTAAGACCAAACCAAAAAAGGAAATAATACCCAAAAGCTGCCAATATCATTTTCCATGTTGTTCCTGTCCTGAATCCAATCGGCAAAAACGACAACATCCAACGACCCTTGTCAGGCAATGTTTTTACCTTTACTTCCCTTGCATTATAAGACTTTTCTTTTGTTATCCCTGACAATATAAGCTGAAGGTCTTTTCTTAAATCCATGACTGTCTGATATCTGCTATCAGGAGAAAACTCCACACACTTATGAATAACATCCGACATAGACTTTTTCCCATATTTTTCAGATATATACAAAAATTCTTCCGGATATCTTTTGGTAAGCAAATAATTCATCATCACTCCCATAGCATAAATATCCGTTCTAGCATCAGACTGACGAAAACCAAACTGCTCTGGAGCAGCATATTTTCTAGTACCAATGATTACGGTATCGGATTCTCTTCCATACTCATATTGCTTTGCTGTATTAAAATCAATAATTTTCAAGTAACCGTTTTCCTGTATCAAAATATTGTCCGGTTTCAGATCCCTGTGAATAACAGGCTGCTGAAGATAATGTAGCTGCTCCAATACATCGCATATCGTAATCATAAAACGACATACTTCTTCCAATGAATATGTCCCCTTCTCCTCCAAATGTTCAGCCATAGATTCTCCTTGGATATACTCTTCCACAATAATAAGCTTCCCATTATCTTCTACACATTCAAATATCTTAGGCACATGAGGATTCTCACAGGTCTTCAGATGTTCATACACTTCCCTGCTATAAATCTTCTGCTCTTTCATAACATAAATGTGGCCATTTTCCACATGTTGTACAAGAAATATGTTTTTATGAGTACTAATATCTGCTATCTTTTTATAATAAGACAGCCTGCATTGTTCCTCTAACGTCATAATGTTGTCTCCTCTTGTCTGTTGTATAAAAATCATTTATGATAATTATAACATTTAATCTTATTACTATCCATAGCAAGGAGTGGCCTTATGAAACACAAAAAAGAAAGCCGTACTACGATTTTATTTCAAGAATTAGAGGAAATTTCCAAAGGACATAAGTCATATAAGAATTTTTTGAACGAACGAAAAAACGAGAAAATATACCATTCTTTAAAAGATTATATCGATGATTACTTTTTTCATCACCCTGATATCTCACCTACTATTATCATAAGAGACTCTAATCTAAGCAAAAACTATGTTTATCCCATATGTAATGGTACAAAACACCCATCAAAATACAAAGTAACTGCTTTCTGTATTGGCGCGCATATGAACTTAAAAGAGACCCAAAGAGCTCTCACCCTTGCTGGATGTTCTGAACTTCATCCCAAAATTGCTGTCGATTCCGGAATTATCATTTGTATTAATCAAGGATGTAAAAATGTGACCGAAGTGGAACTATTTCTCGACAAAAACGGATTAGAAAGTCCATTTTAAAGTACACAATAGTAAAAATTCCCGGAAATACTACATTTAAAAGTATTCCGGGAGTTCTATTTGTTACTCAAGTCCCTACAACAATAACATAATTATTAAATAGAACATACGGGCGAAAGGTTGGACTGCATATATTCTTATAAAGAAAAAAGAAACTAAAAGCTCCCTCTGAGTTTAAAATTATCAACTAGTATAACAGGAGCTCTCCCTAAAATAGTATTCTATCTGTAAACACTATATGCATTTTCTTGAAAATATCGACTCTATAATAATTGAAAAATAATTGTAATTTCTTTCCAAAATCAGAACTATAAATTATAATTATTAATCATATGATAATTGTGCTAATATCACAATATCACAGGAGGAAAAGCCTATGAAACGTAATCTTAAAAAATGTGTTTTTTTATTGCCCTTCTTTATAGGCGTGTCAGGATTCTTGGCCAGCGGGATGTTCGTTCTGGACGCTCTGTTTCAAAGTATTGAAATGTATTTTCTAAATTACAGTGATACTCCACCTAATATCCTTGTGGAACTGGCGCGATGGCTGGCGCCGCTTGCTACTGCCAGTGGAATTCTACTTGTTTTATCGAAAGTACGCAGCCGCATACAGAACTATATTATTTACCGCCGTGGCAACAGTATTGCCGTGTATGGACCACAGCCACATCGACAGGAGCTTCTGAATAAACTTGGTAAACGCGGTATTGATGCCGGAGATTATGATTCGGACAGTCCCTTGGTACGTGCACAGGACTATCTTCTGTTGGGTGAGCAGACGGAAACCATTAGATTTTACACCGAAAACCGTCAAAAACTTTTGGGACATACTGTCTATCTGCAGGCTGAGCTTCCGGCACAATCAGTTTCCGATTCCAAACTGCGTCTGTTTTGTCCTGAAGAAACCACTGCACGACTATATTGGAAACAGCGTGATATCTACGAAATTTCGACACAGAATAATCATAACATAAAAATTGTATTTGTAGGCTTTGGAACACTTGGTCAACAATTGCTTACTTATGCATTGCTGGATAATATTTTTGATCCAGACCAGACAATTGAATACCATATTTTCGGAGATAACAGTGGCAAATATGCAGCCACCCATCCTGAGTTAGACAGAATCAATGATCCGGTTATCTTCCATACCGGACAGTGGTATGAAGACCTTCACCTTCTGGAGGAAGCGAATCTGGTGTTAGTCTGCGAACAGATTGACCAGTTTAAACTTGTACAGAGTATGATTTCCGCTCTGACTATACCGGAAATTGATGTGTTTACTGCCGATGGAGTAACCTTTGATTTTCTGGAAGGGAAAAATCGTCTGCGCCCCTATCCTTGGCA
Organism: Lachnospiraceae bacterium; assembly: GCA_051888795.1. GTDB lineage: Bacteria > Bacillota > Clostridia > Lachnospirales > Lachnospiraceae > MD308. The sequence continues at coordinate 6,548 of JBJFCD010000008.1, read as the reverse complement.
GCAATACGCATGGGACCCATGCAATATATTCAACAGTACCATGTTCGATCAGGCCATGGAATTAAACATGAACTACGCCCACTTATACAACGGTATCGTCAAAAACGCTGATAACCGCGAGGCCGAATGGGGTAAACTGGATGGCTTTACACGTTATTCCAACGTTTCCGCCGCCGACTACCATGAAGTACGTCTACATATGATGAAGAAGTTGAGCTGGCCGGAAGACGGGAAAGAGTTAAATATAGAACAGCTGGAGTTTTTGGCAGAATTAGAGCACATCCGCTGGTGTCGCTATCATCAGCTCAATAACTGGAAGCACGGAATACCAGAAAACGGAAGCCGCAAAGATCCTGCAAATCGAGTCCATGTGGATTTAATTCCCTATGCTGATCTGACTGAAACCGCTAAACAAAAAGACCGGGAAAATATCCTACTGCTTCTATACTTTCTTCCTAAGAAATGATCGCCCATATAAAAACACACGAGGAGAAACATCATGAAATCCGTTTTTATCTCAAGTACATTTAAAGACATGCAAGCCGAAAGAGATCGACTGCACGAAATTGTTTTCCCAAAGCTTCGAAAAATTATGCAAGAATACGGTGAAGATATACAGGAGTTGGATCTTCGCTGGGGTGTGGATACTTCCGACATGTCGGAGGAGGAAAGCGGACATCAGGTACTTAAGGTGTGCATCGATGCTATCGACCGCTGTCATCCATATATCATTGTTCTCTTAGGCGAACGATACGGCTGGATCCCGGATTTTAACATAGTACAGTCCCTGCAGGATACGCGAATGGATAACTTTTACGAAGAAGAAATGAGTATAACTAATCTGGAAATTCGTTATGGTGCCTTAAGCGAAGAAGAAACACTCAAGAACTGTGTTTTCTGCTTCCGGGATTCCTCTCTGATTGACAAAATTGATGAAACACACCGTCCGCTCTATACTTCTGAGAGCGCACTGCACAAAAAGAAGCTTCAATTATTAAAGGATGAGATTCTCTCCAAAAAAGATGCCATTATTCTGGAATATACCGCTGACTGGGATACGGAAAAACAAAAAGTCTGTGGTCTGGACGCCTTCACCAAACAGCTTACGTATCAACTAGAGCAGATGGTCCGTCGGGACTTCGCAGGTCAGGAAGCAAAGCATCCTATGGAACAGCTCTATTTACAGATGAAACTACGTAAGGAACAATATCTAGCCTCCTATATTCCACGATATAGGGAAGAATATCTCATAATCCCGAATCTACGGCTAAATCTTACTCAGATTGGCATGACGGATCCTTTACGAGATCAATTTTTGATTAAAGGGGCAGCCGGTAGTGGAAAAAGCGCTCTTATGGCAAGTATGGCTCATATCATGGAGCAGGAAAATTGCCATGTGATCTCATATTTTTCCGGAGAATCCGGTTGTCAGAATCCTGATACACTGCATCGGTATATTATTTGGTGTTTGGAAAAGATCGGAGGATATTCTCATAAGTGGGAAGGATCTGTGACAGATCGGCTGCGCTATGTCTATAACGAACTTAAGGACGATGCCATATTTGTTTTTATAGATGCACTGGATCAGCTCCTACTTGAAGGACAGACAAATCTTGAACTTTTATCTATTTGTCCGAATTTTTGCTATGTACTTTCGTCCCTTCCGGAATTTCCGTTAGAAAAATTAGCAAAACCTCTGGGTGTATCAAAACTCAAAATTACGGTTCTCGAAGAATTTGGGCTTATGGATCGGCGAGCCATCGTCTCCAGAACTGCCGAAAAACGTGGCAAGAAGCTGGATGAAATAGTCACAGACATGACTGTCCGAGAGAACCAGGCCGGTAATCCTCTCTATCTTTCTATGCTGCTGCAACGATATTTTATGATGGCTCAGAAAGAATTTGAATCAGCAGAAGCCCTTGCGCCCGGTATGGAAGGACTTCATAAATACATGCGTTACCTCTTAACAGAAATGCCAGATGAAATTTTGCCCATGGTGCGATACCTTCTTAAAGTAACCGGACAACGCTTTCATCTTACCTATTTCCGAGAGGTACTTGCTCTTTTAGCACTGTCAAAATATGGCCTGACCGAATGGGAGCTTGAAGGAATTATGTCATTTGGCGGTATGCAGTTTTGGCAGCTAGAATTCCAACAGCTTGTCTCCTATCTTTATGATGCATTCTCCCAGAGAGAAGATGGTAAATGGTGCTTCTCCCATCGCCTGTTCTACGTGGCAGTTTATGAAGAATTAAAAGAGGAAGAGACTGCACATATACTGAATCTTTTGGCAAATTACAGCCTCCAGGATGAAGCCTTTCTGGAACGGGAAGGTTTCTACTATGTGCTTACGTCAAGACATCCAAAAGGGGAAAAGATCCTTCTTAATGCAAAAAAATGGAATACAAAACAACAAGTGCAGGATCTGATTGGAGAAATGCTCTCAGAAACAGCCATAAACCGTACCTATTTTCTGGAACTTACCAGTTCTTTTGCCGGAGATGAACTCTGTGAATTTTGGTCTTCCTATCAATACTGGTATTATAAAGAAGAAATTGGCACCTTTCTTGCAATGATCTGGAAACAATTGCTGGAAAGCACAGCTCCCTCTTTGGAAAATCGTTATCTATGCGGCGAGAAACTGGCTGATTATCTGAGCGATGACTACATCAGCAATGAATTTGTCAGTGAAACAAAACCAGATCTGGAGGAAGCATTTTTATGCTGCGAAGAAATGGAAAAACTCTGCCTTCAGATGGAGAAACCCAAAAAACAGCGCTATCTCTCCAGGCTTCGTACACAGCAGGCAATTATCCACGCAAAGCAAAAGACCGAAAAAAGTCTCGAACTGGCATGGAAAGAATATAATGAAGCGCAGGCTATCCTCGCTCCGATTCTTGAATCCCTTTCACAATGGGATGAAAAGGAACAGAAGGCACTCTTACGTCAGGATGCACGAAATAAGGTGGATTATGCTCTGGATGTACGAACCTATCGAAGAGAAGTACTGTTCGGACTTTTGGAAAATGGTGTGAAGCTTCTAAAACCATGGATTGAAAATCACGAAAAGACAAACCTTCGCGAAACCCTGCTAACCCTTTATACAGAACTGCTTCTTTCTTATCAGGCTATGGGGGATTACCCCAAAAGTATTACATACGGGGAACTCGCACTGGAGTTATCCAAAGAACTTTTGGAAGAAGAACCTACGCTGGAGCACAGACGTGCCAGAATAAAAGTTTTGTTGAATTATGCCTACTCCCTCAACGGCGCCTATCGTTATCCTTATCATGAGGAGTATCTGTCACTTACACGGCAAATAGCAGCTGATTATCCGGCTTCCCTGGAATGGAAAGAGAAGTTGGCAAATGCCCTGTGCCTTTATGCTTATTCGGCAGATCTGGCGGTCAAAAAGCCCTCCTCAAAAATGACAACAAAATTTCTGACCGATTTACTTCATAAATCCGAAGAACACTGGACAGAAGGATTCGGACTTTATGAAGAGTTATTAGAAACGGTTCCTGGTGAATTTACGAAAAAAAGAATCACCCAGTCCGTTGTTTATTATAGATCTGTAAAAGCAATGACCGATTTGGAGAGAGGTTGCCGAAAAAACGCATTATCATGTGCCTTACAAGGACTGAATTTAGTAGAGATTTACTGGAACCCTTCGAAAAAAGAAGCAGAAAAAAGAAGTGCTGATCTGCGGGATCTAAATTATGTAGTTGCACAGGCATATCTCGACATTTGCCTAAGTGAGAAGGCACTGCCCTATGCAAAAAATAGCGTAAAATACGCTGACATGCGCCACACACAGACAGGCAATACCTATCTGTCTGAGGCAAAGGCACTAAACACTTACGCTCATATACTCTATGAGCTTCGCCTAGACGAAGAAGCCCTGCTCACTACCGAAAAAGCTTACAACTGTTATCTTGAACTTTCCAGAAATTATGAACAGGAACTGGCACAGCTTCATTATGTACAAAGCCGCATTTACCTGACAAAGAAAGATTATGTCAAAGCACAAGAACACCGAGATGCATTTGCAGCCTATTACGAATCCCGGTCAAACAAGTTTTCCTACGGAAAGCTCCTGCTTCTGGATGCGGATATTCTCGGAGCAAAAGGAAATATATCGGAACAAACAGCAAAACTTTATGAAGCTCAGCGCTTTTGGGAATCTTGCAGCCAAATGTCACGTGACAAACAACGCAATAAATTCCGTGTAGATATCAGCGAGGATGGGAATCGGTTTACCACCTACCTATGCCAGACAGACAGCGGTGATTTTCTAAGAGCATGCTATTATCATCACTATACTTTGCAGCAGCTTGTCCGTCTAGGCAAAACGATACCTGCCGACACTTTCTATAAAAAAACAATCTGGCACTATACAGATAACCGTTATCTCTTCTTCCTGTGGCTGCCTTATTATTATCCGGCATTCAACAGGCTGAACAAATGCTTTCCAAAAGAATACGTAACTATTAAAACAAAAGAAGCATTTTCCATAAAGGAAGAAATTCTTATAAAAGAACGTGCAGAAGAAATTGCTGCCTTATCTGCCAATACAGATGTATCCTGGAGCCATATTGCCCATGAAACCTATATGCTTTCCCGATTGGCATACACAGGATATTGCAATTATAATTCCAGCATTACATCTCAGGACAAAAAACTCCGCGAATCTTTTCAAGTGGAAGAGGCACAGGATATTTCCATCCTTCAGCCAACATGGGAAAAACTTCAATTTTCCACAAAAGAACAACGGAGAAAAATGGTCTGGAAACCGATCATTGAATTGCATAATATGCTGTTTTGTCATCAAGAGTGCCTAACTCGAATTGAAAAATATAACCTATATAGCGATCTAGCAAACTGTATCACTTACAGCATTGATTTTTGGAATAAAGAAGATGATATATCTTCAACAGAAGTCATTGATCTCATTCCGGAGCAGATTCTTCATGCTTTGATTGATCAACTACAGGAAGAAGCTACGCGAACCAGAGAGCGCAGACTTGTACAGGCACGATGTGCCGCTGAATACTACAGACGCACTAATAATAAGTCAACTGTTCTTGAACTGCTCGACATATATAAAGAAGAATACGCAATCATAAGAACAGATAAGCAGCGCTCCGTAGTTGACAGCATTGTACTGCTCATACGACTGGTTCTTCTCCAGGCAGACGAGGCAATAATTAAAATTCTTTTACAATACCTGACAGAAAACGCCGAGCTTCTTGCCACCTCTCAATACTATACTCTTCATCAGCTGCACCGTGAATGCGATGAAGCAATTACCAAAACCTGCCCTACTGCAGCCCTCATTTTGGAGCAAAGCGAAAACTGGTGGCATACCATCAATCGCCTGTATTGGGAAAAATGTGTTTAATTAGATATAAAGGCTGTTTAGAAACTGTAAATAGTTGCACTTACTTTAATTTGCTGTTGCAGCCATACACTCCGACTGTTATAATCAGTGAATGGGTGCTACCATACAACGGTAGGCGGTTAGTCCTTCATCAGAGGGACTGTGACCCTCTGATTACATAGAAACCCGAACGGGAATCCACTGGAAAGGAGGGCTAAGCCAATGAGTATTGTAAATTTTATAGCAGTAGTGGGCTTCGGCTTAACCTGCTTTAGTATCGGATACACATTCGGTAAGGATAATCATAAACCACAAAAATAGCCGCCCCAGTCTGGTAAACTAAGCGGCAATTTTTGTCTAACTTTATATCGGACTAACCGTCTATCGGTAGCACTCTTTTTCTATAATCATATTATCACGGTTCCATAGAAATGTCAAAATTTTTCTTTGCTTTGAGAATCATCTGCGGCTTCGATAATCTGTATTGCCTTTTTCGCTTTATCACCTTCCACCAATACGTCCACACCATACATACCAAATCCCGGCGCACCATGCATAGCGACGCTTGCACCCGCTTCCTATGAAAAAGCAGCAATTCCTTGTTCTTTTTGAGCCTTTATCCCAGATGCCATTATGTACCATAATAAACGCATATATGATTCCGCCTACCAGAGCAATTAACGTTTCACCCAGCACCAAACGAAGATTTACTGTCAATAGAAGCTGTATGATAATAGCTCCAACGCTGACCAAGAACATAGATGCTAAAGCAAGATTTCCGGCTTTTAAAGCATTTTTCTTTACCCAATCTTCATAATCAGCTACTTTGTTTAATGTTTCTTTCGTCTCTTTGTTCATGGTCGAACTCCTTTCTCTATCCAGGAGCTCTTTTATTTCAATGCCATATTAATCAGCAAGTTCAACCAATATATTTAGATCTGGCATATTCGATCCTGTCTCCCATCTGAAAACGATTCTCGCCGATACGCCATACTTTTCTGCAAACTGTTCTTGTGTAAGATTTTTTCCCTTACGGCATTGTTTCAAAAAAGCTCCTATCTTTTTTGTGTCCATGTTTCTGCCTCTCTTTCACCTACAGCTTACCAATTATTTGTAAGCGCTTAATTTCGGGGTATACCATAAAAATGTGTTCCGGACTTCATGGCAA
>JBJFCD010000007.1:0-25511 GCA_051888795.1 Lachnospiraceae bacterium | reverse complement strand
AGCCATCTTTCTTAAACTGCATATTGTTTTTAACCTGTCCAGGACAGTTTCCAGGACGGAGACACTTAAGCGGTGCACCCGGTTTGTTTTCAATTGCCTGTTTACATCTGCATACAGATACAACTTCACCGTGCATCTTTTCTGCGATCACACGCATACGTGCTTCGTTACCGCCACATGCACAGACAAGAAGTCCGACTTTCTTATCTGTAAGATTTGGCATTTTGTATGTTGTAAGAATAGCACCTGTTGTCTTTGTAGTTGGCTCATCTAACTCTGCTGCACGTCCTGTGAAAGCTCCACCCATGATGATTTCGCCTACTTCATCCTCTTTATCCAGTCCGCCGGCTTTTTCGATCATTTCGCCAACAGAAACTCCAATCGGAACATCCATGAATACATGTGCTGCATTTCCACCTTTGATGTTTCCACGAACTGTCATGTTTTTGCTGATGCATGGTCTCTTTTCATCAATTGCCTCAGCAATTCTTGCTGCTGTCTCAAGGTTTACAACAACAGCTCTTGCTGCTGATGGAAGCTGTGTTGTATCAAGGTTCAGTCCAAGACACTCTCTAACAACCGCACGTTCCTCACCCATTGGGTAGATATCTGGAAGCAGATGCATTGAAATGTTTTCTTCATTTTCAATTGCTGCCATCAATGTCTTAACAGCTTTTTTGTTTTTCTTCTTAATAGCAAAGATTGCTTTGTCAGCCTGTGTAATCTCCATACAGTATTTTACACCGCGAAGACATTTGTCACACTGCTCTTCGAGCTGTCTGATATTGTGCTCAAGTCCCGGCTCGCACTCAGCTGCATTTATTAAAATGTAGCTATATTTTCCAGGTTCTTCTACATCATCAATTTCCGGATTGATTTCTGGATTCATCTCCCCAAGAGGTGTCTCAGAAAGGTTGATGCTAAGTTTGATTCCTGTAGGGAATCCTGCACCACCCATACCAACAATACCAGCTGCTTTTACCATATCAAGCTTGCTTGCATCAGCTGGGACATCAATCGGAACAAACTCGTCTGGCTGCTCGTCTGCTGCCTCGATAATAATACGATCATCTGTGATCTCAACTACCTTACCATATACACTTGAGAAAATATTTGCTCCAAGTCCGGTAGGAGTTGCAATGAGTGTACCTTTTTTTACTTCAGCTCCAACCTCTACACATGGAGCACATGGAGCACCTACGTGCTGACGTAATAATAACTGTACTCTTCCCATAACACTCTTCTCCTTTTCATTATTATATATGTAAGAAACCCGACACCTCGTCGGTTTCTTTACACTTCATATATTAAAAAGCAATTCACAGGAATCAAATTCTCTTTTTTTTAACAGTCCTGTTACTTATTTATATTTTCTATAGTTGTTTTTTTCGACTATAATTTAACAAAAAACTTCTCTTTTTTTGGCGAGGGCATGTGGGAATCGAACCCACCCAGGACGCTCTTAACGCCCCACACTAGTTTTGAAGACTAGGAGGCACACCAGTCACCCATCTACCCCCAAACTTATTTGCTCATGCGAAATTACTCTATCATACTTTATAGCATATTTCAAGCCTTTTATTTATTTTTATATTAACAAAAAATCGTTGACTTTTCAAGGCTTTTCGTACATAATAAAATCAGAGAATTGAACTGCGTACTAGAACGTAGTCTATTTGTTATTTTTCTATCAGTTTTCATCAAACAGAACACCATATTCTGTGATATTATTAACAGGAAAGACACAAAGGGATCGCTTGTTTCCAATGTGTTTTTATAAAACTTATAGTTTTTATCTATAAGCATTTTAAAGGAGGGTACATATTATGGAGTTAAAAGCTAATGTTAACTTCGATCGGTTTGAGGCAGCTCTTCAGGTAGTAGATGCTCACACCGTTGGAGAATTCTGTCGTGTCGTTATCGGCGGATTCCCGGAGCCAGAAGGCAACACAATGATTGAGAAGAAAAAATGGATGGAGCAGAATTATGATCATGTTCGTACAGCTCTTATGTTTGAGCCAAGAGGACATCATGATATGTTCGGTGCATTCCTTTGCAAACCGGTAAATCCGGAAGCTCAGTTCGGTGTAATGTTCATGGATACAGGCGGATACCTGAACATGTGCGGACACTGTACAATCGGTGCAGTTACAGTTGCAGTTGAAGCTGGTCTTGTTGAATCCCATGAAGGCGAGAACGATGTTGTTCTTGAAGCACCTGCTGGATTAATCCGTACTAAAGCCATCGTAAAAGACGGAAAAGTTGAGAGCGTTACATTAACGAATGTACCAGCTTTCGTTTACAAAGAGAACCAGAAGGTTACAGTTGATGGAAAAGAAATCGAATTTACTATTTCTTTCGGCGGAAGCTTCTTCGCATTAGTTGACACAACAAAACTTGATATCGGTGAAATCAACCCTAAGACAGTTCCAGAGTATACAAAACTCGGTATGAAGATGTTAGAGGTTATTAATAAGGAAATTCCTGTTAAACATCCTCTTCTTGACATTGACACTGTTGACCTTGTTGAGTTCTACGGACCGACACCGAATCCTGACAAAGCTACTATGAGAAACGTAGTAATCTTCGGAGATGCTATGGCTGACCGTTCACCATGCGGAACAGGTACAAGTGCTAAGCTTGCTACTCTTCATCACTGGGGAGAAATCGGAGTTGGAGAAGAATTCATCTATGAAAGCTTTATCGGAAGCTTATTCAAAGGTGTTATCAAAGAAACAACAAAGGTTGAAGATTATGATGCAGTTATTCCTATGATCACAGGAAGCTGCTATCTGACAGGCGTTGCTACATACTTGATCGACCCAACAGATCCATTGAAATATGGTTTCCAGGTAGGTTAATTTTACCAGAGCGAGACTCATCAATATGAATCCAAGAAGCGGATTATTATAATCCGCTTCTTTTTAGAAAGGAATGAAGCCAATGCCGAGAAAACGACAGTCCACCAAGAGTCGCATCGTAAAATGTGCATGGAATCTGTTTTATAAAAATGGCTATGATAAAACAACTATCGAGGATATTATTGCTGCTTCCAAGACATCGAAGGGGACTTTTTATCACTATTTTAAAGGGAAAGAATCTCTTCTGAATTCTTTGTCCTATCTTTTTGACGAAAAATACGAAGAACTGTACAACGTAATCGACCCTGATTTATCCTGCTATGACAAACTGTTATTCTTAAACCATGAGCTGTTTGATATGATCGAGAAAAGCGTTGATATTACACTTCTCGCTTATCTTTACTCATCTCAGCTGACAACCAAAGACAAAAAATCGTTATCTGATAAAAAACGTTTTTATTTTAAATGGATTACAGAAATCATGAATGACGGTCTGGCAAGCGGAGAATTCAAAAACACAAGCACTGCTGAAGAATTAATGAACATCTATGCAATGTATGAACGAGCGCTGCTTTACGACTGGGCGCTGTTTAAAGGCAAATTTTCCCTGTGCGAATACAGCAGCAAACTTCTGCCACACGTATTGGATACATTTGTTGAAGGAGTTTAATCATGAAAATTTCCAGTGAACCAAAACGGGTACTTTGATAAGGATCTTTTCCTGCCATATCAAAGTACCCGTTTTCTTTTAATCTACTGACATTATACCATGCATTCGTGAATTTCTTCTTCCTGAATCCCCACCACTTTCATCATATCAACGATCCGCTCTCTGTCCGACAACTCTGCACACCAGGACAACCCACACCCTGCAGAGATAGCTCTCGGAACAGGAATGATCCTTCCCGGAACCCCACGTTCCTTACACTCTTTTTCCATTGCCATAGCATCTGCCGTTGTATGAAATGTCACAATCAATTTTAACTCTTTTTTTCTCATAATCTACTCTTCCTCCTGTGCAAGCTCACGGATTGCACGAATTGCCGTTTCCACTTCTTCGTCTGTATTATAGTGCGAAAAGCTGAACCTGACAGCCCCTTGTTCTACAGTTCCAAGAGCTTCATGCATCAGCGGTGCACAGTGACCTCCCGGTCTTGTGGAAATTCCGTATTCTGTAAGCAGAGCATCACTGACTTCTCCCGAGTCATAATCTCCAATATTAAGTGTTACGACTGCACATCTTTCCTTCTGGTCAAAATCTCCATATACCGTAACTTCCGGAATGTCCTTCACACCTTCATAAAAGTTTCTCATAAGTTCCTGCTCCCTTGCCCGGATTGTATCAATCCCCGTCTCCTCCAGGTAAGTAAGAGCTGCCTGAAGTCCCGCAATTCCATGACCATTAAGAGTTCCTGCTTCCAATGCTGTTGGCATCTCCTTCGGCTGAGTCTTACTATAAGTCTGAACACCCGTTCCACCACTCTTTAAAGGTCTGATCTCAATTCCTTCTCTTACATACATGCCTCCTGTCCCTTGCGGTCCAAGCAGTCCTTTATGGCCTGTAAAACACAGAACATCGATATTCATCTTTTGTACATCAATCGGGAACACTCCGGCAGTCTGAGAAGCATCAACAACAAAAATAATCCCTTTATTACGAGCAATCTCACCAATAGCTCCAACATCAATATAATTACCTGTCAGATTAGAACCATTTGTACATATAATCATTTTTGTATCATCACTGATTGCATTCTCAATATCCGCAATATTAAGTCTTCCTTTTTCATCACTCTTTACAATCGTGAGCCTGACTCCTTTTTTTTCCATCTCATATAAGGGTCGGAGAACAGAATTATGCTCCAGCATCGTCGTAATCACGTGATCACCCGGTTCCAGAAGTCCTTTTATCGCAATATTAAGGCTCTCTGTCGAATTACCGGTAAATACAATCTGCTTTGGATTCTCTCCACCAAAAAGATGACAGAGCTTTTCACGCGTATCGTAAATCACTCTTGATGCACTCAGGGATGCATCATTAGCACCCCTCCCTGCATTTCCCATAGAACTCATAGCTCTTACAACCGCATCAATCACGCACTGCGGTTTGTGCATTGTTGTCGCTGCATTGTCTAAATATATCATAGCTGTTCCTCTCAAATGTCATAGACTTCTCTTACCACTTTAATAAAACGCTCTACATTTTTTGTAATCTGACTATTCTTATTATAAACAAGATTAATATCCCTGCCATCATCAGATTTTGGAATTCCAAACGCCAGAACATGTCCGTCTGCAACCTCCTCTTCCGTTGCAAGACGAGACAAAATTGAAATTCCCATCCCCTGACGTACAGACCTTTTTATCGTCTCCTGATTATCAATACTTGCTATCACATCCAGCTCCGCCAGAGAAACCCCTGCTTTTTTCAGTTGTTTTTCCGCTTCTTTTCTTGTTCCGGAACCTTCTTCTCTCATAATAATGTGTTCATCCCGGATCCAGGAAATATCTTCTTCGTAATTCTGTTTTATTTCCTGATACTTTTCTGTATTCGGTGTTATGATATTCAGAGTATCTTTGTAAAACGGAAGATATTTGCAATGTTTCTTCTCCAAAACTGTTCCGGTAAATCCCACATCAGCTACACCATCAATAATCTGTGTCACAACCTTAGCGCTATCTGTCTCAAGAAGCTTGAACTGTTCTTCCGGATATTTCTCTTTGAATTTCATCAATACCTTTGGTAACAGATACTGTGCCGGAATTGTTGATGCCGCAATCGTAATACTGTGCTTTCCAACTCCCTCTTTAACATTAAAACGTTCTTCTATTTGACACTCCAGATCTACCATTTGCTTTGCATATTTATATAATTCCTGTCCATCTTCAGACATAGCCACTTCTTTTGTATTACGGATAAATAACCGAGTTCCCAACTCTCTTTCCAGCGCAGAAATATGTGCACTGACTGTCGGCTGTGTCAAAAACAGATCTTTTGCTGCCTTTGAAAAGCTGCCACCCTCCGCAACTTTTACAAAAGCTTCTAATTGTTTTAAATTCATTAATACGCTACCCTTTCACTCTCTCCACCAGTCTTTTTTGTTACTTTAATACTGTCCATATATTCAAGAATAGGTTTTGCGCTTTTTCTGCTCGTACCAAACAAATCTCTCACCTGTGCAATTGTAATCACCGGGTCTTTAAGAAGTTCTGCTTTTATTGCATCTTTTGCCTCGTCCATGTATTCCTTCAGGGTATACATATCCTCTGCAACTTTTACTACTTTTTTCTCCTGTATTAAAACATTAAGTATATCATCCGCAATCTCTTTTGCAGTTCCCTTACAGTTTATTTCAGAATATCTGACGAAATCAAATTTTGCTTTTCTAAATTCGCTAAGAAGAATTGCTGACACCTTTTCGAATGTCTCATCCTTGCACACTTCAAACTCCGGTGTGCAAAGGAACTCATCCACTCGTTTGATCCAGCCCCGTTCTTCCATAAATTCAATTACACGGTCAAATACATTTGGCTTTATCTTCGCAAAATGTGTCATTTGCGCTTCTGCCTTTTTCATTCCATAACGATATGGGAAATTCTTTTCATATGTGCCAAGGGATTTTTCCAACACCAGTTTTGCCTCGTTCACTGAATCTGCATGCCAGACATAAATGTCTTTTCGCATGGCAAATGTAAAAACAAGTCCCTGTTCTTCTAATTCCTCAACATCCTTTTGTACTTCATCTGCAGAAAGTGCTGTGATTTTAGCAAGCTCAGATACTGTGATCATGGTCTTTGCATGTTCCTTTACATGAAGCTCAATAACATCAGCAGTAGAACCTGACTCTTTTCTTTTTAGTTCTTCAATTACTTCCGGCTGAAACCGCTTTTTAATACCGGGATTCGGCTCTAAGATTACTCCTCCTCCAATTGTTTCCATAGGAGAATAAAATCTTACTACAAATTTATCGCCTCTTCGCACTGCTATTTTTTCCTCCAGGCGAAGCTGTACAAATCCGCTCTCTCCCGGTCCTATTTCCTCTTTATCAAGGAGAACTGCGCGACATAAAATTTCACTTGTCCCCGTAAAAAAGTGGAGTCTCGTGTGATTTGTCAATACGCGCATAGAACTCTCAAGCACATTCAGTTTTACATCCAGAAGATCTGTCGTCTTCATACTTCCAGGTGCCGCGAGCACACATCCTCTGCTTATTTCCCGTTTCTTAATATTAGACAGATTAATTGCTACTCTCTGTCCTGCGTAACATTCGCTTTTGTCTTCTCCATGTACCTGTATACTGCGAATCTTACTCTCTTTCCCTATTGGATACATTTCCAGAATATCTTCTTTGCGGATCGTACCGGACACAAGAGTTCCGGTTATAATTGTTCCGAATCCTGACAAAGAAAACGCACGGTCAATCGGAAGTCTCGGAATCGTATGGACATCTTTCTCACAAAGTTCGTCTCTTGTCATATGGTCAATCAGAGCAACCAGTTTATCAAGTCCCTCTCCGGTTGCAGCAGATACCTCAACTACAGGCGCCTGCTCTAAAAATGTTCCGGCAAGCTCTTCTTTAACTTCCTCTTCTACCAGTTCCAGCCATTCCTCATCTACAAGGTCACACTTATTTAAAACAATGATACTTTTTTCTATTCCGAGAAGATTCAGAATGTCCATATGCTCTCTGGTCTGAGGCATGATTCCTTCATCCGCTGCAACTACCAGCAAAACCAGATCCATGCCGACAACACCGGCAACCATATTATTGATAAATTTTTCATGTCCCGGAACATCTATGATTCCGGCTCTGTCTCCGCTTGGAAGATCAAAATAAGTAAATCCAAGGTCAATTGTAATTCCACGTCTCTGTTCTTCTTCCCAGCGGTCTGTATTTCTTCCGGTAAGAGCTTTGATCAGTGTAGTCTTTCCGTGATCAATATGTCCTGCCGTTCCTATAATAATATTTTTCATCTTTCTTTTCCTTAAACATTCTAAAGTTAACGTCTTTTTATAAGACTCTTCTCTTCTAACACATCAAGCTCTGCAAACTGGTCTGCAACCATTCTGATATCCTTTTTCTGAAGCGTTCTTGCATCCAGAATTACCATATCATTGGCAGTTCTCGCAATAATCGGCACTGGAAGACGTCTCATACGTTCTTCCAGTTCATTGATACTGATCTTTTCCGGCTGTATCATAACTGCCATGCTCGGAATTCTCTCAAGGGGAAGTGATCCCCCGCCAATCTGCGACTCACACTGTCTCACTTCTATCTTTGCAGGAAGCTTTGCTGCCTTCATTATTCTGCTAAGTGTTTTCGCCCGTTTTGCAACTTCTTCCAATGGTTCTGCTATCATTCGAAGAACCGGAATATTCTGGACTGCCTTTTCCTCGGACAGATATTCCTGAAGTACTAATTCCAGTGTTGCTGCTGTAAATTTATCAATTCGCAGGGCACGGGTCAGTTGATTTTTCTTCATCATATCAATATATTTTTTCTTGCCTATGATAATTCCTGCCTGTGGTCCTCCAAGAAGTTTATCTCCACTGAAGCATACCACATCTGCACCTTTTGCAATTGATTCCTGTACAGTCGGTTCATGCGTCAGCCCATATTTTGCAAGGTCAACAAGTACACCGCTTCCCAAATCTTCCACAACCGGAAGGTCATATTTTTTTGCCAGCGGTATAAGCTCGTCAATCCCTACTGTATCAGTAAAACCAACAATACGGTAATTACTTGTATGCACCTTTAAAAGCGCTTTTGTCTCTTCTGTAATTGCATTTTCATAATCATCATAGTGCGTTTTGTTAGTTGTTCCAACCTCTACCAATGAAGCACCGCTCTGCTCCATAACATCAGGAATACGGAATTTACCGCCAATCTCAATCAGCTCCCCACGGGACACAATTACTTCCCCGCCTTTTGCAAGCGAACTTAAGATCAACATTACTGAAGAAGCATTATTATTTACCGCCATAGCAGCTTCTGCTCCGGTAATTTTACAGAGCAGTTTTTCGAAATGTGAATAACGCTCGCCTCTTTTTCCTGCCTCAAGATTATATTCAAGATTAGAATATCCTGTGGCAATTTCCATAACCTTTTTCATATGTTCCATACTGATCGGCGCACGTCCGAGATTTGTATGAAGAATCGTACCTGTACCATTGATGACCGGTCTCATATTTGGTGTGTGCATATCTTCTACAGTCACCTCAACATTGGATACAAGAAGTTCGATCTGTGCCATGGCACTCTCTTCATCCTCAGTTTCTGCAATATATTTCCTGAGTTTATCCATTTCAGCATGGATTGCCTCCATAACGGTTTCCCTGCTAAACTTTTCTATCAATTTCTGAATTGATTCATCTTCCAACAACACATCCACTTTTGGAATACTTCTATATAAAAGATTTTTGTTCATAATGTTTCCCTCATAAATGAATTAAAATAAACGAATAAGCTTATCACTTTTTTCTGCCACTTTTCCAATTATAGAGACTTTCGTATCCATATTAGCAGCTTTAAAATCTGAAAGCATTTCTTTCAGATTACTCGGTGATACGCTGATTAATAATCCACCGGATGTCTGTGGGTCATAGAGAAGATCCAGATAATATTCTTCAACAGAACCTGTTTCCACAAGTCCAATTGAGTATCCCCGGTTTTTATATGCACCAGCCGGAACCAGTCCCATCTTCGCATAATCAATTGCGTCTTCCAGATATGCAATATCTTTTACATTCAGCTCAAATGTGACCTCACTTGCCGATGCCATCTCCACACAGTGACCCAAAAGTCCAAAACCTGTAATATCCGTACAAGCGGATACATCATATTTTTCCACAACCTGTTTGCCAAGTTTATTAAGAGATGCCATGACCGTCTGCGCTTCTCTGATTGCAGATGGGGATGCCATATCTGCTTTAATTGCAGTATTGACAATTCCACTTCCGATCTGTTTCGTCAAGACCAGAATATCTCCCGGTCGGCATCCGTAATTTTTAAATATCTTATCAGGATGTACAAAGCCGGACACACATAAACCGTACTTCGGTTCATCGTCCTGCACGGAATGTCCGCCTACCAGTACCGCTCCTGCTTCTTTCACTTTCGCCGCTCCACCCGCAAGGATGTCGCCCAAAATCGCCGGGTCCAGACAATTCGGGAACCCAACTATGTTAAGTGCTACTGCCGGTTCTCCTCCCATAGCCCATACATCGCTCAGGGAATTGGCAGCTGCAATCTGTCCAAACATATAAGGATCATCAACAATTGGCGTAAAGAAGTCAACGGTCTGTATCATCGCGATTTCATCCGTCACTTTATAGATAGCCGCATCATCGGATGTCTCAATTCCGACGAGCAGGTTATCATCCTGAAACTTTGGCAACTTACTCAGAACCTGAGCAAGGGTCTCCGGACCAATTTTAGCTGCTCACCCAGCAGTTTTACTTAAACTTGTTAATTTGACATCTGATTTCATTGTTAATCTTCCTCCTAAATATCATATCAAAGGCCATGCCCCGATTTTGAAGTATGGCCCCAGATGTATTAAGTCAAAATTATGATTTTTTATGTTATGGCTTGATGATTCTTCCTGCTTTTGCCATAGTCTCAACAATACTATACATATTAGTCACTGTACCAACAGCAAGTTTTTCTTTTAATCCATAATAGTCAAGGCATGTTCCGCATGTCATAATCTCTACGCCCTGAGCCTCAAGAGATTTCAGATCTTCCAGAGATTCAGAGCCTTCTGTTGTAAGAGTTGCACCGCCATTATAGAACAGCATTGTCTTTGGCAGAGTATCAAGCTGTGTAACAGCAAAAATAAATCCTTTGATCAGTACTTTTCCCAATTCGTCATTTCCACTTCCCATACGGTCAGAAGAAACTACTACAACTGTGTTATCTCTTGCGTCTGGCATACAATTCACCTCTTCCTCGCCTTCTGCTTTCGGGGCTCCTTCCATCTGAATTGTAATCTTAAATTCTGCATCTGAGATTTTTTCAGAAGAAACCTGTCCACCGGAACTCGTCGCCATCTTTGTCACATTCTGAACAGCAATCTCATTGTCCACAAGGACTTCGATTGTCTCTGGTCCGGTAAGAGCCTGCATTGCCTTTTTGGTCTTAATAACCGGGATAGGGCAATTATCTCCCATTGCGTTGACTGTAATCATAATTGATTCCACCTTTCCTTTACCAATTACCTTTTACACACATAGATTAATTCTATCACTGAACACTGAAAAGGTAAATGGATTTTTAATAATTTAAGCATTACCAAGCAAAACCCTCTCACTTATCAGAGTCTGTACCTCCGGCTGACTTACAAGAGAAGTAATATGGTATTTACCATCTTTATAATATACCGGCTTCATATTTCCTTTTCGGAATGCCTTCAGGAACTCTTCTATCGTATGCACCTTCTCCGGAAACCAGGTTGCACACACCCCAACCTTTTCCGGCACATGACAATCACTTGCTCCCAGTGTAAACAAATTTAGTTTTCTGGCATATTCCGCAGCTTTTTTACATGCTTCTTCCGATGTACTTCCATTCAGCACTTCCAGACCATCCAGACCCCTGACGTAAAGAAGGTTCTCTTCCAGCCCTCTTCTGTTATTACGAAACGGATGAGCCGCAAAGCATACGCCTCCCTGCGCCTTTACAAGATCAATAAAATCCTGTGCCGGAATCCGCTCCTTTGGGTATTCCTCAATGCCAAAAGCAACAATATCGCCCTGGAGAGAATAATACTCAATTCCTACAAATACAGGAAAGCCTGTCTGCTCAGAATATTCTTTTGCATACTCCCTAAGTCCCATACTGTCATGGTCTGTAATGCAAATTGCATCAAGCCCTTTTTCCTTCGCAATTTTCACCATTCCGTCAAGCTCAAGAAAACTGTCTTTTGAATGTGTCATTTCGTGCATGTGTACATCGATAAACATGAAAAAATCTCCTTTTTGTGAGTGCTTTACTTCTATAGATTATTATATAAATATCTTCCCTTTGCTTCAAATAGAGATTCATAATAAGTAATCATTATATATAGATTTTATCTATATATAATGAACTGTTTGACAGTTTCATTTGTTTTTTGAATTCCTCTTCTTCACAAATTCCTCTTCTTCACATTGAATTTACAAAAACCGCATGCTATACTGATACATGCAATAGTACCGGGCACAAATCAAACATGATTATGCTTGATTTTATCTATTTTAATGAACACGAAAGGATATTTATATGTGGATTGCAGAAAACTGGATAGATTACGAAGTTATAGATTGCAGCAAAGGTGAAAAACTGGAGCGCTGGGGAAAGTACATCCTCGTTCGGCCTGATCCACAGGTCATCTGGGACACTCCAAAGACAAATAAAGGATGGAAATACATGAACGGTCACTACCATCGCAGCAAAAAAGGCGGCGGCGAGTGGGAATTCTTTTCTCTTCCGGAACAATGGCAGATTCATTATGGCGATCTGACATTTAATTTAAAACCATTCAGTTTTAAACACACCGGACTCTTTCCGGAACAGGCTGCGAACTGGGACTGGTTTTCCGAGAAGATACGAAACGCAGGGCGACCAATCAAAGTATTGAACCTTTTTGCCTACACCGGAGGCGCTACACTGGCTTCCGCCGCTGCCGGAGCAAGCGTCACTCACGTAGACGCCTCAAAGGGAATGGTTAACTGGGCAAAAGAAAATGCCGCTTCCTCAGGTCTTTCAGACAAACCAATACGTTGGCTTGTGGATGACTGCGTCAAATTTGTAGAACGAGAGATTCGCAGAGGCAACCACTATGATGCCATTATCATGGATCCTCCGTCCTACGGAAGAGGACCCAAAGGTGAAATCTGGAAAATCGAAGATGCCATTCACCCACTGATCAAACTCTGTACGCAGATTTTGTCAGATAAACCGTTGTTCTTTCTAGTTAACTCTTACACAACAGGACTTGCCCCTGCAGTGCTTACTTACATGCTTGCAACCGAATTAAAAAAATGGGATGGACATGTAGACTCTCAGGAGATCGGACTTCCTGTTACACATTCCGGTCTGGTGCTTCCATGTGGTGCATCAGGACGCTGGGAAGCAAACTAAAGATAGAACCACTACACCAAGGAGGATATCATTTTGATAAAAGCACTTGTATTTGATATGGATGGACTTCTTCTTGATTCCGAACGAATTGTACAGCGTTCATGGAACGAAGCTGGAGAATTTCTCGGAATTTGCGGTGTCGGAAACCAGATATACAATACTCTCGGAATGAATCGAGCAGCCAGAACTATCTATTTCAAACAGGTATTTGGAGACGATTTCGATCAGGACAAATTTAATAAAAAAGCAAGTGAATGCTTCTTTAGAATTGTAGAAACTGAGGGACTCCCCGTAAAAGAAGGCGCAAGAGAACTTCTGAAATATGCCAAAGAGCGCGGATATAAAACAGCCGTGGCAACATCTTCCAGCAGGGAGTATGCGACAGGAGTTTTAAAAAATACAGGTCTATACCAGTATTTTGACAGCGGTGTATTCGGAGATATGGTAGAACACGCAAAGCCTGATCCGGAAATTTACCTGAAGGCTTGCGAAAACATCAGTGTAAATCCGAAAAATTGTCTTGCTCTGGAAGACGCACCGGCAGGTGTGCGCTCAGCACACGCCGCAGGACTCTCAGTAATCGTTGTTCCTGACCTTGTACAGCCAACAGAGGATATTCTCTCACTGGTTTTAAAAAAATGTAATTCCCTTGACGAAGTAATCCCAATGCTTTAGGAATCAATTATTTTAAAGAATACTTTTCACCATTTGAGCAAAATACAGAGATCATATTCGGAGGTATAACAATGAAATTAATGATTGCATCTGACATTCATGGCTCTGCATATTACTGCGGAAAAATGATCGATGCCTATAAAAGAGAAAAAGCAGACAAACTTCTCATTCTTGGCGATATCCTGTATCACGGTCCAAGAAACGACCTTCCAAAAGACTATGCCCCTAAGGAAGTTATCGCAATGCTGAATCCTTTAAAAAACGAATTGCTATGTGTTCGCGGCAATTGTGATACCGAGGTAGATCAGATGGTACTTGATTTTCCGATTCTCGCCGACTACTGTTTTTTATCAATCGACGGACACGAGATTCTTGCAACACATGGACATGTCTACAATCCTGATCACCTTCCTCCGTTGAAAGAGGGTGACATTCTTCTGAATGGCCATACCCACATTCCGGCAAACCGGAAGATGGAGAATTATACTTATATGAATCCGGGTTCTGTATCCATACCGAAAGCAGGCTCAGCACACGGATATATGATCTATGACGGAAAATTTATCTGGAAAGACCTTGATGGTAATATACTGGACATTTAAATAATTCAGGGCAGGTTGTTTTAACCTGCCCTTTTTTCTGATAATCTATGAACCAGTTTCTGTATTCCTTCCATAAACATCGTCAGATACCTAAACAGCGGTTCTGTTGCAATAGAAAACACCACAAACAACATAATGCATTTTGTTGACATTCCCGTGATTGCAAACAGCTCAGGAATAAGAATACCGCATGCTACAATTCCTGCTGCACATCCTACCCACACGATAATACGAAGCGGATTAAACGGCTGGCAGATCTTATAGAGAATCATAAATCCTACAATTGCCAAAAGTATCGTAGCCGCTGTAGATATGTCTGTAGAATCCACACCAAATGTCTGCCCGAATACTACCAGTGCACCTACAGAAACCACATCCGTAATTCCTGCCGGAAGCGCTTTTAGAAATACATTCGTCAAAAAATGTCCTTTAATCATCTCTTTATTCGGCTGCAATGCCAGGAAAAATGCCGGTATTCCAATCGTAAACATACTGATCAGCGAAATCTGGGAAGGTTCCAGCGGATATGTGATCATAAATGCTACTGAAAACAGAGACAATAAAAACGAAAAAATATTTTTCACCAGAAACAGGCTGGCTGAACGCTGAATATTATTTACAACTCTCCTTCCTTCCATCACTACAGAAGGCATGCATGCAAAATCAGACTCTAAAAGCACCACCTGAGATGCCTGCACTGCCGCATCGCTTCCCGATGCCATTGCCACACTGCAGTCTGCATCCTTAAGTGCCAGCACATCATTGACACCATCGCCGGTCATGGCAACTGTCTTCCCTTTTTCCTGCAGCGCATGAACAAATTTCCTCTTCTGCTCAGGAGTAACTCTTCCAAAAACTGTATAGTGATCCATTGCATCTGCAATGTCTTCATCAGTATCCAGCGTAGATGCGTCAACATAATTTTCCGCATTCGGTATCTTCGCCTCTTTTGCAATCTCGGATACTGTCAGCGGATTATCCCCGGATATTACTTTAACCTCCACTCCCTGCTCTGCAAAATATGCAAATGTTTCAGGAGCTTCTTTTCGCACTGGGTTAGCCAGCAAAATCCATCCTGCAGGAATCGCTTTTTCTGTTAACTTCCCGCCATCTAATTTCCCTTCATACTCCGCAAACACAAGCACACGGTAGCCTTTTTTCGCGTACTCCGAAATCTGGACCTCATAATTTGCAAACTCCTCCCGAAGCACAAATTCCGGCGCACCAAGTACATAATTTTTTTCTTTAAATTCTACTGCACTGTATTTTGTAACGGATGTAAACGCGATTGTTCGAATCGGCTTCTCTCCTGTCCCCTTTGTAAAATATTCTTTTAGCGCTTTCATCGTACTGTTGTCTGCGCTCATCGCCTTCACAAAATCACTGACAACCGGAGAAATATCTTTTTCATCCACAGGAACCAGCTCTTTTACACACATCTTATTTTCTGTAATCGTCCCTGTCTTATCTACGCAAAGTACATCTACCCGTGCAAGCGTCTCGATGCTCTTCATATCGTGGAGCAATACTTTTTTACCCGCAAGACGCATAGAGCTTACTGCCAATGCCACACTGGCCAGAAGATACAGGCCTTCCGGAATCATACCGATCACTGCGGCAACCATGGCAACAATGCTATCACGAAATGTCTCTCCATTTACGAACATTCCCTGTGCAAACAATGCAATTCCTATCGGAATCAGCGCGATTCCTACAAATTTTACAAGTTTATCCAGTGAGCGTATCATCTCTGACTGCTCTTTGTGCTGCATTGCTTTTGCTTCCAGCGTCAGCTTGGAAATATAGGAATCCACACCTACTGCATCAAGTCTTGCATAACACTGCCCAGACACAACAAAACTTCCTGACATAAGATGATCTCCGGCTTTTTTCCCGATCTCGTCAGACTCACCTGTAAGAAGCGCTTCGTTTACCTGTGCTTCTCCTGCCACAACCACAGCATCCGCACAGATCTGATTTCCCGCTTTAAAAATCACAATATCATCTATCACCAGCTTTTCCGAATCAATGGTTGATATTTTACTATTCCTCACCACTCTTGCTTTTGGTGCATTCAGCATATTCAGTTTTTCAAGTGTTCTTTTTGCACGTATCTCCTGAATAATTCCAATCAGCGTGTTGATAATGATGACTGGAAGAAATGTCAGATTACGAAAAGAACCCACAATAATTAACAGAACTGCCAAAACAACAAAAATAAGGTTAAAATAGGTAAATACATTTTCATGGATGATCTCTTTTGTTGTCTTAGCCGGAGGATCTACTGTAACATTCACCCATCCCCCTTCTTCATGCTCTTTTACTTGCCAGTCACTGAGTCCTTCCCTGTAATCAGGCGTATATCGTTTCACCGGGGTTCTTGCAATCTCATAATCCGGTTTTTCTTCTATCTTCTCTCTTCTGGCTCTAAGCCCCATATATCCATTTCCTCCTTTGTACAAGGTTCCAGAAATTCCCTGATCATTTATTTTTTATATTATAACGCAATGAACAGACCGCTTCTATTAACAATTTCTTAAATCTATCACCCTACACTACCTTAGGATTCACATGCACCATGCAATGTTTTACATTTTCAAATTTATCTTCAATGGCATCATGTACATTCTCCGCTATATCATGTGCATCCTTAAGCCGCATATCTCCGTCTGCTTCGATTTCAACATCCACATAGATTTTTGATCCAAAAATACGTGTCGCAAGTTTGCTGATCCCAAGTACACCGTCCTGACTTTCAATTACTTTTCTGAGTTTTTTTACAGTATCTTTATCACAGGAAGTATCAAGCATCTTATCAATGGCATCTTTAAAAATATCATAGGCCGCTTTTATGATAAACACACAGATTACAACACTTGCCACAGAATCCATAAATGGATATCCCATTCTTGCACCCCCGATACCAATCAACGCTCCTATGGAAGAAAGTGCGTCTGAGCGGTGATGCCATGCATCTGCCTTCAGCGCGCCTGAATTAGTCTTTTTTGCCGCAATAATTGTATACCAGTACATCCACTCCTTCGTCACAATGGAAACAATAGCTGCTACAAGTGCAAGAACTCCCGGGACCGCAATGTTTTTATAATTTCCATCACGAAGCTGATTCAGCCCATTATATCCAATGGCTGCTCCTGTAGCAAATAATACAACGGCAAGAATGATTGCTGCCACACATTCCATTCTCTCATGCCCGTAAGGATGCTCTTCATCTGCGTCTTTACTGGCAGCATGCACGCCAATGATTACAACAAAAGTACTGAATACATCTGATGCTGAATGAACTGCATCTGAAACCATTGCTCCCGAATGAGCGATGATTCCTGCCAGAAGTTTCATAACAGACAATGCAATATTAACCACAATACTTACAGCCGATACACGCATGGCAATCTTCTTATCGTTATCTATTTTATTTTCTTCTATTTTACTCATTTCCTAACCTCCGATTTTACATTTTTTAGCAAAAAGAAAACACCTGTGGAACAATAACTAGTAAACTACTGTCCCACAGATGTTCTATGCTTCATCTGTTGCCACATAAATGCGGCCCGGCTCTATGAGCAAAAATCCTGCCCATCGCCTGCTCAGTTTGTACTGTAGATTATGCAGTGCAAAGAGTATTTCTAATAAATTAACAGGATTTTTTCATTTTGTCAATCTTTAAATTTCATTATTCAATAGCGGCAAGAAATAATTCATAAAAATCATCCTGCCCGGCAAGCATCGGTGAATTTTCCCCGCCACCATTTGTGCTCCGTTTCATCGCTGCATGAAAATCTTCGCCGGCACATATAAGATCCATATCATAAATCTCATATCCTTCTTCCCTGCATATTTTACAAAACTCTTCAATCGGAGACGATGCTTTTCTCGTCTCAAGAAACTTTCTGCGGAGTTTCCCGTCTTTCAGTGCTTTCTTCTGAAGTTCATCCAACATTCCTACTATGTCTGCCATCTTATCACGTCCTTACTTTTCCTTCAATGCTTTCCTTCGCTGCTTTTCTTCACTATTTTTCCACACCGTTTTTCTTACAGATATCAGCAAGACAGCATCTGTCGCAGTACGGCTTTGTGCGGGCTGTACAGACTTCTCTTCCATGGTATACCAGCCGGTGACAGAAATCACTTCCTTCTTCAGGCGGAATAATCTTCCACAGTGCCATCTCAACCTTTTTCGGCTCTTTGATTCCGTCTACAAGTCCCATTCGGTTTACAAGTCTGATACAGTGTGTATCCGTTACAATTGCCGGTTCGCCAAACACATCCCCCATGATCAGGTTTGCGCTTTTTCTTCCAACTCCCGGTAGTTTCAAGAGAGCATTAAAATCTTTCGGGATATTTCCCCCATACTCTTCCTTTAACATCTTCATACATGCACTGATGTCCCTCGCTTTACTTTTACCAAGTCCGCAAGGTCTGACTATTGCCTCGATATCATCCACATCTGCCTCAGCCAGTGCATCCACACTTGGATACTTTTCAAACAGACCTTCGACTACAACGTTTACCCTCGCATCCGTACATTGTGCCGCCAGCCGAACGCTCACGAGAAGCTTCCATGCCTGATCGTAATCCAGTGTACATCCGGCATCCGGATATTCTTTCTTCAGTCTTTCTATAATTTCCAATGCTAACTCTTTTTTCCGCATGTACCTAATTCCTTTCTCCCGAAATAGATGTCTGTCCTTCATTTTCATGTTAACAGATTAGCACAAAGTCAGCTAATAATCAATGTATCCGTTATAGGGCAACATACACATGAATCATTTTCACTGGCTCAAAATTATAAACACGGTTCTCCAATATGTCTTATGTCAGTATATTCAGCGATGTCCCTGTCTGTTGTCACAAGATCATCCAAGGATAGGTCGTGAACTGAATGATTTCCTGTTATCCTTGCAAATGTTTTCAGCTCTTCATTAGAAACATTCAGGAAATTCGCAACTCGTTTGGCTGCTGCATCTACTTTCAGTCTTGCTCTCAGCTCAGGATCCTGCGTTGCAATACCTACCGGACAATTTCCACTTCCGCATATCCGATATTGCTGACAGGCTGCGGCAATCAATCCGGCGCTAGCGATTGCGACAGCATCAGCTCCCATTGCCAGAGCTTTTGCAAAATCTGCCGAAACACGGAGTCCTCCGGTAATGACGAGATCAATATCTGCATTTACTGAATCCAGATATTTTCGTGCTCTTGCCAGTGCATATAATGTTGGAATTGAAGTCGCTTCTCTTAGGAAAAACGGACTTGAACCTGTAGCACCACCCCTGCCGTCAATCGTAATAAAGTCAGGGCGCGCAAAAACACAATATTCCAAATCCTGTTCGATTCTTCCTGCCGCTATCTTAATTCCGATTGGTCTTCCATCGGAACATTGTCTCAAAAGATCTACCATAACACGAAGATCCTCTTTCGTATTAAGCTCTGGAAATTTACTGGGGCTCTGAATATCTTCACCCTTCTTTTTTCCACGTAAAGCCGCAATTTCTTCTGTTACTTTTTCTCCCGGCAAATGTCCTCCCATTCCTGGTTTTGTACCCTGTCCAATCTTGATTTCGATAGCATCTGACGTTTTAAGATTTTCCTCTGTAACACTATATTTATTCGGAATATATTCAAAAATATATTTGTATGAAGCATTCTTTTCTTCCGGAAGAACGCCTCCTTCTCCACTGCACATAGCTGTCTTTGCCATAGCAGAGCCTTTTGCAAGCGCCACTTTTATCTCTTTTGACAATGCACCAAAAGACATATGGGATATGTAAACAGGACTTTCAAGCACCATAGGCTTTTTTGCATGCTTTCCGATAATTGTTCTGGTGTCTACTGCCTCCCCGTCATCCAGCGGCGGTGGGTTAAGCTGAGCACCAAGCAAAAGGACATCATCCCATCCGGGCATTGGCATCCTCGTACTCATGGAACCACCAATTGTTCTTCCCGTAACTGCCATCTCATGAATCTCTGCCATATATCGGCAGGATGCATCCTGTCGTGCAGTATCTGCATCGTAATCCAGTTCTCCTCCATATCCTTTCAAAGACTCTTTTTCATTTTCCTCTGGCACTAAAACAAACTTTGAGATTGGCTGTTTGCATATAGGACAGTATGGAATTTCTGAAAGCGCTTTTCCTTCTTTTGCTTCATCATAGATTGCGCCACATATACTACATTTATAAACTGCCATAAATGCACCTCCTTTGTATCATATAATAATAGTAATTAATATTATTATTTATCAATTTTTGTTTTTTGTCAATAATTTTTCTCTGCAATCCTAACTTATGATCAAAGTATCATAACCCTGCCTTCTGAGCCTTTGTTCCATCTCTATTGCTTCATTCAGATTTTTATAACCTCCCACCTGCACACTGATATACGGTCCGGTATTGTCAATAAAGGCAGGAAAATCTTTTGAAAGAAGATCATTTCTCATTCTCTGTGCATTTGCCGGATTGCGGAACAATCCTGTCTGAACCCGGTAATATTCCTCTTTGATCACTCCCGCAGAATTAAGCGTACCAAGGATTCCCTCTGCAATCGCCTGTGCAATGTCGTTGAAATTATCGTCAAACAATTGATTATCCACATCAGAATTAATAAATCCAACCTCTACCAGAACCGCAGGCATATTTGTTCTTCTAAGAACAATCAGGTTTGGGCGGGCAGTTACTCCCAGATTTACGAATCCCACTGTCTCAAGCTGCGCATTGATATTTTGTGCCATCTCATACTTGATACCGGTAAGATCATAGACAAGACTCTCCACACCCATAACCTGATTATCTACCGGAAATGAATTTCGATGAATCGACACAAAGAAATCTACTCCTGCCTGATTCGCTTCCATCGCCTTTTCAAATGGACTTTCGTATATATCTGTTGTCCGTGTGTACAGCACATCGATGTCATTGTTCTGTAAAATTTCCCCTATTGCAAGTGTCAGCCGAAGCGCATCATCTTTCTCCTGCCTTCCATTATAAACAGCACCCGGATCGGCTCCACCATGCCCTGCATCTAACATAATAGAATAAGGCATAAAAAATCTCCCTTCCCATATTCGTCGATTGAAATCTTCTATCTCAGAATATGCAAAAGGGAGATGGATTGTTACATTAAATTATTAACCTACAATTCTGTATTTTTTATCAACTGCATTGAGAAGTTCATGTCCTTCCTCTGTTACAAGTACAAGGTCCTCAACACGAACGCCATATTTTCCTTCAATGTAGATACCTGGTTCAATTGAGAAAATCATACCTGGCTCTGCAACATTTTTATTGATTGGGCTTACATCACCATACTCATGATCTTCCTGACCGATGAAATGTCCAAGACGGATCTTCCAGTACTCACTGTATCCAGCCTCATCGATCAAATCTCTTGCCTGTGCATCAATATCACAGAAACGAACACCCGGTTTGATCACTGCTTCGGCTTTTTCAACTGCAGTACGAACAAGATCATGAATTTTAGCCTGCTCATCATCTACAGATTTGCAGTAGAAAGTTCTTGTCATGTCAGAACAGTAACCTTTCCATACACAACCCATATCGATCAGAACACACTCGCCTGCCTTCAATGTTCTTGTCTCGCTCGGTGTGTGATGCTGATCTGCCGCGTTTGGTCCAAAACATACGATAGTATCAAAGCTTAATCCACTTGCTCCGGCTGCAAAGAACTCAGCATTAATAAAGTCTGCTATTTCTTTCTCTGTCATTCCTTCTTTAATAAAGTCAGCAGCCTTTTCCATAACGCTGTCGTTGATTACAGATGCTTCTTTCATGATAGCAATTTCTTCTTCATTTTTAACCGCACGAACACCGTCTACACAGTCAGATCCCCATACTGTCTTCATCTGCGGACAACGCTCCTGAAGAGGGATCAGGAAACGAGCCGGCCATGTCTTGTCGATGCCAAGGGTACTCTCTGTATCAATATGCTCCATCAGAACACCAATCTGATCGTCCATGTCACTGAACCATACTTCCTCAAATCCAGTATCAGACACATAATACAGATAATTTAAAAACATAGTGTGTTTTCCATTTGTTCTAAGCATCAAAGCATACAGTCTCTCCCCTGGATTTACCATGATCCCTGTCAGGAAGCGAATACTCAGCGGGTCTGATACAAGTAACTGTGTCAGTCCCTTTTCCTCCATCTTTGCTAATACTCTGCTAATTCTTTCGTTGTTCATTTTTACCTCTCCTTATGACTTTTTTTCTTCTATTTCTGTGCCAGCTCATACATTGCTGCTGCTGTGATCTGGATAGAGCGAACGAGATTATCCATATTTGCATACTCGTTCGGTGCATGAATGACTTCTTCTTCTCCCGGGAAGATTGGTCCGAATGCTACCATGTTATCAAAGGATTTTGCATAAGTTCCTCCTCCGATTGCAATCGGCTTAGCATCCATATCTCCGGTCTCTTCGCAATATACCTTTGTAAGTTTCTGTACCAGCTCAGAATCCTTTGGAACATAGAGAAGGCTGTGAAGTTCATTTTCTACTTCAAGACCATAGCTCTTTGCATGACCTGTCACACTTGAAACAACATCTTCTTCTTTTGCATTCTTAGGATAGCGGATGTCCAATGTGAAAGAAAGTTTTTCTTCATCACATTTGATAACTCCAAGATTCACTGTTGTGTTTCCTGTCTCGTCATCCTCATAGCAAATATCGAGAGATTTTCCATTTGTCTCCCATCCAATCTTTTCCATAATGAAATCAATCATTCTCTGAACGTCTCCGCCAAAATGATTTTCTTTCAGCGCATCAAACAGACGAATCGCTGCATTCTTACCAAGCTCCGGCGTACTTCCGTGAGCACTGACTCCTTCTGCAGTCACGATTGTCTTTCCGTCTTTTTTCTCAACAGTAATATAATCCTTTTCTTCAACTACGAGATCACCTTCTGCGATGAGTGTACATTTTGGTGTTACAACATTCTTAGCCACACCACCTTCAATAGAAAGAACTTTAATCTCTGGTTTTTCTTCTATTTTCTTTGAAATATCCCAGAAAGTCTGCCCTTTTTCACAGAATATTGCAGGGAACTGCGCATCCGGTGTAAATCCGATCGTCGGCAATTCTCCACCTACTTTTATGTAATGTTCCACACAGGAAGAGCCGCTCTCTTCATCACAGCCAAACAATACTCTGATTCTTCTGTCTATCGGAAGGTTAAGATCACGGATCGCTTTCAATGCATAAATTGCACCAATGGTAGGTCCCTTGTCATCCTGTACACCACGTCCGTACATTCTTCCGTCACACACTTCACATCCGAGCGGGTCATGATCCCATCCTTCACCGAGCGGAACAACATCCATATGTCCAAGAACACCGACCATCTCTTCGCCATCACCATACTCAATCCAACCGACACGATTATCAACATTTCCTGTCTTAAATCCCATCTTCTCGCCAAGTGCCAGTGCATGATCCAGCGCTTCTTTTACTTCTCTTCCGTATGGCGCATCCGGTTCAGGATCTCCTTTTACACTGCAGATTGCGACGCTCTCTTTAATGCTCTCGAACATCTCATCTTTCAGTTCCATAATTTTTTCATTCAGTTTTTCGTACTTCATATCTTTACCTCTCCTTTTATTTTATCGTTTGAATAATCATCTTGCTATTACAAGAGGCACTTCCAGCTGCTGTGCCTTTCTGATATATTCCCGTGATACTTCGCTGTCTGTTATGATCTTATAGACATCATGGATCGGACAAATGACCGATACATATCCCCCTCCGAATTTACTGCTGTCTGCCAGTACATAGACTTCTCTCGATGCTTTCAGAATTGCTTTTTTTACTTGCATCTGCGGAGTAGCA
This sequence comes from Lachnospiraceae bacterium, assembly GCA_051888795.1. Taxonomy (GTDB): domain Bacteria; phylum Bacillota; class Clostridia; order Lachnospirales; family Lachnospiraceae; genus MD308. Next base: position 1,387 of record JBJFCD010000007.1, on the reverse strand, counting down.
ATCGATGTGAGCCCCACATCGAAATTAATACTGTGAACACCAATAAACCCTTTGTCCACATGGAACTGCTCCATATTGATAAGTGCTGCATCCCCCATTGTCGCAGCAAGATGACCACCTACATGACCACCTACCATATAAAGTTCCACATGTCCTACTCCTGCCAGCTCATTTCCAACAAGAAGCGAATTTGTTACGACTGCCAGTCTTTTCTCCGGGTGCTGCTTAATATGCAATGCCAGATAAAAACTGCTGGACGCATCATCGATAATAATTGTATCTCTGTCTTCAATAAATTCATAAGCACATGCCGCAATTTTCTTTTTCCTGTCTGTGTTGCGGTAAATACTCTCTGCGGAATACTTCCTTTCCGGTCGTTTATCGATTCTGATCGCTCCACCGTGAGTTCTGGTAAGAAGCCCTTCCATATCCATATTCTTAATGTCATTTCTGATTGTTACTTCAGAACAACCAAATTCTTTACTTAAATCTGCGACCCTTACTTTTCCTTTCTCCTCTACTTCTTGTAAAATCGCACGTCTACGCTCTTCCATATCTGCCTCTCCATGATGATAAAATATTACTATTCTGCCTTTTTTTCTGTGTTACTGTTTTCTCCCAGATGACGAACAATCATCTGATAAATCGGCAAAAACTCATCCCCAAAATCCTGTTTCGGTAAAATCAATGCCTGATCTTTTCCATAATAAACTCCAATTGTCTTCGGTGCCACAACGGCTCTCTGGACATTTCCCCATTCCACATGCCGGCTCCCGCCTTCCCACTCAGCTGTAATTCCGTCTTCATCAGAAAACGTATACTCTACCGGGCCACGATATTCAGGATTAACCTGCACCTGTTTTTTGGCCCTCATTTTCAGCTGCAGCGGCGTATATCCGATAAAAATGGCTGCCGCAAGCAGATACAACACAACTCCAACTGCTCCAGTCTTTCCTGAAACATAACTGAATACCCCCATAAATATAATTGCAAAGCCCAGTATGTTGATCAGAAAACCACTGAATTTTGAATATGCATGGTACAACAGAAAATCATAAAGTGTTTCCTTTGTCATTCGAACCGTTATCTTGCTCATAAGCCCTCCTTATCTAAAGACATTCTCTTATAGAAAAAGTCCTTTTATATTTTAACATATAAAAGGACTTTTTTCACTTAATTTACGTTCTTTTTCGTTTATTTATATAATTTATTTTTATGTATCTGTGCAGTATTTCTTAATTGTTATTTGCAACTTTAGCGTATGCCCATCCCTCAGGACTGTAGATACCCTTTTTGTTCTTCTGCATATATTTATCAAATGCTGCAGTAATAAATGGACACAGGAACAATGTGATAATAGATGCTGTTGCACACTGTGCTGTTGCCA
>JBJFCD010000006.1:0-25578 GCA_051888795.1 Lachnospiraceae bacterium | reverse complement strand
AGTAAAAAGATTCCCTGTCTGGAATGTACCACATCCCAGCCCTCTTTCAGACTCTCAATAAAAGATTTATCCTCATCCCCCGGCTTCGTCTCAATTCCTCTTTTTACAACGGCAGTAGATATTACAGTCAGAACAAATGTGCTGATATCAATAATAAGCAAAAGCTTCACATCACTTACACTCAGCAAAAGTCCTGCCACCAAAGGAGAGATCAGATATCTGGCACTTCCCGCCAGACTTACCAGACCATTTGCCTTTGAAAACTCCTCCTTGGTTAACAAATCCGAAACAGTCGCCCTATAGGAAGGTTCCAGCAGAGACGAAAAAACGGAACTTAACAATACACCGATACAAATCTGCTGAAGGCTTGCTCCCCCATTCATCATACAAATCAGAATGTAAATAATTCCTAAAGCAGAACAGCCGTCTCCCAGCATCATCAGCAGTCTTCTGTCATACCGGTCTGCCAAGACTCCCGCCGGAACACTCAATATCAGAGTTGGCAAAAAAGCCAGCAGGGTTACCAGTGCCATGCTCGCTGCACTTCCTGTCTGTCCAAACACATACACTCCCAAACCAAAGCTGGTAAGCCCACCTCCTACGGAGGAGATCAGCTCCCCCGTCCAGAGCAAAAGAAACTTTCCATAATTACTTTTCCTTACATGATTACTCATATCTTTCCCTTTCTTTTTACCGACCGATTGTCTGTCGGTTATTGTTTAAAAATAAAAGGAATATTACATTCCTTTTTATTTCATTACCTGTTAAATATCGGTTTTATGACTTCCTCCAATGCACCGGATTCCATACCCAGCACCCGCTCCGCATGATAGACAAATCCCATGATCTTTCTTTGTTCCTCTTCTTCACTATACTGATTCAGACTATCAAAAGCAGTATAAGAATAGGTCATAAGCATTTCCACCGCCTCTGCCGGATAATCTGTATGCATAATTCCCTGCTTGATTCCATCTTCCGCTATCTTTGTAATCAGTTTATTTACCCTTCCAAGCAGCATATTTTCCAGCTTCTGATGCATTAATGCATTCTGCGGCCTGTGAACCTGTTCCATGACCATATTACCAAGCTCGTTATCAATATTAAGAGATAACATCGTACGTGTTAAGCGTTCAAGAACCGGTATGGACTCATCTAATGCGATACTCCCGGCCTTTTCCACCATTTGGTTCGTCAGCCGTTCGATCATTGCATCCAATATATCTTCTTTGGACTTGAAATGATAATAAAGTGTTCCTCTGGCAATCCCAATCTCCTCGAGAATATCATTGGTACTGGCATTGTCAAATCCCTTTTCACAAAATAATCTCTCGGCAACATCTAATATTTCATTTCTTCGCTCTTCTGCGTCCTTCACGATTCTCATGATCTACACCTCTACCGACAACCTGTCGGTAATAAATATAGCATACTATTTCTTTTTAAGCAAGACTTATTCAAACTCCTTTTCATGCTTTTTGAAAAAATCATAATATGCTCTGACATTCGAAAGCTCAGTCCATCGCTTCACATCAACTACTTCTTCATCCAAATCATAGATTTTTGTGCCGTGCATAGCAAGAAGAAATGGAGAATGTGTTGCAATCACAAACTGGCATCCAAAAAATCGGGCAGAGTCCTCTAAAAACTTCGCCAATTCCTGCTGCCGCTCCGGTGAAAGACTATTTTCCGGCTCATCTAACAAAAATAATCCATTTTCCTGTATTTTTTCTGAGAAGTAAAGGAAGGCGCTTTCCCCATTGGAATGTTCCCTGACATTGTCCATAAGACTTTTCCTCACATATTTTGACTGTGTCTTACTTCTTGCCATGTTCACTTTTTTCAGCTGCTCATAATCATCCAGCGACTTCATTTGAAATTTTGCATATTTTGCATCCAAATATTCCTCAAACAAATCCTCTCTTTTTTGATTGATTCCTTCATTTATACTTCTTAAATTCAACATAAAATCAAATACATCATCGCTGGTAATAATTCTGCTGTTCTTCGGAATCGGATGATCTAATTCATAACTGCACCATGCTGTATAATCTTCAAAAAAATTGCTACGGTTATAGAGCGTATCTCGCTCCAGTTCCAGCTTTTCCGCAATGACATTTAGCGCTGTGGTTTTTCCCGAACCATTTCCGCCATACAAAATTGTAATTGGTTCGAAATCCAGTATTCTCAAATCATGTTTGGACAAAATCTGAAACGGATAGAAAGAATCATAGCAGGTGCGTTTCTGCGCCAGAAAAAAATCAAACTCTTTCTCTTTACTTGGGAATTCAAATTGGGATAAATAAATCATCGATTACTCCTTATTTCCTGTAATTATAAGGTACGATAATAAAAAAATCCACACCTTCATGGTAAGATATTTGTAGATGAAATATAACCATACTACTTTTTTATACCGATTGCCATTCCTCCTTATAAACACTCCATAAGGATTTCGTATATCTCATCTCGATTCAGTTCGCGGGGATTACACTTGATAATATTGCAGGTATCAGCCACCTGTCGTAGGACTTCCGGTGTAATCTCAACTTTGGAAGCAAGTTCGCCCATTGTGGTAGGCAAACCACACTCTTTGATAAAATCGCTCAAAGCTTCAATGCCTGCTTCTGCTGTATCCACACCAAATACTACCTTTGCAAATCGTGTAAATTTCTCCGGCGCATCCTTCACAATATGACGGTAATAGGCTGGATGGATTACCGCCAGTCCCTGCCCGTGATTACAGTCTGTGTAAGCACCCAACTGATGCTCCATCTGATGTGCCTGAAAATCCGTGAGCCGACCACATTTCAAAATCCCGTTTTCTGCCATAGCAGAATCCCACATCAGATTGCTCCTTGCCTGTACATCATTGATATTAGTAAGCAGACGACGCATATTGACAACCGTGTTGCGCATGATTGCCAGTGCCACATCATCGGATACATTATCTTCATCGGAACTGCCTAAATAAGTTTCCATCGCATGACTGAGCGTATCAAAAGCACCGGATAGAACCTGCATAGGTGGCACAGACATTGTATATGTTGGATCAAGGACAGCGAAAGTAGCTGCGGTTCCAAAAATCGGTCCCTTCCACATCTTTTCCTCATAAGTGATAACTGCACCTGCATTCATTTCTGCACCGGTACCGGATGCAGTAACAACTGCTCCCATAGGAATTCCTGCCGTTGGAAACCGGCCTTTTCCATACTCCATATCCCAAATGTCCCCATCCAATACTGCCTGTGCAGAAATCACCTTACAGCAGTCTATTACACTGCCGCCGCCAACAGCTAAAATAAAGTCTACATAGCGCTCTCGGGCAAGCTCTGCGCCTTCCTGAACCTTAGCATAAGTAGGATTTGGCATGATACCATAAAAATCCACAACCTTTTTACCAGCCTGCAGAAGCAGATTTTTTATCTTATCATAAATCCCATTCTTTTTGATAGAACCCCCTCCATATACCAGCATTACAGTATTACCGACCTTGCCAAGTTCTGCGCCGAGAGCCTGTGCTGCACTCCCTTCACCAAAATAAACCTTTGCAGGATAAGAAAAAGTAAATTTATTCATTTCGAAAGCCTCCTTATTTATTTTCCATTTTTTCTTTGTCATTGCCTACTCCAAAGTTTCCTGCCGTATGACCTCGAAGCTGATTTTCACAGCCGCCCTGTGCAAGAATGAAGCAGAACGTAATCATCTCTCCTTCCTTTTTCTTGCAGCTTTACAGAAGCGATGCTATAATTCGATTACTTCTACCGTTTGTTACTACCGATTATATTCTCCGGTTGTAACAACCGGTCAAGAGGTTTTTTAAAAATATTCAATATATAAGAGCGATAAGGAGTACATTCACAATGTATACAATGAAGCAGGTATGTGAAGAAACAAATATGACCTATCAAGCATTAAAATATTACTGTAATGAGGGTTTGGTTCCAAATGTCAAACGGGATGACAATAACCATCGTGTCTTTGACGATCGAGATGTAAAATGGATCAAAGATCTTGTCTGCCTGAAAAAATGTGGTATGAGTATTCAGGAAATGAAGGACTATCTAAATTTATGTTTGCAGGGCGAATCTACTATTCCACAGCGAAAAGCGATGCTTGCTAAAAAACAAGAGGCTCTCTTAGTTTCTATTGCAGAATTGAAGGATTGTGTTGACTATATAGACTGGAAACAAGGTTTCTATGATGAAGTTCTTTCTGGTGAACGGCCATATGTAAGCAACCTAATCCAAACCGAAAAATAATTCAACAAAAATCCGGAAATGAAAATTGACATAAAGCCGTTCTCATTTCCGGATTTTTTTAGATCAAACCATAGACAGTTCATCCATCTAAGATGCATTCCTCCTACAGCTCTTTTCATTTAACAGATTGTCATAAACCACTCTACCGTCTGAGGATCGTAATGTGAGAAGAAAAGGCTTTCTCCACCATCAAGTTTCTCAATTTCAGACATATCATCCGCTGACAATTCAAAATCAAAAATCGCAAAATTCTGTTCCATACGGTCTTTGTGGGTTGATTTCGGAATAATCACAACATCACTTTGCAATAAGAATCGAAGTGCAACCTGCGCTGCAGTTTTATTATATTTTTCTCCAATCTTTGTAAGAACCGGGTTGTTAAATATATCATTCTTTCCTTCTGCAAAAGGTCCCCATGATTCAATCTGGCAGCCATATTTTTTCATATATTCCTTTGCCACCTTCTGCTGCTGGAACACATGAGTCTCTACCTGGTTCACTGCCGGTTTGATTTCAGAAAATTTTTCTATATCAATATATCTGTCTGGTCCAAAATTTGAAACTCCAATAGCACGGATTTTTCCAGCTTTATATGCTTCTTCCATTGCACGATATGTTCCGTAATAATCTCCAAATGGCTGATGGATCAGAAGCAAATCAATATATTCTGTTTGAAGGGCCTTTAATGATGCTTCAATAGAAGCTTTTGCTTTTTCATATCCGGCGTTACTTATCCAGACTTTTGTGGTAATAAAGAACTCTTCTCTTGGTAGTCCACATTCTTTCAAAGCCTCTCCAACACCCGCTTCATTGCCATATGCCTGTGCTGTATCAATACTTCTATATCCAACCTCAATAGCCTCAAGAACACATCTCTTGGTATCTTCGGCCGGAGTCTGATAAACTCCATATCCTAACTTAGGCATTTTAATTCCATTATTTAATGTAACGTACTCCATAATCTACCTCCACTTGTACTAATTTGAAATCTGATTGTCATTTCTAATATTAGAAATTGTAATTGCAATCGGCTCCAGAAAAAACACAATTCCTTTTCTTTTCAAGAAATACTTTACCATCTCACGTTTTAAATGTACAATATCAATATCAAAAAGTACTTTTCATTTTTCGAAAGCTAAAATATTAGGGAAGTAAATTACATGATAAACCTTTATGAATTGGAACAATTTGTATTATTTGCAGAAACCGGATCTCTTTCAGAGGTTGCCGAGCGTCTTCATATTTCTACACCTACTTTAAGCCGCTCGATGCAGAACATAGAAGCTACTTTCGGAGTACAACTATTCAATCGGACCAAAAACAGGCTGACTCTGAATCCAACCGGAAAAAAAGCGGTAGAATACAGCAAAATACTGCTTTCTACCGCTTCCGATACACTAGAAAAAGTGAAAGAATATGATAAAAGTCTCCAAACGATTGTTGTAAAATCCTGTGCGCCTGCACCACTTTGGAAGCTGCTTCCTACACTTAATATGTTGTATCCGTCAATGACAATTTCATCATCCATTTGTGATATGAATGAAATCGAAACTGCAATTTTGGAAAATTCCTATGATATTCTAATTTTACCTTATATTACGGAAGCATTATCCAAAGATTCTCAGTTCTTCTTTATGGACGAGCATCTTTCTATCTGTGTGCGAAAAGACCATGAGCTTGCAGGCAAATCTTCCGTATCTATGAAAGATCTTAATGGCTATAACTTTCTTCTTCGTTCCGAACTTGGTTTTTGGGATAAAATGTGTCGTCAAAATATGCCTGCGTCAAAATTTCTGGTTCAGAACGATGAATTTGAATTCAATGAACTTGTAAATAATTCCTCACTTCCATGCTTTAAAACAGATGTTGCCATGGACAGATATCCTATTCCTCAAAAAAGAATAGCCATTCCCATTTCTGACGCCGACGCTAATGTTTCTTATTATATTGCTGTAAAAAACGAATCTAAATATCAGTCGCTACTTTCAAAACTCAGGCAATAATACTATGAAGCGTCCCTTATTCAAACATCTTCTATTGTCTTCCATTTTTCCATCGCTTCTTCTAAAGTCATTCCGCCTGTAACGGCTTCCTTTCGTGCCGCATTGACTGCCTGAATTTCTTTCATCCTGGCTCCTGTCAATTCATAATTCTTCATTGCGAAAAGCGTAGCGGCCCATGCCACCATTGGAATAATACAGAACAATACGATTACTACCCAGTTCATTCCAGGTGCATATGGTGTTTCTGCCGTTGGCAGATTTTCCAGACCAATGACCGAAACTGCAACACCTACAACGGTTGCCGATAAAGACGATACTAATTTGTCCACCAGTGAAAACAAGGTTCCCATAATTCCCGGAATATACTTTCCGGACCGGTATGTTTCATAGTCAGAACAGTCTGCTACCATTGGAATCGGCATATCGGCAGTGGCATAATATGCACCATAACCGACACCAAAGAAAAGAATGAACAGCACGGTGTACAAATTGATTGAAAATCCATTTTCAGTAAATAAGCTTAAGTTTCTGCCCCAAACCCCTTGCTGCCACAAAAGTAAAAGCACAAGAACACCAATATAGCAGATGAATGCAACCGATACGTATTTCATCAGGGATGCTTTTTGTCCCTGTTTCTGTGAAGTGCGAACCGTCAACAGGAAGAATGGTACCGAAAAGACATATCCCAGCACCATCATCGGTAAATAGAGTCCATCATAATTTCCCATCATACATCCATAAAGCATGCATAATACGGTTACATTCGTAGCAATCGATAATGCCAGCTTACATCCTGCTCCCGCTACCATCAAACGCTGCATAGGATTATTGTTCTTAATAATCTGAATATATTCGGAAATCTTGGTCTTTTCCTGCACCTCCTGACCAAGTCCAAAATATTTTGAATTATCCTTTTCCCAAATACCGATAATTGCAAGGATACTTAAGACGATGGATACAATAACACCTATCGGAGTCAGGAATGCATAAAAATCTGCGCTGCTGTAATCTGCAACATTGGAACGCACGATTGGCGCCAAAAACTGCATGAGTCCCATTCCGGCCATTGATCCAATGGTATTAAAGATTGTAAATAACGGACGCTGTTTCGGATCATTTGTCAATACGGTCTGCCCCGAACGTGTTACGGATGTCTGGAAAGTGTACCCAATTACCCATACTGCATACAGACCTACAAATGCAACATAACGCAGCCACTGCATATCAGAAGGAATATTTGGTGTAATCATATATAATAAAATAACCGCAGTGGCCATGATTGCATTTCCAATTACAATAAATGGCCGAAACTTGCCGAGCCTTCCATTTGTACGGTCCATAATCGCCCCGATAATCGGGTCTGTAATCGCGTCAAAGACACGCATTCCGGTTACCATTACCGATGCAAATACCGTTGCAATTCCTAGCACATTGTTTCCAAATGTCGCTATATACGACAAAATCAGAACATAATATACATTCGTTGCACCATTATTCAGAGGAAAAAGCACTAGCTGATATGTTTTTGCTCTGTTAAGACTCGTTGTTTTTGTCGTTTCCTGACTCATCTTTTCAAATCAACCTTTCAGTGACTTTTTAAATTCTTTATAGCTTACATACTCTTCTGTCTTTTTGAATTTTCTAATCTTAAGAGTCCACATTACAACAGACAATATGAATAATACGCTAAATCCGATTGCTCCTATTCTTGACAGAGTCTGAACGATTGGTTCTCTGCCTTTGATGATGGTATCAGGTCCGATACCGTTCATCGCCTGTGAATTTGCAATTGCATACAGGTTATGATGGCAGGCTTCTCTCATAGCCAAAACAGCCACAGGATCTTTCTCATACCGAGGTAATCCGTCACCACCTGTAATATAGAATGCGAGCATGGAGTCATAGGTTGTTGTTCCACCCATTACACCATCAATACCATTTACCATGGTTGAAAGTACATTGTCTGTAATCTGAAGACCATTACACTTCCATTCTTCATTCAGGATTCCCTTAATTAGTCCTTTGTTTGCACCTGCCCACTGTGCTCCCCAACGGGTATAGGCCATCATAACACCATTTCCGGAAGCCTGTGAGTCTTCTAATGCACCCTGGAATGCTCTCAAGTAAATTTCACGAGCCGACTGTTCATTTAACCATACACCAAGACCAATTCGATCCTGTTCACAGTCATTCAATGCAAAGTGCTTCATTACTACGAATACACCTTTTTCTTCAATTCCCTGTACTTCAGCCCTTCCGATTTCAGATGAAAGTACGGAGTCTTCTGAATAATATTCGAAGTTACGTCCACCGTATGGTGTTCTGTGTGTATTTGCTCCAGGGCCATAGAGGAAGGTTACTTTTGCTTCTAAACAGTCATTTCCTACGATATTGCCAATTTCATAAACTAATTCTTTATTAAATGTAGCTGCTAACACGTCTTCGGATGTAAGTGCTGTCGTTTCGACACCGAGCTGGCTTCCGAACAGTGCCACGGTGAGTCCCTGCGGGCCATTCTCATCTCGGGTACCGGGTGCCTGCACGGAAAGAACCGGCATTGTCCAGTGGAAGGAGTCACCAATGAGTGAAACCATTTCATCGAAAGTGAGCTGGTCTAATAATTCATCCCATTTCGGATCGTCATAATCAAGCCCGATCATGTCAACGAGCTTTAATCCATTTTTTGCTCCGAGTACAGGCATTTCTGCTGCTGCATCAGGATCTGTCGTATACTGCTGATCCTGTAATGCCTGAACCAGATAATCATTTAATGCGATCTTAATTGTCTTTTCAAGGTTAGGCATGGTACCTTTCCAGTCATTACGTGTCAGGTAAGTAACGGTTTGCCCTACTTCCTGATTCCTATTAGGATCAGAAGAATCTAATCGATTCTCGATTGTTGTACCGGCATCGCTTGTAGCGTATGTTGTTGTATCAAGCTTAGGATTGTTCCATGTTGTAACCAGTGATTCCTTACCACTAACATCCATACGTCCGTTTGTGTTCTCCGGGGTAAATCCTTTTGCTGCCAATACATTATTTACTGCATCATGTGCATCTGTAGCTGCTGTGAAGTAATAATCACCTGCATCTAAGATATAGGTCCCCGCACCATAAGCATCATAGCTTGCTACATAATCACCATCTACGTTGATGGTTAATGTTTGAGATGCTCCCGGTTCAAGGATATCTGTCTTTTCAAATCCAACTAATGAAACAGAAGCTTTTTCAACTTTGTTGTCAATATCATACTGAGTATACGGACTTGAAACATAAATCTGCACGGTTTCTTTACCTGCTTTATCACCGGTATTTGTAACCTTGACATTAAATGTATAAGTTGTTGTCGCTTTGTCATAGGACATAGTCATATCACTGTATTCGAAATCCGTATAGCTGAGACCATATCCAAACGGAAATGCAACATCATCGCTGTATGCATATTCGCCGGCATTTCCTGTTCCCATTACATAGTCTTCGTAGCGGGTTTCATAATATTTATATCCTACATAAATACCTTCCTGATAAATCATATAGGTATCTGCGTGTGCAGGAATCTGGCTTGTATCACCCTCATAAACAATCGGAGTGAAGTTCTGCATAGCCGGACTCGAATAGTTGTTGTAGCAATAAGTATCTACCAGGCTTCCTGATGGATTGATTGTTCCGTTTAAGATTTCAGCTACTGCATTAATACCGGTAGCACCTACACCACCAATCCAAAGTGCTGCATCTACTCCGTATTCATTGTTCTTTAAGAAATCTACCTGAAGAGCATTTGAGGTGTTGATTAACACAACAATTTTATCAATCTTGCCTTCATCCTTCATGGCTTTGATACCAGCCATCATATCTTTTTCATCCTGATTTAATGCAAGATAATTTTTTCCATCTCCTAAGGTTGCATCAAAGTAACAGTCTGCACCTTCTCCACCGATACGTGATAAGACAACAATCGCTGCATCTCCATAGCTTTCTACGGAATTTAATACATCTTCTGTATAAATCTCCCATGGTGCCTCTACGATTTCTGCCATTCCATAGGTACTGGTCGCCTCGTCCGATGTGGCAGAGTCCTGTGCTGTAGCGCCCGCATCTTCACGGGTATAAATTGCTGCATCTCCGGTTTCATAGAAATCCCATAATGTCTGGTTAACTTCAAAACCTTCTTTTTCTAATGCGACCTTTAAGTTATCACATTTTGTAGTGTCAACGTTCGCAGAACCTGTTCCACCATAAACAATGTTTACAGATGAGGTTGAGAATAAGCTGACTTTTGCTCCCTTAGCAAGCGGCAGTGCATCCTCTTCATTTATTAAGAGTGCTGCACCTTCTCCTTCTACCTGCTTTACGAGCTCTGCACCTCTTTGTACACGTTCTTCATCTGAAGCAAAATCAGATTCATAATAAACTGCATTTGAGTCTTCATTTTTCAGTTCCCAGAATGTTCCACCGACAAACAATGTTACCGTATTGTCAAACATGGAAATAATGGTAAATAAAGCAATAAAAATGATTGCCAGGGGTGCACTTAGGAATGTCAGAAACTTCCAAGGTCTTCTGGCTCTTCTTTTGGCTTTTTTGTAGGCTTTTTTACGAGTCCTGATTTCTTTCTTGTCCATAGTATTTCTCCCTTCGTTTGTTAAGCGTAATCAACTACATCCAGTTTGAACTATTTCCCTTTGCCATCTTGTACTCCGGCCGTGGTTGATTCGTTTTATAAATCACAGCGCTGTCTTTGCATTCCCCAGCTATTACTTCCAACTTATTCTCCGGCTCCATGGTCATTTGGAATTTAAAAACCTTCTCACCCTTCTTTGTTCCAACCAGTTTGCCATTATTATAAAGTGATACCTCTTGTAAGTTAGAGTATACTGTAATTTCTGTTTTTGATTCTGTCCGGTATTCATAGCGTTTTCCTGCAAGATGAACGAATGGCTCCCGGGTCCAGTATGCCTTGTAAAGATAAAACACGTCTTTCTTAAGCTTGCGATCAAACGTAATCATCCCTTTATGGTTCATACCCGGTTCCCCGCCCTGGTCTCTTGCATCCGCGGCAAAGTCGAACATATTCCAGTAATAGGTTGCCCACATATAGGGGAAACGTTTGAAGCATTCCAGCATGTATTCGTGATACCTGCATTGATATTCTTCGGTATTATCTCCGCGTCTCGGTCTTGCACTGTGCAAATTCGGCATTCCCTCTGCGCCGTATTCGGAATAGCACAGACGTCTGTTCGGATATAAGAAATGCCAGAACCGAATCCAAAGGTCGTTTAACCAGAAAAACGGTACATACCATCCGAGATATAAATTCCATCCTACCAGGTCCGTAATATGCGCAACCTTATGCCAGTGCGGGCACATTGCAAAGCAGGCCAGTGTTGTGGGCCTTGTGGGGTCCATTTCATGACACAAGTCATTTAATACCCGATGATTTGCCAGCATCTTTTTCTTTAATTTCCTTCCGGAAATCGTAATCTCATTGGAAATCCCCCATGTTACGATACATGGATGATTGAAATTTTGAACAATCAGTTCTTTCATCTGTGAAATGGTGTTCTCATCCCCATTTGCCAGATGTTCTGAAATGTATGGAATCTCAGCCCATACGATCATTCCATATTTATCACACAAATCATAGAAATACTGGTCATGCTGATAATGGGCAAGCCGAATGGTATTGGCCCCCACTTCGCGGATCAGCTCCATATCCCGTTCATGTTCTGCTGTTGAAATGGCATTTCCAAGATCCCTGTAATCCTGATGACGCGAAACACCATGAAGCGGATAAGGTCTTCCGTTTAAATGAAAACCATCTTTGGGGCTGAATTCAAAATAGCGGACCCCGCAATTACAAGTAATTTCATCCACATCATTTCCGTTTTTTATAAGCGAAGCCTTAAGCACGTACAGATACGGATCTTCTAAACCGTCCCAAAGGTGCACATTTGAAACATCTAATGTCACACTTTCGCCCTCTGCCTGTGCCACTTCATTTCCCTCGGCATCAAGAAGCGTAATCTTCGTAACCGTCCCTGCTTTTTTTGCAGCTTCATTCGGATAAGCGGTCACATTTATCTTCGCATTCTTTTCCGAAACCTCTGTGGTATATTTCATACCGGGACCGCCATAATAGTCCAAATCAAAATGTTCCTCTGACACAATCAGAAATTCTACATCACGGTAAATTCCTCCGTAAAATGTAAAATCTGCTTTCTGTGGATACACACGGTCATTTACACTGTTATCCACTTCTACTACCAGTTTGTTTTCTTCCCGGAGAACATCCGTGACATCCATACGGAAGGTAGAGTACCCACCATCTCTTTGGCATACTACCGTATCATTCAGAATCACTTTTGCACTGGCGTTTACCCCATGGAACTGAAGATACACTCTTTCATGTTCTGCATATTCCGGTCTCTTCACCATACAATCATATATACAGGTCCCACGATAATAGTCATCTCCACCATCCTGTCCATCTTTTCCATTCCATGTATGTGGAAGCACTACAGGCTCCCTCGTCCCACTCTGACCGGTAAAAAACCAGTCCTTCCTGATTTTCTCAATTCTTCTCATTAAGTGCGCCCCGACGCCCCTTCCCATAGATTCATAAAATGGTGTAAATTCTTGCTTTTATTATAATCTCTTTTATCGAATGAAACAATTTCCTTGCACATAAGTGGTCAAAAAAAGCGCTTAAGTGGCGCTTTTTTTCATCATCAACGGAATTGGAATCATAATCTTCAGAGAAAAACATCCGTCTTCTTCACTAATATTCAAAAATCCATCATATTTTTTCACAAAATGGCTCATACTTCTTAGCCCGAATCCATGATATTTCCGGTCACCTTTGGTACTGACCGGTAACCCCTCTTCATAGACCAGTTTCTCAGCCACCGGATTAATAAAGTTCATCACCAGAAAATTCTGCTGCCGATAAATCATGACATCGATCTGACGCTTCTCCGGCTCCGCAAATTTTTCTACCGCTTCAATTGCATTGTCCATCGCATTTCCAAGAATTGCGTAAAGATCAATGGTCTCAATAAAATCCATCTGGCTTCCGTCTGCTACACAGCAGACCTTGATTTGACGTTCTTTACAATACAGACTTTTCTCAGTCAGGATCGTATCAAAGACGTCATTTCCCGTTTTTACGATGGATTCATAAATCTGGACAGAACCTTCTATTTCACACAGATATTTATCAAATTCTTCTTTGTCAAGTTTTCGCAGTGCGTGAATCTGATGCTTTAAATCATGGCATTTCTGATTAATTAATGCGATATTTTCTTTCGTCAGCTCATACTGCTCCTGCTTGTTCTTCCACAGAAGATTCATAAGCTCCAGCTCCTGTCTCATCACACTCTTTTTAAAAAGCTCATTCTGCATATAGAGAATAACGATCAACAGAAGCTGTGAAATATAGAGCACTTTCCACTCACTGCTGTAATTGGAAATGTGGCGTATTTCTGATGACATGGCAAGAATTTCAATAATCAAAAAAATCAGGACCGCAGACGCAAGCTGTCTTGGTCCAACCTTACGTCTGTCGATCATCATCCACTTTCCAATCGTCTTTGCTACAATCACGTCATTTAGCGTAAAAAGAAGTATCATTCCAACAATACTCATATAGGGGTATTGTTCCCAGAATGACGCTCCAAAAAATTCAATTGCTGCCCACACTTCTGTCAGAAGCTGCCAGACTGCAATAGCCCAGACTGCGTTATAGACTGCGGTAGAAATATTCGACTCCCATCCCACATACAAAAACAAAACCATGGCAAGTCCACTAAGCAGGCGAAACCAAAGCTCCATCTGCACAGTTCCATTCCAGAAAAACTGAAACACCAAGGAATAAATCAGAATCATTCCGGCAAAACCGATGATCCTTATTTTAAAATTTTTTCTCTTTTTGAGCGGATATGAGAATACTACTCCGGAGGTCCAGAAAAAGTACTGATACAGCCAGAATTGTATCCAGTCAATTGCATTTGTCATAACGTTCCCTCTCTCCGTTTACATCCTTATATGTTCTCCCAGATACTCTGTCAATGCCTGCATAAAAGCGCTCTTATTTCTCCTGCTGATTTCCAGTTCATATTGCCCTACCACCGCAATATTTTTTCTCACTTCTTTTACATGCCTTAAATTCACCAGGTACCAGTGATTACACTTTACAAAGGTATCTGATTCCAGCATTTTCTCTGCGCCCTGCATCGTTCCTTTTAAAACATACTCCCCTTCTGTTGTATGATAGTGCAATAATCGATTCTGAATTTCTACAAAATAAATCTGTTTTGTATCTATTTTCTTCAATCCGTCCGGAAGATTCAGCACAATTGTATTCTGCCATGACTCTCTCTTCTGTATACGCTTTAATACCCGTCGCACCTTCATTGCAAATGTATAATAATTCACCGGCTTCATCACAAAATCAAGGGCCCCCACAGAATACCCTAAAAGGGCATACTGCGCCATGTTTGTGATAAACATAATCACAACCTCTTCATCCATTTCCCGGATTTTTTCTGCCGCATCCATTCCATTAACCCCCGGCATCTCAATATCCATAAAAATAGCATCATACTTTGCCTTATAATCTTTCAGGATTTCTGCTCCATCGCCAAACACAGATATCTTGAATTCCACGTTATTTTCTCTCTGATACTGTTTCAGGTACTGCTGTAACTGCATGGAAAATTCTGGTTCATCTTCTACAATTGCAATGTGGTACATAGTCCCCCCTCTAGGTATTTCTTCGAATATCTTTTCATCCTTTTTTATTATAACATACTTTTTATCAACGCTAATACACTTTGTATATTTATTGGACAATTGGGCAATCACTTGTTTCAAATATAAATAGTAAATCCTTTCCCTGTCTACCCATGCGTCTCGCTTTGGGACTCATGGCATGACACATTCTACAGATTACTATTTTTTTGTCTACCCAACACATCCTTTACACTAACTATAGGGTGACATATTTTTTTCCATGTAGGCCCTCCCATCGTCAGAGTTACTTATTGGTCCCACATTATTTTCATTTTTCAAAAATCTTGTATGCCCCTTCGGCATTTTTCAATCAAAATGGACCTATAGCATTCTAAAATACTCTGATATTTATCTGCCCAAAATAGCCGATTTCATCTATTAGGCATGACTTTCTTCTTTTATTCCAACAAGAAATTAAAAATATGCTATCGTAATGTGAATTTTGAATATGTGAAAAAGAAGGCTCCGCCTGGAAATTTCCAAACGAAGCCTTTTATACAATTCTTTTGCTACTGAATGTTTAATTGTAATTAGGGTCTAAGTCATTAAACCATAAGCCCCACATGTTGAAATTGATAACGACGTACTGACCATTGTATGTAGCAATTCCCCGTGCTTCGGAATCGGTGCCATCTTCAGCAATGATATAAAGAACATCATTATAGCCATCTACACTGTATTTGACGGACTTGATAAGCTGTGTCATGCCATAGTCTGCATAAATCTTTCCTTCAACATCATCAATCCAGCAGGTTGCCTTTACGGGTTCATCAAAAAAATCCATATTAGCTGCTTTGTCAGCGGGTAAGACAGATTCAGGAATATCCGGATATCGTCCGTTTCTGTTTATCCCCGGAAGGTCTGTAGCTGCTACTGGTGCCGGTTCTGAATTTGTATTTTCAGTTGAAACAGATTCTTTTGTTTCCGGCGTTACGGCAGGTTCTGTTTCAGTATCATCTTCAACAGATTGAGTGGTCTCATCTGCTGCTGTACCAGATTCATCTGTAATGCTAATACCATTATCAAGTCCGGACAGCTCTGTTGTTTTTTCAGCAACCGTTTCCGTTTCTAATTCCTCTGTAGCCTCTTCCACTTCTGTTGCCTCTACCGCTTCTGTTAACGGCTCTGGAGCTTCTTCTTTTTTTCCACACGCAGTCATCAGTGTGGAAATCATTGCTAATATGAGTAAATAAGATAAAAAAATTCTCTTTTTCATGATGTTTTTTCCTTTCTTCCTTGAAATTCTATTGTATTTAAGGACTTTCATCGCATGTTGCGTCAATGACAGGAATAATATTCATCCATCGCTGCCTGAAGCTCTTCCAACGTGTGAACACCGTCACCAGCCATTAGATTTCCGCTGTCTAAGATGCAGATTACAACGCCGTTACTTGCAATCCATATGTTGCCTTTATCAATAGCTTCCGCTTCTGCCTGCGTTACGTCCATGATCTGACCGTTTACTTCACGGGTGGTATTGTTGTTGTTGCTGTTGCTTCCACGTGAGAAGTTTTCTACAGCGTAAGCGATACCATTATAGATATATACAGCACATGCACCGATTGTATAGCGTTCATTCATGTAGTTATTGTAATGTCCTGTTGAATTGTGCCATGCCATATGAATAGAATATGGATCCCCTGAGTACCCCAAATACATGTCTATGTTTTCGCCGTAATTGCCATGACCATTATGTGAGTAATCTGTTACGATAGCCTGTGCTCTCTGGCAAGCAAAATTATAAATGTCTTCGTCCCATGCAATTTCGTTTAAGCCTGCTGCAGTTCGTTCAGCATTCACATAACCCCAGATTTCTTCCGCCGCATCTCTATTGAAACCATCTGTTGGTGCTTCGACTATCTGCCCATTCTTTACCGTTCCTAACATCTCCCATGTAGCAGCGTCACAGATTGACCCATCATCAAAGACAACGATGTTTGGACCGAACTTTGCGATCGCAGCTGCCACATCAGGGTCTGTGCTTGCTGCTTCTGTGTTTGCGTTTGCACTTGCGCCTACTTCCTTACCAGCCGAACTTATGCTTGCACTTTCTGCTATGGCATTATCGCTTAAGTACTTGTCGCTTACATAGGCTTCACCATCATTATAGATGATTCTGTACCAGCCGGTCTCGTTACATTTTCCTGTAATAGTAACAGCCTGATTCTTTGTAAGAGAGCCAAGTCTGGTTCCGTCCGTTGAAGGAAGGCTTCTGACATTTACAGAGCTCTTTGCGTACATTGTAGTGCTCATGTCTGTGAATGTATAGTTTATGGTCACAGCCTTAGGACTTGTTTCACTTTCGATAACAGCTGTCTCGGTCTCACTTATTTCAGTGGACTCTGTTTTCGATTCACCCGTTCCTGTTTCATCAGCTTCTGTTTCAGTAGTCATAGTTTTTGTGGCTTCAAACTCTGTATCCGGCTCATAGGCTTCTGTGTTCTCTGTTACAGGCTCTGTCTCTACTACTGCTTCAGTTTCTGCGACAGTGGTCTCTGTCCCTGCTACTGAGCCGCAGCCTGTTAAGGCAAGCACTGCTGTCATTGCGACAGCCAGTGCGAACTGTCTATGATTGGTGATATGTTTCATCATAATCAGTCCTTTCCTACTGCTCTGCTATTCCGCTGCTGTTTCTGCTGTTGCAGTTCCCTCAGATGAACCTTCCGGACTAACGGCCTTATCCACATTGACTCCCTCTGTACCGATTGCGTCAAATTCAAATCGAATACTTGGGCTGATACGAGTGATGTAAACATTGTCATGTTGTATCACATATCCACCATAGTAGGAATCATAAACCGGCTGTGCTGATACATATCCTTTCAATTCTTTCTGCCCGCCATCACTAAAGTAAACTGTCTCTTTCTCAACTCTATTTCCAGATGCATCTGTCCATACGCTTACAGTATATGCACCCTTATCGTAAGCGGCTTCTTCCTGATTGCCATCTATCTCAGCAAATGACGCATCACACGCAGCACTCGCTTCTGTAATGTAAGCATTGCTAATCTCATTCCAGTCAGGTTCTATTCCTTCATCCAATAACTTTTGTGCCTGTTCCGGGTGCTCATTCAGCCAATCCATCATAAAGCTTCCATAAAAACATTCTAAGTCTTCAAAAATTACCGGATCAGCACCATAGACAAAAGGTTCTGAGTATTCGTAGAATGCAGCTTTTAAAGTATCTTGCAATGCCTGTTCGTCCCGCGTCACATAATACTCACCATAATATTGATAACCTAATTGTGACGCAATGCTCCTATATTCATCGTCAAGAGAATTTTGTGCCTTGCTGTCTATATTTGATTTCCATGTATCTTCCACGAGACTTAATATTTCTTCATCGGTCATCTGTGCATAATCCCCAAGCCGTTTTCCAGTTCCCGATTCACCATCACTACTACATGAAATATAAGTACCATCTTTATAAAGAATCATTACATCAGGTCTGTTGTTTTTGTCAACATCATTTGTAACAAACCAGATTGAGTAATCATTCTCATTAAGGACTTCTGTTAACGTTTCTACTGTTTTTTCGCCGGGTGCCTTATTGTTATCTGTTGTCGTTGACTGACTCACTGGTACACTGCTCTGCTCGCTATCCTTTGATGCAGAATTCCCACATCCTGCCATTGCTACTGTCATTGTAGCTGCCATCATCATTGCTAAAATTCTTTTTTTCATAATCATTTGTTCCTTTCATGTTTATTCATTTTCGAGCTGTTTTTTGCTCTTATACTTGTTAGACAATATTATTTTTAAAAAAGATTTAAATTCTTTACTTTTTTATTCACTTACAGGATTTACATCTGCCGGACTTCCATTGAATGCATTTTGTAGCACAAAACCAGTATCACCATCAATTGTCGCTTCGTAGACAGTTACGGTATATTCCTCTGTTCCAACACCCCAGAAATACTTGGCAGGTATTGTAATACAGGAATTTACATGTGCAATGGTTCCGTTTGGAATTTCATAATAGTTTTTCGGAGAAAGTGTATATTCATTACTTGGTGAAGGAAATTCTGCTTTACGGGCAAAACTTTCTTTATAAAGAACCATGTTCAACATGATATAACCTGTTGAAGAATTTACTTCCATATCCTCGTTTACGCGCTCTATCTTTTCGCCTGTTAATTTTTCAATATGTTCCAAATCTACAGAATTGTAATAACCGCTGGTTCCATAGCTTTCTGGGTCTCCCAAATCAAAACGTTCTTCATAATTAAAATAAGGGTCTTTGTCATCAGCAGTTCCGCTTTCCTCTGCGTTACTCTGTTCGGCAGTATTCTCCCCAACAGCCACAGCTTCAACATCCTTCTCTGCAATCACTTCACTTGCAGAACCCTTATTGCTATTACTGATAAGAACCCCTGCCGCGGTTCCTCCCACAACCGTCGCAGCAACAATTCCTATCAGGATTTTTCCTGCTTTTGTTGCAAAGAAAGTAGTCTTAACTGCTGTAGCGCCGGATGTATAAGCAGTCGCAGATTTGATATAGTCTGTATTTTTCAAGACCTGCTCCCGACATTGGTTCAGCGCTGCTTCTGTTGAAACCTCTGCTGCAAAAACCTTCTGCTCCTTTTGCAGCAACAGCATAAGTAATACCATCGGCGGAATGCTGTACAGCTTGTAGCCCTTCTTTTGTAGTTCCTCTGCCTTAGCTTTAATCTTGTTTCTTCCATATTTAAGACGTGACTTTACTGTAGCCTCGGCACAGCCTAAAGATTCCGCAATTTCTTTTGTAGTTAGGCCCTCGATTTCAAACATTAATACTACAAATCTCTGCTCGTCCGGTAGTTCGTCAAGCATTTGATGAACAAGTTCTGCGGTCTCCTTTTGTGTATAGGAAAGCTCCGGCTGATTTTCCCAGGAACTGACAGAACGGTCAAATACCTCATTGGGCTCAAGTTCTTCATCCGCATCCTCTCTAAGATCAAGGGCTGTATGCTTTCTTTTTTCCAATACATTTTTAGCTGTGTTTGCCACAATCTGCGCAAACCATGCTTCAAATTTCTCAGGATTTACAGTATCAAGCTTTTCCCATGCTTTTAGATAGGACTCCTGTAAAACATCCTCTGCCGTTTCCTTGTCCTTGACATATTTCAGCGCCAGATAATACTTTTCCTTTTTCGTTGAGTCATAAAGAAATTGAAATCCGCTTTCATCTCCTGCAAGGGCTTTTTCAATCGCCTCCGTGTAAGTCAACTTTCTCATCTCCCTCTTTGTTTTTTGCATCGAGAATTTTTGATGCAATTTTAAAATCTGTTTCCGTCTCAAATGTAAATAGGCTCATGTCCCGTTTAATCAATTGCACAAACCATTTGATTACATCCATCATACTAATTGCCTCCTTTCATTAAGGTAGACAATTACTTTTTTAAAATAGATTTAAAAAATTGTAATTACTTAAAAACGACTGTCATTCTAAAATGGCAGTCGTTTAAATTCCTATGCAACTGACTGCCATTTTACAGGCTCTAGAGTTTTGCGCCCCTAGCTTTCGCTAAGTTTGCCCTCATATATCTATTTTAAATAAATTGTTGTCCTTGTATGTCTCATCGCATCAATGTTGTTATTAAGTACTGACATCTGATAGCAGTTATACATTCCAATCATATTGGAGAACCGAAGTAGCTGATTCGTCTGCTCCTGATTGTCAATCATCTGATTGAATTGCTGCATCATCTGCTCCTGATTACGAATGATGTGATCGATGCCATTCTCCACTCGATTTTGGAATGCCCTGTTTTCACGATCCCTTCTTTCCTGCTCATATTTATCAATCAACTCCGACATCGTTGCTTGTGGCTTCACATTTTCCAGATAATCGATAAAGAAGTTTGCCGCATCCTCATAGGCATATTTTGCAGGATACCAGCCATTCGGTGTCAGTTCCTTCAACAGACTTGCATCAAGCTCCTTTGCCTCGACTAGCAATGTATCTGACTGTGCCTTTATTGAGGTATTAGATGCTAAAATCTCAGCATTAATTTTACGTATTTTCGCATTTGATATATCTACTGACTTGTGATTTATAACAATAATAATTACAGCAAGTATCGCTGCCATAACAATAGGAATTATAATGCCCGGCACATTTCCTGCTTCAAAAGCCCTTATCACCGTATCAATTACGCATACATAGAACAGATAAGCAATAAGCAATCCCGCTATTCCACCTGCTATGACGGAAAGCCCCTTTTTCTTATCCCAATTCACAAAAGCAATCGCTGCACAAATTGCAACTACAATCCAAGCACCAACCAGTTCATAAACGATTGTTGCAAAAAGCAGCATGACAAGCACATAAATCCCGGTCACTATCGCCGTTAATCTCGCCTTGCCCTTCGCTCCGGAAATACTAATTTTTGCTTTCTCTGCAATCTGACTGCGCACTTGATACTCCAGTGCTGTCCTTTCCAAAAAATTAGCTTCATAATTTACAATAATGCAATAAACCTTTGTAATTTGTTCTAATAATTCCTGTCCCTGATACATCTTTCGTTCCTTTCCTTTTATCTACTATTTTTTTAACTTTATCGCTTTTCCAACCACGGAATCTGCAAGTGTGAGAATAAACATTGGAAAATGCACAAGGAAGTAACCATACAATATTCCTAAAACAATGCCAAGAGCGGATATCTCTCCCATATTTAAAACCTCTACAATCAATGAGAGAACCAAAATCACCCAGTAATAAATTCGAATCAGATTCATTTTTCTCAACATGTCAGGAAGCTTATAAATTCCTCGAACATCCAGGACCTTAAGAACCTCAATACCTACGATACAGCCCCAGACTATGATGCAGTAAATGATCGTAAGTACCCGTATTCCTATGCCAAGGGTACGATCAAATGGAACTCCTCCATCAAAGGAACTCGCCCATAATGCAATCGAAATCAATAGGGCAAAGCCCTTGCATATTGCCCTTAGCGCACCCGGAAGCTTCTTACCAATCTTAAATCCAACTTCATAACCTAAATAAAATTTTAAAAAATCAAACATAATTTCCCCTCCTTGAGAATATTTTTTGTTGTTTCATGTAATAAGACAAGAACGATTCATAAATAGATTTAAAAAAATTATTTTTTCAAAAACTTTTTCTCCCTGAGAATAGCCGGCTCTTACCCATACCCAGAACACTTAATCCTTTGCATTTTATGTATTAAGTTCTTTCTGACTTTTCAGTTCCATATGATCAAGAGCATATTTTAGAGCCATACATATCAGTTCATTCCGTGAACGATTTGTTTTTGCAGCTAAATCGTTATATTCTTCCTGCAAAGCCCGATCTATCCGAATCGTCATAGTTACAGATGTATCTTCCTTGGGAGTTATTATAAATTTCTCCATACTGTAGTTCCTCCATTATGCAATCCTTCCTGTCGCCCTTCATTCCATTATAGTATTATTTGAATATGCAAAACCATGACACATAAGCGCATTGTTTTGTGCATTATTAGAGCAAAGCGCTTTTGTGTTACATTTTGATGCCATGCATTCCATTATTCATTTATCTCCATTCGTTTTACTTATTAGGTTAGACAGAAACAATCCAAAAAAAGATTTAAATTTTTCAAACAAAAAATAAAAGAGCTCGCGCATGAAAGCGCAAAAAAGGTGTATGGATATTCCATACACCTTATGTACAATTGAATGGTTGTTGTATTATAGCAATCTAAATAGCTACACAAGCTCATGCAATTCTTCCGTTTAGTCTGTTTATCATAACATACTCTCTATCAACACTAATACATTTTGTGTGTTTATAGGGCAATCACTTGTTTCAAATGTAAATAATAAATCCTTTCCCGGAACAATTCCATTCTCCATATAGCTGTTCACTTTCCTCACAAAACCGCTTGCATAATTAGGTTCATCCATCATTCCTACATGTTCCCAATATGTCATTTTTCCAGTATGTATATTTAGAACTGTAAAGTCTGGATATATAATTCTTTTTTCACCATTTATCCTGAGCTCTAAAGGCCGCTCATATTTGTATCGTAAATGCTCGCTATACCTATTTAGCATATTTGCTATGATTAATTCAGACTTTGAACGCACATTTTCTCCATGGTCTGTTCTATAAATAAGATTTTCTTGATAATTATGATTCATTTCATATGCTTCATTTTCCCATTGTTTTAAGATTTCGCCCGCGCTCATCCGAACCGGATCTACCATCTGCTTTCTTTCCTCTATCATGGAATCATATAGATTATTCACCATATTTTCATCATAAGATTTTTCAAATGTTTCTAATGCATCTAGTTCCTTTTCTAAAAGTGGTTTTACTTTCTCATAATATCCCTTTTTCGCAAGTGCTATCGCAAACCCCTTATTCTTTTGTTCTATGTATTTCTTTACATATGTCCCCTCTCTCTTTACCTGATGATAATAATATATCTTCTTTCCTCTTCGCTGAATTTTCAGACTCCCAGACGGTGCATTCTCTAATTCCTGATTGATTACTTTCAATAACTGTTCCGTTTCTTTTATCTTCCGACTTACCTGTTTATAAATAAATATTCCCCCTTCTGCTTTTGTCTACCCATGCCTCTCTTTTTTAGACTCATGGTATGACGCATTCTCCTATTTACTATTTTTTTGTCTACCCAACTCGTCCTAAACGCTAACTATAGGGTGACATATTTTTTTCCATGTAGGCCCTCCCATCGTCAGAGTTACTTATTGGTCCCACATTATTTTTATTTTTCCAAAATCTTGTATGCCCCTCTGACATTTTTCAATCTAAATGGACCTACAGTATTCCAAAACGCTCTGAAATTTATCTACCCAAAACAACCTATTACATCAATTAGGCATGACTTCCTTCTGTTATTCCAACAAGGAATGGAAAAAATGCAACATATCAATTTATCTCCCATTTCGGAAATGTGTTCCTGAATGAATTTGCATATTTGAATCAGAACTCACTCTCGTTTGTAAAAAGCGTAGCGGTACTAAATTCGCAATAAATTGCTCATTAAGTGCCGACGCTTTTTAAACGTTCTGATTCAAATAGCAAAATTCATTCTTAGGAACACAAATCCAAAAAGGGATAAATTTAATAAGGGATTTTATCTGCCAGAATCGGCGAGAATAAAATGATTGATATGAAATATCAGCCCCGCCATGATAGCGGGGCTGAATAAATACTTAGAATCAATTATTTATTGTTGATTGCAGCCTGAGCAGCAGCCAGACGAGCAATCGGTACACGGAATGGTGAACATGATACATAATCAAGACCAATCTTGTGGCAGAACTCAACAGATGAAGGATCTCCACCGTGCTCTCCACAGATACCGATGTGAAGGTTTGGATTAACCGGCTTACCAAGCTTGATAGCGGTCTCCATTAATTTACCAACACCAGTCTGATCTAACTTAGCAAATGGATCATTCTCGAAGATCTTGTTGTCATAGTATGCTCCAAGGAACTTACCAGCATCATCACGAGAGAATCCAAAGGTCATCTGGGTAAGGTCGTTTGTACCGAAGCAGAAGAAGTCAGCTTCAGTAGCGATCTCATCAGCAGTAAGAGCTGCACGTGGAATCTCGATCATGGTACCTACATGGTACTTAAGATCAACACCTGCTGCTGCGATTTCAGCATCAGCGGTCTCAACAACGATCTGCTTAACGAACTTAAGCTCTTTGATTTCACATACTAATGGAATCATGATTTCCGGCTCAACAGCCCAATCCGGATGCTCTTTCTGAACTTCGATTGCTGCGCGGATAACAGCCTTAGTCTGCATCTTAGCAATAGAAGGATAGGTTACAGCAAGACGGCATCCTCTGTGTCCCATCATTGGGTTAAACTCATGAAGTGACTCACAGATAGCCTTGATTTCTTCTACGGACTTATTCTTAGCCTTTGCAAGCTTCTCGATATCAGCTTCCTCAGTAGGAACGAACTCGTGAAGTGGTGGATCTAAGAAACGGATGGTAACCGGGCATCCCTCAAGTGCTTCATAGAGAGCCTTGAAGTCTCCCTGCTGATATGGAAGAATCTTGTTGAGAGCAACTTCTCTTTCTTCCTCTGTATCAGAGCAGATCATCTCACGGAAAGCTGCAATTCTTTCCGGATCAAAGAACATATGCTCTGTACGGCAAAGTCCGATACCTTCTGCACCAAGCTCACGAGCCTTCTTAGCGTCAGCCGGAGTATCTGCATTTGTACGAACCTTAAGTGTTCTGATTTCATCAGCCCAAGCCATTACACGGCCGAACTCACCAGCGATCTGAGCATCAACAGTTGGGATAAGACCAGCATAGATGTTACCTGTTGTACCATCGATAGAGATCTCTGATCCCTCAGTAAAGGTCTGTCCAGCTAATGTAAATTTCTTATTCTCTTCATCCATTGTGATGTCTCCGCAACCGGATACACAACAGGTTCCCATACCACGGGCAACTACTGCAGCGTGTGATGTCATACCACCACGAACAGTTAAGATACCCTGAGCAGCCTTCATACCGGTAATATCTTCCGGAGAGGTCTCAAGACGA
>JBJFCD010000005.1:0-25772 GCA_051888795.1 Lachnospiraceae bacterium | reverse complement strand
CTATTCAAGGTTATATTCAGCCGTACAGGAATCTTTTTGATCTTGATTCTGATACAGTTTGGTGTGTTTATCGGCACTACATTTTATCTGCAGGAATATATGGCATACATCTATGGAGCTCTTACGATTTTGAGTGTAGGTGTAGTGATCTATATTATAAATGAAGGTGGAAACCCGGCATTTAAGATGACGTGGATTTTATTTGTAATGGCATTTCCGGTCATAGGGACAATGTTTTATATCTATGTAAAAACACAAGTAGGAACAAGGTATATGAAACAGAGGCTGGCCACACTAAAACTGGAGACCGTTCCGTATATGCAGCAGGATCCGGATGTTGTAGATGCAATCTGGGCAAGCAAATCAGCTAATGCACAGTTGTCCTATTATCTGTCACATCAGCTTGGTTTTCCTACATACCGTAATACGGAAGTAAAATATTTTCCTCTCGGGGAATACAAGTTTAAATACATGCTCCATGAGCTTCAAAAGGCCCGGAAATTTATTTTTATGGAATATTTTATTGTGGATGAGGGTTATATGTGGGGCTCAATTTTAAAAGTCCTCAGACAGAAAGTAAAAGAAGGCGTAGAAGTCCGTTTTATGTATGACGGCATGTGTGCCATAAATCTTTTGTCTTATAGTTATCCTGAGCAATTGAAAAAATATGGCATCCAGTGCAAGATGGCAAATGCTGTGAAGCCGTTTTTGTCTACGACACAGAATAATAGAGATCACAGGAAAATATGTGTCATAGATGGCAGAGTCGGTTTTACCGGCGGAGTGAATCTGGCGGATGAATATATTAATAAAAAGGTGAGGTTCGGGCACTGGAAAGATACTGCGATAATGTTAAAGGGAGATGCGGTACAGAGCCTTACCATGATGTTTCTTGAGATGTGGAACGTGGACGAGAGAAAACCGGAACATTACAAGCGCTATCTGACACCTAAAAAGCCAGGACTGCGCAGAGAGCTTGGCTACGTGATCCCTTATGCAGACAGCCCTTTTGATAATGAAAATGTAGGAGAGGAAGTTTATTTTCATATTTTGAACCATGCAAAAAAATACGTTCATATTATGACGCCATACCTGATTCTGGATAATGAGATGATCACAACACTTACAAGAGTGGCAAAGAGTGGTATCGAAGTGATTATTATTATGCCGCATATCCCGGATAAATGGTATGCTTTTGCGGTGGCTAAGACTTATTATCAGGAACTGATTGAAAGCGGTGTGCAGATTTATGAGTATACACCGGGATTCGTACATGCGAAAGTGTTTGTTTCGGATGACGATACAGCGACAGTCGGAACGATCAATCTTGATTATCGGAGTCTTTATCTGCATTTTGAATGTGGTGCATTTATTTATAATAACTCGGAGATTGATAAGATTGAGAGAGATTTCCAGCAGACACTGGCGAAATGTCATAAAGTAACTTTGCTGGAGGTAAAGAACAGAACAATGCTTACAAAAATTGCCGGTCAGGTGCTTAGACTTGTAGCTCCATTGATGTAGAAAATGTTTTACAGACGCCTGAAAATATTGTATAATAGGAACGGTGACTTTTTAAAGTCTTGAAATCGAATGTCAGATAGAATGACAATACAGGAGGAATTGATATGGTAAAAGCAGTAGTAGGTGCTAACTGGGGAGACGAGGGAAAAGGTAAAATCACAGATATGCTTGCCAGAGAAGCCGATATTATCGTGCGTTTTCAGGGCGGAGCCAATGCAGGTCATACGATTATAAATGATTATGGAAAATTTGCATTACATACCCTGCCGTCAGGAGTATTCTACGATCATACAACCAGTATTATCGGAAATGGTGTTGCACTCGATATTCCGGTATTATTTAAAGAAGTACAGTCTATTGTGGACAGAGATGTACCGATGCCGAAGATTTTAGTATCTGACAGGGCGCAGATGGTAATGTCCTATCACAAAAATTTTGATGCATATGAGGAAGAGAGACTGGGAGGCAAATCTTTTGGTTCCACGAAATCAGGAATTGCACCGTTCTATTCAGACAAATATGCGAAAATCGGTTTTCAGGTCAGCGAGTTGTTTGATGATGAACTGCTGAAAGAAAAAGTAGTGCGTGTTGCAGAACAGAAAAATGTTCTCTTAGAGCATCTTTATCATAAACCATTGATTGATCCTGATGATTTATATCAGGAACTTCAGGAATACAAGAAGATGGTAGAGCCATTCGTATGTGATACTTCACTGTTCCTTCACAATGCGATCAAAGAAGGAAAGAATATTCTTCTTGAAGGACAGCTTGGTTCCCTGAAAGATCCTGACCATGGTATTTACCCTATGGTTACATCTTCTTCTACATTGGCAGGATACGGTGCAATCGGCGCAGGTATCCCACCATATGAGATTAAGCAGATTGTTACAGTATGTAAGGCATATTCCAGCGCAGTAGGTGCAGGTGCATTTGTCAGCGAGATTTTTGGCGACGAGGCTGATGAGCTGAGACGCCGCGGCGGAGATGGCGGAGAGTTTGGAGCAACTACCGGACGTCCGAGACGTATGGGATGGTTTGACTGTGTAGCTTCTAAATACGGATGCAGAATGCAGGGAACAACAGATGTAGCATTTACTGTACTTGATGTACTGGGATATCTTGACGAGATTCCGGTATGTGTAGGCTATGAAATTGATGGAGAGGTTACAACAGATTTCCCACCTACACATCTTCTTGAAAAAGCAAAACCGGTACTTGAGACTCTTCCGGGATGGAAATGTGACATCAGAGGTATTAAGAATTATGAAGAGCTTCCGGAAAACTGCCGCAAATATATAGAATTTGTGGAAGAACACATTGGATACCCAATCACTATGGTTTCCAATGGTCCTGGAAGAAACGACATTATTTACAGAAAAAAATAATAAGCCTGCCTTAATAAATAGTTTAGGATATTTTCAGAATTGCGACATAATATCGCCACATTTTAACTTTACAATATAGATATAAAGATCATTATATATCAAGATGCGCGTGAAAGGAGATATCTTCTGGCAAAGAAGATGTTTTCAAAAAAACAGGAATATTCAGAGGTGATCCCTCATATATCTGTTAGAGTGGAGTTATAATTAAGAATGGAGGTATTATTATGTGGCAGAAGAAGGAAGATAACAGTCGGGAAGCAATCTCGATCGAAGAATACCTTATCAAAAGAAAAAAGAAAAGGGAAGAAAGTGAAGCGGACAGGATGCGTTCGCTTAGGCCAGAGAACAGGCAATGGATGCTGGCGGAATTATATATGTGATAAGATAATAAAAACAGGTTCATGAACCTGTTTTTATTTATTGTTCGCTATTGTGATTATTTTTCTCTTCTTCGCAGCCTCTTCCCTTTAACACGCGGTAGACCAACATATATGCATAGATAAATACCGGAACAATAATCGTACATGCAATCGATGCCATTAAAAGAGATGTGGCATTTTCTGAACCGATGAGTGCGAAAATCAATGTACAGGCATACATGCCAATCAGAAGGATTGCCCCAATGAGCGCAAGAATTCGTTTTGATTTTTTCATAAGAATCTTTCCTTTACATCTAAGATTGATTTTAGTATACTGTAATAGTGTACGGTAATGTATATCCACAAATGATATACATTTATGTATCGATAATATTATATAGGCAATATGTAAAAAAAGCAAATATATACAAAGGAGTATGAAAAAATGAGTCGTACATTATTACAACAGTGGAGAGATATCGCATATGATGAAAGTGCTGACAGAGGACAGCTTCAGAGATTTTGGGGAAGTTATTTTCAGATAGAAAAAGAAATTTATGAGCAACTCCTCACAAATCCGGACGAAGAAGTAAAGGGAACAGTAAAAGAGCTGGCTGAAAAATATGGTCAGGAAGTTCTTACTATGGTAGGATTTTTAGACGGTATCAATGAGAGCCTGAAAGTGGAAAATCCAATTGAGACTATGGATGAGGACACAGAAGTAAGTCTTGCATTTGATAAGGAGAAGCTTTACAAGAACATGGTTGCTGCTAAAGCAGACTGGCTGTATGAGCTTCCACAGTGGAAAGAGATTTATTCCGAAGAAGAGCTTAAGAGACTTTACAAAGAACAAAAAGAATCTACAACAATCCGCAAAGAGAAAAAGATCGGACGCAATGATCCATGTCCATGCGGTTCAGGTAAGAAATATAAAAAATGCTGTGGAAAATAATCACAGTCGTTTTGGGTCTTCTTTGTCTGTTATATTATGGATCACTATGTTTGTTGCTTAGAAAGTGGAACTCGACATTTTCACGCTTTTGGCTGTTTTCCGGGTGTGTGTTGATTATTTTTTCTGTGACAGTCAGAAAGGAAGAACTCTGGTACATTGTATTTTCTGTTCTTACAGTTCTGATTCTGAGTGTGTTTCTGACAGGGGCAGTGATTTTAAGAAGAGCATATCCCAAAGGTGTAAAAGAAGGTCAGTGCAGGTATCTTGTTGTGCTTGGAGCACATGTGCAGGGAACAAAAGTTACAGATTCGCTGGAAAGAAGGCTGAAAAAAGCAATCGAATATGCCAGTGAACATCCTGAGACAGAAATCATTGTTTCCGGCGGACAGGGAAAAGGAGAAGCCATTACTGAGGCGGAAGCCATGGAAACGTATCTTTTAAAAAATGGGATTTCCGGGGAGCGCATCATAAAAGAAATGCAATCAAAAACAACAGAGGAAAATCTGAAATTTTCAAGACAGTACATACATAATATGGCGGATAAGACGGCGGTTGTGTCCAATGACTTTCATGTTTACCGTGCGTGCTGTTACGCAAAAAAAGCCGGATATGAAATGATAGAACCATTAGCGGCAACTACAAATCCGCGGCTTTTTGTGAACTATATGGTACGGGAGTGCTTTGCTGTGTGGAGAATGTGGCTGCATATTTAGTGGACTGATATTTCAACAATCCTGGTTGACAAAGTCGGATTCAATGATATAATGATATAAGATTGAAAAAACGTTGAAGAGAAGAGTAAGTTGGGAAAGAAATTACAGAGAGAGAAGTCCTGAGGCTGCGAGCTTCTTATTTTGGAACCTTCTGAAGACCACCTCGGAGTGACTGAAAAACAGTCCGGTGATTCCGTTATCATCATAATGAGTGGTTCTGATACATAGATCAGTTCAAGACAGGGTGGAACCGCGAGATGATAGATCATACTCGTCCCTTACAGTATTTTATGCTGTAAGGGACTTTTTTCATTCATAAGAGTTTTTACAGGAGGTGAATATAAGTTCAAATGGGTGTAAATCATTTATATAAGCGAAAAGTATTCTATTATGAGACTGATCAAATGGGAATTGTCCATCATTCCAATTATATCCGTTGGTTTGAAGAAGCCCGGATTGACTATATGGAAGAGATGGGAATAGGGTATGATAAAATGGAGGAACAGGGAATCATAAGTCCTGTACTTTCTGTGGAGGCAAGCTATCTCAGGATGCTTCATTTTGGAGATTGTGTGACGATTGAAATCTGGATAAAAGAATATAACGGAATCAAACTTACGATGGGGTATGAAGTTATCAGTGACAAGACCGGAAAAGTCCATTGTAAAGGAAGTTCAAAGCACTGCTTTTTGGACAGTACCGGAAGACCTTTATCGTTAAAGCAGTCCAGTCCTCAATTTCATGAATTATTTATGCGGGAGTATCAAAAGCATAAAGAAAAAAATAAGGAAAAATAAAAGGAAAAGAATATAAGAAAGGAATGTAAAACTATGAAAATCACATTAAAGGGCGGAACAGAAAAAGAGTATGACGGAAAGATGTCTGTAATCGATATCGCAAATGATATCAGTGAAGGGCTTGCAAGAGTAGCTACAGCTGCAAAATTAAATGGTGAGGTTGTAGACCTTCGTACAGAGATTTCTGACGATTGTGAACTGGAAATTCTCACATTTGAGTCTGAGGAAGGAAAAGGAGCTTTTAATCACACGGCATCTCATATTATGGCTCAGGCGATCAAACGTCTTTATCCGGAAACAAAGCTTGCTATCGGACCATCAATTGCAAATGGTTTTTACTACGATCTTGACCGTGAGATACCATTCACAACAGAAGATCTTGAAAAAATCGAAGCTGAAATGAAAAAAATTGTGAAAGAAAATCTTCCACTGGAAAGATTTACAAAATCAAGAGAAGACGCAATTGCATTTTTTAAAGAAAAAGAAGAACCATATAAAGTAGAATTGATTGAAGATCTGCCAGAGGGAGAAGAAATAAGCTTCTATAGTCAGGGAGAATTTACAGATCTGTGTGCAGGACCGCATCTGATGTCCACCAAGCCTGTAAAAGCATTCAAGCTTACCAGCCTTGCAGGAGCATACTGGAGAGGTGACGAGAAGAATAAGATGCTGACACGTATTTATGGTGTAGCATATCCAAAGAAAGCAGAACTTGATGAATACCTTCACATGATGGAAGAAGCAAAGAAACGTGATCATAGAAAGCTCGGAAAAGAACTTGGACTTTTCATGATGTGTGAAGAAGGACCTGGATTCCCGTTCTTCCTTCCAAAGGGAATGGTTCTTAAAAACACTCTTCTTGAATATTGGAGAGATCTGCATAAGAAAAATGGATATGTGGAAATTTCTACACCGATTATTTTAAGCAGACATTTGTGGGAGAATTCCGGACACTGGGATCACTATAAAGATAATATGTACACAACAGTTATTGACGATGAGGATTATGCTGTAAAACCAATGAACTGTCCTGGTGGTATGCTTGTATATAAATCCGAGCCACGTTCATACAAAGATCTGCCGCTTCGTGCCGGCGAACTTGGACTTGTCCATAGACATGAAAAATCAGGTCAGCTTCATGGCTTGATGCGTGTACGCTGCTTTACACAGGACGATGCTCATATTTTCATGACACCGGAGCAGATCCGCGACGAGATCAAGGGTGTTGCTGCACTCATCGATGAGGTTTACAGTCTGTTTGGATTTAAGTATCATGTAGAGCTTTCTACACGTCCGGAAGACAGTATGGGAAGTGATGAAGATTGGGAGATGGCTACAGAAGGATTAAAAGGAGCGCTTGATGATCTCGGCCTTGATTATGTGATCAATGAAGGTGACGGTGCGTTTTACGGACCGAAGATCGACTTCCATCTTGAGGATTCTATTGGAAGAACATGGCAGTGCGGAACAATTCAGCTTGATATGCAGATGCCACAGAGATTTGATCTGGAATATACAGGAGCAGACGGAGAGAAACATCG
Source organism: Lachnospiraceae bacterium (assembly GCA_051888795.1). Classification (GTDB taxonomy): domain Bacteria; phylum Bacillota; class Clostridia; order Lachnospirales; family Lachnospiraceae; genus MD308. Next base: position 18,501 of record JBJFCD010000005.1, on the reverse strand, counting down.
TCCGGTTATGATCCATCGTGTTGCATTTGGATCTATTGAAAGATTTATCGGTATCCTGATCGAACATTTTGCAGGAGCATTCCCGACATGGCTTTCTCCTGTACAGGTAAAAGTGCTTCCTATTTCTGATAAATATATGGATTACGCACAGAAAGTATTTGATACTCTGAATGATGAGGGAATTCGCGTTGAGATTGATACAAGAGCTGAAAAGATCGGATATAAGATTCGTGAAGCTCAGATGAATAAGATTCCTTATATGCTCGTTGTCGGTGCAAAAGAAGAGGAGGCAGGACTTGTTTCTGTCAGAAGCAGATTTGCCGGAGATGAAGGACAGAAGGATCTTGATGCATTTATCAAAGATATCAAAGAAGAAATTGATACAAAAGTCATCCGTGAAGTGACAAAAGAAGATTAAAAGATCTTTTATGTGTAAATAAAAAAATAAAGGGCATAATAATCTTGCCGTTGATAATTCAGATAAGGAGGTAAGAAGATTATGCCAGAATTAAAATGTACGGTACAGACATGCCTGCATAACAAAAATTTTTACTGTGACCTTGATGGAATCGTTGTAGGAGGAAATCAGGCAAAAAGAGCAGAGGAAACCTGCTGTGACAGTTTTGAAGAAAGAAAAGGTGACAGCTACAGTAATATAGCAGGAGAGGCATCTGCAACAAGTAATATTGACTGTAAGGCTGTTGAATGCCAGTATAATGAAAACTGTATCTGCCATGCCGGAAAGATCAGTGTAGAAGGCAGTAACGCCTGTCATTGTGAGCAGACAGAATGTGCAACATTTTCGAAAAAAGGGAATGCTTAAGAAGAGCAGGTGAAAGAGGGAGCGATAAGCTTCCTCTTTTTTTACTTATTGACGTAAAATTATTCCGATAGTATACTATTTCTGATGGACTGAAGAGAAGAATGACAGAATTTTGTATTTTGAGAAGAGGAATTATTAATGGAAACAGAAAAAGGAAATCGTGAACAGGAGAATGAGGAAAAACATCGCAGGAGAGAGAGGGAAGCGGAAAATGCATATTACAGTGCAAAGCCGATTTTGGGAAAACGTGGACCTTCAAAAATAAGTCAGCACTTTAACAGAGGGATTACTGCATTTCTCGTAGTTGCGGCAAGTATCGCTTTTTATTTTGCTTTGCTGAGAGTGACAAAGCTTTCGGATGTTTTTGCAAATATCGTTGCTATACTGCAGCCCATTATTTATGGATGTATCATTGCATATCTTTTGAATCCGATTGTAAAAAGAATTGACTGGTATTTGATTCCGGTTTTGAAAAAAGAGATTAAAAAGCAGGGACGGGCAGAAAAAATATCCAGAGGGATAGGAATTTTTATATCCATTATGCTTATGATTACATTGATTGTGCTTTTGTGTAATCTTCTTGTACCAGAACTTTATTTCAGCATCAGGAGCATGATTTACACATTACCTGGGCAGTTAAATGATCTTGTTGTAAAGATTAATGAGATGACCACAGGAAAATCAACAACCAGTGCATTTCTGAGGACAGCACTGAATGAGGGAAGCAAGATGCTTGAGACATGGCTTCGCAATGATCTTTTGCCTAAGACCAATGAGCTGATGTCGAATCTGACGGTTGGAGTAATAAATGTTGTCAGTGCAATTTTTGATTTTCTGATCGGAATTATTGTTTCCATATATATTTTATTCAGTAAAGAAAAATTTGTGAGCCAGTGTAAGAAAAGTGTATATGCTATATTTTCGCCGGAACATGCGAACATGCTGCTTCATTTTACTACAAAGAGTAATGAAATCTTTGGTGGGTTCATTATAGGTAAAATTATAGATTCAGCGATCATAGGAGTACTATGCTTCTTTGGAATGAGCATTCTTAAAATGCCATATACGGTACTGATCAGTGTAATCATAGGTGTTACGAACGTAATTCCGTTTTTCGGACCTTACATCGGAGCAATTCCGAGCGCAATTCTAATTATGCTGCAGAACCCAATGCAAGGTATCTACTTTATTCTGTTTATTCTTGTATTACAGCAGTTTGATGGAAATATACTTGGACCTAAGATTCTGGGCAATTCAACTGGACTCTCTGCATTCTGGGTGATCGTTGCCATTTTGCTTGGCGGCGGGCTTTTTGGTTTTATCGGAATGATTATGGGTGTGCCTACATTTGCGGTCATTTATTATGTTGTGGAATTATTTATCAACAGCAGATTGGAAAAGAAAAAACTTCCGTCAGATACACAGTCATACGACCCCAAAAGCTATGTAGATGATGAGGGAAACTATGTAAACGGAAAATAATAAACAAAAAGAGGGGAAATATATTATGCCAATTCGAGTTCAAAATGATCTACCGGTAAAAGAGATATTGGAGAGTGAAAATATATTCGTGATGGATGAGCACCGGGCTATGCATCAGGATATCAGACCGATTAAAATAGGACTTTTGAATCTGATGCCACTGAAGGAAGACACGGAGCTTCAGATTCTTCGGTCTCTTTCTAATACTCCGTTGCAGGTGGATGTGACATTTGTGACAGTATCAAGTCATCAGTCAAAGAATACACCTACCAGCCATTTGAATAAATTTTATGAAAAATTCAGCGATATAAAAAATCGGAAATTTGATGGATTCATTATCACAGGGGCACCTGTGGAGCAGATTCCATTTGAGGAAGTGGATTACTGGGAAGAATTAACTGAGATTATGGAGTGGAGTAAGACACATGTGACATCAACTCTTCATCTATGCTGGGGAGCACAGGCCGGTATCTATTATCATTATGGCATTGATAAGGTGCAGCTTGATAAAAAAGTATTCGGTATTTTCTGGCACAAGGTGATGAACAGGAAAATTCCGCTTGTAAGAGGATTTGATGATGTTTTTCTGGCTCCGCATTCTCGCCACACAGAGGTTCCTATGGATAAGATCCGTGCTGAAAAACGGCTGACAGTTCTGGCAGAGTCAGAGGAAGCCGGTCTGTTTCTTGCCATGGCGCAGGATGGACGCCAGATATTTGTCATGGGACATCCGGAATATGACCGTGTGACATTGGATGGAGAGTATAAACGAGATCTTTCCAAGGGACTTCCAATAGAGATACCTGTTAACTATTACAGAGATGATAATCCGGAGAACAAACCTTTGCTTACCTGGAGAGCAACAGCTAATAATCTGTATACAAACTGGCTGAATTATTATGTGTATCAGGTGACACCGTATGATCTGGATGGGACACCATTTTAACATTTATAGAAAGACGTTTGTCATTGCAATGAAGGCTTTGGCAAACGTCTTTCTTTTGATTTATCATTGAAAATATGTTATAGTATGATATATACTAATAACAAAACATTGAATTCCGCTTGCGCGGATAGCAGACAAGGGAGGTGACGGGATGATTAAAAGCAGATATGCATCAGAATTGACAGAACAGCATATATGGAAGGATTTTATCGGGCATTTTAAAAGTAACGTAACAGAAGCTTCTTATGCATCAGATATATCTGAGATTATGGATTATTTTGAAAAAGATTTCCCTGAGATCAGGAAAAACCATGTGCAGGAATATTTTGATATGATGCAGAATAAAATATCACAAAAAGTTATTAAGCCCCAGACTGTTGCAAAAAAATTCAGAGAACTGCATTCCTTTGCGGAGTATATTTGTGATAACAGAGAAAAATACAAGATTGATGATAAGTATCAGGATGAGTTTTATCCTTATTTGAAAGTACTGGAAAAACAAAAACAATTTGCAAAATCTGTTCCGGTAGATAATATTGACAGATTGCTCCGGGCGGCGGAAGATGATATTCAGGCTTATATGATCATTGTAATGCTTTACCGGGTCGGATTAACATCAACAGAGATTATTCAATTGAAGACCGAAGATTTTGCTATGTATGAAAATGGCATGTATGCTGTAGTAGAAGGAAGAAAAGATCTCTGCTATATTCCTGAAGATGCGGCAGAAATACTTAAGAAGTTTATAGAATGCAGAAAAGATATGCCATTCCTCTTTTATAACAGTCGTGGAAATCAACTGAATCTTATGTATATAAGCAGGCTCATGAAAAAGCTGTCGAAATCTGCAGGTATACCTGGATGCAGTGCAGAAAGCATCAGAAACAGCTGTGGATTTACATTATATGCATATGGGGCTATGCCGGAGCAGGTAGCAAATCAGCTGGGAGTGACAAAGATGCAGATCCACCGGTATAAAAATGAAGCATATAAGGATCAGATTCAGCAGGCAGCAAACAAACTTGTAAAAGTTAAGGTTATTCCGCCAAATACTTATGAATAATTATGAAAAACAGTTATAAAAACAGTTTATAAGAAAATAGGCACAATCAATATGTAGAACCGATTTTTGTGCAAAATACACAAAATAAATTGTATACAAAAAAATATAATTTTTCTGAAATGAAATTATATTCAAAAAATATAAGTAAAAATCAATTTGTTATGCATTTAACAATAACTTTAGCGCGAAAAAGTGTATACAATTTCGTCGAAATGACGAATATTAAGTAAATTTTGTAACAATTATTGATATAAATAATAAATTAAGATACAATAGAAATAACGAAAAGAAAAGTACCGACGTAATGCCGATACTTTTTTGGCTTAAGGTAACATTATTCAAAGTGCATGAGCAAAACAAAATGTAAAGGGGGAATAATATGTTAGAAACTATTAACTCAATTGTGAATGCTATTAATGGTGTCGTATGGGGCTGGCCGATGATTATCCTGCTCTTTGGTACACACATTTACCTGACATTCCGTACCGGTTTTATCCAGAGATATACAGTATCAAAAGGTATTAAATTGTCTATAGCAAAAGATCCGGATGCAGAAGGTGAAGTATCAAACTTTGGAGCACTTACAACAGCATTAGCAGCAACAATCGGAACAGGAAATATTGTTGGTGTAGGTACAGCAATCTATTTAGGAGGACCTGGTGCTGTATTGTGGTGCTGGCTTACTGGTGTATTTGGTATCGCTACAAAATATGCAGAGTCTTACATAGCAGTTAAATACAGAGTAAAAACAGAAGACGGTCGTATGCAGGGTGGTGCAATGTACGCGCTGGAGAGAGGATTGAATATGAAATGGCTCGGCATGCTGTTTGCAATCTTCGCAGCGTTTGCATCCTTTGGAATCGGTTGTGCAACACAGGTTAACTCTATTGCAGAAGTTGCAAAGACAAACTTTAATGTTCCACCGATCGCTGTTGGTATTGTTATTGCAATCCTGACCGCAATCGTTATCTTTGGTGGTATTAAGTCTATCGCTGGTGTATGTGAAAAGTTAGTACCATTTATGGCAATCTTCTATGTACTTGGATGTATCGTAATCCTCTTCATGAACTATGATTACATTATTCCGGCACTCGGAACAATTATCAGACTTGCATTTGCACCGGGCGCAGCAGCAGGTGGTCTTGTTGGTACAGGTATTATGATGGCAATCCGTTTTGGTGTTGCAAGAGGTCTTTTCTCTAATGAGTCTGGTCTTGGTTCTGCTCCTATCGCAGCAGCAGCAGCACAGACAAGAAACCCGGTTCGCCAGGCACTTGTTTCTTCTACAGGAACATTCTGGGATACAGTTGTTGTATGTTTGATGACAGGTCTTGTACTTGTAACAACAATCATGAAGAATCCACAGATTAATATAGATACTGTTGAAAACGGTGGACAGCTTACATCAGCAGCATTCAGTCAGATTCCGGTTATCGGACCAATTATTCTGACACTTGGTATCATCTGTTTTGCATATTCCACAGTACTTGGATGGGCTTATTATGGAGAGCGTTGTGTAGAATACTTTGCAGGAAGCAAAGCATTGATTCCTTACCGTATTCTCTACGTTATCGTTGCAGCGATTGCTCCAATCGTAGCACTTGATTTAGTATGGCTGATTGCCGATACACTGAATGCTTTGATGGCAATCCCGAACCTGATTGCGGTGCTTCTCCTTTCAAATCAGATGGTAAAAGATACGAAGAAATATATTAATAATCTTGACGCGAAAGATGATACACCGATACCGATCATTAAAGATTAGTCGTTTATTGTGAAAGTATTGTTTTGGCAGATGCACTTTAAATAACAGATAAACCCAATCATACAAACATGAAATTTAAGTTAAGGGAGCTTTGCAGAATAACTGATTGTTCAGTTAGGAAGCAAGGCTCCCTTGCTTTGTTGTCGCATAGTTTGGATTGACTCAATCATAACAAGATGATAAGATGTTTTTGGAAAAATTCTGAATGAGTTATTTGAAAATATTCGAAAGGGATAAAGATATGGCAAAGAGAATCGCAAAGTTTCACAGGGTTAGTTATGAACAGTTTAAAGAAGGTTTTTTTGATTCGTTTGGCGCGGGAAATGATGAGATTATCCGCAGAATTTATGAAGGGATCAAACTTCCGGAAAGAGCAACCGCAGGTTCGGCCGGTTATGATTTTTTTGCACCGGTAGATGTGGTTTTAAATCCAGGTGAAACAGTAAAGATCCCGACCGGAGTTCGTGTGGAGATGGAACCGGACTGGGTGTTAAAATGTTATCCGAGAAGTGGACTTGGATTTAAATATCGACTTCAGTTAAACAATACTGTAGGAATTATTGACAGTGACTATTTCTATTCCGATAATGAAGGACATATTTTTGCAAAGATTACCAATGATACCAATGAAGGAAAGGTACTTAATATTGGCGCTGGAACCGGATTTATGCAGGGCATATTTGTGGAGTACGGTATAACGGTAGATGATGATGTTACGGCAGTAAGAAACGGAGGCTTTGGAAGTACCACAGACAAATAAAATATAAAGAGTTGCAGTTTACATATTTTTTATAGAAACAGGATACTCTAATTAGAAAATGTATGAAGGAGTATGCGTGTAAAAATGAAAAAAGTAACTGCATCAATTGAAGAAACGACCACTTATATGGATCGGATTCTTCCGGTTAAAGATAGTTTTGACATTATACGGAGAGATATTTATATCGGGGGCCGTGTATCTTCGTTTTATTTTATAGATGGTTTCACAAAAGATGAAACGATGTTAAAGATTATGGACTCTTTTATGAAAGTCAAAGAAGAAGAGATGCCTAAAGATGCTACCGGATTTGCAAGAAGTTGTGTTCCGTATGTAGAAGTTGATGTAATCGATGATTATGATCTGATTATCAAAAATGTATTATCAGGAGTTACATGTCTGTTTATTGATGGATATGAGGCGTGTATTGCTATTGACTGTCGCACTTATCCGGCAAGAAGCGTAGAAGAGCCGGATAAAGATAAGTCGCTTAGAGGTTCAAGAGATGGTTTCGTAGAGACAATTGTATTTAATACAGCGATGATGAGAAGAAGGATCCGTGATCCGCATCTTATTATGGAAATGGTTGAAATTGGTGAAAGCTCCAGAACAGATGTGGCGATCTGTTATATGGAAGACCGAGTGGATCATGAACTTCTTGATACAGTCTCAAAACGTATCAAAAGTATTAAGACAGATGCACTTCGCATGAACCAACAGAGTCTGGCGGAACATTTGTTTAAGAGAAAATGGTATAATCCTTTTCCTAAATTTAAATTTACAGAGCGTCCTGATACGGCAACGGTTTGTCTGCTAGAAGGGAAAGTGGTGCTTTTGGTAGATAATTCGCCATCGGCCATGATCCTCCCTACATCAATTTTTGATATGATTGAGGAAGCAAATGATTACTATTTTCCAACACTTACAAACATATATCTTAAACTTGCCAGGGGACTTATTACGGTTATGACAGTTTTTCTGACTCCGCTTTTTCTTCTGTTTATGCAGAACCTGAACTGGCTTCCGAAATGTTTTGCATTTGTGGCGGTGAAAGATGTGGTTAATATTCCGCTAATTTTCCAGCTTTTGATACTGGAAATCGCAATTGACGGATTAAGACTTGCGGCTTTAAATACTCCAAGCATGTTAAGTACTCCGTTGAGTGTGATCGCAGGTCTTGTTATGGGCGAGTTTTCTGTGAATTCCGGGTGGTTTAACAGTGAAGTGATGCTTTATATGGCATTTGTGGCAGTGGCAAATTATACGCAGCCGAATTTTGAACTTGGATATGCATTGAAATTTATGCGTCTTCAGCTTCTTGTTCTTACTGCGCTTTTTAATTGGATTGGTTTCGGAATAGGATGTGTCGTGGTTCTGTGCAGTCTGTGCTTTAATAAAACACTTTCCGGGCGAAACTACCTGAACGTTAAACTGAATTGACCATAGTCCTGTTGTATCAATGGGGAAAAAGGATTTTGCGTCAGATGTGAAAAGATGGTATAATATAAAAAACCGTTTCTGGTGGGAAGATAATTTTGAAGGAGGTATTACGATGTCAAATTATGTAATCACAGTAAACAGCACAATAGATGCGCCGAAGGAATGGCTGGAAGAGAGAAATGTTCCGGTTATTCCTTTGAAATATACGATTGATGGAAAAACATACGAAGATATGAATGGATTAACTGCAAAAGAGTTTTTTGCAAAGCTTAGAGAAGGTCATATGGCAGTAACTTCACAGGTTAATCCGGAAGAAGCGAAAGCTGCTTTAGAGCCATTTGTGAAAGATGGAAAGGATATTTTACACCTTGCATTTTCTTCAGGGTTAAGCGGAACCTGCAACAGTATGAAAATTGCTGCTGAGGAACTGAGAGAAGAATATCCGGACAGAAAAATTATTATAGTGGATACCCTCAGTGCCTGTCTTGGAGAGGCGATGCTTTTATATTATGCGCTGAAACTTCAGAATGAAGGGAAAAGCATTGAAGAGACAGCACAGTGGGTGGAGGAAAATAAGCTTCACGTGTGCCATAATGTTACGGTAGATGATCTGAATCATCTACAGCGAGGCGGTAGAGTGTCAAAAGCAACTGCGATTCTTGGTACGATGGTTCAGATTAAGCCTATTATCCATATGGATAATAAAGGATGTCTTCAGGTGGTCGGAAAAGAAAGAGGCCGTAAGAAATCTTTACATAAGATTGTTGATATGGCAGTCGAGCGCTCAAAAGGATGGGATAACGAGATCATTATGATCACACATGGAGATTGTCTGGAAGATGCAGAGTATGTGGCAGGCGTTGTCAGAGAGAAGATGGGAGTCGATAATATTCTGATCAATAATATCGGGACTGTCATCGGAAGTCATACCGGTCCGGGTGTAGTTGCCGTGTTTAATATGGGAGAATACAGATAAAGTATAAAAGGGAAATCCATAATGGATTTCCCGATTTTTATCATTCCAGCAAATATTCTTTTGCGTATTTTATAAAGATTTTCATGGCAGGTGAACGTCTATGAGTCGGATGGATAGCCATTCCCAGTGTCCTGTATATGTCGGGTTTTAATGGACGGACTTCATAATCTCCGGTATGTCCGCGAAGAACCAGTTCAGGAAGAATGCTGATTCCAAGATTGTGTTCGACCATTGACAGTACAGAGAAATCATTGTATGTTGTAAATTTGATATCAGGATGAATGCTGTATTTTTTCAGAATTCGGTGAATATCACTGGTATAGGTGTGTTCACATATTATGAAAGGCATTCCTTCAAACCATTCAATCGGTACTTCACTGTATTTTGTGTATGGATGTTCTTTGGGAAGAATGGCGAACATCGGGTCCTTGTGAACAGGGATAAATTCTATGGACTGGTTTTTATTATAGCTTGTAAATCCAATGTCAGCTTGAAAATTCAGTACCCAGTCTTCAATCTCATTTTCGTGTCCTTCCATGATTTCAAAAAGAATACCAGGATGATTTTTTTGAAATTCACGGATTATTTTAGGTATCCAGTGAATGGCACAGCTAGTATATGAGGCTATTTTTAAAGTTCCCTGTGTGGCACCCTTTAGAAATGAAATTTCCTGTTTCAGGGACTCGTCGGCAGCAATGAGTTCGCGGATAGATGGAAGAAGTGCAGTACCTTCCGAAGTAAGAAAAATTCCATGGTTTGTCTTGTTAAAAAGTGGAAACCCAACTTCCCGTTCCAGGTTTTTCATCATTTGAGTAATACCGGACTGTGTATACCCAAGTTCTTCTCCTGCTTTGGTGAAATTCCCATATTTTGCAACTGAAAGAAATACATACCATTTTTTTAAATCCATAGAAATTCCTCCATTTTAGTGTTCCGATACTATTAAAGATCCACAGATTGTGTCTCTCATTTAATATACTACAGGGATTTTGGAAGAAAAACAAGTTTTCAGGAAGAAAATGTGATATACTGTTCACGGAGTATTTGAAAAAAGGATGAGTGCAATGAGAAAAAGACTGATTATCGATAAAGAGATGAAAGAACTTTGGCCGGCAACAAGAGTTGGATGTCTTCAATATAAAGTAAAAGTAGAAAAAAAGAATGAAGACATGTGGAAATATCTTAAAAAAGATATCTTTAAAAAAACAAAAGACCTGATTTTTGATTTTGGTGTCAATGATATACCTAATATTAAGGAATCAAGAATGGCATATAAAGCATTTGGGAAAGACCCCAGCCGCTACCGCGTATCTTCAGAGGCTCTGATTCGGCGGATAGGACAGGGAAAAGGATTGTATGAAGTAAACACAGTTGTAGATGTCAATAATCTTATTTCCATTGAATCCGGTTTTTCAGCAGGGTCTTATGATGCCGACTGCATTGAGGATGATCTTGTGTTCCGAATCGGAAAAGAGGGTGAGAGCTACAAGGGGATCGGGAAGGAAGAAATCAGAATTGACGCACTTCCGGTTCTTGCAGATTCTAAGGGGGCAATCGGGAGCTCAACCAGTGATTCAGAACGCGCAATGATCACAGAGAATGCTTCGGAGGTTCTGACATTGATCTATTCGTTCTCTGACAACCATGACCTTGAAAAAGCTCTGGAAGATGGAAAAAGATATTTGGAACAGTATGCCGGGGCGAGGGAGATAGAAGTTTGGATTGCAGAATAGAATTTGATATATTTGAAAAAATTGATTGACATTTTAGTTGGTATATGTTAGATTATAACTTGCGTGAAGCAGAAAAGAAAGTAGAGTATCCACTCTCACCGTAGCACAATTGGGTGACTAATGGTTTGATATTGAAGTATTATAATTCTGATTTGTGGGATTTTGTGCAGATATTAAAGTGGATAGTCTATGGCTATTCACTTATTTTATATTTTTCAGATGGAGGTGCACGACAATTAGCGAATTAATGATTAACGGGCAGATCAGAGACAAGGAAGTAAGAGTGATCGGAGAGAATGGAGAACAGCTTGGTATTATGTCTCCGAGAGATGCAATGAAGATTGCTCAGGAAGCAGAGCTGGATCTTGTAAAAGTGGCTCCGAAGGCTCAGCCACCGGTATGTAAGATTATAGATTATGGTAAATACCGTTACGAACTTGCCAGAAAAGAAAAGGAAGCAAAGAAAAAACAGAAGACCGTTGAAGTTAAGGAAGTGCGTCTTTCCCCAAACATCGACACAAATGACTTGAATACCAAGGTAAACAATGCTAAGAAATTTATCAGCAAAGGAAATAAGGTAAAAGTCACATTGCGTTTCCGCGGCCGTGAGATGGCTCATATGCAGCAGAGCAAACACATTCTGGATGATTTCGCAGAGTTGCTTGCAGATGTAGCAACAGTTGAGAAACCGGCAAAGCTGGAAGGCAGAAGTATGAGCATGGTTTTAACTGAAAAACGTTAAAAATATACACAAATTAAGGAGGAACTTATCATGCCAAAAATCAAAACAAATAGAGCCGCTGCAAAGCGTTTCAAAAAGACAGGTACAGGAAAATTAGTGAGAAATAAAGCTTACAAGAGCCATATCTTAACTAAGAAATCTACAAAAAGAAAAAGAAATCTTAGAAAACCAACTGTTACGGATGCAACTAACGTAAAGAATATGAAGAAAGTATTACCATATCTGTAAGATTTAATTTCACAGAAGGTAAGAATTTGAAGGAGGATAATAAGAGATGGCAAGAATTAAAGGCGGATTAAACGCTAAAAAGAGACATAATAGAACATTGAAATTAGCGAAAGGATACAGAGGAGCACGTTCTAAACAGTACAGAGTTGCAAAACAGTCTGTTATGAGAGCTCTTACATCTTCTTACGCAGGAAGAAAACAGCGCAAACGTCAGATGAGACAGCTTTGGATCGCTCGTATCAACGCTGCAGCAAGAATGAATGGTCTTTCTTACAGCAAGCTGATGCATGGTCTTAAACTTGCTAACGTAGATATGAACAGAAAGATGTTGGCAGAGATGGCTGTTAACGATCCTGAAGGATTTGCAACAGTAGCAGAGCTTGCAAAATCTAAATTAGCTTAATAAGTTTTATTGTTAAAAAGTCAGGTTTTAAGCCTGACTTTTTTGGCTCTTACAAATAAAAAGGGTTGACAAAAGTACTTTGACGTGGTAAAGTTTTACCAAACCGATGAGGAAGAGCAAGTACTTAGAGTATCGACTCACAGAGAGTTGCAGATGGTGAGATTGCGGCAGGAAAGAACTTTAAGGAATGGGCTTCTGAGGGCGAGCTGAAAGAATGGTAAAGATCTTAAGTATGCGAGCCGGAGAGAATACTCCGTTAACAAATTTGGCGTATGGTAGTACGCGTGAGAGGGTATCCGTATATGGGATATCAAGCCGGGTGGCACCGCAGGAGTTATTATTACTCTTGTCCCTGCAATTTTTATTGTATGGGATGAGGGTATTTTTTTATGTAATGAATATAAGGTTTTCTGAAAAAATACCCTGTCCCCAGATATTAGTGAATGGAAAGGAGAATAAGGATTATGAGTGAAAAGAAAATTCCTTACAAAATTTATCTGGAAGAGAGTGAGATGCCAAAGCAGTGGTATAACGTACGTGCGGATATGGTAAATAAACCGGCACCGCTTTTAAACCCAGGAACATTAAAACCTATGACAGCAGAAGAATTATCGGGCGTGTTCTGTGAAGAACTTGTGGCTCAGGAACTCGACAATGATAATCGTTACATTGACATTCCGCAGGAGATTCAGGATTTTTACAAAATGTATCGTCCGGCACCTCTTGTCAGAGCTTATTGCCTGGAGGAAAAACTCAAGACACCGGCAAAGATATACTATAAATTTGAAGGTAATAATACAAGTGGAAGCCATAAACTTAATTCTGCGATTGCGCAGGCATATTATGCAAAGAAACAGGGACTCAAAGGTGTAACGACTGAAACAGGAGCAGGACAGTGGGGAACGGCGCTTTCTATGGCATGCTCTTATCTGGATCTGGACTGTAAAGTATTTATGGTAAAATGTTCCTATGAGCAAAAGCCATTCCGCCGTGAAGTGATGAGAACATATGGTGCAAGTGTAACACCATCTCCATCTATGGAAACAGAAGTGGGAAAGAAAATTCTGGCAGAACATCCTGGAACAACGGGAAGTCTTGGATGTGCAATTTCCGAAGCGGTAGAAGTAGCAGTAGGTAGTGAAGGATACAGATATGTGCTTGGAAGTGTGTTGAATCAGGTTCTTCTTCACCAGTCTATTATCGGTATGGAGACAAAGACAGCATTAGATAAATATGGTATTACACCGGATATCATCATTGGCTGCGCGGGTGGAGGTTCTAATCTTGGAGGACTGATTTCTCCGTTTATGGGTGAAAAATTAAGAGGAGAAAAAGACTATCAGTTTATTGCTGTAGAGCCGGCATCCTGTCCAAGTCTCACACGAGGAGTATATGCGTATGATTTCTGCGATACAGGAATGGTTTGTCCGCTGGCTAAGATGTATACACTTGGAAGCAGTTTTATTCCATCTCCAAATCATGCGGGTGGATTGAGATATCATGGTATGAGTTCTATATTATCTCAACTATATGCGGATGGATATATGGAAGCGAGAGCGATTGAACAGACTGAAGTGTTTAAAGCCGCAGAGCAGTTTGCAAGAGTAGAAGGAATTCTTCCGGCGCCGGAGAGCAGCCATGCAATTAAAGTAGCTATCGATGAGGCTTTGAAATGTAAAGAGACCGGAGAAGAAAAGACAATTGTATTTGGTCTTACAGGAACCGGATATTTTGATATGGTCGCATATGAAAAATTCCATAATGGTGAGATGAGTGATTATATTCCTACGGATGAGGATCTTCAGAAAGGATTCGACGGAATTCCCAAATTTCCGGGAAACATGGAGTAGATAGATAAAACCCCCACAGGAATCAGTGACTGATGTGATGTCATGTCATGAATTTCTGTGGGGATTTTCTGACCTTAAAGAATATTATTTTGATGGATGATCTTATAACTTGTCAGCTTTCCCGAATAATAAAAATCCAATCAGAAACATAACAGCGAGTGATCCCACTCCTGCGTTTGCGCTTCCTGCTGTCTGACTGATGAAAGAAACGAGAAAGGTTCCGAAAAAAGAAGCCCCTTTTCCGCAGATGTCCAGAATTCCGAAATACTCACCGGATTTATCAGCCGGAATGATTTTTGCAAAATAAGATCTTGAGAGAGCCTGAATGGCACCCTGAAACATACCTACAAGGACAGCCAGTACCCAGAACCCAAGCTGAGTATTAAGTCTGACAGCATACAGCGCAATACAAAAATATGCAAAAATGCAGACACGGATCAAGTGTGAAGACTGAAATTTCTTTGCAAGCCTTCCGAAGATCAGTGCACATGGAAAGGCAACAATCTGTGTCACTAAAAGAGCAAGCAACAGACCGGTGCTGTCAAGACCAAGCGCCTGACCGTAAGCGGTTGCCATATCTATAATCGTATATACACCGTCAATATAGAAGAAAAATGCCAGAAGAAATAGAAGGATTTTCTTTTCTTTCAATATTTCAGAAAACGTTTTCCCCAGGCGGGAAAAGCTTGTACTGACAATGTGTTCTGAATGATCCACATAGTTTATCTGACGATAATTCTTAAGAAGCGGGAGAGAAGCGATAAGCCACCATCCGGCTGTAATGATAAATGCAATCATCATTGCTGACGGCATAGATAAATGAAGTTTTTCTGCATTCAATACAATAATGAGTGAGATAACAAATGGTATACAGCTTCCGATGTATCCCCATGCATATCCGTGGGAAGAGACGGCATCCATTCGCTCATCCGTTGTAACATCTGACAGCATAGAGTCATAAAATACAAGACTTGTGGAATAAGCAGTTTTTGCAATGATAAAAATTCCAAGAAACAGAAGCCAGGAGGATGTTACGCCAAGTAACACACATGCTCCGACACCAATGTAAAGTGCGCCGGCAAACAGCTTTTTCTTGTAATTTTTTGAGTCAGCGATGCTTCCGAGAGTTGGACCAAGCAGGGCGACAATTAAAGTAGAGATAGAAATAGAATAGCCCCAGTATGCAAGATAATCGGTAGAAGCAATGTTTGCAGAGTCTGCAAGGTAATTAAAATAGATTGGCAAAATTGTGGAAACAAGCAAAATAAATGCAGAGTTCCCAACGTCATACAGGATCCATTGTTTTTCGAGTTTTGTAAGTTTTTGATTCATATGTTCATTCCTTTATATAGATTTTAAATTTAGATATTAAGATCCGTCCAGTTTTCACCGGCTCCAAAAGTCATATGAAACCGCAAAGACAGTGGGGTATCGTGTTCCAGGACATTGTTATATTGCTGAATCAGTGAAGATGCTGTTGTGACGGCTTCTGTATAATGATTTTGCAGAAGCAGACAGTATTTTTCGCACTGAGGATCAGGCTGAGGTTTCATGATCAGTCCCTGCATAGAATCAAAATGTCCTGTGAGTTTTAATCCGGCATAAAGTAAATTACGTTTTACACAGCCAGGTGCATGGAGAAGTTTATGGGATGTGATCATTCCTTTAAGAGCAGCCATCACTTCCTGATCTGAGACAGTATCAAAGCAGGGGGCAATGACATGGCTGTTGAAATCGGTGGCATGAATATGCTCAATCGGGATATATGAATTGATATCCAGGTGATCCATGAGCATAAAGCATCTGTCAAGTTCCGTTTCAATCTCTGAATGGCTGATGCCGGTTGTATGAGTAATTTTTTCTATATATGGGTGGCAGGTGCTGTCAAGTGCAAAATGACAGATAAAGCCAAACAAGTAAGCTTTCAGGGATTCTTGATTTTCACAGGTGTGAAAAAGTCTGGCAGTCTTTTGAAAAAAAAGATCAGACGAAACATCGTGCATAGCATAACCGGTCTTGTTGACAGAATTAGATGATAGCGGTTTGTAGTAAAAAAGAATATCCGGACCATGAAGCCCGATGTTATAAAGGTCGCGATATTTTTCTATCGGTTTGCGATACGGAGAAGGAAGACAGGTTATGACTTCTTTTCCGAATCGATAATGGGTATATGTTGACGGCATAGAAACACTCCCTTCACAGAAATTCTTATTCCGGATAAATTAATTGCTTTTCGGTAATATGAAGAAGTACTTCATCTAAATATTTGCGGGCAAGATATTTTGCCATCGGAAGATTCATATCCAGATAATTTCCGCAGTCTTTTGCGGCGGCACCAGGTACGTCTCCCACAAAAGATGCTATAAATTCAAACATTTCGATCATGAGAGGAATGATATCCTTTGATTCGTATTTTCCTGAGAGAATGAGATAAAAACCGGTGCGGCATCCCATAGGACCAAAATAGATGGTTTTATCTTTGTAATCTTTGTGATTGCGAAGAAAAGTTGCAGCCAGATGTTCGATGGTATGGATCTCGGCAGTATTCATTACGGGCTCGTCATTAGGTTTTGTCATCCTTAGGTCAAAAGTAGTGAGGGGATGTCCTTCTACGTAATCTATCCGAGATACATACACACCCGGAACCAGGCGAATGTGATCAACAGTAAAGCTTGTAATTTTTTCCATGTTTATTTTCTCCTTTCGGTTATCGTACTTTGTGAATAATGTACATAAAGCATGTATTCATAGTATACCATATTTATGCTAGAATTTACTATGAAAAATGCAGGAAGTTGTGCTATACTATTGAAGTGTATTTTAGAACAGAGTAAGGTTTTTACGGTACATGATCTGGAGGCTTGATTTAGATGAAACTATATATGGTACGACATGGAGAGACGGATTGGAATAAAGTACGTAAGATGCAGGGACAGGTGGATATTCCGCTGAATGAGTTTGGAAGACATCTGGCTGTTGAGACCGGAAAGGGGTTGAAAGATATTTCTTTTGACCTTTGTATCAGCAGTCCTCTTTCAAGGGCGAAGGAGACAGGAGAGCTTATCCTTGCCGGAAGAGAAGTCCCGATTTATACGGATGAGAGAATCATAGAGATGGCATTTGGTGAATGGGAAGGCAGGTGCTGTTCCAAAGAAGGATGGAATCTTCCGGAAGAATTTCACAGATTTTTTGATGCACCTGATCAGTATCGGGCACCAGAAGGCGGAGAAGATTTTTCGATGCTGAAAAAAAGAACAGGAGAGTTCCTGGAGGAACTTTATCAGAAAAAGGAATTAGAGGATAAAACGGTTCTGATCACTACTCATGGCGCCGCTCTTTGCGGAATGTTAAATAATATTAAGAATAAACCACTTTCTGAGTTCTGGGGAGTGGGCGTACATAAAAACTGTGCTGTGACAGAAGTAGAAGTGAACGACGGAAATCCTGTTATTCTCTCAGAGAATCAGGTTTATTATAAAGATAAAGTAAAATCCTGGTAATGTTGACCAGAAAATATATTTTGGAGGATAAAAAGATGATAAATGACAAGAAAGTATTATTCAGCGGTATGCAGGCGACAGGTAATCTGACACTGGGAAACTATCTGGGTGCTTTGAAAAACTGGGTGAAATTAAGTGATGAATATGAATGTTTTTACAGTGTAGTAGATATGCATTCCATTACAGTCAGACAGGATCCGGCTACGTTGAGAAAGAGAGCGAGAGCACTTCTTACATTATATATTGCAGCAGGACTTGATCCGGAGAAGAATTGTATTTACTATCAGTCTCATGTATCGGGTCATGCAGAGCTGGCATGGATTTTGAACTGCTTCACATATATGGGTGAGCTTAACCGTATGACTCAGTTTAAAGATAAATCAGCAAAGCATGCAGATAATATCAATGCAGGCCTTTTCACTTATCCGGTTCTTATGGCGGCAGATATTCTTCTTTATCAGGCGGATGTGGTTCCGGTTGGTGTGGATCAGATGCAGCATCTGGAGCTTACAAGGGATATTGCCGAAAGATTTAATAATATTTACGGAGATGTGTTTACTATTCCGGAAGCATATATCGGAAAAGTAGGAGCAAAGATCATGAGCCTTCAGGATCCGTCTAAGAAGATGTCAAAATCTGATGAGAATCCAAATGCAAGTATCTATCTGATGGATGATCCTGATACGATCATGAGAAAATGCAAACGTGCAGTCACTGATTCAGAAGCACAGATTCTGTACCGTGATGAGCAGCCGGGAGTTAAGAATCTGATTGATATTTACAGTGCATGTAC
>JBJFCD010000004.1:0-6202 GCA_051888795.1 Lachnospiraceae bacterium | reverse complement strand
TTTGCTTGGCTGCGGTTACCGTGCTAATCCCCCCAAGCCCCAAATGATCCTGAATGTAGAGTATTCGTTTCATTTTATATGTCTAAGTTTGTATATTAACGCATCTTTTTTTTGTGAAAACTTCTTTCTTAAATAATATAATATCGGGGACAATACCAACAAAATTATTTCTGAATCACTATAATTAATGTCAACCAATAACTCTTTTGCACGCTTAGCAACATAATTAATAGAATACAAATCATTAAGAATTGTGGCAAACATGGCACACGACTTAATTGCCAAAATCAATTCTTGTTGGAGCAATTCTATTGTGTTTGAATTTAGCCCAACAATATTTGTCAGCATTAAAAATCTTGAATCAATCAATGTCAAATATCGCTTAAACGCCTTTTTATTTGTACGATATCTAACACTAGAAGTAGGGGTTTCATAATAATATAATCTATCTGGTTTATATAAAGCTGTTTTACATCGTTTTGCATATTCTACACAAAAAAGCGTATCTTCTCCCATATATACATTTTCACTAAATCTAAGTTCCCCAATCAGTTCTCGTTTAAAAAGTTTACACCATGGACCTTGATTCTTTTTAATAGCTAAAACTGCACGCACAATCTCATCCTGTCCATTAAATGTTTGTTTATTTCCGCATTCTGTGTTGGAGAAGATTGTACACATTACCAGATCTGCACCTGATTCGAACGCAGACACATATAAGCATTTCAAATAATTTTGGCAGACATAGTCATCAGCATCAATAAAACAAATATACTCTCCTTCTGCATTATCAAGACCTATATTCCTTGCGGAACTGACGCCTCCATTTTGTTTCTCAAAATATCTGAATTTCCCACTTGATTTCGCCACATACTCTTTACAAACCATTGCAGAACCATCAATACTACCATCATTCACTAGCAGCACTTCATAATCAATATAGTCCTGAATCAAGATGCTCTCCAAGCACCTCGGCAATAATTTCTCACAATTATATATAGGAATAATTATTGAAATCATCTATAATCCCATTATTTTGTTATAGTAGCTTCCTTGTTTATATAAATTAATTTTTCTATTACACTTAAAAAACCTATTATTTTCTTTCAAGAAAAACCATCTATCCTCATTATACCTATGTTGACAATTAAGAGATTGCAAAAAAAACAAATTTGGGCAATCAGACATTAACGAGTCAATCTGATGTTTAAAAGAATGTGACCTACTGTAAAACACACGAACCAGACAATCTACAAGAAAATAATTAATTAACTCATCATGGTTACGCCAATATTCTTCAAAAGCTCTTACAAAAAACTCTGTCAATCCATGCTTTGGAGGTAAATACCAACAAAAAGCACACCATCTAGCTTTTGATATTATTTCTTTATCATACTGCAATCGAATAGTATAAAAATTATTAACGGGTACTTCAAAACATCTATTAGCAAAAATAGTGGCATCAACATACCATCCTCCATATTTTTTTAGCAATGAGAAACGTATGTAATCAGTGAAAGCGGCAATCCCTATCGTGCCATTTTCAAATTTCTCAAGTATAACATTCGCAATATCAATATATTTTGAATAATTATTTTTATCTATAATAACAAATTTAAACTTACCTTTATTGCTATTAATGCTGTCCAAACATTTTTGCACTAATTTTGGTTTAACCGCATCTGCGCCTTGCCACCAAATAGCCCAAATTGTATCACCTTTGCTTTGAAATTCTTCATTGTCTATATACGTAACTAATTTCTTATAGTTCCTATATATATATCGATAATCCGACTCATTTTTGGAAAATAGGGTTGACTTAAAACCCATCCTATGCATTAACGAACAAAACAAACAATCAAAAAAATATAATAAGTCGAACTCACGGATTACACTCTTTGAAGATATAATTCTATTATATATGGCCTTTAACATATTACTAATTGTGTTATAGTAATCATTACATTTTCTTTCTTATTGAATATTTACTTAACCAACAGTTGGGTCGGCCAAGATACACCAATTTCAAAAAAGCGTAATTTACAACAAATATCAACCTCTTGAACCGAGAGTGTTTCACACTCTTGTAGAAACGGTCATAGTCATCTTCACCGTCAAGAAAAACGTCATAGTCGGCAAACACATACTCAGGCAACAATTCATGCAACACTTTACTATGTTCTTTTTTACTAACCTCCACATTGCTGCCCCTACCACCAGCTTCCATATCGGCGATTATTATATTCATAGGACTATAACTAAATCCATTCACAACAATTGCCTCAATAAAAAACTTCCAATCGGAAGCAATGGTTAATGATTCATCATATGGTATGTGACGAAGCACTTCCGTGCTAATAAATGTAGCTTGGTGAAACAAAGTGCGTCGATAAAAATGACGCATGCTCACTTTTGATGGAGCAAAATAAATATTTTTATCCGCATATTCAATACCTCCCGTTACCACATCAGCATCTAAGCCATGCGCCAACACATCATGAATCACATTACTTTTGTATAAGCAATCGCCCGAATTCATAAACAAGCAATACTCTCCTTTTGCCACAGCCACACCTTTGTTCATTGCGTTATATATGCCCTTGTCTGGTTCACTAACCCAATAATCAATCTGGGATGCATATTTTTTTATCACATCAACACTACCGTCGGTGCTACCCCCATCAATGATGATATACTCAAAATCACGGCACGTCTGATTTACAACACTCTCAATTGTGCGCCTCAGACCGTCACAATTATTATAGTTGATGGTTATAATTGAAAGTTTCATATATAATGATACACTATTGACAAAATATCCCTAAATTTAAATAATTCGCTTCTGATAATCATTTTTACAGCTGAAATAAAGCCCCCTAAAGGAACATCTCGAAATGCTTTAATAACAATTACTTTCTGTATGTTTTTAAGATTATCAACTAATTGATTTCTCAGATAGCCACCAATGCAAGTGTTTTGGAAACACATCTTACGAACAATTTTCCCCACGAAATAACAAAAAAGTAATCGGGCATCAAGCTTAGACAAAGATGTCCTTGCAGTATGGTCACTTGAAATATTTATGTCCGACCATCTGAACTTTACTAGAAACTCTTGAGAATGTACAATCCCGTTAAATGCCATTTTTAACATTGTCGCATCATCACTGCCCCAAGCCAATGGGAAATTTATAAAACCACCAGATTCAATCAGTTTGCTACGGACAAACATAAGTTGAGGTATTCCACCTTTAATTCCAGACAAATAATGATAAAAAAATTCTTCTATCCGTAGAAACTCTCGATAGCCTTTATCTAATGAGATAATTTTCCCATCTGAATATACACTAACGGTACGAGCTCTAAACACGCCCACTTCAGGGTATTTTTCAATTAGCGGAACAAAGGCCTCAAGAAAATTTGGTTCATACAGGTCGTCATCAGTAGCAAGAATTACATATTCGCCACGAGCATAACTCAAGCATTTATTCCACTGCGCCACTAAATCCGAACCACCAATGTTTTGCTCATTTTCATAATAGCGAATCCTTTCATCGGAATTAACTGCCACAATGCTGGCTATATCATCGGGCGAACAATCGTTGACAATCACCAACTCAAAATCGGTAACAGTTTGTGCCAAAATGCTTTGTATTGATTCAGCCAAATATCTTCCCTTATAAGCAGGTAAAACAAACGAAAATCTTGGGCAACTCATCTTTTAAGCAATCGGGATTTAACAAATATGAGTAATTGCTGACGCGCCTCAACACCTAATCCAAACCTATATATTAAACAAGACGAAATCACAAGCGACACTACACACACCACCACCAACCGCATAAATCCACTTTCCATATTATAATGAATATATGTTGGCATTATAGCAGCGACAGCAATGATTATAATTGTTCTCAAAAGAACCTCTTTTATGAACGTTAATATAGAAATTTTTGTATAATGCCGTAAGATTAATATATCACAAACAAATGCAAAAGGATATACACTTATTGACAACAAATAGGCAGTGATTGGATTTGCGCCAAGCTTTATTGATAAATAGCATATTGGCAGTATTGACATATATATAAACGACGATGTGATATTTGGCAATTTCATCTTTCCAACTGCATGAATACCGTACCCAACAGGGTAATCTATGGCCTGAAACATTAGTTGTACCAAAACGAACCTGCCAAAGTCCACCGTATACTCAGGGAACTTACCAAGCCAGATTGTGAGCACTTCTTCCATCTCAATAAATAGCGGTACAGCAAACAAAAGCAACAAATATGATGAAAATTTTGCATTGTTTATAACAAGTTGAGTACTTCGTTCAACATCACCACCCGCATAACTCTTTATAATCTGAGGATTTACTGCTGTTTGGAAGCCATTAATAAATTGATTCACCATATTTGCTATTGTAGAAGCAATTGCGTATGCAGCATTCACAATCGGGCCAAAAAACATATTTACCAGAACTACAATCGATTGGCTTTTTATCGTAAATGCCATTACTCCAATTGCGTTCCAACCCACATATCCACTCATTCTTCGATACAATTCTCTGTCCCATAAAAAATTAAACTTGCAAAAATTAAAATTATATCTACAATAACATCTGTATATCATAAAAGTTGTCAATGTTGACGCAATCAGCATCGTTGAATACAGTTTCAATTTATCGTAGTCAACAACGAACAACACTAATACGATCAATAGCTTCACAACAACATCATATATACTGATATATGCAAATACATTCATTTTTTCTTTTGCAATTATTGCCGCATTAAACGGAATCTGAATAAAGGCAACACATGCACCAATCAAAGATAACTGATATACAAAATTAACAGCATCAGTGCGCGAAACATCAAACACCACATAAGTGTTTAAGAACCACAATCCTAACGTTTCCCCAACTAAAAGCAATAGTAAAGCGAAAGCAATATGAATCGACATTAATGCCGAGAATGTATTTGCCTGCCCAGTTTCGTTTTCACTACCAATAGAATATGCCATAAACCGCATTGTACCCTGTGTTAACATACCAGTTATTATGCCCATCATGCTAACAACTCCTGCCACAACATTATAAATGCCATAATCTTCAAATCCAAGCGCACTCAAAAACACTCGTGAAGTAAATACCCCCACAAGCATTGTAATAAACATCCTGAAATACAGCATCAAGGTGTTCTTTGCAATGCGATGATTTGCTTCTGTTGTAGACTCTTTCCCTGCAGACACTTTGTTACTTATAATTTATTTTTCAATACTTTGATAGTACAACTACACGTCCCATGGTGCTTATTTCTTCATCAAATATTCTTCTGTACCCACAGTTTTCAACAAATTCTAAATGTGTAAACGAATCTTCATTTGTGTCCATAACCACCACATCAGGTTTTTTCAATTTTACTGCACCAAACAAATCTTCATTCATCTCTCTCGTATACCCACCCTGACGTGCCCAATATTTTGTCGCCGGTAAACTTTCAGATTTTATACCTATACCTCTCTCTCTATATATATTACATATCTTTATGCCTTCAACACCTCTGCAACGAATCACTTTCTCAACTTTTTCAAATGACTTCTTAGCATTATTATTAAATATCATACATTGACTCCCATTAGACACTCGCAATGAATATCCTGTCAAAGCAACCAAACAAACAATAGCAACTAATATACAACACCTTTTTCTAATTATTCTGAAAAAGGCCACAGGAAAAAACAAAGCCATAAAATTCAATGCCGCGAAATAATAAAAATGATGCGTATTTTGCTGTGTAATAAACAGAAATGTGAAAAATATCACATATAAAACCTTCTTGTTTTTAGGAATACTTATAGCAAATAGAATAACACTCAGAAGCAAAAAGATGAGTATTGCCAAAATATATTTATTAAGTATAATTAACTTAAATGATTTCGCAATTCTAATTATTGGGGATTCCGAATTATTTAATTTCTCTATCGTCTGCAAGGTATTGATAAAATATTCCTGTATAAAAGCAGAGAAGTTGCCTTGGATAAGGAAATATATGAGAAACGGCAATACGAGGGCAGCAAAACCGGCAACGCATGCAAGTAACTGTCGCCAAACAGAGTGGCGCTCGCGAATAAGATAATATAGCCCAATTGCCGGGAAAATACAACACATAGCAGTGATGTTGTATTTTATCAGCAAA
>JBJFCD010000003.1:0-6226 GCA_051888795.1 Lachnospiraceae bacterium | reverse complement strand
TTTGCTTGGCTGCGGTTACCGTGCTAATCCCCCCAAGCCCCAAATGATCCTGAATATAGAGTATTCGTTTCATAATTACACTTCCTTTCTTATTGAATAATGCTTTACCCAACTATTCTGCCTTCCAAAATATACTATTTTCAAAAATGTGCAATTAATGATATAAATTAATCTTCTGAACCGAGAATTCTTCACACATTTATAAAAACGGTCATAGTCATCTTCACCATCAAGAAAAATATCATAGTCGGCAAACACATACTCGGGCAACAATTCATGTAACACTTTACTATGTTCTTTTATACTAACCTCCATATTGCTGCCCCTACCATCAGCCTCCATATCAGCAATTACTATATTCATAGGACTATAACTACATCCATTCACCACAATAGCTTCTATAAAAAATTTCCAATCGGAGGCAATTGTTAATGATTCATCATATGGTATACGACGCAGCACTTCAGTGCTAATAAATGAGGCTTGGTGAAACAATGTTCTTCGATAAAAATGACGCATACTCACTTTTGATGGTGCAAAGTATATATTCCCATCTGCCCGTTTTATTCCTCCTGTTACAACATCAGCTTCCATGCCATGCGCAAGCACATCATGAATCATACTGCTATTAAATAGAATATCGCCCGAATTCATAAACAAGCAATACTCTCCTTTTGCCACAGCCACACCTTTGTTCATTGCGTTATATATGCCCTTGTCTGGTTCACTAACCCAATAATCAATCTGGGATGCATATTTTTTTATCACATCAACACTACCGTCGGTGCTACCCCCATCAATGATGATATACTCAAAATCACGGCACGTCTGATTCACAACGCTCTCAATGGTACGCCTCAGACCGTCACAATTATTATAGTTGATGGTAATTATTGAGATTTTCATAATTATTTTTTCGTCTCGTTTTGCACAATGAATCTATCAATCGTATCACAAAAATCGTTGAAAAAACGTCGTCTATTGAAATAATCTGCTCGTTTTGTAGCAGCAACACTCATTTTCTGCCGAAGATTAATATTCTCATATAACATCAATACCGACTTCTTAATGTCTTCAACCATATTCTCTATTGTTATATATATAGTTGTCTCTTGTGTGCCAATCTCAGTCATACCGCCAGCATATGTAGCAATTGTAGGAAGACCTGAAGTTATCAATTCAAACATCGATAGTGGACAAGGGTCATTGTAAGTAGATGGAATAATGCCTACATCAGCTATTTTATGATATTTATATAATTCGTGATTGTTAACATATCCTGTAAATATCACTCTGTCAGAATTACGGCTAACAAGTTCATCAATCTCCTGAGCATAGTCACCAAAATTGCCTTTTCCAAACTTTGATGCGCCCATTATAAGCAATTTGATGTTTTTATTCTCTATGCTTGTTATTGCTGTTATTGCTTCTTTTACACCCTTAGTCTTTGCAATCCTACCACAGAAAATCACGACAAAATCTTCTTGAGCCAATCCTAATTTCTTCCTTAACGAGATTTTTTCCTCACAAGATATTTGCTTTATGAAATTCTCTGTGGCAATGCCATTAAAAATTGTGGCAGTGCGATTTGTTGGGAGGCTCGATTTTTCACGATACTGATTCATAATAAAATCACTCACTGCCACAACATTACCAAACGTATTCTCAAATAGTTTATTCGCGATAGTGTTAACATGAAGGTGCATCGTCATTTTATTTCGGGCAACATAGCGCGAAGCTGTACAACAAAAATCGGTTGTTGCGCCTTCCGTTACAAACATATCAAATTGGTTGCGATGCTTAAACACATATCGATTGAATGGCGACATCAACCATTTAATCCACGTGACATCTGTCGGGATATGCAACCTATGGTTAAAAAGATTATGAAATCGCCTTGACCAAAACACAACTCTATTGCCTGCATAAGCAGGAATATTCACAAACTTTGTATGGCAAAACCGTTTCTGATGCTCAATAGCCTCATTATTTTTGCACGTTAGTATTGTGAACTCAAACCGAGGATTCTGTTCGTTATCCTCAGCTATCATTGTTATCAATCGCTCAACCGCACCACCTTTAACATCCGGTATAGGATATTCACCAATGGTTATTATACATACTCTTTTCATGCTCAAAGCAAAACCTCTCATTTATTTTTGGCTGTAACAACCATAGCAAAAAGTCTATCCTTAATATCTCTTGCTCCTTTTGAAATTAAAAGAAGCAATAAAAAATATAATATGCCAAATGCCAAACAACATACAACCAGTTTTGCTATCCATATTGCAAAATTAGCATAGGCATCAAGAGGCAAATATTTATATATCATCAGTCCAAGTACAAAACTCGCTGCGAAGCACAAGTAATACGGCACAAGATTTCGCCAATACTGCCACAGCGGCAATTTAAATCCGTCGCGATAAAGATATATAGGTTTCCATATTACAACAATTGCCAATAGACTCACAATCTTTCCCAACAATATGCCGCAAATGCCCAAAAAAGGTGCTGCAATAAGCGTCACTGACACATTGATTATTCCCTCAGCCCATGCAGCCCATACATCAGCATAATGACCGTATGCGCTGTTAAACATGTCCACCGGACCACGAACCTGCATAATAAAAATATTTATCATCAACATCACCAATATCCAATGGCTTAGAACATATTCGTTACCAAGCCACAAAGTAATGAACGGTTCAATAAAGCAATATATGCCAAAAACCATCACACCACCAACCATAAAACGAACGGCAATTAGTTCCCAAAACACACTAATTTCGCGATCCTTATCGCCTTCTGCCACCAAATTACCAACCCCAGCGCTAAAACTATCTAACGCAGATGAGAGTAACGTTGATACCTTGCTCACCACCAACACATAATTGCCATAATACGCCACCATCTTAAGCGAGACAAAAGCAAATATCATTACTTGGTCGGTGCGATTGAGCAAAAAATCTTTCATTTTATGCACAAACACCTTTTTAGTAAAAGCAAGCAACTCTATGTTCTGTGGGAACGCGTCTTTTCCTTTTTTTACCGATGCCTTAAGCCACGGATATGTACTATGGATTCGCTTGTTAAGTATAACACACGCTATCAACGCAAAAATCAGATCCAAAGCAAACCAAATATAGAAACTGCCCCAATAATATGCCACCGCCATTTGTATCAAAGTTTTCACAATGCCAGCAGTTTGCAAATAGGCAGTAACGACATAGTTTTTTTGGTCGGCAGAAAGAATTATCTGACGATAGTTTATCAAATAAGTACAAACCGCAGATGATAATATGGCATAAAAACCAAAATATATCAATCCAAGGCTAAACGGCGTATCCTTGAAAATTAACGGAATGAATGCACTAATCACCACACCGGCACAAAAAATAAAGAGGCCGATTTTGCGATATAGGTAACCAATCACCGAAACCAACTCCTCTATCCTGGGCTTATCGCCCTGCTGCAACGGTTTGTAAAGATTATATGATATTGCCGTGCTGATACCCAATTCGGCAAGACTCAAGAAACCAAGAATTTCACTTATGGTTCCACCCAAGCCTATAAATTCCGCGCCAAACGTTCCAAGGAATATTTTTCGCGAGAAAAACGAAAGTGCGATTGATATCACATAAAATATCAAGCTCACTTTAGCATTCAATATGCTTTTATGTACTCGCGATTCGGGTTGCATTTTATGTGATTATTTATTGGGTGCTTTATATATTTCTTGACCACTATAACAAGTGTACACTAATCTATAACCTAAATCAACGATAATATCTCGGAACTGTTCTTGTGTATAACTTCCTCTATAATCATCCGAGCCTAATACCACATAATCACAGTCTTTTTTTAATACACATTCAACATTCTCCTTATCCATTTCAGACGTATGTCCATTTTGAATTGTCCAGTACTTGCAGGCTGGCAACGAACCTGCCGTTACACCATAACCTCTTTCCATACCTTTAATTACAATTCTCGGTTTTATATCATCCTTAAACAACAGCTTAGTATCTGCCTCCTCCTCTTTCATAATTTCATATGAGACTGAGGTGTGAATGACAAAAAAAACTCTTGCAGATATCAGCATTATTACAAAAAAAGAAAACACATAAAGAACTCCGATCCGCTTATGAAGTAACGTAACGACAAACACCGCACCAAAGAATGTGAATAACATTAATGAACTAAAATAATACGCAAATGTAGCCGTAAGATAGATAATAATAACATAAAACACCACAACAATCATTGGCATCCAACGTCGTTTCTTTAATATTAATGAACAAGGAAACACCATCAGTACAATAGCTATTGAAAGAGATGCTGTTTTCACCTTGTTATAATATACAATTCCCATATTCTCTATCGTCTGCAAGGTATTGATAAAATATTCCTGGATAAAGGCGGTGAAGTTGCCTTGGATAAGGAAACAGATGAGAAACGGCAATACGAGAGCAACAAAACCGGCAACACATGCAAGTAGCGGTCGCCAAACAGAGTGGCGCTCGCGAATAAGATAATATAACCCAATTGCCGGGAAAATACAACACATAGCAGTGATGTTGTATTTTATCAGCAAAGTGCCGGCAAGCGATATGCCAAAAACGAAAAACGCCATTCGCTCATCGCGCTCGTTATGTTCAGCATACAATATTCGGCACAGCTGCCACAACGAGAGAGCGGTGAAGAACATCCCGAAATCTTCTGCTTGAGTATCATAATGAGTGATAGGGTTGAAAATAAACACCGAAGTCATCAGCACTGCCAATATGGCCTGACGGCGGCTTTCAAGGAATATACGAGCGGTTTTAAACAGGAAATAAAACGTGAACGAATAGACCACTACCGACACCCAAAACACGCCATGATAGTCGTAATGGCTCAGAAGATAGCCCACCCCATATATAAGCCACAGCAGTGGACCCTTACTGTCGGCAAAATCAACGTATGGCACCAAACCATTCATCCATGCCTTACCGCACATAAAGAACCACGCCGAATCGCATCGCGGACCAAGCAGGTAAAGGTATGAATCGCGTGACAGCAACATCATTATCGCCGTTGCCATCACAAACATTATCAGCCAATTAGCAACTGGCCGATCAGGAATCTGTTTCAGAAGTTTCATCAGATTATTTTGTGTAATTAATTTCTTTATAAACATATAATGTGAAAAGACTCAAATACAACACACCGAAAGGTATCTAAACTAGTCAAAGCCTTCATGTATAATAATATTCGACGATTGTCGGATGAATATGAATTATTCCTATTTTCCAATAATAACTCCGTCCTAAAACTTTAGTTATCTGATGACCGTTCTAATTCTCTCATATATATATTAACATAATCATTTGGCGATGATGACATTTGGAATCGATATACAAATTTAAAACCATTTGATAAAACATACCGACGTGTTTCAACAGAATCAGCACACCAATTGTCCGTTGTGATTACATCGCTGTTATTTATGGCTCTGCGCGCCGACTCCTTCATCTCCATGGTTGCTCCTGTTTGCCTTGCCCAATATTTTGTAGCGGGAAGCGAATTAGATGTTATGCCGAATCCTCGTTCTACTGCATAATTAAGAACCCTAACATTTTGCTTGATTCGCATCAACGATTCCACCTCGGACAATTGCTTTTTCATAAAAGAATTTGTTAGTGACCACGGCTGCCTAAAATTATATATCGACGAACCAATGATGATAATAGCAGAAATAGAAAAAAACATAACGAAATTATTCCCACCTTTTTTAAAACACATAAATAAAGCGATACAGCACATTATCATAGCTGGCAATCCAGAATTATAATAATAATAACTTCCTTTACTATGTATATTAACAAGTAGGTATACAACATAAATCACAAAAAAGACATATCTTTTAGTGATTGCTGAACAGAAAAATAGGATCAAACAAAAAAACAAATATACATAAAACCTCTTTCCTGCAGAAGTAAATGCGTATTTATAAGCATCCAATAATTGGCTGATACCAAATTCTCCATTTCTATTTTTTATCGTCTGTACGGTATTGATAAAGTATTCTTGGATAAACGCGGAGAAGTTGCCTTGGATTAGGAAGTAGATGAGAAATGGCAGGATGAGAGCAGCAAAACCGGCAACGCATGCAAGCAATGGTCGCCAAATAGAGTGGCGCTCGCGAATAAGATAATATAGCCCAATTGCCGGGAAAATACAACAC
>JBJFCD010000002.1:0-6230 GCA_051888795.1 Lachnospiraceae bacterium | reverse complement strand
CGCATGGGAGGCAGCCATAAAGGGTTTCTAACCTATGAAGACAATTCTTTTATGGAGAGACTGATTGATGAGATGGGAAAAATGACAGAGCAAATCTTGATCTCTTATGGGACAAAGATTCACGCGGAATACGCTGGATGCCGGATTGTCACAGATGAATATCCGGAATGCGGTCCGATCGGGGGAATCCATGCAGGATTGAAGGCATGTGAGACGGATGTTCTGATGGTTGCAGCATGCGATATGCCTTTCTTGGAAGCAGAGTTTTTCACTTATTTAAGAGAAGAATTAAAGGATTCTGACGGAGTTGTCCCTGTGACAGCAGGAAAGAAGCATCCGCTGGCTGCAATTTATAAAAAGAATATCCTGCCTGTTTTAGGAGAACAAATCAAAAACGGAAATTATCGTCTGACGGATGCTCTGAAAAAGCTGGATATTAATTATGTCGATGTTACCGGGCAGGAAAAATTTGAACGGATGTTAAAAAATATCAATACGATAGAAGATTATCAGAATATAGAGAATGTTTCATCTTTGAAATAGAGAAATTTATTATAAAGAACTGTAGATAAGGAGAAAATTATGGATGGTCTATTGTTGAATGATGCTTTGAATCTCCTTCTTGAAAGAGTAGAAAAAATTGAAGAGTGTGAAACGGTATCTCTGTGGGATGTATCAGGAAGAGTGCTTGCCGAGGATATAGTGGCTAAAAGAAATCAGCCGCCTTTTGACCGTTCTCCGTTGGATGGCTATGCAGTAAAGAGTGTGGATATCAAAGGTGCTTCGAGAGAACATCCGGTGTCATTGACTGTGATCGATGAAGTGGATGCTGGTCATGTGACGGAAAAAATAGTAGAGAGTGGCATGGCAGTGAGGATTATGACGGGTGCTCCCATACCGGAAGGTGCCGACTGCATAGTGGGGCAGGAAGATACAGATTACGGAGAAGACAGAGTTGAAATCTATGAAGAAATACAGCATCACCAGAATTATTGTTTTGAAGGAGAAGATTATCAGGCAGGGGCAGTGCTTTTGAAAAAAGGAACAGCGATTGGCGCAGTGGAGGCAGGAGTCCTTGCGAGTCTCGGGCTCGAAAATGTGAAGGCTTACAGACTTCCGAAAATATCAGTGATCACAACCGGAGATGAAATCGTCCTTCCCGGTGAGGAACTTTTGCCCGGAAAGATCTATGACTCAAATCTTTATACACTTGTGACAAGATTAAAATCATGGGGAATCGTGATTTCAGAGAAAGGACGTGCAGAAGATGATGCGCAAACTGTTGCAGATAGAATCAAAGAAGCTTTTAAGCATTCAGATCTTATTGTTACAACAGGGGGAGTGTCTGTAGGAAAGAAAGATATTATGCACGATGTCTTAAAGATACTGAACTGCAAAAAGCTGTTCTGGAAAATTGCCATAAAGCCCGGAATGCCGACTTTATGTGCAGAATACGAAGGAAAGCTTCTGATCTGTCTGTCAGGTAATCCATATGGAGCAACCGTGAATCTTGAATTACTGGTTCGCCCGATCCTTGCAAAGATGACAGGAAGAAAAGATCTCGAGATTAAGAAGAAAACAGCAATCTGTATGAGTGTATTTCCAAAGAAAAGTTTTGTCACAAGATATGTGCGGGCATATTATGAGGATGGAAAGGTACAGATCGCAGCAGGATCCAATGCATCGGGAATCTTAAGTTCCATGTGTGGATGTAACTGTCTGATTGAGATTACGGCGGGGACAAGCAAGGTGGAGATTGGCGATGAAGTAGAGGTGGTTCTTTTATGACAGAAGGAAAAAAACAAAAAATCATTGCTGTCTGCGGTGTGAAAAATTCCGGAAAGACGACGCTTCTTACAAAACTTATCAAAAATCTTTCAGACAGAGGACTAAAAACCGCTGTTATTAAGCATGATGGACATGATTTTTCCTGTGATATTGAAGGGACGGACAGCTATCGCATGAAAGAAGCTGGTGCTTACGGGACGGCAGTGTTTTCGGATTATCGGATTTTTATCCATAAGACAGGATGCGGTGCAAAAGTAGAAGAGCTGATCTGTATGTTCCCGGAAGCGGACATGATTTTTATAGAGGGAATGAAGAACAGCGCTTTTCCAAAGATAGAGGTGATCCGAAAAGAAATTTCGGAAAAACCGGCGTCAAATCCAACGGGAAGATTTTTAATCGTGACCGACAGAGAACCAGATGAATTTAATGAGCAGGTTATGAATTTTGATCAGATTGATGAGATAGTAGAAATGGTGTTGGAAAATAATAGTATCGTTTGAAAGTCTGAAGAGAAAGGAGGATAGCTCTGATGTAAAGGCGAGAATACATCAGGGAATCATTTATGAAAGAAATAAGAACAACAGAGGCAGTAGGACAGGTGCTCTGTCATGATGTGACTCAGATTATTAAAGGTGTGACGAAAGATGCAGTATTCAGAAAAGGACATGTCATCCGTGAAGAAGATATTCCGGTTCTTTTGAGTGTGGGAAAGGATCATGTATATATCTGGGAAAAGGATGAAAATATGCTGCATGAAAATGAAGCTGCCGATATTTTGTACCAGTTGTGTAAAAATGAATATATGCGCCCATCAGAGGTGAAAGAGGGGAAAATCGAAGTCATCGCAGAATGTGACGGACTTTTGAAAGTGGATAAGGAACTGCTTAATAAAGTGAATGCACTCGGCGAGATGATGATCGCCTCTCGACATGGGAATTTCCCGGTAAAGGCAGGAAATAAGATTGCCGGTACCAGAATCATCCCCCTTGTGATCGAAAAAGAAAAGATGGAAAAAGCGAAAGAAGTCTGCGGTGGGAAACCGATTTTTGAATTAAAGCCTTTTCAGCATAAGAAGGTAGGTATCGTGACAACTGGAAATGAAGTGTTCCATGGAAGGATTCAGGATACATTCACTCCTGTCATCGAAGAAAAACTTAGCGAGTATGATACAGAGATCATCGGTCATGAGATCAGTGATGATGATCACGAGAGAATCACGGGATGCATTAAAAAACTGATTGGCATGGGTGCGGATATGATTATATGCACCGGAGGAATGAGTGTAGATCCCGATGATCGAACTCCGCTTGCCATTAAGAATACAGGCGCTGAGATTGTGACTTATGGTGCACCGGTGCTTCCGGGAGCAATGTTTCTTCTGTCTTATTATGACGGAAATATTCCAATCATGGGTCTTCCGGGCTGTGTTATGTATTCGAAGAGGACAATCTTTGATCTGGTACTGCCACGGATTATGGCAGGAGAAAAGCTTTGTGCAGAAGATATTACAGTTCTCGGAGAGGGAGGGCTTTGCCTGTCCTGTCCGGTCTGTACATTTCCAAACTGTGGATTCGGAAAGGCATAAGATATGAAGGATAATTATGGAAGAAGCATAGATTATATGCGTATTTCAATTACTGACCGATGTAATCTCAGGTGCAAATACTGTATGCCTCACGGTATTTGTCAGGTATCTATGGATGAAATCCTTTCTTATGAAGAGATAGAACTAATCTGCAAAGCAGCCGTAGAGACTGGTATTACGAAATTTAAGATTACCGGTGGAGAGCCATTGGTGCGTCTGGGGTGCCCTGACCTGATTGGAAAGATTAAAAAAATCCCTGGTGTATCGCAGGTGACACTTACAACCAATGGAGTGCTGCTTTCCAAATATATTGATGAGCTTGTGGAAAATGGTCTGGATGCAGTAAATATAAGTCTTGATACACTTGATAAGGAAACATACAGAAATATTACCGGTTTTGATGAACTTGGCAGAGTGATAGAAAGCATAGATCTGGCTGTAAATAAAGGACTTCCGGTAAAGATAAACAGTGTGCTTCAAAAAGGAATCAATGAAAACGAGTGGAAAAATCTTATTGAACTGGCAAGACCAAAAAAAATAGATGTGCGTTTTATCGAGATGATGCCCATTGGATATGGGAAACAGTTGGAGGCTGTGTCGGGAGAAGAACTGCAAAAAGAAATTGAAAAATATTATCCAGACATGAAAAAAGACATCACTGTTCATGGAAACGGTCCTGCAGTTTATTATAAAATCCCGGGATTTTCAGGAAGTGTTGGATTTATCAGCGCAATACACGAGAAGTTTTGTGAAAGCTGCAACCGGATTAGACTGACATCGACTGGAGAACTCAAACCATGCCTTTGCTATGGAGAGAGTGTCAATATAAAAAAGGTTCTTCGCAGTCAGGAAAATTCAGAGATGATGTTGGCTGAAAAAATCAGGAATGTGATCGAAGAAACCATACAGAAAAAACCACAGGAGCACTGTTTTGAATCGTTAAAAAAGATTACTGAAGAAAAACAGATGGTTCAGATAGGAGGGTAAGGGAAAAATGAATTGCGAAAGCGGTAAAGAGCGTAAGACTGGAAAAGTGATCGCTATCTGTACCAGTGTTAAAAAAGGAACCCAGAAGCAGGAAGTAGAATTTGCAAAATTAGTAGAGAACTGGGGAATTGAAGGAGATGCTCATGCAGGCACATGGCACCGCCAGGTAAGTATGCTCGCGTTAGAAAAGATAGAAGAGTTCAGACAAAAGGGTGCAAATGTAGATTTCGGAGCATTTGGAGAAAATCTGGTCGTGGAAGGCTTTGATCTTGGAAAGCTTCCGGTTGGAACCAGATTCCGTATAGGAGAAACTCTGCTTGAGATGACTCAGGTGGGAAAAGAATGCCATAGTCATTGTGCGATCCATCAGGTGATGGGAGATTGCATTATGCCGAGAGAAGGCATTTTTACAAAGGTTATTGAAGGGGGAGAAATCCGTCCGGGAGACGAAATTGTCATGATTCCTCCTGAAAATGACCGTCCATTTACAGCGGCAGTGATTACTTTGAGTGATAAAGGATATAACGGGGAAAGAGAAGATAAGAGCGGACCACTTTTATGCAGGATGCTTGAAGAGGCAGGGTATGATGTGGTGGAAACGCTTCTTCTCCCGGATGAAAGGGGACTTCTGGAAAAAGAGCTTAAAAGGCTTTCTGACCAGAGGCAGGTAAATGTCATATTTACGACCGGCGGTACCGGATTTTCCGAACGGGATATCACACCAGAAGCAACCACAGCAGTCTGTGACAGGATGGCAATGGGAATTGCAGATGCAATCCGCATTTATTCACTCTCTATTACAGATCGTGCTATGTTAAGCCGTGCGGTATCAGGGATCAGAAAGAAGACGTTGATTGTAAATCTGCCGGGAAGTCCCAAGGCAGTAAAAGAAAGTCTTGAGTATGTGCTTCCATCTCTGGAACATGGACTTGGCATTCTTCGCGGAACCGAAGGAGAATGCGGGAATCATGAAAATGATTCCAAAAAATAATTTATTCAAAAGAAAAGGAGTGTAAAATTTATGAAAAAAAGATTATTGGCAATGTTAATGGTTCTTGTTATGGTGTTTGCGTGTGCAGGATGCGCATCAGAAAAGAAGGAAGAAGAGGCTGACACTGAGGAAACTGCAGAAGAGACAGCAGAGGAGACTGAGATTCAGGTATTTATCGCAGCCAGTCTTAATACTGTAATGACTGAGATTGCAGGAAAGTACAATGAGACTCATCCGGAAGTTAAGATCACTTACAATGCAGACAGTTCAGGAACACTGCTTACTCAGATCGAAGAAGGGTATGAATGTGATATTTTCTTCTCAGCAGCACAAAAACAGATGGATCAGTTGGAAGAAGACGGGCTTGTTGTGGAAGGTACCCGTGAAAATGTTGTAAATAATCAGGTTGTAGTTGTAACATTAAAAGACAGCGGAACAAAAGTAAAAGGATTAGAAACACTGAAAGATGCACAGAGTATTGCTCTTGCAGGCGGAAGTGTACCGGTAGGTAAATACACAAGACAGGCACTTACAAATCTTGGTATTCTGGAAGAAACAGATGATGTATCAACAATTACAACAGAGCAGGTATCCGAAGCACTTGGCGGTGTAGAGATCAGTGAGCAGGATAACGTTAGTAAAGTTCTTACTGCTGTTGCAGAAGGATCCTGTGAAGTTGGAACAACTTATTATTCTGATACTTACGGATATGAAGATCAGTTGGACATTCTGGAAACAGTCAGCTATGATCTTACAGGCGATGTCATTTATCCAGTTGCAAGAGTGGTAAACGAAGAAGCAGACGATGCTCAGAATGCAGCAGCAGATGACTTTATCAAGTATATCCTGTCTGATGAAGCAAAAGAAATCTTTGATGCA
>JBJFCD010000001.1:0-6241 GCA_051888795.1 Lachnospiraceae bacterium | reverse complement strand
TTCCTCCAATGCAGAGTATCCCAGAATGGTATGTTTCTTATATTCGAATACCTGCATGGGATCTCCGGTTTCCATATTGCGATTTTCATATGGAACCGTTATATACCGGATTCCGATATCATGGAGTAAACATCCCACTGCGATGTTGTATTTCTTTTTCTCATCCAATTTTAATTTCTTTGCCACCATTACAGAAAGCAGGCTTACCATAACAGTATGCTCATATAAATTTGCAGTACGCTCATTCATATCAAAAATTGCATCGCTGGAGATTTCGTTTACTTCTTTTACCAGCTCATGAGCGATAATTTCAATTTCTTGTAAAGAAGCTTCTCCATGATAGATATGCTTCTCTAACACATTCTTTACTCTTTCCACATAGGAATGAAACCTGCTTGGCTCAAGAAGCGGATTCGGCTCCTCAAAATTTTCATACGGATCCTCGATCATAATACTGTCAATGCCAAATGATTCAATTAATGGAATATAGTCTACTTTAATAACTGTACCAGCAGGAATCAGAACATTTTTCTTGTCATTCATGATTGCTTCTGCAAGGACTTCACCACCGGTTATTGCATCGATTGTCTTTATTCTCATATCCGCTTTCTCCATTGTTATTTTTTCGCAGGCTTATTTGCCTCCTTGGCCATATCTAAAGCTTCCTGCTCTTCTTCTGCTAAAACAATAATGGAATTACCGCCAACGATCTCTTTGATATAAGTATAGCATCCTTCTCTGCTATGCACGGCATTCATCACAAAACCATCATCGGTCTCATTCAAAAGTGCCAGAGAAAAACTAAGCTTTCCTCCCATTTCGTGGAAGGCATCATACTTTACCAAACCAACCTTTTGGAATGTAAATTTCATATTGCTAAACAACTTGTCGATATTCTTCTCATTCGTAGAGTTTGCTGCAATCAGGGTATCCACTTGATCAAGTCTTTTAATCAAAGTATCCTCCAGAGTTTTTGCATTTTTCCCACTCATGAAAATATTGTATCGCTTTTTGAGCTTATTCATTTGTACTATATTTACAATATAAAGTACCAGGAGAATGACAACTACTGCTGCCAATCCTATAATAATATAATCCGAATCGAATCCGAATAAATCAGATAACATGTATGATTCTCCTTTATATATTTTCGTCTATTTTGAATATAAATTAAATAGTATAATCGTACCTATTTTTGCACAGTTCTAAGCATATCGATGATTCTGTCCAATTCATCCTGTGAATAATATTCAATTTCCAGTTTTCCCCTCTTATCGTCCTTTGGACTAATTGCAACTTTTGTTCCGAGGATTACCTTCATTTGTTCTTCCAGATCTTTGTAGATTGCTTCCAGCTTTGGATCGATTTTCTGCTTATCCTGCTTTGGACTATCCTTTTCATTCTGAAGATTCTTCACAAGCTTTTCTGTATCACGCACAGAAAGCTTCTCATCAAAAATTTTCTGTGCAACCTCGTACTGCTTATCAGCATCCTCTATTCCAAGAATGGCTCTTGCGTGTCCGGTTGTCAGCATTTCATCGATTACCATTTGCTGTACTCGATCATCCAATTTTAGCAATCTCATAGAATTGGTAACTGCAGTTCTGCTCTTTGAAACACGCTCTGCCACCTCATCCTGTTTCAGATTGAATTCGTTCAGTAAGCGCTTGTATGCTAATGCTTCTTCAATTGGATTTAAGTCTTCTCTCTGAATATTTTCAATCAGAGAGATTTCCATAATTTCCTGCTCTGTCAGCTGTTTTACAATGACAGGAACTTCTTTTAATTTTGCCAGTTTTGCTGCTCTCCATCGGCGCTCACCTGCAATAATCTCATAATAATTATCTCTTTTCTGTACGAGAAGCGGCTGTAATATTCCAAACTGCTTAATGGATTCTGATAATTCCAACAGAGCATCCTCATCAAATTTTTTACGAGGCTGCTCTCTATTTGGTTCAACCTTGTTGATATCCATCATGGTTGCATCTGATTCTGATTCCTTTTTTGCAGATCCTGCAACTTGCGGTTTATTCACCTTATCTGTAATTAATGAGTCTAAGCCTTTTCCCAATCCATTCTTCTTAACTGCCATAGTATTATAAATCCTTTCTCTCGATAATCTCCTGTGCTAAACTGCGATAACTTTCTGCTCCTGCTGATTTCGCATCATACATGTTGATTGGAATCCCATAGGATGGAGCCTCTGCCAAACGAATATTTCTTGGAATCATTGTTTTATAAATGGTTGTATCAAGGTTTGCTTTTACATTCTCTACAACCTGATTGGAAAGATTCGTTCTAACATCATACATTGTAAATACAACACCTTCCATCTGAAGATTCGGATTCAATCTTTCTTGCACAAGGTTTATTGTATGTATTAACTGGCTAAGTCCCTCCAACGCATAATACTCACATTGGATTGGAACAAGAACGGTATCCGCTGTTGTCATCGCATTTACTGTCAGCATATTCAGGGAAGGTGGACAGTCAATAATAATAAAATCATAATCATCCTTGATATAATCAACGGTTGTTTTTAAAATATATTCTTTATCATTGATTCCCAGTAATTCAATTTCTGCTCCAGCTAATTCTACATTCGATGCAATAATTTTAAGATTATCTACCACTGTTGGTTGAATACTTTCATTGATAGAACACTCATTTAAAATTAATTGATATGCCGTATTTTCTACTTCGTTTTTATCTACACCAAGTCCACTGGTCATATTTCCCTGTGGATCTAAGTCTATAGCCAATACCTTTTTCCCTTTTTCTGCTAAACAAGCCGAAAGATTAATTGCAGTAGTAGTCTTTCCAACTCCGCCTTTTTGATTCGCAATTGCAATAATTCTTCCCATTTTTAACCCTTTCTTACTTCTGATTTTTCATATTTTTCTCTCAAATTTTGTGCTTTTTCATTATATCACTTCTGTTTTTTCATTTCTACATAAAAAAATGTTTCACGTGAAACATGAAACATCGTTTTTCAAAACCTAGTGTTTATACAAAAAATACAAAACTATATCTTGTGGAATTTCCTCCAAAAAAATTTTTAAAAGAAAAATGTTTCACGTGAAACATTTACAGTTTCATATAGTATTTAGCACCGCTGCGTTTCGTCAAAGCGAGAGCGTGTTCTGATTGGAATATGGTAAATTCATTCAATTAGAGAAATAAAACTCCTGTACCATAGTTTGATACAGGAGTCCATCTTTTAGAATAATCCCTTTTCAGATTTGTGTTCCTAAGAATGAATTATGCTATTTAAATCAGAACGTTTAAAAAGCGTCGGCACTTAATGAGCAATTTATTGCGAATTTAGTACCGCTACGCTTTTTACAAACGAGAGTGGGTTCTGATTTAAATATGCAAATTCATTCAGGAACACATTTATTAAAATATTTGAATCAAATTATTCCGAATTGCAAATACTGCTGCCTGCGTACGATCTGTTACCTCCAATTTTTTAAAGATATTTGATACATGATTCTTTACAGTACGCTCGCTGATATTTAACTTTTCA
The DNA here is from genome assembly GCA_051888795.1 of Lachnospiraceae bacterium. Classification (GTDB taxonomy): domain Bacteria; phylum Bacillota; class Clostridia; order Lachnospirales; family Lachnospiraceae; genus MD308. Next base: position 2,712 of record JBJFCD010000001.1, on the reverse strand, counting down.
GCAATTTCTTTATTATACATTCCGATGGCCAAAAGCTTTAATACTTCAAGCTCTCTCTTTGTCAGTTCCTCTATTTTTTCTTCATCCTCATTTTTCTCAATTCGCTTTGCATTGAGTGCAGGAATCAGACTTGGCTGAATATATGTTTCACCATCAACAATTGTAAATATTGCTTTTTTCAATTCCGCTGATTCGGAATCCTTTAACACATATCCATTGATTCCGATATCGACTGCCTTCATAAGATATTCGATTTCATTATGAACGGTAAGCACTAACACCTTTACCTTAATACGACGTTCTTTCAAATTCTTAAGAACATCCAATCCATTCATTCTTGGCATATTGATATCAAGTAGTAAGACATCCGGCTTTACAATATCCAGCTTTTCCAAACAATCCTTTCCATCAACTGCTTCTGCAATGACCTGAATGTCCCCATCCAACTCCAACAGATTCTTTAATCCCTCTCGAATCATGGAATGATCATCCGCAATCATAATTTTTACTGCCATAAAATTTAACCCTCCTCCTTTATTGGAATTTCAACAATAATTTTACATCCTTTTCCTACTTCCGATTTCATATCTAGTTTTCCGGAAAGCAGATACACTCTCTCTTTCATCATAGAAAGACCAAAGCCGGAATTATCATCTCTGGTTCGTTCCGGAATAGAAGACATATCAAAACCTTCTCCATCGTCTTCAATAGAAAGACCAAGTGAATTTTCCTTATAGTTCAAACATACCTTTACATGATCTGCTTTTGCATGCTTTACCGAATTACTACATGCTTCCTGAATAATTCGAAGTAAGGTAAGCTGAATAACATTATCAATTTTATATGGTTCACCTTCCACTTCATAAGTAAACTTAGTAGGAATACCGGATTTCAATTTATCAAGATATCTTTCGACTGTTGTATCAAATCCAATATCATCAAAGGACATTGGTCGTAAATCGTATATCATATTCCGAGTATCTTCAATAATATCCCTTAAAATCTTACTCAGTGAAGATAACTCTAATCGGCACCGAATGGGATCAACATCAATTAGCTTCACACACAATTCGGATTTATGTACAAGAGAAGTAAGATTCTGTACCGTTGAATCATGAAGATCTCTGGCAATACGTTGTCTTTCTGTCTCCTGTATCTCAAGAATAGTCTTTCGGAAATTGGAAGATTGTCCTTCCATAGAAACCAGATCAGAGATAGATTCTTCTTTTGCAACCCTTATCACACTGCTTACTTCATCCAACCTCATGATAAGATCTGAACTTTTTTCTCTGGCTTCCTGCAATTCCTTATTGATTTCTTTTTGCTCTTCCTTAAGTTCTTCAATCTTTTTTTTATTATGTCCATTTACTTCTCTTGGAGTAAAAGCAGCATAATTCGGATCATTGGTCTCTTCCAATAATTGAATGAACTTAATATTCTCTTTTAAATGATTCTGCAGTTCTGTTTCCCTCTTTTGAATAACAACCTGCTCTTCTAATAATTCTTGCCTTATTTTTTCCAGATATTCTTTTACCATAAATCTCCTCGAACATTTGTTCGGTTAAAAGATTACTAAAGTACTAGATAATTATAATTCATTTTTTTGTCAATGAAAAGAAAAAATAAAAATATTTGTATATAAATATAAAGTTGTCTATAATATAAGAAAAGGGGTAAGGAGGTTTTATCATGAAGAAAAGTACAAAAAGCCTTTTATTTGTTGCAAGTGCTGCAGTTGCCGGCATGTATGCATATAATAAATTAGTTGCATCGGCCTCCACAGGTAAAAAATTACTACCACTGGAAGGCGATTATTACGATTCAAAAAACGGAAGAATTTTTTATACCAAACAGGGAAAAGGTTTACCGGTTTTATTGATCCATGATCTTGATCCGACAGCTTCATCCTATGAGTGGAATAAAATTGTAAAACGACTGGAAAAGAACCATACGGTATATGCAATTGATTTACTTGGCTGCGGACGTTCTGAAAAGCCGGGATTTGATTATACCAACTATTTATATGTGCAGATAATTACCGGATTTATAAAAGATGTCATTGGCGAAAAAACATCTGTTGTTGCAACGAATTTATCCGCTTCCTTTGTCATTATGGCAAATCAAATGGATTCCGATTTATTTGATAAGATCATTCTTATCAATCCGGTTTCTGTAAAGCAAATGGAACTGATTCCGGATCAGATTTCTAAGGTAAGCAGAGTTTTATTTGCTCTTCCGATCATTGGAACCTTCATTTACAATCTTCATGTAAATCCGGTTCATATTGATCAAAGATTCCGGACGAAATATTTTAGCAATGCCCTGCGCATTTCTTCGAAAACAGAAGATGTATATTATGAAGCATCCCATTTAGAAGAAAGTCACGGAAAATATTTATTCTCAAGCATTCTTGGAAATTACGTGAACATTAATATCAAGCAGGCCATCAAAAAAATCGATAAACCGGTATATATCCTTGGAAGCAGAGATTTAAAAAACAATATTCATACCATTGAAGAATACCGTAAACTAAATAAAAATTTTAATATTTACATGTTATCCCACAGCGGATTATATCCACAGCTTGAAACACCGGACAAAGTATCAAACATCATCAATGAATATTTAGTATAGAAAAAATTCTGCATGAATTTTGATATTCGAATCAGAACGTTTAAAAAGCGTCGGCACTTAATGAGCAATTTATTGCGA